>NZ_AOFD01000005.1 GCF_000332815.1 Arthrobacter nitrophenolicus
GGTCCCAGCCCGCCGGCCACGGCACCCATCACGGCGGCGGTGAAGCACCAGCTTGCCAGGCTTCCGCGCTGCAGCCGCCACGCAAGCCCGGGCAGCGACACCAGGCCACGGCGGGCACGCTCCGGGCCCGACTCGTTGGCAGCGACGTAGCTGGCGCCCAGGTCCCGCCCCCTGCGGAGCGCCACGGCAGCCCCGCCCAGGATCACGGCGGCGCCGGCCAGGACCAGCAGCGGCAGCGGATCGGCCTCGGTGAAGGGCCGGACGCGCTGGCCCCAGCCGATCGGCGAGAGGAGGGAGGGCCAGGCGGCGGTGACCTGCAGGGTTGACAGCTCGGCGGTTCCGAGGGCGTCGCCGGCGCCCCGGAGCAGATAGGCGGCACCCACCAGCGCCGCAGCCGTGCCGCTGGCGGTGCGGGCGGACGGCATCACCTGGGCCACGAGGGCCGCGGTGCCCACGAATAACAGACCCACGGCGCCCACCGCCGCCCCGGCCAGGAAGGAACCGTCGACCGGCAGGCCGGCCCCAATGAAACCGCCGGCGACGGCCAGGGCGAGGACCACAATGGCGAAGGTGCCAAGCAGCAGGGTGGCCTGCAGCGGCGCGGACCGGGTTACGCCCGTGGAGCCGACGAGTTCGAAGCGGCCCTGGTCCTCATCCGCCCGCGTGTGCCGGACTACCAGGAACGCGCCCATCAGCCCGGCCAGCACCGCGGTGAAGGAAAACCCCTGGAAGAAGGTGACCGCGCCGAAGCTGATGCCGTCCGGGAGGCCGCGCAGGAACAGGAACGCCGGGCTGGCTGCTGCCACGGCAACCAGGGCGGCCCGCTCGGTATCCGCCGCGAACTGGGTGGTGATGGCGGTGGCGGCGGCGTACCCCAGCCCGGCGATGCCGAGTATCCACGCCGCAAGGACTGCGCGGTCGCGGCGTGCCTGGAGCAGTGCCAGGCGCAGGACGGCGCGCATCAGAGCACCTGGCCCTGCTGGGCCTGGGTCTGTTCGGCCGGGGTCTGTTCGGCTTGGGCCTGCTGGGCCTGAACCTGCTGGGCCTGGCTCTGCTGCCCGTCCGGCTGGTCGCTGTAGTGCCGCAGGAACAGCTCCTCGAGGGAGGGCGGCGCGGCAGTAATGCCGGTGACGCCCGCCGACGCGAGCGCGTCCAGCACGGCGCCGAGGTGGGTGGCATCGGCGTCGAACTCGATGGCGTCCCCGTCAACGCGGACGTTGTGGAAGCCTGCAGGGCCGCCAGCACGTCCGGCTGCACGGTGGCGGTAATCCGGAAGCGGGTCCGGGTCAGGTGCCGGAGCTCGGCCAGGGTCCCCGACTCCACGGCAATTCCGGACCTGATGATGGTCACCCGGTCACACAGCTGTTCCACCTCGGCCAGGATGTGGCTGGACAGCAGCACGGTGGCCCCCTCCCCGGTGACCCGCCGGACGTGCCGGCGGAAGACAGCATCCATCACCGGGTCCAGCCCCGAACTTGGCTCATCCAGCAGGTAGAGCCTGGCGCGGCGGGAAAAGGCCGCAATCAGGGCCGCTTTCTGCCTGTTCCCCTTGGAATAGGTGCGGGCCTTCCGCCGCGGATCGAAATCGAATTCCTCGATCAGTTGCCGGCGCAGGGTTTCGTCGGCGCCGCCGCGGAGCCCTGCCAGCAGGTCGATCACCTCGCCGCCGGACAGGTTGGGCCAGAACGTCACGTCCCCGGGAACGTAGGCGACCTCCCGGTGTGCCCGGACCGGCTCGGCCCAGGGGTCAATGCCGAACACCCTGGCCGTTCCCGAAGTGGGCCGGATCAGCCCCAGGAGGATCCTCAGGGTGGTGGACTTTCCCGCGCCGTTCGGCCCCAGGAAGCCGTGGACCTCGCCGGGCATGACGGTCAGGTCCAGGCCCGCCAGCGCGGCGGTCCTGCCGAAGTTCTTCACCAGGCGGGAAGTGTGGACAACGGGGGTTGATTCTGTGTGCATGGCCGGCCGTTCCGTGGTCTCGTCACTCACGCACAGGCGGCTGCCATGCACGTGCCGCAGGCGGGGACGTCTGCGGGCCGACCAGGCTTCCCGGCTCTCCGGTCCACATCATACAAGCGGCGGATATGCCGCGGTAGAGGCTTTGGACCACGGGCATTGGCCTGGATACGACGGCTTCCGCCGCCCGGTGCTAACGTGACGCCTATGCATCTGAAGGCCTACCAGCGCGGTCCCACCCCACCGCGGCGGAGGCGGAAACCAAGCCTTGTCCTTGCCGGCTACAGCCGCTCCGTCGCAGCCTTCCAGAACCAGCAGCTCTCCACCCTCCAGAGGCTCGTGCGCCGCCTGCTGCCGCTGCACCCCGCCCAGCTGATCGTCCTGGGATTCGCGCTGGCCATCGGCGTTGGGACAGCGCTTCTGATGCTGCCCGTGGCACGGAACGGCGACGGCGGCGCCTCCCTCTTGGAGGCCCTGTTCACCGCCACCTCGGCCGTCTGCGTGACCGGGCTGATCACCGTGGACACACCGGTGTTCTGGAGCGGCTTCGGGCAGGTGGTGATCCTGGTCCTGATCCAGGTGGGCGGCTTCGGCGTGATGTCCTTCGGTACTTTGCTGGGTGTCCTGACCGCCCGGCGGCTGGGCCTGCGCTCCAAAATGCTGGCGGCAGCCGAAACCAAGAGCACTGGCTTCGGCGATGTCCGCCGGGTCCTGCTGGGCGTCTTCATCATCACCCTGCTCGTTGAGGTCACGCTGGCCCTGGTACTGATACTGCGGTTCCTGCTGGGCTACGGCTACTCCCCCGGCGAGGCACTGTGGCACGGGGTGTTCCACTCGATCTCCGCCTTCAACAACGCGGGGTTTGCCCTGTACTCGGACAACCTCATAGGGTTCGTCAGCGATCCCTGGGTGTGCCTGCCCATCGCCGCTGCGTGATCATCGGCGGGCTTGGCTTTCCCGTCCTGTTCGAACTTCGCCGCGAGTTCCGCACGCCCAAGTTCTGGAGCATGCACACCAAGCTGGTGCTGCTGGGGAGCGCCACCCTCCTGGCCGGCGGCACCGTGTTCCTGACGGCCGCGGAGTGGACCAACCCCGCCACGCTGGGTGCGCTGCCTCCCGGCGAACGGGTCCTGGGCGGGTTCTTCCAGTCCACCATCACCCGCACCGCAGGTTTCAACAGCATCGACATCAGCCAGATGCACCCGGTGTCCTGGCTGGGCATGGACATCCTGATGTTCATCGGCGGCGGCCCCGCCGGCACGGCGGGCGGCCTGAAGATCACCACCTTCGCCGTCCTGTTCTTCATCATGGCCACCGAACTGCGCGGCGGCACGGCTGTGAACATCTTCGGCAAGCGCCTCTCCCGGGCCGTCCACCGCCAGGCCATCACGGTGGTCCTGCTGGCCATCGCCCTCATCACGCGTCCACCATGTTCCTGATGCTCATCACCGACTTCGGCCAGGAACGGATCCTCTTCGAGGTGGTTTCCGCCTTCGCCACAGTGGGGCTCTCCACCGGCATCACGGCGGGAATGCCTCCGGCCGGCCAGGTGGTGCTGATCCTGCTCATGTTCATCGGCCGCCTGGGCCCCGTTACGCTCGGCACCGCCCTGGCTCTCCGCAGCCGCCCCATCATGTACGAATACCCGAAGGAAAGGCCCCTCATTGGCTAAGGACATGTTTTCCCGGCGAGCCGGACGCGCCGCACAGGCCGACTCCGTGGCAGTGATCGGGCTGGGCCGGTTCGGCGGGTCGCTGGCCCTGGAACTGGAGGCACAGGGCACGGAGGTGCTGGGCATCGACAGCAACGAGGAGATCGTCCAGTCCTACAACGGCCTCCTCACGCACGTGGTCCGCGCCGACTCCACCAAGGAGGCCGTGCTCCGCCAGCTGTCCGTGCACGAATTCGACCGGGTGGTGGTGGGCATCGGCACCGACCTTGAGGCCAGCATCCTGACCACTTCCCGGCTGCTCACCTTCAAGCGTCCGCAGATCTGGGCCAAGGCCATCAGCGAACCGCACGCCGAAATCCTGGCCCAGCTCGGCGTCGAGAACGTGATCCGGCCCGAGCACGACATGGGCAAACGGGTGGCGCACCTGGTTCGCGGCTCCATCCTGGACTACGTGGAGTTCGAGGACGACTTCGTGATGATCCGCACCCAGCCGCCGCTGGTGGCCCGGGACCGGCCGCTGGGCGTCCTGGGACTGCGCGACCAGTACGGGATCACCATCGTGGCCGTGAAGAGGCCCGCCGGGGCCTGGACGCACACCACCGCGCAGACGGTCCTGTACGACGACGACCAGATCATTGTGCAGGGTCCCAAGAACCTGGCGGAGGGGTTCAGTCAGCACGCCTAGGCACCTCCTCTAAGCTGGCAGCATGCCTGACCTTGCCGCCCTGGTGCCCACCCTCGTGGCCCTCGCCATCCTGGTGGCACTCACGGTGGGCATCCTGTGGGGCTCGCGGACGCCGTCGTACGCTGCTCCCGCCGCCGCCATCCTCCGCGGGGCGGCCCAGCTGGCGCTCATCAGCCTGGTCCTGGGCGGCATCATCACCGATCCGCTGTGGGTTGCGGCGGCTCTCCTGGTCATGTTCACCGTGGCCGCGGCGACTGCCACCCGCAGGCTGGGATGGTCGTGGCAGCGGTTCGCCGTGGTGTCCGCCACCATGGCGGCCGGCATCCTGGTGACCCTCGGCGTGGTGTTCGGCACCGGCGCCATCGAGTTCGCGCCGCGCTACGTCCTGGCCGTTGGCGGCATCGTGATCGGCAACTGCATGACCATCGCCGTCCTGGCGGGCCGCCGGTTCTATGAGGCCGTGCGGGAGCAGTGGGACGAGGTGGAGGGCTGGCTGGCACTCGGCGCAACGCCCGGCCGGGCCACCCTCAGGCAGGCCCGCGAGTCCGTGCACGCGGCACTGATCCCCTCCACGGACCAGACCAAGACCACCGGCCTGGTAACCCTGCCCGGCGCCTTCGTCGGTGCCATCTTCGGCGGCGCCTCGCCCCTTGAGGCCGGCCGCTTCCAAGTGGTGGTGCTGGCGTCCATCCTGGCTGCCGGGTCGCTGACCGCCGTCGCACTGATGCGCTCCCTCCGCGCCGTGAAGGTCCGCCCCGGAGCGCTCACCTAAGTCCTCCCCCGGCCGGTGTTGCGTGGGGGCCCTTGCGCCCGCGGTATTCAGCGTTACTATGTACTGGTAGTTAGTAACACTGAGTAGCCGAAGGTGGCCGATAAAAATGGGCAAGCAGATGACCGAGATGCTGAAGGGCACCCTGGAGGGCATCGTGCTGGCCATCCTGGCCGCGCAACCGGCCTATGGCTACGAAATCACGGCGCGGCTGCGCGAGCAGGGCTTCTCCGACATCGCCGAAGGCACCGTGTACGCGCTGCTGATCAGGATCGAGCAGCGCCGCCTGGTGGACGTAGAAAAGGTCCCGTCCGAGAAGGGCCCGCCGCGCAAGGTCTACTCGCTCAACACGCAGGGCAAGCAGGAACTCGAAGAGTTCTGGAGGACATGGAGCTTCCTCGCGGAACGTATCGAACAGCTCCACCACGGAGGAAACTGACATGGCCGCCAAATGGATTGAAGCACTCACCGGACCGCTCGAGCAGAAGAAGCAGTACAAGCAGGCCAAGGCCCGCATGGATGCGCTGCCCGAGCCCTACCTCACAGCGGCGAACGCCTACAACCGCTACCTCATGTACTACGGCGGCGTCACCGAGGGCGACACGATCGTCCAGATGTTCTCCGACCTCGCGGACCTCTGGGAGCGCGCCGCTGCGGACGGCACGCCCGTTGGCGACATCGTGGGAGACGACCCCGTGGAATTCGCCGAATCGTTCGCCCAGGCCTACGGCGGCAAGCGCTGGATCGACAAGGAACGCACCCGCCTCATCGAAGCAGTTGAGGACGCGAAGAGGAAGGAAGCCAGGCCATGACCGCCGCGCGGGCCCTGGACCCCGCCATCCGGGTGCAGGGCATCGAGAAGTCGTTCAAGGACCTGCAGGTGCTGCGCGGCGTTGGTTTCGAAGTGAAAGCCGGGAGCATCTTCGCGCTCCTCGGCTCCAACGGCGCCGGAAAGACCACGCTGGTGCGGATCCTTTCCACACTGCTCAGGCCCGACGCCGGCACCGCCTCGGTCAACGGGTTCGACGTCGGCGCGGAGCCGGCCGGGGTGCGCGGCTCCATCAGCCTGGGCGGCCAGTTTGCCGCGGTGGACGAGGTACTCACCGGGCGGGAGAACCTGGTGCTGGTGGCCAGGCTGCGGCACGTGAAAGACCCCGGCGCGGTGGCTGACAGCCTGCTGGCCCGCTTCGACCTTGCGGAGGCAGGGGACCGCAGGGCGGCCACGTACTCCGGCGGCATGCGGCGCCGGCTGGACATTGCCATGAGCCTGATCGGCGATCCGCCGGTCATCTTCCTCGACGAACCCACCACCGGGCTGGACCCGCAGGCGCGGATCGAGGTGTGGCAGACCATCCGGCAGCTCGCCGGCGGGGGCACCACCGTGCTCCTCACCACCCAGTACCTGGACGAGGCGGAACAGCTGGCGGACCGGATCGCCATCCTGCACCAGGGCACCATCATCCAGAACGGCACCCTGGCCGAGCTCAAGCAGCTCCTCCCGCCCGCGAAGGTGGAGTACGTGGAGAAGCAGCCCTCCCTTGAGGACGTCTTCCTCGCCCTCGTCGGTGACACGCGAAAGGAACCACGATGAGCACCCACGTCCTTGCCGACACCGGCGTCCTGACCGGCCGCTCCCTGCGCCATATCCTGCGCAGCCCGGACACGATCATCACGACGGCGGTCACCCCCATCGCGCTGATGCTGCTGTTCGTGTACGTGTTCGGCGGCGCGATCAGCACCGGTTCCCCGGACGCGTACGTCAACTACATGCTTCCGGGCATCCTGCTCATCACCATTGCCTCGGGGGTGGCGTACACCGCGTACCGGCTCTTCCTGGACCTGCAGGGCGGGATCTTCGAACGGTTCCAGTCCATGCCGATCGCGCGCTCCAGTGTCCTGTGGGCCCATGTGCTGACCTCGCTGGCGGCCAACCTGGCCTCCGTGGCGGTGGTCGTCGCCGTCGCCCTGGCCATGGGGTTCCGCACCGGAGCCTCCCCCGCCGCCTGGCTCGCCGTCGCCGGGATCCTGGTGCTGTTCACCCTGGCGCTGACCTGGATCGCGGTGCTGGCCGGCCTCTCGGCCAAGACCGTGGACGGCGCCAGCGCCTTCAGCTACCCGCTGATCTTCCTGCCGTTCATCAGCTCCGCATTCGTGCCCACGGACTCGATGCCCGGCCCGGTGGCCTGGTTCGCCGAGAACCAGCCGGTCACGTCCATCGTGGACACCATCAGGGCCCTGTTCGCCCAGGAGCCTGTGGGCACCGGGATCTGGATAGCCATGGCCTGGCTCGCCGGCATCCTGGTGGCCGGCTATGCCTTCGCAATCGCCGCCTACCGGCGCAAGGCTGCCTGATACGGGGGCGCCCGCGGTGCCCCCTGGGCTGGCCCCCGCCGGGGCAGGACTTCGGACTCTATCTTCCGGCCCGGACGGGGCCAAGAATCAGGGTAGGGATGGAGAAGAAAGGCACCGGCAATGATGTGGGGCTACGGACAAGGCATGGGGTGGATGTGGCTGTGGAGCCTCCTTCTGCTCATCGGAATCGCGCTCCTTGTGTGGCTGGTGGTGCTGGTCTCCACCGGTGGAGTCCGCAGCCGCCACGGACAGCCCGGGCAGGACGGCCGGTACTTCCCCGCCGGGCGGGACACTGCACGCCAGATCCTGGATGAGCGCTTCGCCAGGGGTGAACTGACCGCGGACGAGTACCGCGAACGGCTCAGGATACTCAACGAAGGCCGCTAATGCGTCCCCTCAGCCGCCGGCAGGCGCTGCTCCTGGGCGGGCTGGGCGTTGCGGGCACTGCCGCCGGCGGCGTTGGGCTGGTCTGGACTTTGGCCGGCAGGGATGCACCGGTTCCCGGAAGCAGCCCGGTCCAGCCGAACCAGGAGTCCAGCTCGGCCGGGCAGCTGCAGGTTGAGCTGGAAGCCGCTCCCGCGCTGGTGCAGTTGGCCGGCCGGCAGGTTTCAGCCCTGGCCTACAACGGAAGCGTCCCCGGGCCCACACTGCGCCTACGGGCAGGCGACACGTTGAAGATCAGGCTCGTCAACAACCTGGACCAGGTCACCAACCTGCACCTGCACGGCCTCCACGTCTCACCCGAAGGCAACGCGGACAACGTCTTCGTCCCGGTGGAACCCGGCCGCGCCTTCGACTACGAATACCGGCTCCCCGCGGACCATCCGCCGGGCGTGTACTGGTACCACCCGCACCACCACGGCACCGTGGCGGACCAGCTCTTCGCCGGCCTCTGCGGGGCAATCATTGTCGAGGACCCCGTACCCGTCGAAGCAAGCGCTGAACGCATCCTGGTGGTAACGGACACCGCCGTGGATTCCGCCGGCACCATCAGCGCGGTGTCGCCCATGGAACGGATGATGGGCCGCGAGGGCGGACTGGTCCTGGTCAACGGCCAAAGCAATCCGCAATTCTCGGCCCGTCCCGGACAACGGGAAAGGTGGCGGATCGTCAACGCCTGCGTGGCCCGCTATCTCCGGCTGCGGCTGGACGGGCAGCAGTTGCAACTCCTGGGCATCGACTTTGGCGGGCCGCAGGATCCGGAGGCAGTGGAAGAGCTGCTGCTGGCACCCGGAAACCGGGCCGACCTCCTGGTGACCGCACAGCCCGGCAACGCCGTCCTGCGCGCCTACCGGTACAACCGGGGCAGCATGCCCGGCATGATGGGTCCCGGATTCGGCCAGCGCGCTCCGCAGGAGGTGCCGGACAGCATCGCCCTGGCCACGCTCCAGGTGTCCGGGGAGCCGGCTGCCCCGCCAGCTGCCGCCGTCGCACCGCAGGGGCTCGGTGACCTGCGGCAATCCGTGGTGGCCGCCCACCGCCAGCTCACCATGGCCATGGGCATGGGCATGGGGGGTTTCACCATCAACGGCAGGGAGTTCGATGCAGCCAGGACAGACACGGTGGTCACTGCCGGGAGCGTGGAGGAATGGACCATCGTCAACGCAAGCCCCATGGACCACCCCTTCCACCTCCACGTCTGGCCCATGCAGGTCATTGAGGAGGGCGGGCGCGAGGCCGGCACACCCCGCTGGCGGGACGTGGTGAACGTTCCGGCCAACGGGCGCGTGAAGGTCAGGGTGGCTTTCGAGGATTTCCGCGGCCGCTCCGTGTATCACTGCCACATCCTTGACCACGAGGACCTCGGCATGATGGGCGTGATCGACGTACGCTAGGGCCTGCGAGGGGGTCCAGCCGGCATGAAAGCAATTGTCGTTGGGGCCGGCATAGCCGGCCTGGTCACAGCCCGGCAGCTGGGGCTAGCCGGCTGGGACGTGGCGCTGCTGGAAAAATCGGATGGTCCGCGTCCCGACGGCTACATGATGGATTTCTTCGGCCCGGGCGTGGACGCGGCGGAGCGGATCGGCCTCTACCCGCGGCTCGCTGCGGCGGCGTACCGCCCTGACGCGGTGGAGTATGTGGACACGAGGGGACGCCGCACCTGCAGCCTGGACTACGGGCAGTTTTCCCGCCTGGCCGGCGGCAACGTCCTGAGCCTCCTTCGCCCGGACATGGAGCGGGCAGCACTGGCTGCCCTGGCGGACGTCCCCGCCGGAAGGGTGCGGATCCGTTACGGGGCGAGGCTGGCCGGGGCATGGAATGACGACGACGGCGGCGTCCGTGCCGCCGTCGTCGGCCCCACCGGCGAGGTGCTCACCGGGGACGTACTGGTGGGTGCCGACGGCATCCATTCCGAAGTCCGCGCCCGTATCTTCGGCCCCGAACGTGACTACCTGCACCCCCTGGGCATGCGCGCGGCGGCGTTCATTGCCGAGGACCCGAAGCTGGCCAGCCGGTTCCGGAACCGGTTCGTCCTGACGGACAGCATCGGCCGGATGGCCGGGATCTACAGCCTCCGGACCGACCAGGTGGCCGCTTTCCTGGTCTACCGGGACGCGGGGAGCACGGACTCCGGCCCGTTGGCCACGAGTGCGCGGGAGCGGCTGCGGAACGAATTCGACGGCCTGGGCAGCACCGTGGACCGGCTCCTCGAACTCTGCCCGGAATATCCCTACGACGACGTGGTTGCACAGACCATCATGCCGGTGTGGCACAGGGGCGCCACGGTCCTGGTCGGTGACGCCGGCGGGGCGGTCTCGCTCCTCGCCGGGCAGGGCGGTTCACTCGCTATTGCCGGCGGTGCATTGCTCGGGGACCTGCTCGGCCCCGCCTCCTCGCCGGACGGTGTCAGCGCAGCCCTCGGCGTGTTTGAAGAGCGGTGGCGGCCGCAGGTGGAGGCGGCCCAAAAGGCGGGGCGCCGTGCGGCGCGGTCGTTCCTCCCGGCGAACCGGGTCCAGCGCCTGGCCCGCCGGTGGGTCATCCGCGCAACCCATCTGCCCGGCGTCGACCGGCTCGTGGCCCGGCAAATCCTGGGCCAGACCGTGAAGTGACTGCGGGCCTTGGCCGGGACAGGAGCCGCTAGAACCCGCTGGGCTCGGTTTCCAGTTCCGGCTCGCTGGGCCGGTGTTCGTGGTGGAGCGGGCGCAGCGCGGTTGTCTTTGGGAACCAGATCAGCGCGTCGTACCTCTGTCCCATGACGGTGGGGACGTAGTTTCCCCGCTCCCGTTGCGGGTTGTAGACCACCCCGATGGCCCGGTGCCCCCGCCAGTTGGACAGCCAGGGCCCGGACCGGCGGGAACCGAAGACCAGCGTTGCCGGCCCTCCCAGCGCCTGGTTGAGGAGCTCCTCGTGGCTGCCGTGCACGCCTTCCGGGACGTCCATGGCCTGCTCCGGTGACCCCCATTCGCGAGCGGCTGTGACGGTCCCCGTGAACGAGGAGAAGCCGACCAGGACAGAAGAACCCGGATGCCGCTCACGCACCAGCTGGCCGACGTTGACCATGCCGTCGTCGGCCATGTCGGTGGCCCGGGCATCGCCAACATGGGTGTTGTGCGCCCAGACCAGCCCCTTGGAATCAGGTCCGTGGTGGCTGGCGAGGCGGTCGATAGTGTCGCTCATGTGGTAGTCGCGGATGTTCCAGGACTGGCGGTCGCCGCGGACCATCGTCCGGTAGTAGCGTTCAGCGTTGGCGGCCACGACGGCGTTCTGTACGGCGTCGAATGCAGAGGGATCTTCATGCAACCGCCCCAGGGTCCGCCGGTGCACCTCAGCGAGGAGCGCCACCACGTCCGCCTCGCAGGACTGCGGCACCAGGCGGTTGCTCCAGGCGTACCGCTGCGGGTCCTCGCGGAAGGGCATGAAGCATTGCCAGGCCCGCAGTGCCGCGGGCAGCGAGTCGGCGGCGTTCGCGTCCAGCCAGTTGAAGATTTCGCGGAGGGAATCCCACAGGGAGTAGACATCGAGCCCGTAGAAGCCCGTGCGCCGGTGCCCGGGCAGGTTGAGGTTCCATTCGCGGAGCCAGGTGAGGAAGCCAGCCACCTCGTGGTTGGCCCACATCCACGTGGGCCAGCGCTCGAAGCCTGCCAGCAACTGGCGGGCGTCGAGCTCCTGGTCCGCTTCCCCGCGGACCCAGCGGTTGATGCGCCAGCAGTCCGGCCAGTCGCCCTCCACCCCGATCCAGGTGAACCCGTGTTCCTCGATGAGCCTGCGGCTGAGCAGGGCCCGCCAGCGGTAGTACTCGCGGGTGCCGTGGGACGCTTCGCCGAGGCACACGAACCGGGCGGACGCGGACAGGCTGACCAGCCCGTCCAAATCGCCGATGCCAGTCAACGGCCGCGCCAGGGCTTGGATTTCCGCCAGCTCCGGTCCCCTGCCCGAATCCTCGTGGACGGCGTTCATCGCTGCACCTCCCGCGCAACATTCGTTTCCCGTGACGGGAGCAGGTACTGGCTGAACCATCCGGCAGCCAGCTCGGCCGCCTTGGCCAGTGTTCCGGGCTCCTCGAAAAGATGCGTCGCCCCCGGAACGATCTCCAGCCGGGTGGTGGCCCGCATCAGGGACTGGGCCTCGCGGTTGAGGGCAAGCACCTGGGGATCGGCTCCGCCGACAATCAGCAGGGTGGGGGCACGCACGGCGGCGAGCCGTGCGCCGGCAAGGTCGGGACGCCCGCCCCTGGACACCACTGCCGCTATGTTGGCGTCCAGTTCGGCGGCTGCCCAGAGCGCCGCGCCGGCTCCCGTGCTCGCACCGAAGTAGCCGATCCGGCCGCGCCAGCCGTCCTGCCGTGATTCCACCCAGCGGGTGGCGGACCCCAGCCGGCGTGCCAGCAGGGCAATATCGAACACATTGCTCCGGTCCACTTCCTCGGCCGGGGTGAGCAGGTCAATCAGCAGCGTGCCCAGCCCGGCATCATGGAGGACTGACGCCACGAACCGGTTGCGCGGACTGTGCCGGCTGCTTCCGCTGCCGTGGGCGAAAATGACCATGCCTTCACACCCGGGGGGCCGGTACAGGTTGCCGGGCAGCCGCACTGCCCCGGCCGGGATCTCCACCTCTTCCTCCGCTCCTTCACCCTGCAGAATGCCCTCCTCGGCGGCGGTTTCGCGGATCAGCCGCAGCCGGCGTTCGGCGTCGTTGAGCAGCCGGACCACTTCGTCGTCCTCCGTGGCCGAGAAATCGTAGTAGTAGTAGCCCACCGCCTGGAAGTTCCGCGGCGTGGCCAGGCAGACGACGTCGTCCGCCTCCTTCAGCGACGGGATGGCACGCGCCGGGGCCACGGGGACGGCCAGGACCACCCGGGCCGCCCCGAGCTGCCGGGCAATGTGGCAGGCAACCCGGGCGGTGGAGCCGGTGGCGATGCCGTCGTCCACCACCACGGCGGTGCGGCCGCGCAGGTCCGTGGGCGGGCGCCCCTGCCGGTAGCGGGCCGTGCGGTCCTCCAGCACCTGGCGTTCATTCTTTTCGACGGCGGCCAGGTCCTCTTCCGTGACGCGGGCCAGGGAGAGGACACGTTCATCCAAAACCCGGGCACCGCCCTCACCGATGGCGCCCATCGCCACTTCCGGCTGGAACGGAACGCCGAGTTTCCGGACCATAATCACATCCAACGGGGCGTCGAGGGCTTTGGCCACCTCGAACGCCACCGGAACTCCGCCGCGGGGCAGGCCCAGCACCACCACGTCCCGGCCCCGCAGGCCGGCCAGCCGCTGCCCAAGCCGCCGGCCGGCGTCGGCCCTGTCCAGGAACTCGAACATCGCATTGTCCTCTCAGGGAGTCTCTTCCCCGTGCAGGGGCACCGTCTCCGGAGTCCACCACATGCGGAGGACAAAGTGGGCGTCGGCAGTGCTTTTGGCAATCATCGCCCCGGCGTCCCCGGCAAGTTTCACGCCGAATTCGATCTCCATCTGCTCAGGGGTGAGTTCCGCCATGGCCTCCAGCGCGGCATGGGCGGCAGGGCGGACACTGGCGAGCGCATCTTCCAGGCGCCGGCCCACATCCAGGATTCCCTGTTCGTTGCGGGCCGGGTGGTCCACGCCGTAGCTGTTGTCGTCAGCCTCGACGAGGATGGTCCCGGACCCGACTTCATACCGCAGCACTTCAGTCATGGCGGATCACCTTCCTGCTAGTGCGACATGCGCATGTTGTGATGGACCTCAATGCTGGGCCGGATGGCAACCGCAGTGACCACCAGGGCCACAGCCCCTGCGATCCATGACGTCCAGGCTGCCCCCGTTGCGGAGGTGTAGGACCCCAGCCACGGCGAGAGGACCAGGACGGCGGCCAGGACGGCCTGCACGTACTCCATTGCCGGGGTTCCGGGCATGGCCAGGTTGACGATGCCGCTGACCGCCAGGAGCGCGCCAAGCACGAGCATCAGGGTGGTGGACATGCCTTCCTGCCGGGTGAACAGGACCGCGGCGGCGGTGAAGAGTCCGGCGGCGACGGCCACGTAGTCCTGCCACCGATACCACTTTTTCACTGATTTTCCTTTCTGTTCGGGACGGGGGAAAGCCTGATGCTGTCCGCGCCCCGCGGGCGCTGGGCCCGCAATTCCAGTCAACTCCTGGGCGGCACCGCCATCTAGGGCAGAAAGACCCGGCTTACGGAGGGATGCTGGATGCCAAGTTCCGCGGGCCGGGGTCAGAGCTGCTGGCCGATGAGGGAACCGATGCCAAAGGTGATGGCGGTCGCGGCAAGTCCGCCGGCGACGGTGCGCAGGGCAGCCCGCTTCCACGGGGCACGGCCCAGCCGCGCGGCGAGCGATCCCGTGATCGCCAGGGCAATCACGACGGATCCCATGGTGACCGGCACGGCGATGGGCCGCGGAGAGGACAGGATGGTGATCAACGGGATGAGGGCGCCGAGGACAAAGGAAGCGGTTGATGACCATGCTGCATGCCAGGGGCTGGTCAGCCGGCCGGGTTCGATCCCCAGTTCGTACCGGGCGTGCGCCGTCAGGGCACCCTGGGCCATCAGTTGCTCCGCCACCTGGCGGGCGAGGGGCGGGTCAATACCCTGGGCGGAGAACAGCTCGGCCAGGTGCGAGGTCTCGTAGGCGGGATCGGTGTCAAGCTCCCGCTGTTCGTGCGCCAGTTCGGCCTTCTGGGAGTCCCGCTGGCTGGAAACCGACAGGTACTCCCCCACCCCCATGGAAAGCGCGCCGGCGATCACTGCCGCCACGCCCGCCGCCACCAGGGCGCTGGTATCCACGGCGGCTCCGGCCACCCCCACCACCATCCCGGCAGTAGAGACGATCCCGTCATTGGCGCCCATCACCGAGGCCCGCAGCCAGTTCAGCCGGGAGGCTATGGCTGCGCTCTGGGACTTCCCGCCCGCACCTGCGTCCGCTGGATCCTGCTTCCTGGAGATCCACATGATGTTCCTCCCTGCCAGGGCCGCGCGGTGGCGGCACCGGACCCTCCCATGGCACCATGCCCGTTCCCCGAAATCCACACCCTGGGGTCCCCAGCCGCGCGGACTGCTCCGCACAGAAGCCCGGACTCCGGGCTCCTGAAAAAGGCGCAGCGGTTATGGACCTGCCCGGCCCTCCGGCGCACACTGATAGTGCCGGGCCGCCCAAGGGCAACCGCGGGGCCGGCGGCACGGTCCGGCGCCGCGCCCGGACGCGTCCCCGAGGAGCATCATCACCACCATGAGCACGCCGGGCACGGAGGTTCCGGGCACGGGCACTGACGGGCACGGGCACTGACAGGCGCCCCGGCCATGAACCCCGACCTGCTCGCGGCGGCTGCGGCGCTGCCGGCCGCCGTCGTCGCAGGTTTTGCTGTCCGCCGCTGGCTGCTATTCGTGACGGTGGTGGACTCGGTGTCCATGGCACCCGCGCTGAACCCCGGCCAGCGCGTGCTCACCCGTCGCCTCCGGAACCCGGCCCGCATCCGCCGCGGAGACATCGTGGTGGTCTCCTCGCCGGAACTGGGCCGGACCGTGGTCAAGCGCGTCCTGGGGCTGCCCGGGGAGCGGGTGGTGATCGAACCCGCCGGCAGCATCCGCCTCAACGGAAGCCCGGTGCCCGAACCCTACGTGGCATACCCCGGCGGCCCGGGCGGGACGTTCCAGGTCCCGCCGGGACATGTGCTGCTGCTCGGGGACAACCGCGCCTGCTCCACCGACAGCCGGCACTGGAACCAGCCATACGTCCCTTTGGCCGCCGTCCGTGGAACAGTCATGCACCGCAGGGTTCCCTAGCCGCCGCCCGCCGCGACGCCCACCGTGCAGTTGGCGGCGTCCTCCACCACATCCTCGAGGTCGCCGGTGCGGTGCATGACCTCCAGCTGCCGGATGGCGCCGGTGCCCACATGCAGCAGGTTGTCCGTCAGCTCCTCCACGCGCTGCAGGTCCCCGCTGTCCTCCAGCGCCGGGCGGATAAAGTTCAGCAGGGAATTGACGACGGCGAGCGCGGGCCCCGGCCTGCTGGTCACCGGATCCAGGAGTTCCCCGCGCAGTCCCCAGCGGCTGGCCTTCCATCCCGCCAGCCGCAGCAGCGCCGTCGGCACCGGGACGGGCTCGACGCCGTCCCGCCACTCCCGCGCAGCCGTTTCCACCAGCCCCCGGGCGATCCCGGCGAGCAGCACAGTATTCTCCGGCCGCAGGCAGACATCGGCGAGCCGGACCTCCACCGTGGGGTAGTGCCGCGAGAGCCTGGCATCGAAGTAGACCATCCCCTCGTCCATCGCGACGCCGGTGGCCACCATGTCGTGTACCAGCTGGTAGTAGGCGTCCGGTGTCCCCAGGATTTCCAGCGGCCCGGCGGACGGCCAGCGGTTCCACACCTGCGACCGGTAGCTGGCGTAGCCGGTGTCCTCCCCGTGCCAGAACGGCGAGTTGGCACTGAGCGCGGTCAGCACCGGCAGCCAGTTCCGGATCCGGTCCAGGACCGCCACACCCTCCTCCGGCGATTCGATTGCCACATGGATGTGGCAGCCGCAGGTGAGCTGTTCCCGCGCTGTCAGCCCGTACTCCTCCGCCATGGCCGCGAAGCGCCGCAGCTTCACCGGATGCGGGTCGCAGGGCAGCGGGGACGTTCCGAGTGCGGCTACCCGCACCCCCACGTCCTCCCCCGCCTGGTGCGCAATGGCCCGCCCGGCCACGATGTCCGCCTCAAGCGCGGCCATGGTGGAATGCGGCGGCGTGACCACCTCGATCATCTCCTGCTGGAATTCGGCTGTGAGCACCGGGCCGGCACTGGACTCGAACGGCCGCACATACAGGTCCAGGAGCGCCCCCGCCATGGGCACGGCGTCGCCGCTGCCCGGATCCACCAGGAGGAGTTCCTCCTCGATGCCGAAGGTCCTGACGTTCCCACCGCTGCCTGTACCCGCGCCGCCGGTGCCGTCACTCGGGAATGTGTCCATCGCCGTCGTCCTTTGCTCGTTGCATCCTTGCAAGCTCGTCCCAGAAGCAGGCCAGCGTCACGGCGCCGTTCTCGAGGACGTCCAGGCTGGCGCTTTCGTCGCTGTCATGCCAGTGGTCCTCCACAAGCCCGGTGCCGAAGAACAGCACCGGGGCGCGGAGCACGCGGGCCAGCAGCTCCGCCGGTCCGCCGCCCGCGTTGCCCATCCGGCCGACCGCGCCGGCACGGAAGCCCCGCGCCATGGCCCGTTCCAGCGCTGAAACGGCGGGGTGGTCCGGGGTGCGGTACGGCTCCTGGGCCGTGTCCAGGTCCACCGTCAGCCGGTGGTGGAAGGCGCCGCTGATGGTTGCATCCACCCACTGCTGCAGCAGGTCCGCCAACTTCTCCACCCGCTGGCCCGGGACAGTGCGGAACGTCAGGTCAGCGGCGGCAACAGCCGGCACCGCGCCGCGGGAGACTTCGCCGGGATCGCCGGCCACGAGGGCCGTGACCTCGACGGCGGGCCGCAGCCACAGCCGCTCCAGCACCGTGTATCCCTCCTCGCCGGTGATGGCGCCGGTTTCGGACCGGCTGAGCCAGTCCTCGTCGGTGTAGGGAAGGTCCGCGATGGCCTGCCGCAGGTCCCCGGGGAGCGGCTCGACGTCGTCGTAGAACCCCGGGATCGCAATCCGGCCGTCCTCGCCATGCAGCCGGGCCAGGAGCCGACTCAGTTCAAACACCGGGTTGGGGGCGTTGCCGGAAACGGCGCCGCTGTGGACGTCGCGCTCCGGGCCGAACACCTCCAGGTCCGCCTTGAGGATCCCGCGCAGGCCAACGCACAGGCCGAGTGGTCTTCGCGCCACAGCTGGGTATCGGAGAAAAGGACGACGTCGGCCCGGAGCCTTTCCGCCTGCTCCTCCAGGAGCGCGGCCAGGTGGGGGGAGCTTGCCTCCTCCTCGCCCTCGACGAGGAACTTCAGGTTGACGGCGGGCGTTGGGCCGGCCTGGGGGGACGTGGAGTGGGAGGGCGTTTCGGTTTTGGCCGCCGTAAGTGAGCGGGCGTTGGGGGTTTGACCGCCGGAAGTGGGAGGGCGTTGGTGGAGATGGGCGCGGATCCCCTCGAGGTGTGCCAGGACCTGGCCCTTGGCGTCCGAACTGCCCCGGCCGTACAGCCTGCCCTCGCGCACCACCGGCTGGAACGGTGCCGTTTGGTTCCAGTTCTCCGGCTTGACGGCGCGGACGTCGTGATGGCTGTAGACCAGGACGGTAGGCGCACCGGAGGCAGCGCACCATTCCGCATAAACCGCGTGCGACTCCCCCGTGGGCTGCACCTCGACAACAGGGAAGCCGATGTCCCGGAACGCGGCGGCCAGCCAGTTGGCCGAGCGGAGCAGGTCCTTCGCGTGCCCGGGTTCCCCCACTATTCCCGGGACCTGTACCCACTCGGCCAACTGACGCTTCAGGTCCCCCCTGCGCGAGCGGGCATAGGCGTGCAGGTCCGGGCCGCCGTCGTCCGTTGGGGCAGCGGCGGCAGGGCTGTCCTGCCTCTCCATGCAGGCTCCTCAGGTCAGGTGCGCGGCTGGGCCGGATTGGTGGGGACCCCCTGCGACGGCGGGTTGACCGGCGGACCGGGCACCGACGTGGGCTGCGGTGCGGCCGGGGCTCCGGTGGCAGCTTCCGGGCTGGGTACCTGCGGCCCGCCCGGTTCCGCGCCGCCCTGCAGGTCCTTGTGTTCAGGGACGCTGTGCCCGGGGACTTTGTGCTCGGGAATACGCTTCATCTGCTCTTCTCCCTATCTCCTCGTTACCCGTATGCGGCCCGACTGCCGGCCCCAGGCGGCGGACGGAACTGCTGACGGACTCTGCTTGCCGCCGAAGAGAACAACATAATAAGCACCCTTATTAATCTGCCGAAAGGGTCAGCCGCCCCCTGTTTCCGCGGCAGGAGGCCCTGCGCGGGCCGGATGCGTCCGGAAGGGGAATTAGCGAACACTATTGGGTCTTTTTGATTGGTTCTGACGGGCTTACGGTGGACCCACGAGGGCCGCCTATCCGGGGCGGCCGGCCAAGGAGGACTTTCCATGACAACGCACGTCGCGGACTGCAGCGTAACGAACTGTTCCTTTAACGACCACACCAACTGCAACGCGGCCGCCATCACCGTGGGCGGCGCCGAAAACCACGCACACTGCGCCACGTTCATTGAAACCGGAATGCACGGCGGCCTGCCCAAGGTCCTGGCCGACGTCGGAGCCTGCCAGCGCAGCGAATGCGTCCACAACGACCACCTGATGTGCAAGGCGCCTGAGGTGCACGTGGGTCCGGGCCGTGACAACGCCGACTGCCTGACGTACTCGCACGCATAGCCCGCACATCTGAAGGATCCGGAGCACCCGGGACGGCAACGCCCCCGGGTGCTCCGTTATGTCCGGGCCCGGCACCTCACCGCCGCACCGGCACGCGCTGCCTTGCCGCCGTCGTACGCGCTGAACCGCTGGCGCTACCGAAATTCCGTGCCGCTGCGCAGGCTCCCTGGCGCTGCCCAAATATCAGGCGCGTCAGGTCACGTGCGGGTCGCGGGCGAATATGCGCGTCATCAGAAGGGGGAGAGAGCCAGCAGCACTCCCCCTGCGGCGCCCACGAGCACCACCAGCCACGGCGGCGCCTTCCACGCGATAAGCAGGACGAAGCAGACCAGGGCCAGGCAGAACGGGCCGGCACCGGTGATGGCCGTGGTGAACACCGGGTTGTAGAGGGCTGCAGCCAGGATCCCCACCACTGCCGCGTTCGCGCCGCGCATCAGCGCCTGCGCCTGCGGCCGGGTCCGGAACCTGTCCCAGAAGGGAAGCACGCCGACAAGGAGGAGGAAGCCCGGCAGGAAGATTCCGGCCAGCGCGACGGCGGCACCCGCCACGCCGCCCGGTCCGGCCCCGGACAGGGTCCCCAGGTAGGCAGCGAACGTGAACAGCGGACCCGGGACGGCCTGCGCAGCGCCATATCCTGCCAGGAACTGCTCCGGGGTGACCCAGCCGGGGGTGACCACGCCGGCCTGGAGCAGGGGCAGGACCACGTGCCCGCCGCCGAACACCAGCGCACCTGCACGGTAAAACGCGTCAAAGAGGGCGAGGCCGGCCGATCCGGCGGCCAGGGACAGCAGCGGCAGCCCGGCCAGCAGCACCAGGAACAGGACCAGGCACACGGCGCCGGCCGCCCTGCTCACCGGGAAGCGCATGGCACCCGTCACGACGCCGGTGCCGGCCCGGCAGAAAAACAGGCCCGCCAGCGCACCGACGCCGATCGCCAGCACCTGCCCCAGCGGACCCGCCAGCAGGATCACGGCCAAGGCAGCCACCACCGCAATCGACGCCCGTTCCCGGTCCGGCGTCAGGGCCTTCGCCATCCCCCAGACAGCCTGCGCCACGATGGCCACAGCCACGATTTTCAGCCCGTCAAGGATTCCCGAACCGAGCACGCCCTGGAAGAGGGAGGCGCCTGCGGCGAACGCCACCAGCAGCGCGGCCGACGGCAGCGTGAAAGCAAGGAACGCGGCGAGGGCGCCGAGCGGCCCGGCCCGGTGCAGCCCCAGGCCGAATCCCACCTGGCTGGACGCGGGGCCGGGGAGGAACTGGCAGAGGGCCACAAGATCGGCGTATTCCTTGTCATCCACCCACCGGCGGCGTTCCACCAGCTCGTCCCGGAAGTAGCCCAGGTGCGCGATGGGTCCGCCGAAAGACGTAAAACCCAGCTTCAGGAAGACCCGGAAAACCTCCCCCGCCGAGCCCACCGAGCCGCGTGCGGTAACCGTTTCCGTCACAGGTCCGCCACGAGCCCGGCAACCCGCTCCAGCGCGCCCGGAACCACCGAGTAGTAGGCCCACGTGCCCCGCTTTTCGCGGTGCAGCAGTCCGGCGTCCACCAGGATCTTCAAATGGTGCGAGACAGTCGGCTGGCCCAGGCTGAGCGGTTCCGTCAGGTCGCAGACGCAGCGCTCCCCCGCCTCGCCGGCCTTCACCAGCGAGAGCAGCCGCACGCGGTTGGGGTCCGCGAGCGCTTTGAAAACCAGCGCGGCTTGCTTGGCCTCCTCCGCTCCGAGGGCTGCACCCGCGGGCGGCGGGCAGCAGGAAGGATCCGTCTCAGTGACGGACGAGGTCAATGGCAGCACAGCGGTCATGGACACCATTATGCCGCCATATCGACATTCATCAATATGGCGGCATAACGGTTTTGGGGCTGGAGCCGGATACGGGGGGTTACGTACCTGCCGGTTCCTCGCGGTGGGGGATCACCACGTTGTCTGCCGCCTGGCCGGCGGCGGGAAAAAGGGCCAGGAGGAGTCCGAGTCCGACGGCGGCGCCCGCCAGTTGCGCCAGCACGAACCCAGGCACCGAGCCAGGCGCGATGCCCGCGAAGGTGTCGCTGAAGATCCGGCCCACGGTTACGGCCGGGTTGGCGAAGGAAGTGGAGGAGGTGAACCAGTAGGCGGCGCCGATGTACGCGCCCACGGCCGGAGCGGCCAGCACTCCCCGCGAGGTCCGGGCCAGGGCGAAGATCAGCAGGATGAGCCCGGCGGTGGCCACCACCTCGCCCAGGACGTGGCCGCCGGTGAGGCGGTCCTTGCCGGAGATGGAGGTCCCGACGTCGAACATTGCGTTGGCCAGGACGCTTCCCCCGATTGCCCCGACCACTTGGGCGGCCACGTATGCGCCGACTTCCGGCAGCGTCAGGCCGGTGCCGCTGCGCCGGCCGAGCGCCCAGTCGGCCAGGGACACCACAGGGTTGAAGTGCGCGCCGCTGACCGGCCCCAGCACCAGGATGAGCACCGTCAGGCCCAGAACCGTGGCGGTGCTGTTCTGGAGCAGCTGCAGGCCGACGTCGTTGGGGGAAAGCTGCTGGGCGGCGATCCCGGAGCCGACAACGACGGCCACCAGCAGGCCGGTGCCAAGCAGCTCGGCTAGGGCGCGGCGCCAGAGGGGAGGCTGGGAAATATGCATGCAACCAGCTTGACCCACCCGGAATACCTCAGTCAAACTTGAGTCAATGGAAACTGAACTAAGCGCCGCGTTCCGCCAGCGGCTGGCCAGGCATGCAGCCCTGGCCGACGCCGGCCGGCTGCGCATCGTGGACCTGCTGACGCTGGGCGACCGCTCGCCGTCGGAATTGCAGGCGGAGCTGGGAATGCCGTCCAACCTGCTGGCCCACCACCTCCGCATCCTTGAGGACGCCGGACTGGCGGCGCGGCACCGCTCGGAGGCGGACCGGCGGCGGAGCTACATCCGCCTGGTGGCCGGGTCGCTTGAGGACCTGGTTCCCGGCAGCGGGCACCAGGCGCGGCGCGTCCTTTTCGTGTGCACCCGCAACAGCGCACGCTCCCAGCTCGCGGCGGCCCTCTGGCGCCAGGCCAGCGGTATTCCCGCGACATCGGCGGGGACGCATCCCGCAGACCGGATTTCCCGCGGCGCCCTGGAAGTCGCCGCCCGCCACGGCCTGGACCTGGCCGACGCCGTACCGCAGCAACTGGACCAGGTCATGGGAGAAGGGGATTTCGTGGTGACCGTCTGCGACAACGCCCACGAAGAGGTTCCGGGCCTGCAGGGGGTGCACTGGTCCATCCCCGACCCCGTCAGGCAGGGCACCGCCGCGGCCTTCGAGGAAGCCTACGGGCAGATCTCACACCGCGTCAGCGACCTCGCACCCCGCCTCACCGCCGCCTGACACCAATACATTGACAACCATCAATATTTAGCGCCATACTCCCCATATCGATCATCATCAATCTTTCGGGACTGAGAGGTCGGGCGGGAGCACCACCACCCACCGCGGCACCTCCCGCCGTACGTCATCATTAGGAGAACAGCGTGACCACCGAGACAGCCAAGAAGCCCTCCGTCCTTTTCGTCTGCGTCCACAACGCAGGCCGTTCCCAGATGGCCGCAGCCTTCCTGACGTCCCTGTCCAAGGGTGCCGTGGAGGTCCGCTCCGCAGGGTCCCAGCCCGCGGAGAAGATCAACCCCGCCGCCGTCGAGGCCATGGCCGAGGTGGGCATCGACATGTCCGCGGAGGTTCCCAAAGTCCTCACCACCGAAGCTGTCAAGGACTCGGACGTGGTGATCACCATGGGCTGCGGCGACGAGTGCCCGTACTTCCCCGGCAAGCGCTACGAGGACTGGGTGCTGGAGGATCCGGCCGGCAAGGGCGTAGAATCCGTCCGCCCCATCCGGGACGAAATCAGGACCCGCATCGAAGCCCTGATCACCGAACTGGTGCCCGCGCAGCACCCGGACGCCCAGTAACTCCAGGAGACCTCCATGACGAACGAACAGCTGATCATCATCGGTTCCGGCCCCGCGGGGTACACCGCAGCCATCTACGCCGCACGCGCAGGCCTGGCACCGCTGGTGCTGGCCGGCTCGGTCACCGCGGGCGGTGCCCTGATGAACACCACCGAGGTGGAGAACTTCCCGGGCTTCCCCGCCGGCATCCAGGGCCCGGAACTGATGGACGGCCTGCAGGAACAGGCCGAGAAATTCGGCGCCAAAGTGGTGTTCGACGACGCCACCTCGGTTGATCTCAAAGGCCACCTGAAGACCGTGGTCACCGGCGGCGGCGAGACCCACCAGGCCCCGGCCGTCATCCTGGCCACCGGCTCGGCGTACAAGGAACTCGGCCTGCCGGAGGAGAAGAAGTTCAGCGGCCACGGGGTCTCCTGGTGCGCCACCTGCGACGGGTTCTTCTTCCGTGACCAGGACATCATCGTGGTGGGCGGCGGTGACTCCGCCATGGAGGAAGCCACGTTCCTGACCCGGTTCGGAAAGTCCGTGACCGTCGTCGTACGCCGTGAGGAACTGCGGGCCTCCCGCATCATGGCGCAGCGGGCCAAGGACAACCCCAAGATCAGCTTCGCCTGGAACTCCGCCGTCACCGCCATCCACGGCAACGGCAAGGTCACCGGCGTGACGCTCACGGACACCCGCTCCGGCGAAACCCGGCACCAGGCGGCCACCGGCATCTTCGTGGCCATCGGCCACGTGCCGCGGACGGAGCTCGTGGCCGGCCAGGTGGACCTGGACGCGGACGGCTACATCAAGGTGGACTCCCCCACCACGGTCACCAACCTGTCCGGCGTGTTCGCCTGCGGCGACGCCGTGGACCACCGCTACCGCCAGGCCATCACCGCCGCCGGGACCGGCTGCGCCGCCGCCCTGGACGCCGAACGCTACCTGGCAGCCCTGGACGACGCGGACAGCATCGCCACGGCGCTGGTCGAAGAACCTACCCACAGCTGACAACCCGGGCAGGAAGGGGGTGGGCTGGATGAACACGGATTGCTGCGGCGACAACGGTTGCTGCGACGACGAGGATCAGGACTGCTGCTAGCCCTTCCGCACAACCAACACATCGATGAGAGGACATGCCATGGAAAAGACCAGCCTTCCGGTAGCCGTGATCGGCGCCGGGCCGGTGGGACTCGCCGCCGCAGCGCACCTGCTGGAGCGCGGCCTGGAGCCGCTGGTTTTCGAGGCGGGTCCGACGGCGGGCGCGGCCATTGAGGAATGGCGCCACATCCGCCTGTTCTCGCCCTGGCGGTTCAACATCGACGCCGCCGCCGTCCGGCTGCTGGAGGCATCCGGCTGGGAAGCACCCCGGCCCACCGCCCTGCCGTACGGCGGCGAGCTCATCGACAACTACCTCGCTCCCCTGGCGGCGCTGCCGGCCCTGGCCTCCCGGCTGGAGACCGGCGCCCGGGTACTGGCCGTGACCCGGCAGGGCATGGACAAGACCCACGTCCGCAACCGGGACACCACCCCCTTCATTGTCCGGGTCCTGCACTCCGACGGCGAAACCCGCGACCACACCGTGGCTGCGGTGATCGACGCCTCCGGCACCTGGTCCACCCGCAACCCGCTGGGCACGTCCGGGCTGCCGGCGATCGGCGAGGAGGCGGCCGCGGCCCGCATCTCCTCCCCGCTGCCCGACGTCGCGGGCCGGGACCGCGAAGCCTTCGCGGGCAAACGCGTCCTGGTGGTCGGCGCCGGACACTCCGCCGCCAACACCCTGCTCAACCTTGCCGCACTGGCCAAGGAGGCACCCGAAACCCGGATCCTGTGGGCCATCCGGGGCGCCTCACCGTCCAAGACCTACGGCGGCGGGGACGCTGACGGGCTGCCCGCCCGCGGCCAGCTCGGCGCCCGGCTCCGCCGCCTGGTGGAGGCGGGAAAGATCGAACTGCACACCGGTTTCGGCATCAGCTCCTTCAAATCCCTGGACTCCGGGGTCACCGTCGGCGCCGTGGACGGCCGCACCCTGGAGGCCGACGTCGTGGTGCCCTGCACCGGCTTCCGGCCGGACCTGGACATGCTGCGCGAGCTCCGCCTCAACCTGGACCCCGCCGTCGAGGCGCCCATGGAACTTGGCCCGCTGATCGATCCCGAATTCCACTCCTGCGGCACGGTGCCGCCGCACGGTGCCAGGCTGCTGGCCCACCCGGACAAGGACTTCTACATTGTGGGCATGAAGTCCTACGGAAGGGCTCCCACCTTCCTGCTGGCCACCGGGTACGAGCAGGTCCGCTCCGTTGCCGCCGCCCTGGCCGGGGACCGCGAGGCCGCCGACACCGTCCAGCTTGAACTTCCGGAAACCGGCGTCTGCTCCACCGACGCCGGCACCAGCTGTGACGTTCCCGCTACCCGGCCCGCAGCCGGCGCGGGTGAGGCCGGCGGCGAGTCCGGCTGCTGCGCTGCCCCGGAACCGGTCCTGGTCGCTTTCCCACCGGCCTGGCCCACGGCCGCTCCGCCGACAACTGACACCTGAAAACCACAAAGGAAACCCATGACTGACGCCTCTCCCGCCACCGCCGGGGACAAGAAGCCCGCCGTCCTGTTCGTCTGCAGCAAGAACGGCGGCAAGTCCCAGCTTGCGGCCGGGCTGATGCGCCAGCTCGCCGGCAGCAGCGTGGACGTCTACTCGGCCGGCACCAAGCCGGCCAAGGACCTCAACCCGCTGGCTGTTGAATCACTGGCCGAGCTCGGCATCCCCGTTGAGGGCGAGTACCCGAAGCCCGTCAGCGAGGAGGTCCTTGAGACGGCGGACGTGGTGGTGGTCCTGGGCACCGAGGCAAAGCTTGAACCGCGCGAGGGCACCCGCTTCGAACTCTGGGAAACCGACGAGCCCTCTGAACGCGGCATTGAAGGCATGGAACGCATGCGCCTGGTCAGGGACGACGTCCGGGCCCGCGTCCAGAAGCTGCACCAGGACCTCACCACTTCCTGACGGGCCGGCGCGATGGACCACCAGGACCGGTCCGGCGGGTCAGCGGGGCCCGCCATCCTGGCCGTGCCCTGGGAATGCCCGGAACACCTGGTCCTGACGGCGGCGGAATTTGCGGCCGCCATGGACCTCCACCTCGTCTGCGCCTTCGTTGACCCGGCAAGCTACCTGGTGGAGTGGGCCGGGTCGCCGGAACTTCCCGGAGCCTCGCTGGACCCTGCCGTTAACGATGAGGCGGCCTACCCTTCACGGGAACTCCTTGGGCGCCTGCAGGAAATCCTTGCCAGGGCGGAGGACGTGAGCTGGTCTTTCCGGGTCCTCAACGGCGCCGTTGCCCCGGCCCTGATGCGGCTAGCGGACAGCTTGGCGCTTCCATGTTCATCGTGGGAGGCCGGCGCCCGGGGATCCTGTCCCGGTTCGAGCGGGTCCTGGAGGGCTCAGTGGCGGAGGCCCTGGAGCACTCGCAGCGGCGGCCCGTCCTGGTGGTTCCCGCGGTGGGCCACTAGGCCAAAAAGCCGGGCACAGCACTGCGAAAAATGCTTGGTGGGCAATGCCCCTGTCAGTACACTTAGCTTATTCATCCGGCGGGCTGGGGACCAGCAGCGACGCTCCTCCGGAGGGAGCCTGTTAAGGCGCGAAGGCGGCACCCATGCATGGAAACCGGAAGCTCCCCCGCAGCATTCGCGAGGAAGTCGCCCATCTGGAGCTACAACTGCAGGTCCTGGAAATCATCGACGAAATCCTCAGCGGAACCGCCGCCTGCGAGGCCGATGCCCGCAGCTCGCTGCGATGGTACGTCAGCGCCAATCCGGGCCAGCCGCAGCGCGCCCTGCTGATGCACATGATGAGCATCCAGCGCTCCGATCACACCTGACACAGAAAAAACACCCTGCTGAAACACCACGGCAACCTCGCCACGGCAAGCTGTGCCTACGGGGATACAACAGCAGGAGGCAGCCCATTATGGAGGCACAAGGAGTACGTACGGACCAGCTCCGCATCGGAGACCACATCGAGGCCTGGCACCGGGGCAGGCTGTTCCACCGCGGCCGGGTGACCGGCGTGGTGCCGGCCCTGGAACTGTTCTGGATCCTGGACGCGAGGACCGGCACGCGCAAGCTGCTGGACCCCGAGGCCCTGGAGATCAGGCACGTGGAAGAGCCCGTGGAGCAGCCGGCCCGGCCGGCCAAGCTGGAACCCGCATAACGTCCGGGTGGCAGGTTTACTGGGCCCGGTCCTGGTAGACGTCCGGGATGCCGTCCTGGTCCGCGTCCACTTTCTCCAGTTCCTCTGCCTGCCGGTACTGCCGGTTCCTGGTCCGCAGCACCAGGGTGGCCAGCATGGCGGCGAGCAGTGAGGCGCCGAGGATGCCCACCTTTGCGTGGTCATCGTGGATGCTGCCGTGGCCGAAGCTGAGCTCCGCCACCAGCAGGGACACCGTGAAACCGATGCCGGCCAGCAGCGCCACGCCGAAGATGTCGATCCATTTGAAGGAGCTGTCCAGGGTTGCCCGGGTGGCTTTGGTCAGGATCCACGTGGTGCCCAGGATGCCGATCGGCTTGCCGAGCACCAGGCCCAGGATGATGCCGAGCGCCACCGGGTCGGCCAGGGCAGAAACCAGCCCGTCCCAGCCGCCCACCGCGACGCCGGCTGAGAAGAACGCGAAAATGGGGACGGCAATGCCGGCGGAAATGGGCCGGAAGCGGTGCTCGAAAATCTCCGCCAGCCCGGGCCCGGCCTCCGGACCGCCGCCGGCCTGCGAGCGGATGACCGGCACGGCGAAGCCCAGCAGGACACCGGCCACGGTGGCGTGGATGCCCGAGGCATGGACGAGCGCCCACGTGACCATGCCCAGGGGCAGCAGGATCAGCCACGCGGCTGACGCTTTGCGGCCGAAGAAGTGCCGGTACTTCTGCGCCAGGAAGGTGTAGAGGGCCAGCGGCACCAGGGCCAGCAGCAGCGGCGTCACCTGGATGTCGGTGGAGTAGAAGAACGCGATGATGCTGATGGCGATCAGGTCATCCACCACGGCCAGGGTCAGCAGGAAGATCCGCAGCGCGCTGGGCAGGTGGGAGCCGATGATGGCCAGCACGGCAACGGCGAAGGCGATGTCCGTGGCGGTGGGGATGGCCCAGCCGCGCAGGGTCTCCGGGCTGGTGAGGTTGACGACGGCGTAGATCACCGCCGGGACAACCACGCCGCCGGCCGCTGCAGCCACCGGGACGATCGACTTGCTGATCTGGCGCAGGTCGCCGGCCACGAATTCGCGCTTGAGTTCCAGGCCCACCAGGAAGAAGAAGATGGCGAGCAGTCCGTCGGCAGCCCAGGCGCCGAGGCTCAGCTCCAGGTGCCAGGGCTCGTAGCCGATCTTGAAGTCGCGGAGCGCGAAGTAGCTGTCGGAAGCCGGCGAGTTTGCCCAGACGAGGGCGATGATTGCCGCTGCGACCAGCAGGGCGCCGCCGACGGTTTCCTTGCGGAGGATTTCCCCGATCCGCAGGGCCTCGGAGTAGGAGCCCCGGGCAAAGACCGTGCCCCGGGGCGCGGCGGGCGGCGGTGTTGATGGCGGGGTGGAGTTCATGAAGGAGTCCTAACGTTTGGGCTCGACAAAATTACTGCCGACCAGACTTCCCGGCGCACCTTCGACCCATTCTAGGGGCGCTACCGCCGGCGCCCAAAAGTATTGTGTCCTGCGGTGCTATCCCGCCCGGCGCCGGGACGCCCCCG
Organism: Arthrobacter nitrophenolicus; assembly: GCF_000332815.1. GTDB lineage: Bacteria > Actinomycetota > Actinomycetes > Actinomycetales > Micrococcaceae > Arthrobacter > Arthrobacter nitrophenolicus. Next base: position 28,769 of record NZ_AOFD01000005.1, read on the forward strand.
GCCGGCTTTCGGTCGCGATAGCTTTGACGGCGTGGTCGAGGTAGTTCCGTGCCTCGGCGGAATTGGCCAGCTTCACGAGCTCCGCCGCCACCACCACCAGTTTGACGTTCCGGTGGCTGCTGGTGCTGACCAGCATCTGGAAAGCGTCGTCGGCACCCATTTTCAGCTGGCCCATCAGGATGCCTCGGGCCTGGTCCACCACGCTGCGGGTGGAAGTGGCACCGGCGACGGCGTCGCGTGCGGTCTGTTCCGTTTCGCGCTGCAGGGTGGTGGTGAGGTCCACCATGACCCCCTCCATGACCGAGACGTTGCCGGCGTCATCCATGATGCCCTCACCGGAGGTCAGCACCCGCCGGGTCCGCCCCTTGGCGTCAATGATCCGGTGGTACATGCAGAAGTAGCCGCCTGTTTGCAGGACCTGGTCCACGATGGCCTGGCACCGGGGCCTGTCCTCCGGATGCTTGTGGGAGTACAGCAGCTCCAGGGTGGGCACCACGTCGCCACGCCGATACCCGTGCAGTTCGAACATGCTGTCGGACCATTGGACCTTCCACCCTGCCACGTCCACATGGAAGGTCCCGGCGACGCATTCATTGTCGCCCAGGGCGCTCGAATAGGTGTAAGGGCCGGTCAGGTCCGTCATCACAGGGGCCACCTCCATGTAGCATCCAGCACCCGCGGCGCAACAGATCATCCGGGGCACTACTACCAGTATGGCCGCGGCGGACTCCGACGGGTAGGCCATAGGTCCCGCCTACCCGAAGAGGGGTGGGCCGGCAGCCCCCTCCCACCCCTTGACGAAGATACCCCCTGGGGGTATGCTCAACGTGTTGTCAGTGAAGTGGTATGTCCCGGCGGTTCCAGCGCCTTCACAGCCGTTCAACCCCAGCACCCTGCTTACCAAGGATTCATCCTTCGTCAAGGAACGGAACTGACATGGACATCGAACACCGCACAGCGCTCCCCCTGGCATCCGCCGCCGGCTGCAGCTGCTGCTCCCCCGCAGGCCACGCACCCAAGACCGCAGCCGCCGTCGCCCATTCCCCTGCGGCCTCGGGCCGGCGCGAGTTCGCGCTTGAAGGACTCACCTGCGGGCACTGCGTCAAGACTGTTGAAACGGCGGTAGCGCCCTGGACGGCGTTGATTCGGCCTCCGTTGACCTGGTTCCCGGCGGGCGTTCCCGCCTCACGGTCGCCGGTTCCGCCTCCGAAGAGGCCGTCCGCACGGCCGTCACCACCGCCGGGTATTCCCTGGCCGCACACTGACCTTTGCGCTTCTGCTGGCACCGCCCGGCGCAGTACCAGTCCTCCAAGGAGGAAACCATGCAGGACATGCACCAACCAACGCACCACCACGACGACGGCAGCCAGGCAGGCGGCACGCTCACCCGCCACACCGCTCCCCATGCGGGCCACCACCAGCCGGCGCACCAGCACCACGGCGACGACGACCACGCCGTCCACACCTCCGGCCAGCACGCCGGGCACAGCACCGCCATGTTCAAGAACCGGTTCTGGCTTACCCTGGCGCTGTCCGTTCCGGTGGTCTACTTCAGCCCCATGGTGGGCCACATCCTGGGCTACATGGCGCCCATGTTCCCCGGTTCCACCTGGATCCCGCCCGTCCTGGGCACCGTCATTTTCCTGTACGGCGGGCAGCCGTTCCTCAAGGGCGGGCTCCAGGAACTGAAGGACCGGCGGCCGGGCATGATGCTCCTGATCGCCATGGCCATTACAGTGGCCTTCGCGGCCTCGTGGATCACCAGCCTGGGCCTGGGCGGCTTCGACCTGGACTTCTGGTGGGAGCTCGCGCTGCTGGTGGCCATCATGCTCCTGGGCCACTGGATCGAGATGCGCGCCCTTGGCTCCGCGCAGGGTGCGCTGGATGCCCTTGCGGCCCTGCTGCCCGACGAGGCCGAGCGCGTCACGGACGGCGGCACCGAGACGGTGCCGGTCTCCGAACTCCGCCCTGACGACCTGGTCCTGGTCCGGCCCGGCGCCCGGATGCCCGCCGACGGCACCGTGGTGGACGGGCAGGCCGAGTTCGACGAATCCATGATCACGGGCGAGTCCAAGACAGTTCCCCGCAGCCCCGGAGCCCCGGTGGTGGCAGGAACCGTCGCCACGGACAGCAGCGTCCGCGTGCGGGTCACGGCCGTGGGCGACGATACGGCGCTGGCAGGAATCCAGCGGCTCGTGGCCGAAGCCCAGGCTTCGTCCTCGCGTGCACAGGCGCTGGCGGACCGCGCGGCAGCGTTCCTCTTCTACTTCGCCACCGCGGCCGGCGTCCTGACGTTCATCGCCTGGACGCTGCTGGGCAGTGTTCCGGAGGCCGTCACCCGGACCGTGACAGTGCTGGTGATCGCCTGCCCCCATGCCCTGGGCCTCGCCATTCCGCTGGTCATCGCCATTTCCACCGAGCAGGCCGCCCGGGCCGGCGTGCTGATCAAGAACCGGATGGCCCTGGAACGCATGCGGACCGTTGACGTTGTCCTCTTCGACAAGACCGGCACCCTCACCACCGGTGAACCCGAGCTGATGGATGTGGCAGTGGCCGAGGGCGTCGATCCTGACGAGTTGCTGGCCCTGGCCGCGGCCGTCGAATCGGACAGCGAGCACCCCGTGGCGCGGGCCATCGTGCGCGCGGCCCGGGACCGGAACCTGGTGGTGCCGGCCGCCGGCTCGTTCACTTCCCTGACCGGGCGGGGCGTGCGGGCCACCCTGGACGGACGGACGCTGCACGTGGGCGGACCCGCGCTCCTGCGCGAGCTTGCCGCCGTCGAACCCCCTGCCCTGGCCGCGGTGACCCGCGGCTGGATGGACCGCGGCGCGGCAGTCCTGCACGTGCTCGACGGCGGCCGCATCCTGGGCGCAGTCAGCCTGGAGGACGCGGTGCGTCCGGGAGTCCCGGCAGGCCGTGGCGGCGCTGCAGAACCGGGGCGTCAAGGTAGCAATGGTCACCGGCGACGCGCGGCAGGTGGCGCGGGCCGTGGCGGCGGACCTCAGGATCGATGAGGTGTTCGCCGAGGTCCTACCCGCCGACAAGGACAAGAAGGTGGCCGAGCTCCAGGCCCGCGGGCTGAAGGTGGCCATGGTGGGCGACGGCGTCAACGATTCCCCGGCGCTGGCCCGTGCCGAGGTGGGCATCGCGATCGGCGCCGGCACCGACGTGGCCATGGAGTCCGCCGGGGTGGTCCTGGCCGGAAACGATCCCCGGGCCGTCCTGTCCATGGTGGACCTCTCGCGGGCGAGCTACCGCAAGATGTGGCAGAACCTGGTGTGGGCGACGGGCTACAACATCCTGTCCGTGCCCCTGGCCGCCGGGGTCCTGGCGTTCGCCGGCGTTGTCCTCTCGCCCGCGGCGGGTGCCGTGCTGATGTCCGCGTCCACTATTGTGGTGGCGCTGAACGCCCAGTTGCTGCGGCGCCTGAAACTGAACCCGTCCGAGGTACGTTGACGTTGAGGGTACGTTGAAAGGTGTGGTCCGCGTGAGGGGAGGGAACAGCATGCAGGCAGGCATCCGCACCGCCGTCGTGGCTGCCCTCCGCCCGGCCGCGTTGGCTGCCGCGGTCCTGGCCCTGCTGGCCGGCATCCTGGGGATGCACGTGCTGACCGCAGGCCATTCGGCCCACGCGACGCCGGCCTCCACGGCCGCTGAGCACGCCGGCCATACCGGTGCCGCGCACGACGGCGGCACCCACCCACGTGCCGGGGATCCCGCCGTCGGACATTCCCATGACGGCCACAAGGGGCAGGGCGCCCAGCCCGCGGACGAGTCCTTCACCGCCTCGGGTTCCTGCAGCTCCGGCTGCCCCGGGGCGGAGGAAGCCGGAGCGGCCTGCGTCCCGCTGGTGCCGGCGGGATCGCCGGCCGTCGCACCTCCCCCGGCCACCTCGGCAGCTCCGCTGTATCTGGCGTCGGGAGCCCGGTCCACCGCCTACAGCTACATCCCTTCAGGTCCCACGCCCTGCGAACTGTCCATCAGCCGGACGTAAACCGGCGCCGCGGCGTGCCGCTGCACGCACCGTTTCGGCCCAGTTCCACTGACCTACCTGAAGGACAATCTTCATGAACAGCAAGATCAAGACCCTCTCCCTCGCCGCTGCCCTGGCAGCCTCGCTCGGCCTTGCCGGCTGCGCGGCCGGCTCCGGAAGCTCCGGCGGAAACACCATGCCCATGGATCACGGCAGCTCCGCGCCGATGTCCAGCATGATGCCGGACGCCAGCGCCGACCATAACCAGGCGGACATCGCGTTCTCACAGATGATGATTCCGCACCACGCCCAGGCCGTGGAGATGAGTGACATCATCCTGGCCAAGCAGGACGTCCCGGCCGAGGTCACGGCCCTGGCCACCAGGATCAAGGAGGCCCAGGCGCCCGAGATCGAGACCATGACCGGCTGGCTGGAAAGCTGGAACGTGCCCACCATGATGTCGGACCACTCCGGGCACGGCATGAGCGGCATGGTGGACGCCGAAGGCATCGAGAAATTCAAGGCCGCCGAGGGGACCGACGCCGTCCGGCTCTTCCTCGAACACATGATTAAGCACCACGAGGGCGCCGTCGACATGGCCCAGCAGGAAATCGGTGCCGGCAAGAACGCGGCGTCCATCCAGCTGGCCCGCGACATCATCGCCGCCCAGGAAGCCGAGATCACCGAGATGAAGGAGCTGCTCGGCAAACTCTGACCCTCCCCGGCGACGCTCTCTCACTTACCGCACCCCATCGGCCGACGCTCTCTCACTTTCCTGAGGAAAGTGAGAGAGCGTGCCTTCGAGAATGGCGTTAGGTGAGAGAGCGTTGGTTTGGCCGGCGGCGCCTGGCTTTGGGTGCCGCCGGCTTCACATGCTCGGGGCGGATCCCGACGCCCACGAACCGGGCGGTCACGCGCCGCAGCACCGGTGAGGCGAGCCGGAGGACAGGAGGCAGCCAGCGGGGCGCAACCCGGCTGCCGCTGGTGGCCCTGGCAAGCACCCGGTGCCCGCCGCGCTGGAGCCGCTGCATGATCTTGACCGGCATCTCGCGCCGGCGCTGGACGGCGGCGAGCTTCTCCGGCGGTGCGGTGCCGACGGCAAGGTCTGCCGCAATGGCGTTGGCCAGTGCCACCGCATCCTGGATCGCGAAGTTCACGCCCACGCCGAACATCGGGGACATCGCATGCGCGGCATCGCCGATGGCAATGAACCCGGGGCGGTGCCAGCGCCGCAGCCTATTGATCCGGACGGACAGGAGCTTGACCTGGTCCCAGTCCTGCAGCGTGCCGACAACGGTCTTGAGGAAGGGTGCCGCGTACGTGATCCGGTCCCGGAGCGCACCGAGCCCCGCCTTTTCCAGCCCGTCGAACCCGCCCTTTTCGATGACCATGCCCGACTGGTACCTGTCGCCGCGGTCGATCGTGAGGACCATGCCCCGTGACGAGACGTAGGCGAGGGTTACCGGCGGCGGGTCGGGCGGCTTGGGCAGGCCGAACCAGAGCACATCGATGGGCACACCGTACTCGTCGGGGACCAGTCCCGCCGCCGCCCGGAGCACCGAGGCACGCCCGTCGGCAGCGACGGTGAGCGTCGCGCGGAACTCCCGTCCGCCGTCGGGCCCTGTTGCCCGGACGCCCCGCACCTGGTCCTGCTCCATGATGAGTCCGGTGGCCTCGGTCTCCATGTGCAGTTCGAAGGTGGGGAACGCCGCAGCCTCGCCGGCCAGGAAGTTGAGGAAGTCCCACTGCGGGGCGAGGACCAGGAAGTTGTCCGGGCCCCGAAGGCTGTGGAAGTCGACGAGGGTGAATCGCTTGCCATCCACCACCGCGTCCATCGTGGACAGCCTGGTCAGCGGCAGCTGCAGGAACTTTTCCCGCAGCCCGAGTTCCCCCAGCAGGGTCACGGTTGAGGGGTGGACGGTGTCGCCGCGGAAATCGCGGAAGAAGTCGCCGTGCTTCTCCAGCACGGCCACCTTCAGGCCTGCCCGCGCGAGCAGGTAGCCGAGCACCATGCCGGCCGGTCCGCCGCCGGCGATCACGCAATCATGTTCCGACGTCTCTGCAGTCACGTCGTCCCCTCTCCGTTTCCCGGGCTGCTTCCATGGTGGCGGCAGCGGGCCGGGATGGGTAGTGCGGGTCCCGGGGTGTTGCGTGTTAAGTTGAAAGGCACGGGCTGAACGTCCGTCCACCAGCTGGGAAGAGGGACATCTCCTTGGACACATCCGCACCAGTACGAATCCTCACCGTCTGCACCGGCAACATCTGCCGCTCCCCCGTGGCCGAACGGCTGCTGCAGGCAGGGCTGGACCAGGTGCTGCCCGGCGGTTTCGAGGTGGCCAGCGCCGGAACCCGGGCCATGGTGGGCGACCCCATCCAGCCTCTCTCCGCGGACATCGTGCGGACCTTCGGCGGCGACCCGGAGGGCTTTGCGGCCCGCCAGCTCACCCAGAAAATCCTCCGCGGCGTCGACCTGGTGCTCACCATGACCTCCGGCCATCGCGGGGAGGTGCTGCAGCTGGACGCGTCCCTGTTGAAGCGGACCTTCACCATCCGCGAGTTCGCCCGCATGCTCGACGTGCTGGACGAGCGGGACGCCTCCTCCCAGCCGCCCGCCGCTGCTTCGGACATGCCCGACGGCGGCGATCCCCTGGCTGCCAACACCGCCTTCTGGCGCGGCCTGCCGGCCCGTGCGGCCGGGGTGCGCCACCTCTCGCTCCCCGCGGACGCCGCCGAGAACGACGTCATCGACCCCTACCGCCGCGCCCCCGAGGTGTACCGGCAGATGGAGGACGAGCTGGCCCCGGCCATCGTCTCCATCCTCCGCCACGCACGCCTGCACGCCCCCGACCGCCGGAAGGCTGCCAACACGCTGTAACCGCAGCTGCGTGCCTCTGTGCGGTTTTCCTGTGGATTCCCCCGATGTGCCGCCATGCTTCCCGGTGCTAGATTCCCGCAATGGAAAGTGCCCGGATCACGGTGCCGTTGCGGGACCCGGTCCGGGAACTGGCAGATGACAGTTTGGACAAGTTTGTAGCCAGCAGGGGGCTGGCGGGCGGACACTAAACCCACCAATCACAATGAGGTGGAGGCAGCATGAGCACTCCAGGCGGTTCCGGCCCTTCCGGGGCGGCAGGTTCCGGAGCGGATCCGGCAGGCCACGGCATGGTGGCGCACGGGCGGCGGCGCTGGATCGCGGCGCTGCTGGCGCTGGTGCTCGTCGCCGCGGCCGTGGTGGCGGTGATCAGCCTGAACCGCGCCGGCCAGGAAGCGCAGCCCGCGGCGACCCAAACCGAGTCGCCGAGCCCCACGCCCACTCCCACGCCAACCCCCACGGAGACAACGCCGGCGGCGCCACCGCCTCCCCCGCCGCCACCACCCATCCCTGAACTTCCGGCCACGCCCATGAACGTGCTGGTAATCGGCAGCGACAGCCGCGCCAGTGCCCGGGAGGCGGCTGACCACACGGCCAGGACCGGCGAAGCGATCGACCACCGCGCCGACACCCTGATGGTGGTCCATGTCCCCGCGGACCGCCGGACGCTTTACATCGTGTCCATCAACCGCGACACCTGGGTGGACATCCCGGGCTTCGGGGGCGCCAAGATCAACGCCGCCCTCCAGTACGGGGGCATCGACATGCAGACCTCCACCGTGCAGTCGCTGCTGGGGATCACCATCGACCACACGCTCATGCTTGACTTCCACGGCTTCCGCGGCCTCATTGACGGGCTGGGCGGGATCGACGTCAACGTGCCCATCGCGTTCCAGTCCACCCACGACACCCAGCATGTCTTCGCTGCCGGGGTGAACCACCTGGACGGGCAGTCGGCCCTGGAGTTCGCCCGCGAGCGCTACGCGTTTTCGGACGGCGACTTCCAGCGGGTCCGCAACCAGCAGATCCTGCTCCGCGCCATCCTGGCCCGCCTGACGGGCGGCGGGGCGCTGAATGATGTCAACGCCGTGCGCGGGCTGGTGGATTTCGCCGCCTGCTGCCTCACCGTGGACCGCGGTTTCGACCCCGTACAGGTGGCCATGCTGGCGTACAGCCTCCGCAACCTGGACCCCAACGCGATCGGCACCATGACCATGCCCACCGCCGGGTCCGGGTTCGTGGCCGGCCAGTCGGTGCTGTTCCCGGACTACGGGGCCATCGCCGCGGTGGGGGCCGCCCTGCGCGAGGGCAGGATCGCCGAGTTCGCCAGGCCCTAGGCCAGAGCCGCCCGCTTCCCTGCGCAGTGAACTCGGGTTTTACCGCGCAGGGACTGCCCCGGCGCAGTGAGCCCGGGCTTCACCGCGAGGATCCGCCCACGCTGTTAAGCCCCGGCTCACCGCAAGTTCACCCGTGTGAAAAGGTCTGTGCGCCGGGTGGCGGAAACCTGAGGGCATGACTTCCGCTTCCCGCACTGAGATTTCCCGCCGCATCATCGTCAAGGGCTCCGTCCTGGCCGCCGCCCTGGCTTCCGTGCCTGCCGCCGCGTACGCAGCACCCACCCGGTCCGGCGTCGCACTGGTCCGCAACCGGCTCACCCTGCCCAGCGGCATCGCCACCGGCGACGTCACCTCGGATTCGGCCGTCCTGTGGTCCCGCGCGTCGGGTGCCGGCCGGATGACGGCGGTGCTGCGCGCAGTGGACGACGCCGGCGCGATCCTGCGCGGGCGCGGCGCCTTTGAGCGCACCCTCCGCGGGCCACGGGCGACCCAGGCGTCCGACTTCACCACCAAGATCCATGCCGGGAACCTGCCGTCCAACACGCGGTTCGCGCTGGAGATCAGCTTCGAGGACGACGCCGGCGCGGCCAGTGAGACGGTCCGCGGCAGCTTCCGCACGGCTCCGGACGCCGGGACGTACAACGGCACGGGCCGCACCGGCGGCACGAGCAACGGAGGCGAGGTGCCGGCGTCGTCCGCGCAGAGCTTCGTCTGGACCGGCGACACGGCCGGGCAGGGCTGGGGCATCAACGAGGAGATCGGCGGGATGCGCGGCTACCGGGCCATGCACCAGACCCGGCCGGACTTCTTCATCCACTCCGGCGACACCGTGTACGCGGACGGCCCGATCGCCGAAACCGTGGTGGAGAAGGACGGGCAGGTGTGGCGGAACCTGGTGACCGAGGAGGTGTCCAAGGTGGCTGAGACGCTGACCGAGTTCCGCGGCCGGCACCGGTACAACTCGCTGGACGCGAACATGCGGGCCCTGTTCGCGGACGTGCCCGTGATCGCCCAATGGGACGACCACGAGACCACCAACAACTGGTACCCCGGGGAGATCCTGGAGGACCCCCGCTACACGGTGCGCGACGTCAACACGCTCGCCGCCCGTGGCCGGCAGGCGTGGCAGGAGAACATGCCCATCGCGGACAGTGCCGCGCTGTGGCGGCCGGGAACGTTCGACGACGGCGGCCAGTACCAGCCCGCGCGCATCTACCGGAAGATCTCCCGCGGACCGCAGCTGGACATCTTCTGCCTGGACATGCGGACCTTCAAGTCCCCGAACACCGACGGCAAGGAAACTTACACCACCAGCATCCTGGGCCAGGAGCAGGTGGACTGGCTGATCCGGGAGGTCTCGGCGTCGAAGGCCACCTGGAAGGTGATCGCGGCGGACATGCCCCTGGGCGTCATCGTGCCGGACGGTCCGGTCAACCAGGAAAGCGTTGCCAACCGCGAGGCCGGCGCTCCGCTGGGCCGCGAACTGGAGATCGCAGGGGTCCTTAGCGCGTTCAAACGGAACCGGGTGAAGAACACCGTGTGGCTGACCGCAGACGTGCACTACTGTGCCGCGCACCACTACTCCCCCGAGCGGGCGGCATTCACCGACTTCGACCCGTTCTGGGAGTTCGTCGCCGGGCCCATCGCCGCCGGGTCTTTCGGTCCCAATGCGATGGACGGCACGTTCGGGCCCGAGGTGGTGTTCTCCAAGGCGGGCCGCTTCCCGGGTGAGTCACCGCGCGACGGCGAGAACCAGTTCTTCGGGCATGTCCAGCTGGATACCGACGCCTTCACCGTGAGCCTGCGGAACGCCAACGGTGCCACGGTGTTCTCGAAGGTGCTGACGCCGGAGCGGTAGGTCTGTCTTTCAGCGGCGGCGGGAACCACGGGAGCCTGCCGCCGCCGCCGTCGCATCCCGCCTCCGTCCCGGGAATTCTTAGCGGAGGTCGGGGAGGCGCCTGTCCAGGTATTTCCCAGTGAAGACCAGCGCGGCAGTCAGCACGAGGATGGACGCGAAGTACGTGAGCGCGCCTGTCACGCCGAAGCTGACCCCCGCCACACCGCGGAGCACCAGGTACAGCCCCAGCAGCCCAATCACGAGTCCGGCGGCAAGCCGCCCAACGCGGGCACCGAGGGACATAGAGGTTCCCGCAGGAAGGAGGCCGCATAATCACGCGGCTGACCGAAGGCCTCCTCGCCGCTTTCACCGCTTACAGCAAGGTGGCTGTGGACTTCCTGCAATGTGCTGCTGACCATGTCTTCGCTATGTTTCCGCTGGCGCAACTCATAGGCCAGAGCCTTCAGGTATTCCTGTGATGACATCTAGTGAGCCTTCTTTGCTTGGAGGAGTTTGTTGATGATTGAGGTGAAGGCATCCCAGTCCGATGAGGATTCCTGAAGCCGTTGCCGCCCCTTATCGGTCAGTGAATAAAACTTCTTCCCCGGACCCGCCTCGCCTTCCCGCCACTCTGAGCTGACCAACCCATCAAGTTCGAGGCGATTCAGGGCGGGATAGATCGTGCCACCGCTGAGCCCATCAATGCCGGATCCCTTCAAGACTTGGATGACCTGATATCCGTAAGCCTCGCCGCTGGTGGCCACGGCCTGAAGGAGGCAGACAGGAAGCGCGGCCCGGACCCAGTCGCTGGGCCAACGCTTTTCTGGATTCATAGCTAGATAGTCTCACAGACTAGGTAGTCACACAACCGTCTGGAAGCTGTGCTTTCCCTATCGGCCGGCCGCCGTCGTCCGGTTATTTTCCCTGCCCGGTGGGTACGCCGCTGGTAGTGTTCCTGCATTCGGCACGGCACGCGGACGGGGTGATCTTTTTGAACGACGACGGACTGACACAGGCAGTACAGGAGGCCGGGGCGGTGGAACTGCTGCTGGTCCGGCACGGCGAGAGCGAAGGCAACGTGGCTGCCACGGAAGCCCGGCTTGCGGGGGCGGAGGTCATTGACGTGCCCGCCCGCGATGCTGACGTGAACCTGTCCGGCACAGGTCAGGAACAGGCCAAGGCCCTGGGAATCGCGCTGGCCCGGATCGCCCAGGAGTTCCGGCCGGACGCTGTGGTGTCCTCCCCCTACGCCCGGGCCCGGCAGACGGCGGAGATCGCCGTCGAGGCTGCGGGCTGGCCGGCGGAGGTGCGCACGGATGAAAGGCTGCGCGACCGTGAACTAGGCATCCTGGACCGGCTGACCCGGCTCGGCGTGGAGAAGCGCTACCCGGATGAGGTGGAGCGCCGCTCCTGGCTCGGCAAGCTCTACTACCGGCCGCCAGGGGGTGAGTCCTGGGCGGACGTGGCCCTCCGGCTCCGCTCGGTCCTCAATGAGCTAAACAACCTGGGCAACGGGCACCGCGTGATGCTGGTCTGCCACGACGCCGTGATCATGCTGTTCCGCTACGTGCTTGAGGGCATGTCCGAGCAGGAACTCCTGGACCTTGCCGCGGACACGGCCATCCTGAACGCGTCGATCACCCGGTATGTGCGTCCCTCCGGCGCGGGGCCATGGACACTGGAGAGCTTCAACGTGGCCGACCACCTCGCCGAGCAGGGCGTGGAAGTTACCGAGCATGCAGGGGACACAAGTGTCCACCCGCGGTGACGGCGCCGGCCCCGTGCTGGTCACGCCGTCGCTGCTGCGCGACTGGCCGCTGCCGGCTCCGGGCGAGGACAAGTATTCGCGCGGCTCGGTGCTGGTGGTCGGCGGTGCGCGGGCTACTCCCGGCGCTGCCCTGCTGGCCGGAACCGCAGCCCTGCGCGCCGGCGCCGGGAAGCTGACGCTCGCCGTCGCCGAATCCGTGGCGGTGCAGGTGGGGGTGGCGCTGCCGGAGTGCGGGGCCATCGCCCTGCCCGAGACTGCCGAAGGATCGGTGAAAGCCGACGGGCTGGACCGGATCTCGGCCTACCTTGACCGGGCGGACGCCATCCTGGTGGGCCCGGGCCTGGACAATCCGGACCTGGCTGAAGAGCTGCTGCGGGCCCTGCTGGAGCGGGAGTCCGCCGATGGCGGGCCGAAAGACGGGGAGGGCGCCGCCGTCGTGCTTGACGCCTTCGCCCTGGGCGGCCTGACCAAGATTGAAGAGCAGCTGGAGCCGTGGCGGGGACGGCTGATCCTGACCCCGAATCCGAAGGAAGCGGAGATCCTGCTGGGCCGCGACATCGGGGACCTGGAAAGCGACGTGGCCGCGGTTGCCCAGCAGTTCGACGCCGTGGTGAGCTGCCAGGGCATCGTCGCCCAGCCGCCGAGCCCGGGGGGCAAACGGGAACCGGAGCTGTGGAAGATCACCACCGGGTACGGCGGGCTGGGGACTTCCGGCAGCGGGGACGTGCTGGCCGGGGCGATTGCCGGCCTCAGGGCGCGCGGGACCAGCGGCGCCCAGGCCGCCTGCTGGGGAACGCACCTTCACGCCGCGGCTGCCGACCGGCTGGCCAGCAGGATGGGCCCGCTCGGGTTCCTGGCCCGGGAACTCGCCGACGAACTGCCCGCGCTGATGCTGGAACTGAACACCTGAACGCGGGGTCACATCCCGCCCGATTCCAGCTGATTATTGGGCGCTAAATGACCCCGCGTTGGGATCAGATAGCCCGGGCAAAGTGATGGCCCCCTGCTTGGAAGCTCGGGGGCCATCGTATCGGAGGGGATCACTCGCAACTGCCGATGCGCTACCGGCGCTGTGGCGTCCCTTAACGGCAAACCGCCCAAAACTGGCAGATACAACGCGTTCGGATCCTCCCGGTAACCCTGTTCTAGCACCGGCAGGCGGACCAGGACAAGGCATCCCCGCCGGTAACTTTGGACGACCCCCGGCCGGAGCCGGGGGCCACCGTATCGGGAAGTACGGGTTGACGCTGCCGATGCGCTGTCTGGCGCTGTGGCGTGCACTTGGCGACCCGCCCCATCCTGCAGTCAACAGAGAACCCGACGTCCCGATCCTTGGAGGGAACTAGGCCGCGATCTCCTGCTTTGCCCCCTTCGTCTCGATCTCGATCTTCCGCGGCTGGGCCTTCTCGGCGACAGGAATCCGCAGCGTCAGGACACCGGCATCGTAGCTTGCCTTGATCTTGTCGACATCCAGGGTGTCCCCGAGGATCAGCTGGCGGCTGAAGACGCCGCGCGGCCTCTCGGAGGCGATCAGTTCGGTGTCCTTGCCCGCAACGTCAGGCCGTTCAGCCCGCACCGTCAGGACATTCCGTTCCACATCCAGATCCACTGAATCCACCGCGACGCCGGGCAGATCGAAGGCCACGACAAATTCCTTGTCCTCCCGCCAAGCGTCCATCGGCATGGCTGCCGGACGCGCTGCCGTTCCGAGGACCTGCTGGGCCAGCCTGTCCAGCTCGCGGAACGGATCGGTTCGCATCAACATGGCTTCCCTCCTCGTAAGAGTTGGTCCAACACTATTCTTGAGTACCAGCCGATCTGTATTGGCTGATATAGATTTTTTAGCACTGCAGAGGGAGATCCGCAAGCGGTCCGGAAGGGAATTTTCCAAACTTTTTGGGGCCTGTCCGGGGCATGGAAAAGGGGCCTTCCGCAGTGGGCGGAAGGCCCCTTTCGGGTGGTCCCTGCTAACTCCGGGTGGGGTCCGGGCGGAGCGGGGCCGGCCCCGGATCGGGCACCGGCAGCGGGCCTGGAGACGGCGGCGCCGGGAACGGGTTGGGAGATGGATGTCCGGGCTGGGGCTGGGTGGGGTCCGGCGGTGTGGGCTCGGGGCCGGGTTCCGGCGGGAACGGCTCGGGTTCGTGCACTGGCGGGATGGTCATAAACTTCCCCTCTCACGCGTGGCTGATGTGCCTGGCGTGATCAGGATACGCCTGCCGCCTGAAGGTCACTAGGCCCCCTCACGGCCAGTTGCCCCATCAGCTACGGCTGCTAATACCCTCTTTTAGGGACCATAAGTGACAGGGCATCACGGCGGCGGATGGCGGGTTCAGTCCCCCAACGCGCCCACCAGCCGCAGCCAGTCCCGCAGCTGGTGCACATCCGCTGCCGCGCACCGGAAGCCGATGTGTCCGTCCGGCCGTACGGCCACCAGCCCTGAACCGGGGTGGCTGGTGAGCCGGTGCACGTGGAGCAGCGGGGCCTGCCGGGCGTCCGCAGCGGTGACTGCGGCCGCAACGTCCGGGCCGGCGTCGCGCTCCAGGAAGATATGGATGCCGGGCACGGCGGTCAGCCCGTGCAGGCGGACCTTCCGGCCGTCCACTGTCGCGGGCCCGTCCGGCAGCCGGTCCCCCGGCCTCGGCCAGCTGCCGGCCCGCGGTGTGCCGTCCACGGAAATGGGACTGCGCCGGTACCGGACGAAGGGCTGCGCCAGCAGCCTGATCCCTTTCGAGGTGAGCCAGCGCCGGCGGAGCACCAGCGGAAGTAGCGGCGCACAGAGCGGCAGCAGTGCGCGGATGGCCCGGGCGGCAGGATGCGGTGACGCCTCCCCGAAGAAGATGACGTGCGTCAGGGCAAGCACCCGCCTCGCGGCGAGCCGGCGTTCCTGCCCATAGGACCCGAGCAGCTCGGGCAGTTGCCGTCCGGCCTGGGCGACGAACCCCAGCCGCCAGCCGAGGCTGAGCGCGTCCAGGATTCCGTTGTTCATGCCCTGGCCGCCGGCGGGAGAATGCGCGTGCGCGGCGTCGCCGGCCAGGAAGACGGTGGTGCTGCCGAACGTGCCGGCAATGCGGTGCTGCAGCGGGACCTGGGCGGACCAGCGCACCTCCCTCACCGCGGCCTCCAGTCCGGACGCACGGACCAGGCGCACCACCTCCTCCGCCGGAACGGGCGGTCCGAGCTGCCCGTAGTGCGCGCCCGGCTGCGGTGCTGCCGGCCTTGTGGCCAGCATCCGCCACGAGGCGCCCTCGCCCAGCGCAAACAGGAAGGCCAGCCCGGCCGTCCCGACGGCGGCGTGCAGCAGCCCCGGGTCCAGGGACCCGTCCAGCTCCAGGTCGGCCAGGACCGCCTCCACCGGGTACGGCCCGCCCCGCCAGCGGGCCCCCAGGACGCCGCGGACGGTGCTGGACTGCCCGTCACACCCGGCCAGGAACCGGCACCGGTGCTGCTCCAGCCCGCGGGCGGTGTGGAGCTCCGCACGGAGAAGTCCGTCCGCAGCTTCCGGTTCCAGCCTGCGGAACTCGACGCCCCAGTCCACGGGGACCCCACGTTTCCGAAGCGCCTGCCAGAGCACGTCCTCGACGTCGGCCTGCCGGACCAGGGTCAGGTGCGGAAAGGCGGTGTCCGGAAGGTCGGCGCGGCCGAGCCTGGCGGCCACCACCTTGCGGCCCAGGTGGATGTGGGCTTCCGGAGCCGTATCCGCCCGGTCCAGCAGCTCGTCGGTGACGCCCAGGGGGCGGAGGCCTTCAAGCGCCCGGGCATGGAGCATCATCGCCCGGGACGGGCGGATCCGATCCGCGCGGCGGTCAACCACGCGGACCGTGGCGCCATGCGCGTGGGCCTGCAGGGCTGCGGTGAGGCCGGCGGGACCGGCCCCTACCACCAAGACGTCGGTGGCCGCCGTCGTACCTGCCCCCGCTGTCACGCCTGGCTGAGAAGCCGCCACCAGGCCCGGTCACCTTCCGCCGCCGCCATCCGGGCAGGATCGGCGAGCACCTCGTCCCGGCGCAGGCCGGGCAGCACCTTGTAGCTGATGGACCCGGGAACACTCACAAGCTCGAGGACGCGCCACAGGGCAGCCGCATAGTCGTGGGCCCGCGCCGCACCGTCCCATTCATAGAGGCCGCGGTAGGCGCCATTGGTATCGTGCGCGCACCACAGCTTGGACACGAACCCCGGGAACCCGACGAAGAGCGGGGTGTTGAGCAGGCTTTCAGCCTCGAAGAACCGGTGCGCCTTGCCCCGCACCAGCCGGAGCTTGAAGGCGACCACCAGGACGCAGGGCTCGGCGGGTGAGATCCGGTCGACGGCGGTCTCCCGGTAGACCCGTGCCGTGCTGCCGTCCGCGAAGCGGAGCACCCGGCCCACGTTGTTCCTGGGCAGATGCACCTGGCTCCGGGCCAGCATCACGCAGGTTTTTCCCACGCAGCGGGCCACCGCCCGCCACGCTGCGGCCCGCGGTGCGGGCCCTGAATCAAAGGACATGGTTGTCTCCCTTTCGCGGACTGGCGCTGTCCTTCCACTGCCGGGAAACGCACGCCCGATCCCAGAGTCTTTGGCCCCTTCCAGCCGGCTTGGGAAGGCACGACGGCGGTTCTCCCCCGGTAGCGAACGCGCCCTGCCCTTGGCGGGGACGGTGGCTATATTGAAGGCATGACCTCCACTCCGCTGCAGGATTCCGCCACCACGCCCGCGTCCGCCGCCACCCCGCCCGTGGCCAAGAAGGTCCCCCTGGAGCGGACACACCACGGGGACACCTTCGTGGACAACTACGAGTGGCTGCGGGACAAGGAGTCCGCCGAGGTGGTGGAGCACCTGAAGGCCGAGAACGCCTACCAGGAAGCGGTGACGGCGCACCAGGAGCCGCTGCGCGAGGCCATCTTCCAGGAGATCAAGGGCCGCACGCAGGAAACCGACCTCTCCGTTCCGCACCGCAAGGACGGCTGGTGGTACTACAGCCGCTCCGTGGAGGGCAAGGAATACGGCATCCAGTGCCGGGTCAAGGCCGCCGACACCGGGGACAGGACCGCCGACTGGACCCCGCCTGCCGTAGAGCCCGGCGTCGCGATCCCCGGCGAGGAAGTCCTGCTGGACGGCAACGTCGAGGCCGAGGGCAAGCCGTTCTTCTCCGTGGGCGGCTCGGCCGTGACCGTGGACGGCAACCTCTACGCCTACGCCGTGGACAACTCCGGCGACGAGCGCTTCACCCTTCGGATCAAGGACCTCCGCACGGGCGAACTCCTGCCTGACGTCATCGAGAACGTCTTCTACGGCGTCTCGTTCTCCCCCGACGGCGCGCGCATCTTCTACACCGTGGTGGACGATTCCTGGCGCCCGCACCAGGTGAAGGCGCACGTGCTGGGCACGCCCGTCACCGAGGACGTGGTGATCTACCAGGAGGACGACGCCGCCATGTGGCTGGGCTTTGAGCTCTCCGCAGACCGGCGCTACCTGGTGCTCGGCATCGGCTGCTCCGAATACAGCGAGACCCGGCTGCTCCGCTTCGACGACCCCTCCGAAACCGTCCGGACAGTGATCTCACGCAACGAGCGGGTCCTCTACGAGGCCGAGCCGTTCCTGCTGGACGGCCCGGACGGGCAAAAGACCGAGCGGATCCTCCTCACCCACAACCGCGGTGCCATCAACTCCATGGTCTCGCTGGCGGACCCGGCCGAGCTGGAGAAGCCGCTGGCCCAGCAGCAGTGGCAGACCGTCGTCGAACATTCCGACGACGTCCGGGTCAACGGCGCGGGCGTCACCGCCACGCACCTGATCGTATCCATCCGGAAAGACACTATTGAGCGGGTGCAGGTGATGGGCCTGGCCGGGCTGGGCACGCCGGCGCAGCAGGCCCCGGTGGAGCCGGCCTTCGACGAGGAGCTCTACACAGCGGGCGTCAGCGGATCGGACTATGAGGCCCCCGTCATCCGGCTGGGTTACACCTCCTACTTCACGCCGTCGCGCGTCTACGACTTCGTGCTGCCCACCCCGGAGCGGCCCGCCGGCGAGCTGCTGCTGCGGAAGGAAAGCCCGGTGCTGGGCGGCTACGACGGCAGCAACTACGTGGCCACCCGGGAATGGGCGACGGCGGCGGACGGCACCCGGATCCCGCTCTCCGTGCTGCGGCACAAGAGCATCAAGCAGGATTCGACGGCGGCGGGCCTGGTGTACGGGTACGGGTCCTACGAGCTGAGCATGGACCCGGGCTTCGGCATTGCGCGCCTTTCGCTGTTGGACCGCGGCGTGGTGTTCGTGATCGCGCACATCCGCGGCGGCGGCGAGCTGGGCCGGCACTGGTACGAGGACGGGAAGAAGCTCACCAAGAAGAACACCTTCACCGACTTCATCGCCGCCACCGACTGGCTGGCCGGCTCGGGCTGGGTGGACCCGGCGCGGATCGCGGCGCTGGGCGGATCCGCCGGCGGCCTGCTGATGGGCGCGGTGGCAAACATGGCGCCGGAAAAGTACGCCGCCATCGTGGCGCAGGTGCCGTTCGTGGACCCGCTCACCAGCATCCTGGATCCGGACCTGCCGCTGTCCGCCCTTGAGTGGGAGGAGTGGGGCAACCCGATCACGGACCCGCAGGCGTACGAGTACATGAAGTCCTACTCCCCGTACGAGAACGTGCGGGAGGTGGCCTACCCGAAAATCGCCGCGGTGACGTCCTTCAACGACACCCGGGTGCTGTACGTGGAGCCGGCCAAGTGGGTGCAGGAGCTGCGAAACCGGACCGCCGGATCCGAGCCCATCCTCATGAAGATCGAGATGGATGGCGGCCACGGCGGCGCCTCCGGCCGGTACGTGCAGTGGCGCGAGCGGGCGTGGGACTACGCGTTCATCGCCGATTCCCTCGGCGCCACCGAACTGCTGCCCGGGGCGGGCCTGAAGTAGCATCGACTGCTCCGTAACTGCCGTTTGGGAGGACCAAAAGGGCAGTTACGGAGCACTCGATGGGGCTGCGATCAGGTCTGCGGGTGCTCCGCCAGCCACCGGGCAAGGTTCTTGAGGTTGCCACGGAGTGACCAGCCCAGGATCCTGCTCACCAGCGGGTCGGGCAGCTTGTCGAGGAATCCCAGCCCTGATCTGACCTCGATACGTTCACTAAGGCGCGTGCCGCCGTCGGCCGGTTCCAGGTTGAATGCCACAGTGAGGTCGCGCTTCCCTTCCAGCGAGCGGGACACCAGCCGCCGGGGCGGGTCGAATTCCGTGTACTCGACGGTCCAGTCGGACCGCATGCCCATATAACTGTTCGAGCCCCACCCCCGCGTTCCCAGCCCCACGGGGCCGTCGCCCACCTGCCCGGACGCGGTAACGAACCGGTCATAGGCCGCGAGGTTCTCGAACTTCGACAGGAAATCAAAGACCTCCTGTGGAGGCCGGGCAACGACGATGTTTTCTTCCACTACAGGCACGGGGTTCTCCTCTGAGGGACGCCTGTTGCCGGCGGCCCGGCCGGTAGGAATGCAGGCACAGCGACAGCTTGGACCTGCCTCCAGTTCCTGTCAACGGCCGCTGCAGGGCGGTCTGTCGGATGCATGCACCGCCCTGTGGCGGCGGCCCGGCCGGAACGCTACCTTATGAAGGTAACCGTGCTTACCATTAGCGTCCGGCCACCGGCGCCTGGAGCGCCAGCCTCCGCCAGATCCACCGAAGGAGAACACATGTCATTGAGCAAGGGAACATCCGTGGAGTGGAACACATCGCAGGGCAAGACGCACGGCAAGATCATCGAGAAGAAAACCAGCGACTTCGAGCTGGACGGCCACACGCACCGCGCCAGCGAGGACGAGCCGCAGTACGTGGTGGAATCGGCCAAGACAGGTGCCCGGGCTGCACACAAGGCCTCCGCCCTGACGGAGAAGAAGTAGCGCCGTGGCCGGGCAGCACGAGGTAGTGATCATCGGCGGCGGCAACGCCGGCGTGTCCCTGGCGGCGCGCCTGGAGCGCTACGGCGTCAAGGACGTGGCACTCATCGAGCCGAAGGACCACCACCTTTACCAGCCGCTGTTCTCGCACATCGCCGGGGGCCGGGCGTCGGCCAAGGAGGCGGTCCGCACCCAGGAGTCTGTGACCCCGAACGGTGTCACCTGGATCCGGGACAGCGCCGTGGACGTGGACGCCAACGCCAACACCGTCACGCTGGCGAACGGGTCAACCGTGGCCTACGGGCAGCTGGTGGTGTGCCCGGGCCTGCAGTACGACTGGGACGCGGTGCCCGGACTGGCCGAGGCCGTCCACTCCCCGCACGGCGCCTCGCACTACGAGTTCGAACTGGCGCCCAAGGCCTGGACGCTCCTCAGCGGGCTGACCTCCGGGACCGCGGTGTTCACCATGCCGGCGGGGCCCATCAAGTGCGGCGGTGCCAGCCAGAAGCCCATGTACCTGGCCTGCGACTACTGGCAGGAGCAGGGCGTCCTGGACAAGATCCGCGTGGTGATGGTCCAGCTACCCCACCGTCTTCGGCGTGCCGGAGGTGGACCGGGAGCTGGACCGCAAGATCGCCGAGTACGGGATCGAGCTCTGGACCAACAGCGAACTGGTCTCGGTGGACGCCGCCGGCCAGACGGCCAACATCCGCAATATCGAGACCGGTGAGCAGGAGTCCCTGCACTACGACGTCCTCAACGCCGTTCCGCCGCAGTCGGCGCCCGACTGGTTGAAAGCCACCGACCTGCCGGCGGCCGGGGACAAGGGCGGATTCGTGGAGGTGGACCGGCAGACGTTGCGGCACATCCGGTACCCCAACGTGTGGGCGCTGGGGGACGCCGCCGGCACCACCAACTCCAAGTCCGGAGGTTCGCTGCGCAAGCAGACCAAGGTGCTGGCGAAGAACCTGGTGGCGGCGCGGAAGGGGAAGCCGCTGACCCGGAAGTACAACGGCTACTCGGTATGCCCGTTCACCGTCTCACGCGACACTGTGGTGTTCGCCGAGTTCGACGACCGGTACCGGCCCATGCCCACCATCCCCCGGGTGCCCACGTGGAACGAAAGCAAGCTGTCCTGGGTGGTGGACCGGGACATGTTCCCGCAGATCTACTGGAACCTGATCCTCAAGGGCCGGGCGTAGGTGAGAGAGCGTCCCGGGAAAACCCACGATAAGTGAGAGAGCGTCCCGGGAACCCCATCGAGTGCTCCAATAATGCCGTTTTGGGCGCCGAAAACGGCACTTACGAAGCAACCGATGAGGAGACGACGGCGGCCGTCGCCTCCGCGATGGCGCGCTCCTCGTCCGTGGGAACCACCAGGACGGGGATGGCCGACTGCGGCGTGGAAATGACGCGCGGTTCCTTGGACCGCTCGGCGTTCAGGCCGCCGTCGAGCTCCACTCCCAGGGCTCCCAGCCTGTCCGCCACCAGCGCGCGGAACTGGTGGGAGTTCTCGCCGATGCCGGCCGTGAACACGAGGGCCTTGGCTCCGCCCACCGCCACATGGTAGCCGCCGATGTACTTGGCCAGCCGGTAGGAGGTGACCGCGAGCGCCGTCGTTGCCCGCGCGTCACCGTCTTCCGAGGCCTCAACGACGGAGCGCATGTCGTTGTTGCCTGCCAGGCCCTTGAGCCCGGATTCGCGGTTCAGCATGGTGTCGATGTCCTCCGGGGTCCAGCCGGCCCGGCCCAGGAACACCAGGATGGAGGGGTCCAGGTCGCCGGAGCGGGTGCCCATCACCAGGCCCTCCAGCGGGGTGAAGCCCATGGAGGTGTCCACGGACCGGCCGCCCTGGATGGCCGTGACGGAGGCGCCGTTGCCCAGGTGGGCGATGACGCCGTCGAACTCCTCCACCGGGATGTCCAGCAAAGCAGCGGCGCGGCGCGTGACGTACTCGTGCGAGGTGCCGTGGAAGCCGTAGCGGCGGATGCCGTGGTTGGTGTAGAGCTCGTCCGGGACGGCGTACCGCCAGGCGTGCTCGGGAAGGGTGCGGTGGAAGGCAGTATCGAATACGGCCACCTGAGGCATGTCCGGCCACTTCTTGGTGATGGCCCGGATGCCCAGGACGTTGGCGGGGTTGTGCAGCGGCGCCAGCGGGTTGAGCCGCTCGATGGCGCGGGTGATCTCGTTGTCGATCAGCACCGGCTCGGCGAACCGCTCGCCGCCGTGGACCACCCGGTGGCCCACGGCCCCCAGCTGCAGGTCGCCCAGTTCCTGGTGGATGGCGGCGTCCACCTGCTCTAGGGCTGCTGCATGGTCCCGCGGGCCCACGATCTCGCCGTCGCCCTCTCCCCCGTTGCCCATCCCGATCTTTTCGATCAGGCCCTCCGTGAGGACGGTTCCGGCCGCGACGTCACGCACCTGGTACTTGAGCGAGGACGAGCCGGAGTTGATGACGAGGACGAGCATGCGGGGCCTCCTGAGCCTTTGCGCCAGCGGTTCAGTCCCCACTATATGTGGGCCGGTTCCGGGAGCGGATTCCTTGCGGATCGGGCCTGGCTGTGCCTACAGTCGGCGGACAGGCTGGACCACGCCGAGAGGACATTCCAATGACGAACGAGCCCACTTCGATCGACGAGAACGACCCCACCAACACCGGATCCAGCAGCACCGCGCCGCTCCACACCGGCGCCGGTTCCGGCACCAAGGACCCCACCGGCGTCGAGGGCGCCAATCCCGCACTGGACGATACTGGCAACCCCAAGGCCGGCGAGACGGGCGAGGCGCCGCAGCCGCCCGAGAACCCGGAGAGCCTGGACCTGACGCCGCAGGGCCTGTCGGATGAGCCCGCCAAGGAAGAGGACAAGGAAAGCCTGGCCAAGCCGGACAACAGCTGACCACAGCGGAAAGGACGACGTCGGCACCCATGGTGGGTGCCGGCGTCGTCCTTCGTTAATAAACGCCTACGTCCGCTGGGGCTGCCGCTGTCCGGCCAGGTAGTCGAACAGCTGGCGGAGGCCGAAGGACCATTCCGGCAGCTCCTCGCAGGCTCCAACCCGGTTGACCAGGGTGCCGAGGTGCCTGCAGCTGATGCTCACCACGTCGCCGTGCTTGTGGGTGAAGCCCTGCCCCGGTTCGTCCCGGTCCTGCGTGGGCGCGAACAGGGTGCCGGTGAACAGTGCGAAGCCGTCCGGATACTGGTGATGCCGTCCGTAGGTCGCCGAGACGAGTTCCTCGAAGGGGCGGCTGATCCGGGCAACACTGTTCCGTCCTTCGAGCCGGAAGCCGTCCGGGCCCTCCACCCGCAGCAGGATCTCCTCCGCGCGCAGCGTCTCCAGGGTGAACGTCCCATCAAACAGCCGGATCAGCGGGCCGAGTGCGCTGGAGCCGTTGTTGTCCTTGGCCTTGCCCAGCAGCAGGGCGCTGCGGCCTTCGACGTCGCGGAGGTTTACGTCGTTGCCGAGCGTCGCCCCCACCACCTGGCCACGGGACGTGGCAATCAGCACCAGTTCGGGCTCGGGATTGTTCCAGGCGGAGAAGGCCGGGATGCCGATTCCGGCGCCGAGCCCCACGGATGAGAGGACCGGCGCCTTGGTGAAGACCTCCGGGTCCGGCCCGATGCCCACCTCCAGGTACTGGGACCACAGCCCCTCGGCCATCAGGATGCGTTTGGCCTCGGCCGCTTCCGGGGAGCCCGGCCGGATCCCGTGGATGCTTCCGCCGAGGGCCTTCCCGACGAGTTCCCGCATGCCGGCTGCGCGGCCGGCATCACCCGCGCAGCGTTCTTCGATCACCCGCTCGATCATGCTGTCCACGAACGTCACGCCGCAGGCTTTGATGACCTGCAGGTCAACGGGCGCCAGCAGGTGCGGCCGGGCGGTGTCCCCGGCGAGGGAAGCGCCGACGACGTCGTCCGTCGACCAGCGCGGTTCGGCCAGGTCCGGGTCCGGCAGCGCAGCACGGACGGCTGCGGCGGGATCCGGCAGTTCCAGCAGTTCCGAGACGGTTCCGGCCAGGCGGTGCAGGTCGTAGACCGTGCCGCCGCTGACGGCAACCGGGCGCGGCCCGCCGGATTCAACGTCCCAGACCCGGCCGATCAGGAGTGCCTGCGCGGCATCCTCAGGCAGGACGGAGGCGGCGGAAATATTCACTGCAGGCCCTCCCCGCTCGACGTGCGGGAACCGGACCCGCCGGACGGGTGGTGCCAGACGCCGTCGACCCTTTGCGGGACGCGCCACGGATTGCCGTCCTGCAGCGGTTCGGGCAGCCGCGCCGCCGGGAAGGACTGGTACGCCACGGGCCGGAGGAAGCGGCGGATGGCCGCCGTCCCCACCGATGTGGTGGCGGACGTGGTGGCCGGGTACGGCCCGCCGTGGTGCTGGGCGTAGCTGACGGTGACGCCCGTGGGCCAGCCGTTCCAGAGGACCCGGCCGCTGATGTCCACCAGCCGGGCAGCCAGCGCCGCGACGTCGTCGTCCTCCTCGGCCTGCAGCGTGGTGGTCAGCTGCCCTTCCAGCAGCCCGGCCAGTCCGGGAAGCTCCGCCTGGTCCTGGTACTCCACCACCAGGCTGGCCGGACCGAACATCTCCTGCCGGAGCAGGCCGGGATTCTTCCGGACCTCCGCGGCGGTGGTGAGCAGGACCGTGGGGGACGGCTCCTCGGCGAAGTCGCCCGCCAGCAGGACGTCAACACCCCCACTGCCCCGAAGTCCGGCAACCGCGTCGGCGTAGCCTGCGTGCAGCCGCTCGCTGAGCAGCCGGGCGGGTGTGAAGGCCGAGAGCTCCTGTTCCAGCTGGCCGCGGATCTCCGCCGCGTGCCGGGCAGGAACGAACAGCAGGCCGGGCTTGGTGCAGAACTGGCCCATGCCCAGCGTGAAGGACGCGGCGTAGCCGGCAAGGATCTCAGCCCGCCGCGACGCCCAGGCCTTTGGCATGGCGAAGACTGCGTTGATGCCGCCCAGCTCACCGAAGAACGGAATGGGCTCGGGCCGCGCGGCGATGCGGTTGAGCAGCGCCCGGCCGCCCGCTGTGGAACCGGTGAAGCCGACAGCCTTGACCAGCGGGTCGTCCACAAGTGCCTCCCCCGCCTGGCGGCCCGTCACCAGGGCGAACAGGCCCGACGGCGCGCCGGCACCATCCAGCGCGTCGGTCACTGTCCGGGCGGTGCGCGCTGCCAGCTCCGCATGGGCGTCATGCGCCTTGTGGACGACGGCGCAGCCGGCCGCCAGGGCCGAAGCGCTGTCGCCGCCCATCACGCTGAAGGCGAAGGGGAAGTTCGAGGCCCCAAACACGCCCACGACGCCGAGCGGCACGTTGTACCGCCGCAGGTCCGGCCGCGGTCCCATGCCCCAGGCGGGATCGGCGTGGTCAATGGTGGCGTCAAAGTGCTCGCCGAGCCGGATTTCAGCTGCAAAGAGGCGCAGCTGGAAGACAGCGCGCTTCAGTTCACCCTCCAGCCGGGCAACAGCCAGGTGGGTTTCCCGGGCGGCGATTTCAACCAGCCCGGCGCTGTCCTGCTCGAGGCCCGCGGCAATGGCTTCCAGCCAGCCGGCGCGCCGGTCCGGGTCCGCCTGCCGGCCCAGCTCGAAGGCGCGATGGGCCGCCTCCACCGCCTCGTTCAACTGGGCCACGGCGGTTGCCGGCTGCAGCGTGCCGGCGGACAGTCCGGCGGCGCTCATCGCCCGGTTCCCGCAGCGGCCAGGGACGCGCCGGTAACGGCGGCGCGGTTGCCCACTTCCTGCCAGCCGGCCCCGTCCGGGAATTCCCAGCGGGCCCGGGAGGCGGCATACATTTCAGCTCCGGTGCCGGGCAGAACCGGGGCGGCGTAGCGCCCGCCGACGATCCGGACCGGTTCGGCGAAATGCTCGTGCAGGTGGTCCACAAATTCAATCATCCGGTTTTCCTGGCTGCGCCCCACCACGGCGTAGTCGAAGAAGGAGAAGTGCTGGACCAGCTCGCACAGGCCAACACCGCCGGCGTGCGGGCACACCGGTACGCCGAACTTGGCTGCCAGCAGCAGGATGGCGATGTTCTCGCTGACGCCGCCCACGCGGGTCGAGTCGAGCTGGAGCACATCGATGGCGCCGGCCTGCAACAGCTGCTTGAAGATGATGCGGCTGGCAACCGCCTCGCCCGTGGCCACCCGCACCGGGGCAACGCCCTTGCGGATGTCGGCGTGGCCGAGGATGTCGTCGGTGCTGGTGGGCTCCTCGATCCAGTACGGGTTGAACTCAGCCAGCTGGTTGACCCATTCAATGGCTTCGGATACTTCCCAGCGCTGGTTGGCGTCGATGGCGATGGGGAGGTCTCCCACCGCTTCCCGGGCAAGCGCCATGCGGCGGCGGTCGTCGTTGATGTCCCCGCCCACCTTGAGCTTGATCATCGAGAAGCCGTCGGCCGCGGCCTCCTTGCTCAGCCGCACGAGCTTTTCGTCGCTGTAGCCGAGCCAGCCCGGCGAGGTGGTGTAGGCGGGGAAGCCGTCAGCCTTAAGCGCGGCAATCCGCTCCTCTTTGCCAGCCTGGCCGGCGCGCAGGATGTCCAGCGCCTCCTCCGGGCTTAGGGCGTCCCGGATATGGGTGAAGTCGACCACGCTGACGAGCTCTTCAGGGGTCATTTCGCTGAGCAGGAGCCACAGCGGCTTGTTTTCGCGGCGGGCACGGATGTCCCACAGCGCACTGACCAGGGCGCCGCACGCCATCTGGGTGACGCCCTTTTCCGGGCCCAGCCAGCGGAGCTGGGAGTCGTGGATGAGGAGCTTGGAGGCGCCGCCAAGATCGTAGATGAGTTCGTCGATGTCGCGGCCCAGGAGCAGGCGGGCGTAGGCGTCGATGGCTGCCGTGAGGATTTCGTTGCCCCGGCCGCAGCTGAAGACGAAGCCGTGGCCCTCGTCGCCCGCATCGGTGCGGATGACCACGTAGGCGGCAGAGTAGTCGGGGTCCACGTTGACCGCGTCGGACCCGTCAAGCTCCAGGGACGTGGGGAAACGGACGTCCTGGGTCTTGATGGAGGTGATGGAAGGCATGGATCTCAACTTTCATGGAAGAACTGGAGAGGGAAAGATTCGATTCCTATACGAATTATGAAAATCATATAGGACAGGTGACGCAGGTCAAGCCCCCACCTGCCCGGCCGGCTTCCGGAGGCACCAAAAAGCCCCGGCCACTGCGGGCCGGGGCGAAGGGTTGGACCTACGTGATGATGCGCTTCCGGGGCGGGCCACTGTCTTCGAGCGGCGCAAGCTCGCCCTCGAAAGCCTTGGCGAACCTGTCGAAGGAGTTGCGGATATGGGTGGTCATTGCGGCCTCGGCCTGCTCCGGATCGCAGGCTTCGATTGCCTCCCGGACGGCCGTGTGTTCGGCTACCGTGATGGCGCCGTCCACATCGGCGGGGTACAGGCGGAAGGTGTGCAGGTGGCAATGGGTCTGGGCGAAGGCATGCCGGACCACGGGATTTCCGGACGCGGCGAGGATGGTGTCATGGAACCGGGTGTCATGGGCCACCAGGTCCTGGCGCAGGTCCCCGCTGGATTCCATGACATCCCGGAAAGCCTCAAGCTCCTTCTTCAGGGCAGGAGCCGGATTGGCCAGCCTGTCCACCGCAGCAGCCCGGGCCGCCCAGGGCTCGACGAGGAGTCGGAACTCAAACAGCGAGCGCAATTCGGGCAGATCCAGCAGGGGCGTGGTGCTGTATCCCCGCCCGGGGTTGTAGACCACCAGGTTGTCGCCCTCCAGTCGCTGCAGGACCTCGCGGACCGGAGTCTGGGACACTCCCAGGCTGCGCGCCACGGCGTCGATGTTGATGCGCGCCCCCGGGGCGAGGTCGCCTTCCAGGATGGAGGCCCGCATGGCCGAGTAGACGTCGGAGACGGCAGCCTTGCCGCGGGGCATGTCGGACGCTGGACGTGGGGGCACGCAATTACCTCTTGAATTCGCTGTGGACTTGGCACCCGGACGGGCGGGAGCCACTTGGGGAATCATAAGCCACGCGCCGGGGCGGACCGGCGCGAAGAACAAATTCCCATCAGGACTTGATCCCCATCACAATTTCTATATGATTAACCAGATTCCTATACGATTTCGCTGAGCAGATCGGCACCCTCCCCATCCCCCTGTGCGTAATGCACCGAAGCCATGTATACGTCGAAGGAGACCGCATGACTACGCTCGGAAGTAAATCGTCCATCAACACCTCCACACCCCCCTCCCGCCTGATGACCCGGAAGCGCTGGGCCATCATCTGGCTTGCCTTCGTGGGCCTCAGCATCAACTACCTGGATCGCTCCAGCCTCAGCGTCGCCCTGCCTTTCATGGGCGAGGACTTCGAACTCACCGCCACCCAGCAGGGCCTGATCTTCGCCGCGTTCTTCTGGGCCTACGACTTCTGCCAGCTTGCTGCCGGCTGGTACGTGGACAAGGTGGGACCGCGCCGGTCCTTCTCGCTGGCCGCGCTGTGGTGGTCCGTCTTCACCATGGTGACCGCCGCCGCCTCCAACTTCTGGTCCCTCTTCGCCGCCCGTTTCCTGCTGGGCGTGGGCGAAAGCCCCGCCCCCAGCACTGCAGCGAAGGTAGTTGCCACCTGGTTCCCCGTCCGCGAACGCGCCTTCGCCACCAGCATCTGGGACTCGGGCTCACGCGTGGGTGCCGTCATTGCCCTGCCAATCGTCACCCTCATCGTTGCCTTCACCTCATGGCACGCGGTGTTCATCATCATCGGCCTTGCGGGAATCATCTGGGCCGCGGTGTGGTGGAAGGTCTACCGCAGCCCGGAGGAGCACCCGGGCGCAAACGCTGCCGAGGTCAGCTACATCCAGGAAGGCGGCGCCCGCGGTGCGGCCAGCGATGACGAAGGTGCAGCCAAGCTCCCGTGGCGCTCCCTGTTCAAGTACCGCACTATCCTGAGCATGATGTTCGGCTTCTTCTGCCTGAACAGCGCCATCTACTTCTTCATCACGTTCTTCCCGAGCTACCTGGTGAAGGAACGCGGCTTCGACCTCCTCAAGCTGGGCTTCTTTGGCGCCATTCCTGGCATTTGCGCTGTCCTGTTCGGCTGGCTGGGCGGCTACCTGGCAGACCGTGCCGTCCGGGCCGGAGCCCCGGTCAGCAAGGTCCGCAAGATCGCCATCGCCGGAGGCTCGCCGGCGGCTCGGTCATCATGTTCGCCGCCCTGGTGCCGGAGGCCTGGATGGCCCTGGCACTGCTGTCCCTCGCCTACTCCAGCCTCACCGTCGCCGCCACCGGCATCTGGTCGCTGCCGGCCGACGTCGCGCCAAGCTCGCGCCACGTCGGTTCCATCGGCGGGCTGCAAAACTTTGCGTCCAACCTCGCCGGCATCTTCACCCCGATCCTGATCGGCGTCCTGGTGGACCAGACCGGATCCTTCGTGGCACCGCTGGCAGTGATCGGCTTCGTCTCGCTGATTGGTGCAGCGAACTACCTGTTCGTCATCGGCAAGATCGAGCCCCTGAAGGTCAAGGCCGAGGCCTAGCCCCTCACTCAGACTGCGACGGCGGCACCCACCCGGGTGCCGCCGTCGTCCGTCATCGCGGGGTCACTGCACGCCCAATCCAGGGGCCGGAAGAGGCCGAAAGTGACCCCGCGTTGCTGTCAATGGCTGTTGCTGACGGGGTCCTGGGCAAGCGGCGCCTGCGCCTGGATGGCGGTGATGGCCACCGTGTTCACGATGTCCTCCACGGTGCAGCCGCGGGAGAGGTCGTTGACCGGCTTCCGCAGCCCCTGCAGGACCGGCCCGACGGCGACGGCCCCGGAGCTCTGCTGCACCGCCTTGTACGTGTTGTTGCCGGTGTTGAGGTCCGGGAAAATGAACACGGTAGCCTGCCCGGCCACGGAGGAGCCAGGCATCTTGGACTCGGCGATCGAGGCGTCCACGGCGGCGTCGTACTGGATGGGCCCCTCGACGGCGAGGTCCGGCCTGCGCTGGCGCACCAGTTCGGTGGCCTGCCGCACCTCGTCCACCGCCTCGCCGGAGCCCGATCCGCCGGTGGAGTAGGAGAGCATCGCCACCCGGGGCTCCACCCCGAACTGCGCCGCGGTTTCCGCCGAGGCCAGCGCTATGTCCGCCAGCTGCTCCACGTTGGGGTCCGGGTTCACGGCACAGTCGCCGTACACCAGCACGCGGTCCGGCATGAGCATCAGGAACACCGAGGACACGATCTTCACACCGGGGCGCGTCTTCACGAACTCCAGCGCCGGCCGGATGGTGTGTGCCGTGGTGTGCGCCGCGCCGGACACCATGCCGTCCACCACGCCCAGCTGGACCATCATGGTGCCGAAGTAGCTCACGTCCTGCATGATCTCCAGGGCCTTGGCAAGGTCCACGCCCTTATGCGCACGGAGCTCGGCGTACTTTTCGGCGAACTTCTGGCGCAGGTCCGAGGTTGCCGGGTCCACCACGCTGATCCCTGAAAGGTCGATGCCCCGGGCCGCGGCCAGCTCACGGACGTCCGACTCCGGGCCCAGGACGGTCAGGTCGCAGACGTCGCGGCGGTGCAGGATCTCGGCGGCGCGCAGGATCCGCACATCCGTGCCCTCCGGCAGCACCACGTGCCGGCGCTGCGAACGGGCCCGCTCGATGAGGTCATGCAGGAACCGCAGCGGGGTCATCCGTTCAGGCCGCGGCAGGTGCAGGCGCTCCACCAGTTCGGTCTCGTCCACCCGGCGCGACCACAGGCCCACGGCCGAGGCCACCTTGCGCCGGTGCCCGGACCAGATCTCGCTCCGGACCTCAGAGACCCGCTTCGCGGTGGTGTAGGTGTCCTCCCGGGAGGCGAACACCGGGAAGGGCGCCTGCGCCAGGAGCGGATAGATGTTGGCATCCGGTGCCAGGCCGCCGGTGAGGATCAACGCGGATGCCACCGGGAATTCTGGCGAGAAGGACGAAGCCAGGCATGCCACCATCACGTCCGCCCGGTCCCCCGGCACGATCACCAGGGCGCCTCATCCAGGACGTTGAGGAAGTTGCCCACGTTCATGGCCGCCACCTTGATGTCCTTAACGTCACGCTCCATGTCCGGGCGGCCGGCGATCTGGCGCACTCCGAGCGCCGTGGCCACTTCGCCGGTGGTGGGCCGCGCGATCTGCTCCAGCTCTGGCAGGACGTACACGGGACGGCCGGACGCGCCCACCTTCACCTCCGCGGCAATGGCGTCCACCAGGTCCGGGTCCGCGCGGTTCACCAGGATGGCCAGCAGCGCGCACTTTTCCGCGGACAGCTCCTTCCGGGCAACCTCGACGGCGGCCGCCGCCTCCGCCACGGTCCGCCCCTTGGCGCCCACCACGGCCACCACCGGGGCGGCAAGGTTGTTGGCCAGGCGGGCGTTGAGGTCGAACTCGACGGCGGCGTCCTGGCCTGTGAGGTCCGTTCCCTCCACGATCACCACGTCGCAGTGCCGCGAGATGTCGGCGAAGATCTCCACGCACCGTGAGTCGATCTCCTCGCGGTTGCCCTCAGCCAGCAGGCTGCGGACTTCCTGGAACGTCAGGCCGCCGCGGCAGCGCTCGTCCTCCAGCGCGAACCGGGACTTCATCAGGGCCACCATGGGATCGTCCGCGGCGGAAGGGCCGGTGACCACGGGCTTGAAGAAACCGATCCTGTCCGCGTGCCGGTGCAGGGTGTCCGCCAGGCCCAGGGCCACGAGGGACTTGCCCGATCCTGGAGTGGTTGCGCTGACGTAGATGCCTTTGGCCATGGTCCGCCCTTTGCTGGTCTGCTTCTGCCGGTCCCTCCATCCTTGCACCTCGCGGCCACGCACAGGGCACCCCGGCCCGCCGTCGTCCGCTCCCGCCCTTGACACCGGACCCCCTCATGGGATTACCTAATGAACATTCGGTAAATAAAGCTGGAGGCAATGACGCATGGCTGAAACAACACTTTCCGGGCCACCCCACCCCATCCTGGAAAACGACTATGCCTCCGAGTGGATGGGCATCGAGGTCCTCTCGCTCAGCGACGGCCACGCCACCATCCGGATGACCCTCCGGCAGGAAATGCTCAACGGCTTCGGCATGGCCCACGGCGGAATGATCTTCGCCTTCGGTGACACCGCCTTCGCGCTCGCCTGCAACCCGATCAACCCGGCGCCCGGCGAGGAGAACACCATTACCGTGGCCTCCGGCGTGGACATCAATTTCCTCAAGCCCGCGTTCCGCGGCCAGGTGCTGACCGCCGTCGCGGACCGCCGTTCCAGCGCCGGCCGCAGCGGCCTGTACGACATCCAGATCTTCGCCGCCGACGCGGACCAGCCCGAATCCCCCACCTCCGGCACCCCCGGCGAGCTCGTTGCAGAGTTCCGCGGACGCAGCCGCACCATCCCCAAGAAGTAGGAAACAATGACCCTGCATGCCCCCGAAACGCCCGCCGCAGCAACCGCCCAGCCGGCGGATGCCGTCCTTGACCGCGAGGAAACCATCTCCCGCGATGAACTTGAGGCCCTCCAGCTCAGCCGCCTGCAGCATACCGTCGCCTACGCCTACGAGCGGGTACCGCTCTACAAGCGCAAGTTCGACGACGCCGGAATCCACCCGTCAGACCTCCGTGAACTCGCCGACCTGGGCAACTTCCCCTTCACCACCAAGGAGGACCTGCGCCAGGAGTACCCGTTCGGGATGTTCGCCGTGCCGCAGCACGAGGTGGCCCGCGTGCACGCCAGCTCCGGTACCACCGGCCGGCCCACCGTGGTGGGCTACACCAAGCAGGACCTGGCCGACTGGGCCAAGCTGGTGGCCCGCTGCTTCCGCGCCTCCGGCATCCGCCCCGGCATGAAGGTCCACAACGCCTACGGCTACGGCCTGTTCACCGGCGGCCTGGGCGCGCACGCCGGCGCCGAGGCGCTGGGCTGCACCGTCATCCCCATGTCCGGCGGCCAGACCGAACGGCAGATCCAGCTCATCCAGGACTTCAAGCCGGACGCCATCCTCTGCACCCCCACCTACCTGCTGACCATCGCCGACGCATGGCGCACATGGGCATCGACCCCACCTCCACGTCCCTGAAGTACGCCGTGCTCGGCGCCGAGCCGTGGACCCAGGAGATGCGGCACGAACTCGAAGTCACCATGGACATCAAGGCCTGCGACATCTACGGCCTGTCCGAAGTGATGGGCCCGGGCGTGGCCGGCGAGGCCGTGGAGACCCAGGACGGAAGCCACATCTGGGAGGACCACTTCCGCCCGGAGATCATCGACCCCTTTAATCCCGTCCCCGGCAAGGAGAACGTGCTGGGCGACGGCGAGCACGGCGAACTGGTCTTCACCTCGCTCACCAAGGAGGCGCTGCCCATCATCCGGTACCGCACGAAGGACCTCACCCGCCTCCTGCCCGGCACCGCCCGCCCCGCGCACCGCCGGATGGGACGCATCACCGGCCGCAGCGACGACATGATCATCCTCCGCGGCGTGAACCTCTTCCCGTCCCAGATCGAAGAGATCGCGCTGCGCATCCCCGAGCTCAGCCCGCACTTCCAGCTCGAGCTCACCCGGCCCGAGGGGCAGCGGATGGACCAGCTGACCGTGAAGATCGAGCGGCGGGACAACGTCACCACCGAGCAGAGTACGACGGCGGCACGCACCTTGAAGGAGCAGATCAAGATCCACGTGGGTTCTTCCTGCACGGTGGCCGTAGTGGAGCCGGGCTCGCTGGAGCGGTCCAACGGCAAGCTCCGCCGCATCTACGACCTGCGCCCGAAGGGATAGCAACACTGGCGGTGCCGGGCCGGCCGGCCCGTGGCCTGCCCGGACCAACCGACCGTTCGTGAGAAACTAGCACCTATGCCCAGCCAGACAACCAGCACCGCCGACACCTCCAGCCCCGCCGGCACCAAACGCGGCCGGCCCGGCTACGACCAGCAGTCAGTGCTGCGCATCGCCGTGGATGTCTTCAACCGGCACGGCTACGACGCGACCTCCATGGGCATCCTGGCCGAGAACCTGGGCATCTCGAAGTCGGCTATCTACCACCACGTGCCGTCCAAGGGCGACCTCCTCAAGCTCGCCCTGGACCACGCCCTGGGCGGACTGGAGTCGATCCTCGAGGAGCCGGAAGCGACATCCGGCGCGGCCGACGCGCGGCTGGAATTCGTCCTGCGCCAGACCGTGGCCGTACTGGTGGACCGGCTGCCGTTCGTGACGCTGCTGCTGCGCCTGCGCGGCAACACCGAGATTGAGCGGGACGCGCTGGAACGGCGGCGCACCTTCGACCACAAGGTGGCGGCCCTTATTTCAGCGGCCCGGGACGAAGGCTCGCTCCGCACCGACATCGACCCCCGGACCGTCACCCGCCTCCTGTTCGGCATGATTAACTCCATCGTGGAGTGGTACAAGCCCGGCGGTTCGCTGTCGCCGGAGCGCCTGGCCGACGACGTCATCACCATGGCGTTCGACGGGCTGCACGGCCACTCCTAGCCGGCCTCGCACTCCTCCCGCAGTGAGGACGGGGAAATACTAAGCGTGCTTGGTATTTCCGTTGCTCCCCGGCTACGGTGGTAGAAAGCCGCCGTCCGCAGGGAGGTAGTCAATGAGCCCGGCCATCCATCCGGAGCCCCGCCACCGGGGCCCGGGCACTCCAGGGCGTCCCGGCCCGCTCAGGACCGCCGCCGCCGCACTCGCCCTGAGTGCCGCCGTCGTGCTTTCCGCCTGCACAGGAGGCTCGCCTCCTCCCCCGGCGCCAACCGCCGACTCCGTGAACACTCCGGCGGCCAGCCCGGCCGGTTCCGCGCCCGCTCCCGCCGGGGCGGACGCGGCGGGCGGCATCCCGCAGCTCGTCGAGAATTTGGCGCCGTCGGTGGTGACTATCTTCACCGAGGGCGGACTGGGCAGCGGCGTGGTGTACTCCGAGGACGGCCTGGTCCTGACCAACGAGCACGTGATCCGCGGCAATACGAGGGTTGAGGTGGCCTTCGCGGACGGCCAGCGGGTGGAGGGCACCGTCCGGGCCACGGACCCCGTCACAGACTTGGCGCTGGTCCAGGCGGACCGCACGGGCCTGCCCAAGCCGGTGTACCAGACCACGCTGCCCAAGGTGGGCGAGGGCGCCGTAGTGCTCGGCTCTCCGCTCGGCTTCGAGAACACCGCCACCGCCGGCATCATCTCCGGGCTCCACCGCTCGATTCCCGGGTCCGCGTCCAACAGCCTGTCCCTGGTGGACCTGATCCAGACGGATGCCCCCATCAGCCCCGGCAACTCCGGTGGCGCCGTGATCAACATGCGCGGCGAAATCATCGGCATCAGCGAGGCCTACATCCCGCCGTCCGCAGGCGCCGTGGCCCTCGGTTTCGCCATCCCTGCCGCCACCGCCGTGGAAGTGGCCGAGGAACTCCTGGCTGACGGCACCGCCGAACACGCCTACGTGGGCCTCACCCCCGGCGAGCTGACGGCACAGATCGCCGAGCAGCTGGGCATCGAGCAGGTCTCCGGCGTGCTGGTGCTGGCCGTGTCCGAGGACGGCCCGGCCGGACGCGCCGGGATCCGACCCGGGGATGTCCTGGAGTCGATGGAGGGCGTGGAACTGACCGCGCCGGAGAAGCTCCTGTCCGAACTGCGCGGCCGCAATCCGGGCGACACCGTGAATTTCTCCGTCAAGCGCGGCGACGAGACCCGGGACGTCAAGGTGGACCTCGCCGAACGTCCCAGAGATAGCACCACCCGATAGGAAGGAATGGAAATGAGCAACTCCAAAGAAGAACCCGAGGCAGGCTTCATCGTTCCCGACCCCTCGAAGGTCCGTGAGGACATTCCCGGCGACGCCGGCGACGAGGCGAACGTGATCCGCTTCAGCGAGGAGCAGGCGCTCATCGAGGAGCAGTCCCACGGGATCCGCCCGGACACGTACAGCGTTCCCTCCGGCGGCCCCACCATGGAGGAGGCCCGCGGCAACATGGACCTCTCCGACCAGAGCGAAAGCGGGCACGGCACGGGCCGGGAGGACGACAGCAGCGACGACGCCCTGCACGGCGGCGCCGAGTCCTGACGTTTCGGCCGCACATGTAGGGTTCGACAGGCTCAACCACCCGGTGGTTGAGCCTGTCGAAACCCTGCTGTTGTTTTAGAGCTGGTACTCCATCCTGTTGCCCAGGTTCTCGTGGACGCAGAGGATGTTGTGCTCGGTGTCCATGAACCAGGCGCTCTTCTCCGAGCCCGTGGTGCAGATGTGGTTCTCGGTCTTCAGGTTGGGCAGGTCGTAGTCCTGGAACTGCACGCCCATGGACTCCATCTCGCGGACTGTCTGCTCGATGTCCGTGACCTCGAAGCTGAGGGCCGTGTGTTCTGAGTGCTTGCCGTCCCTGACCGGCATCAGCTGCAGCATGGCGCCGCCGTCAATGCCGAGTATTTCGCTTCCATCGTCTGTCATACCGCGGTGCGGGAGTCCAAGTTTCTCGGTGTAGAAACTGTGGGCGCGGGCTGCATCATCGACTGGCAGGATGGTTGTGGCTGATTTCATTCTTAGGGTCATGTGGCCACCTCCTACGGGCAGAATTTTACGCCCCCACCCCAATAAAAGCCCTCGATGCGCTATCACTTATGGTCCCCAAACGGGCTAATTGGGGACCACAAGTGATAGAGCAACCGGGGGTTACTTTTCGACGAGGGTGAGGACGTCGTAGGTGGCCACGATCTCGTCGTTCTGGTTGGTCAGGACAGCGTCCCAGGCCACCTCGCCGTACTCGTCGGTCTCGCGCGGGGTGATCTTCTTGGCGGTGAGGGTGACCCGGATGGAGTCGCCGGCCGCCACCGGGGTGATGAAGCGCAGGTTCTCCAGGCCGTAGTTGGCCAGCACCGGACCCGGGGCGGGCTCCACGAACAGTCCCGCGGCCCAGCTGAGCAGCAGGTAGCCGTGGGCCACGATCCCCGGGAAGAACGGGTTGGCTTCGGCGGCTTCCTGGTTGGTGTGGGCGTAGAAGGTGTCGCCGGTGCTGTTGGCGAAGGCGGTGATGTCCTCCAGGGTGACCTGCCGCAGGTCGGACCGGACGGCGTCGCCGATCCGCAGCGTCTCCAGCCGCTTCCGGAACGGGTGGGTCCCTTCGGTTTCCACCGTGAAGTTGCGGTCCGCCCCGGCATGCCAGATGCCGGTGACCGCGGTCAGCATGTTCGGTGAGCCCTGGATGGCGGTACGCTGCATGTGGTGCATTACCGACCGGATGCCGCCCAGTTCCTCGCCGCCGCCGGCACGGCCGGGTCCGCCGTGGACCAGGTGCGGCACTGGAGAGCCGTGGCCGGTGGACGACCGTGCGTCCTCGCGGTTGAGCATCAGCACGCGGCCGTGGTGCGCGGCGATGCCGGTCACCAGTTCCCGCGCCACGGCGGGATCATTGGTGCAGACAGTGGCCACCAGGGAGCCGCTGCCCCGGGCGGCGAGGCGGACGGCGTCGGCCAGGTCCTTGTAGCCGATCACCGACGAAACGGGGCCGAAGGCCTCCAGGGAGTGCAGCGCCTCCGCGTCCGCATCGTTCCAGCTGAGCACGACGGGAGACATGAAGGCGCCTTCCTCCACCACCGCGGAGGTGCCGTCGGCGGTGGTGACCGACGGCGAATCCAGCGTTCCGTACGCAAGCTCGCCGCCGGCGTCGAGCATGGCCTGCACGGCCGCACGCACGTCCTGAAGCTGCTCCACGGAGGCCAGGGCACCCATAGTGACGCCCTTGCCCCGCGGATCGCCGAGCACCACGCGCTCCTGGACCCGCTTGCCGATGGCGGACACAACGGCGGGCACCAGCGCCTCCGGGACGATGGTCCGGCGGATGGCCGTGCACTTCTGGCCCGCCTTGACGGTCATCTCGGTGACCACGGACTTCACGAAGGCATCGAATTCCGGGGTGCCCTCGACGGCGTCGGGCCCGAGGATGGCCGCGTTCAGGGAGTCGGTCTCGGACGTGAAGCGGACCCCGCCCTGGACCACCTTCGGGTGGGACTTCAGGGACAGGGCGGTGGAGGCCGAGCCAGTGAAGGAGACGTAGTCGCGGTAATCCAGCACGTCCAGCAGGCCGCGGACCGAGCCGGAGATCAGCTGCAGCGAGCCCTTGGGCAGGATGTTGGATTCCACAATGGCCTTGACCACCGCTGCGGCAACATAGCCGGTGGGGGTGGCGGGCTTGACGATGGTGGGAACCCCGGCGATGAAAGCGGGGGCGAACTTTTCGAGCATGCCCCAGACGGGGAAGTTGAAGGCGTTGATCTGGACCGCGACGCCGGGAATGCGGGTGTAGATGTGCTCGCCGGCGAAGGAGCCGTCCTTGGAGAGCACCTCCATGGGCCCGTCCACCACCACCTGTGAGTTGGGCAGCTCGCGCCGGCCCTTGGAGCCGAAGGTGAAGAGGACGCCGATGCCGCCGTCGATGTCCACCATGGAGTCGATCTTGGTGGCGCCGGTCTGGAAGGAGAAGTTGTAGAAGTGCTCGCGCCGGGCGTGCAGGTACTGCGCGAGCTCCTTGAGCTTCAGGGCGCGCTGGTGGAAGGTGAGCTTGCCCAGTTCCTCCTGGCCGGTGCTGCGGCCGTAGTCCACCACGGCCTGCAGGTCCAGCCCCTCGGTGCTCACCTTGGCCAGGACCTCCCCGGTGCTCGCATCACGGACGGGGACTGCGGAGGCCGAGGTGCCGGCGTCGGGGGTCCACCAGGCATCCTGGATGAAGCTGGGCACTGTCTCCACGGTGTCAACCGTGGCCTGGGGAGCTGTGGCTGTGGTGGTCATCGTTGACGGGTCCTTCCAACAAAGGGGCAGAAAGGCGGCCAATGATTACTGACCGTCCGTTCGGTAATATAAGAACCATACATGAATGTGCCGCCCGGCAACACCGAAGGAGACTCCCATGAGCGCCCCCGTTCCGAATTCCGCCGAGATGCAGGACCACTCCCCCACAGAGCACGAGCTGTGGAAGATCACCCTCGGCGAGCTGGACGAGAAGATGGGGGTCAAGATCGTGGAGGAGTCGGTTGAGCGCGTGGTGGCCACCATGCCGGTGGAGGGCAACAGGCAGTCGTTCGGCCTGCTGCATGGCGGCGCTTCGCTGGCCGTGGGCGAGGCGGTGGGCTCCTGGGCCGCCGTGATCCACGCCAGCACGATGGGCAAGACGGCGGTGGGCGTCGACGTGTCCGCCACGCACCACCGGTCCGCCCGGGAAGGGCTGGTCACCATCACGGCCACACCCATCCACCTGGGCGGCACGCTCACCACGCACGAGGTGCTGATCACCAACGAGATCGGCCAGCGGCTCTGCACGCTGCGCATCACCAACCTGCTGATGCGGCGGCACAAGCAGTAGCCAGGAAAAAATCTCCTGCAGTGCATCCAAAGACGGTACTTCCCGGGTATTAAGCGCGTAAGCACAAACAGCCCGGCCACCGGGCATCCTTGAAGGAGTTTGATATGCGCAAAATGGGTTACGCCGCCGGGGCACTTTCCCTGGCCGCCTCGCTGGCCTTCGCCGCCCCCGCCCAGGCCAACGGATGGCACCACGATGACGACGACGCCCTGTTGTCCGTCCTCCATGGTGTTCCCGGCCTGACGGTGGACGTGTGGGTGAACGGGAACCTCACGCTTGATAACTTCACTCCCGGCACCCTGGCCGGGCCACTCGAGCTGCCCGCCGGCGATTACCAGATCGCCGTGACTGCCGCTGACGCCACGTCCGCCGCGAACCCGGTGATCGGACCTGTGGATGTGCAGCTCGACGAGGGCGGCAACTACACGGCCGTGGCCCACCTCAGCGCCGCGGGCACCCCCACGGCCTCGCTGTTCGAAAACAGCACCAAGGGCCTCCGCAATGACCGGAAAGGCAAGCTGACGGTCAGGCACGTGGCCGCGGCTCCCGCCGTCGACGTGCTGGCGAACGGCGAACCCGTCATCCAGGGCCTCACCAACCCCAACGAAGCGGTGCTGAAGCTCAGGGCCGGCACGATTTCAGCTGCGGTAGCCGCGGCAGGAACCACAACCCCGGTGATCGGCCCGGCTGACATCACCGTTGCAGGCGGGACGAACACCATCGTCTACGCCTGGGGAAGCCTCGCCGACGGCACCCTGGCGTTGCCGTTCAGGTGGTCGACGGCGACGGGTCGTAGTTAGGGGACCCGGCGCCGGTTCCGCCTGCGGACCAGGACTGTCAGGAGGATGCCGGCGGCAAGCGCCGCGAACGCCGCGCCTGCCGCCGGCAGGAGTGCGCTGGCGCCGGTGTAGGCGAGCCCGCCGGTGGAACCGGCGGTGTACGGGCCCGATGTATCGGCCAGGCCGGCGGGTGGTGTCCCGACCGGGGAAGGTACGACGGCGGCGCCTCCATCCGAGGGATCCGCCGGCGGGACAGCGGCCGGGTCAGCCGGGGCCGGGCTGGCGGGGACAGATCCGGTAGGCGCGGGGGCAGGCACCGTTGCTGCCGGTTCGGCCGGCACCGGAGGCGCGGGCGGCTCAGCCGGAGCCGGTGGCGCGGGCGGTTCAGCCGGCACCAGAGGCGCGGGCGGTTCAGCCGGAGCCGGAGGCGCGGGCGGTTCAGCCGGGGCACGTCCAAACTCGAAACTGCTGGTGCCGGAAACGCTGAACCCGTTGACCGTCTCGGCCGTGAACTGCAGCTTTCCGCTGCCCCCGGGGGTGCTTTCAGGAGCCGTGAAGCTCCAGTTCCCGGCGTCGTCCACCGGGACCTCGAAGGGATCTCCGCCGTCCAGGGTGATCCGGACTGTTGACCCGGCGGCCACCGCGGAGGCCGGTGCCGCCGGAACAGTGCCTGTGACCTGCTGCCCCGGTTCGAAGGTGCCCCCAGGCGCGGGGCTGGTGACGGCAGGCTTGTTGAGGAAGAGTTCCAGCTGGTAGCCGGGCAGGACAGCCAGGCCCTCGCTGAGGGTCGCGGCGATGGCCATGTTCTGGACGACGTTGCCGTTTCCATCCGGGGTGTCGCCGGCAGCGTGCGTCCCCACGGCGTAGTTGCCGCTGACGTAGGGGCCGCCGGAGTCACCTCCGCTGGACTGCACGGCGTAGGACAGG
Organism: Arthrobacter nitrophenolicus; assembly: GCF_000332815.1. Lineage (GTDB taxonomy): Bacteria > Actinomycetota > Actinomycetes > Actinomycetales > Micrococcaceae > Arthrobacter > Arthrobacter nitrophenolicus. The sequence goes on from NZ_AOFD01000005.1 coordinate 69,386, forward strand.
AAACCGCGGAAGGCCCGCAAGTCGGTCGGGTCCATCGCGTAGGCGTGACCGGGGACTACGAAGATCCCCACCGCGTCGATAGTGCCGCAGGACCAGAATGACGTCCGCCCCGAGCGGCACACCGGCATTCCCAGCACCGGGTCCGCGCTGCCGATGATCTTGACGTCCGGCTCGGGCTGGGAGGGGTCCCCCCAGGTGCTGGCTGCCGGCAGCGGGTCCACATCGGTGCGCAGGGACTCGATGACGGAGATGTCGGTGCCCACATTCCCTGGGTTGGTCAGAGCCGTGCCGCCCGGACCAGTGGGGGTGGCGGGGTCCAGGACCCTCGAGTTGCCCGGACCGCCGTACTGGCTGAAGCCAAAGTCGCCCAGCGGGCCGGCTGGCTCACCGAGGAACTGCAGGGTGGCGGTCCTTGCCGCACCGTCGGACGCGCAGTGTCCGGCGGAGAGGACAGCAGGCAGGCCTGCTGGGTTGAAGGCGGAGAAGCCCGTGGAGCAGATCCAGCCGGTGTCGGCAATGTAGCCGACACCCCCGGGAACGTCGGCTTCGGGAGCAAGGGAGGCACCGCCGTCGAGCTCCACGTTGGCATACTTGGCTACGAACTCGGCGGGCGACACCTTTCCACTACCGGCCGAAACGGATGCCATGCCGGTCTTCGCGGTGGACTCGGGCGTGTTGACGCCGCCGCTCCGGATCACGAATTTTCCGCCGGACGCCAGCACAGCCTGCAGCCCTTCCGGGCCGACCTCGCGCACGTAGGCCTGGAAAAGCTGTTCGGTGCTGACCGCCAGTTCCGCCCCTTCGCTTGGGGCAGTGGAAGCACCAGGATCCGCAAGCCGGGCCTCCGGTACTGGCGCCTCCAGCACCAGTTCCGGGACTGACGCCGCGAGCCCCGCCACTTGTGCCAGCAGCTCCGCGCCGGACCCGGTCACCACGATCCGGCCGTCTTCCAGCCTGATGCCCTGATAGCCCGGGACGTCGCGGAGCTGAACGGCGGCAGCAGCAGCCCGGGAACCAAGCTCACCGGCCGCGGCGAACTGCTCCTGCGTGAGTCCGAGGTCGCGCTGCACCGCTTCGGCGAGCGCCGCCTCTGAAAGGCCCTTTCCGCCGTCGGATATTTCGACGCTGGGGGCATCAGCGGCCTGGTCCCCGGCCCAGGCGGGGGCGGCGGCGTATGCGGAGGACGCCAGCATCCCGGCGACGGCGCCAAGGGACAGGAACCGGCGCAGATGGACCGGCCTCATCGGGCCACCCCCGCCCCGCACAGGGACAGCACGGCGTCGAGTTCGCCGGTGCTGAGACCGTGCCGGAGAAGGTAGCCCCGGGTGTCCAGGGCGCGGACGAACTCCACCACGGCGGCACCGCGCCGCTCGAGCAGCGGCGCCAGTTCGGCGTCGTCCAGGTAGCATTCCCGGTCATGCGGCGGACCGTGGGTCCGGTAGCGCTCATTGATGCCGCGGGCGGCGCGGCGGTAGCCCTCGGCGATGTCCTGGTCGGAGTCACCTGCCAGGTCCTGGACCATGGCGGCCACCATGCCGCTGCGGTCCCGTCCGGCGGCGCAGTGCAGGATCACGTCGCCGCGGTCCGCCCCCGCGGCGAGCGCCCGAAAGACGCCCACCAGTTTCTCCGGGAAGATGCGGGCGTTGTCCGCGTAGAAGGCGGGATCGTTCAGGTAGGGGCCGCAGATTTCGGTGAAGCGGGGGTGGCCTGGCTCCTCGGTGGGTGCCGAGAGGACTGCCATGCCGTGCCACGCGGCGTCGGACACCACAGGATCGGTGTCCCGCCGGCGCGCCTCCGCGGCATTGCGAACGTCGACGACGGTGCGGATGCCGTCGTCGAACGCCTGCTGCCAGCCGGCTTCCGTCAGCCATTCGCGGCGTCCCATCCGGTAAACGCCGCCGGCCACGTGCCACGCGTTGACGGCACCATCCCAGTCCATGGACCTGCCCGTTTTCGTCACCCGGCCAGCTAATCACACCAGTCACAGGAGACGCACGTCACGATTGGGGGAGATTTGGGGGAATTGCGGGGCCGGACCCTAATGACGGCTGCCCCCGCCAGGCGTAACGTACACCTACACGCTTGTGCCTTAGGCTGTTCAAAGGAGAACGCAATGGGAATTGCACCAGTACGACGGCGTCAATCAGCTTTTGCGGCCGGCCTTGCCACCCTGGCCATGGCCCTGGGCTTCACGGCCATCCCCGCTGACGCTGCGCCCCCGCCTAACGTCGATTATGTTGCGCTCGGCGATTCATATACCGCCGGCATTGGAGCCGGACCCTACGACGACACCGAGACGTGCATCCGGACTTCGGGCGGCTACGTGGACCTAACGGCGAAGACTGGCCGCGTCAACCTGCTCGTTAACGCCGCTTGTAGCGGTGCCGAGCTTACTGGGGGGCCAACGAGCGTAGCCTCCCAGCTCAGCGATCCAGCAACCTTGGCCGCGCTAGCGGAAGCGGAGCTGGTGAGCATCACCGCAGGTGCAAACGATCTGGGATTTGCACAAATCATCGGGATCTGCGCAACACTCAGCCCAACGGATTGCCGCAACGCCGTCAACGCGGCGACTTCAGAGGAAAGCCTCTTTGCGCTCACTTTGGCGCTGGCTGAGACATATCAGGCAATCCAGGCAGCCGCGCCGGATGCGACGATCATCGTCCTCGGTTACCCGCTGCTCTTCGATACAACCGACCCGCCTGTTGCCCTCCCCATCCCTCTAACGAGTCAGGAACTAATCAACCTCGGAACCCTGGCTATCAACGGTGCCATCGAAGACGCCGTGGACCTCGCGAACGATGAGTACGACACGAACGCCGTCTATGTTGATGTGACAAAGCGCTTTGCCGGACACGAGGTTAATTCCACGGATCCCTGGATCTTCTTCGGAACGTATCTCGATTCAAGTGGTAGGCCGCAACTGGACCCCCGCAGCTTCCATCCCAACCTCGAAGGGCACCGCGCCTACGCGTCAGCCTTGCTGGCTTCAGTAAAGCTGGGTCAACTGGTCCGGCAGTAGCCAAGACCTCATCCCCGCCGGGCGAGCCTATGCCCCTGCCCGGCGGGGATCGACGTCATTCACCGGTGTGCGCCGCCCCGGACGTCCTGCCCACGGTGCGGAACCCCGCGTTGCCCATTGACGAGTCCGGCGTGTTCGAGGACCGGGCAGAGTTCCTGTACCGGTTGCAGTAGGAGTCGTGGCACAGGTACGAGCCTCCCCGCATGACCCGGACCTGGCCGCTGTCCGGTCCGCGCGGGTCGATGGCAGGAGAAATGCGGTAGTAGCCGGGGCTCCACCAGTCGGCACACCATTCCCAGACATTCCCGATGGTCTGCCAGAGCCCATAAGCGTTCGGTTCAAAGCTGCGCACGGGTGCTGTGGTGAGGAATCCATCCTGGCAGGTGTTCTCGGCCGGAAACGGCCCCTGCCAGATGTTCATCCGCCAGGATTCGCCGGCCCGCGGCTTGGTGGTGGGCATCGGGAAAGACGCGTCACCGTGCGGGTCATCTCCCAGGGGAACCTTGCACCATCGAGCCCGCCACGCGATGCAGCCTCCCACTGCGCTTCCGTCGGAAGAGCCCGGCCAGCCCACTGGCAGTACGCCACCGCGTCATTCCAGCTGACATGGACCACCGGGTGGTCCCCGAGCCCGTCGATACCGGAGTGGCGTCCCCCCGGATGTCGCCAGTCCGCACCCTTCACGCCCCGCCACCAGGCGTCCCGGGCGGAGAGCCCATAATGTCTTCCTCCGGTGCCGCCACAGCAAGATGGAAGACCGCGGAGAAGCCCCAAGCCTCGGCTTCGGTGCGGTAGCCGGTCGCCTCGACGAACCGCGCAAAGTCGTTGTTCGTCACGCTCGTCGCGTCGATTGAAAATGACTCCAGGGTTACCTGGTGGACGGGCGTTTCGCCGTCGCCCCGGTTCTCGTCCCCTTGCGAGTCCCCCATCCCGAATGTCAGGGCGGGGACAATTGCCTGCTCAATCCGGTGGCGGCCTTGCCCTGCATCGGCCAGGGCAGGCTCCGGCAGGGGTTTGTCCGACATGCCCGTGAACACTGCGCGGCCTGCCGGCGCGCAACACCCGGCACCTGGGTTCTCCTCGTTCATCCTTTTCACTTTCCCACATCGCTCCCGGGCATCACCGGCTGCAGCCGGTGATGCCCGGGTAATTCTGCTGCGTCAGCTGGATGCCCGGATACCGGCGACGTATGCCTCGACCTGCGCGAAGAGTTCTGCATCATACGGCCCCCACACCGGGCGCGGGGTGTCCTCTCCGCGGTACGGTTCGTCCGCGTACCGCTTCTGGTACTCAGCGAGCTTCTGCTCCATATCGCTCTTGATCCCGGCATATGCGGGATCGTCGGCAACGTTGCGCACCTCGGTGGGGTCGTTCCGCAGGTCGTAGAGCTCCCATTCAGGCTCGAACTGCCGTTCCGACGCCCCGGGCACTCCAAGGCCGGCGCCGTAGTAGTAGATGAGCTTGTAATCCCGGGTGCGAATGCCGTAGTGGGCGGGCGCTGCGTGGATGGGATCATCGTGTTCCCAATACCGGTAGTAGGCGGCGTCGGGCCAATCCTCGATGCTCTCCCCGCGCAGCAGCGGCAGAAAACTCCGCCCCTGCGAGGTGGGGAGCTCGTTCGTTGCGTCGATGCCGCAGGCATCCAGGAACGTCGCGGCGAAGTCCACGTTGGTGATGATCGCTTCGCTGCGGCTGCCGGCTTCGATCTGGGCCGGCCAGCGGATGAGCATGGGCATCTGCAGGGATTGGTCGAACATGAGCCGCTTGTCGAACCAGCCGTGGTCCCCGAGGAAGAATCCCTGGTCGGAGGTGTAGACCACCAGCGTGTTCTCTGCGAGCCCCTTGGCCTCCAGGTGGTCGAGCATCCGCCCCACGTTGTCGTCGATTGACTGGATGCACTGAAGGTAGTCGCGCATGTAGATCTGGTATTTCCACCGCATCCGTTCTTCACGGTTTTCCTCGCCCCGCAGGTGCTCCGGCACCTCCATTTTGATGTCGTCGGCACCCATGTCGTCAGCGATGGTCATGTGCACGCCGCGTACGGCCTTGCTCCGTGACTCATAGTCGTCGAAGAAGGTCTCAGGCTCGGGAATCGTCCCGTCAGCGTAGAGGTGCTTGTGTTTCTCGTCAGGCACCCAGGGGCGGTGCGGGGCCTTGTGGTGCACCAGGAGGCAGAACGGCTCATCCTCGCCCCGCTCGTCGATCCAGTCCAGCGACAGATCGGTGACAATGTCGGTCGCGTAGCCCTTTTCGATGGTGCGGCCGGACGGATCAATCATTTCGGGGTCCATATAATCGCCCTGGCCGGGAAAGACCTTCCACGCATCGAAGCCGCGCGGCTCCGAGACTTCCTGCTCACCGAGGTGCCATTTGCCGAACAATGCCGTGCGGTAACCGTTGTTGCGCAGCACATCGATGAACGTTGGAACGCGGTAATCCATCTCCGTCCAGATGGACGACACGCCGTTGACGTGGGAGTAGGTGCCGGTAAGGATCGAAGCCCGTGACGGGGAGCAGATGGAGTTCGTGCAGAAGACGGCGTCCATCCGCATGCCACCCTCGGCGATCCGGTCGAGGTGCGGCGTCTTGTTGACCCTGCTGCCATACGCCGAAATGGCATGGGCGGCATGGTCGTCGGACATGATGAAAATGACGTTGGTGCGTGGCATGGTGCCTGCTTCCTTGCTTTTATTTCTCATCGGCTGCTGTTGCCGGCGCGATGTCTCGGAATTCGTGGACTGCCCGGCGTCGATCACCGGTGGCAGGAGAAGGTGTTCGTGGACGGGGGACGTGCTGGTCTCGCCCATGATCAGGCGTGCGCATTCCCGGCCGGCGCCTTCAAGAGGAAGCCGCGAGTAGACCAGGTTCGGCCAGAGCCCTGTGGTGAGCGTGCCGGCGGCAAGTCCCGCCACCGTATAGCGCGGGTCCCGGCGCTGCGCCACCCGGTATACGGCCTCCACATCCGCGCCCCAGGAGCACAGAAGGGTGGTGTGCCCGGGGTCGGCTCCGTCGGTCCCGAGGGCCTGCTCCACCCGGCCGGCGAGTTCGTGCACGTACGAAGCCTGCTGGTCCGGGTTCTCCTCGAGGCGTTTGAGGTGTTCTGCCGTGATTCCGGTGGAAACCACCCGCAGTGCGACCTCGGGGCGTTGACCCAGCGCCGAGAACACGGCCTGCTCGCGGATCCTCTCCGCACGGGACACCAGATCCGGGCGAAGGTAGTAGACGGTGCGCGTCCCCCTCCGTTCAAGTTCCGCCATGAGCAGTTCGACGCCGGCCCGGTAGTCAAAATCGACCGTCGAGTATGGGCGCTCCTCTCCGAAGGCCCCGCAGTCGAGTGCCACGAAGGGGACGCTGTGCTTGGCAACGAGCTCCGCAAGCTCGCCTGGCACCTCATGGTCGTCGTGGCCCACGAAGATGAGGCCGTCGAGTTGGTAACCCCGGACCGCGGCCACCCACTGTGACGCCGGGCCCTTATGAAGGAGGGCAAGGTGAAGGCCTTGCTCGGTCAGTCCCTCGACGAGCCCCTGCACAATGGCCGCGTACCGCGGCGTGGTGACCGGTTTGTCCAGGAGCACGCCGATGGTACGGCTGGTGCCGGCCTGCAGTGATCGGGCGAGGCCGTTGGGAACGTAGCCGATGTCCCTGGCGATCTGCCGGATTTTCGCCTTCGTGGTGCCGCTCAGGGGAAGGGTGCTCTGCTCATTCAGGGCGTAGGACACCGTTGACACGGACACGCCTGCACGGCGGGCGATGTCCTTGAGCGTTGGTCGGGCTCCGGCAGTCATGCTATTGGCCCCGCCGTGCTTTCAGCTCTTCCACGTTGGCAGCCACCCGTTTGCGGTTGAGCGGGTAGATGAAGAGCAGCAGGAGAGCGGCAACGGCGTAGAGGACGCCGGGCACGAGTGTGGATACGAGGTAGATCCCGTTGATGGTCTCCTCGGTCTGAGTGGGCGAGCCGGCCTGGAAGCCGACCGCCGTCAGTGCCACGCCCGCGAGGCCACCGGCCAGGGCCAGTCCTACCTTGCGCGCCCAGGTGTTGACCGCATAGACGGTGCCGTCGTCACGCTCACCGCTGCGCACCTCCTCGTGATCGATGACATCGCCGATTAGCGCCCAAACGAGCAGCGAGTAGGTACCCATACCGAAACCGGCAAGCACTGTCAGGACGATGAAGACCCATGGCGAGGTGACGTGCGTAAGGGCCAGGAACATGTAAACAGCGGCAGAGAAGAGCATGCCCGTGACGATGATTTCCTTCTTGCCGAAACGGCGGGCGAGCCACGCCGCGACCGGCGCCAGCACAAGGCCTGGCAGGTAGTTCGCCAGTTGGGCAGGACCGGAAAGCGCACCGTTGTTGAAGTAGTTCAGCCACAGGTACGCCGCCATGGACATCGTGAGCAGCGACGCAAGCATGAGGATCAGGTTTCCGGCCATGAGCCCCAGCAGCGCCCTGTTTCCGGCCAGGGAACGCAGGAGTTTCAGGAAGCTGCGCTTTTCCTGCACGGGTACTGCCTGCACGCGTTCACGCACCTGGGTGTAGCAAATGGCATAGAACGCGAGCGCGGCGATGGAGAACCCCACACCTGTCATGAAGAAGGAACCGGGAAGGACCTGCGAAACCCCGTCAACGGTCGCGTAGATCAGAAGTGGGGGAACAAGGGCCACGAACAGGCCCGCGACGTTTGCTCCGAAAGCGCGGAACACTGAGAGGGAAGCCCGCTCCCCCGGGTTCGGACTCATGACGGATGCCAGCGAACCGTAGGAAATGTTGACCATCGTGTAGAAGACGGAACCCCACAGCAGGTAGGTGACAGCAGCGTACGTAAGTTTCAGGCCGTAGTCCCAGTCAGCAATGAAGGGTGCATAAAGGAGCGCACTTACAACGACGAGGGGCAAGGCAGCCCTGCCGATCCAGGCACGGAAGCGGCCGGCAGGCGACGGGCGGTGCCGGTCCAGGAAACGCCCCCAACCCACATCCGTGAAAGCATCGATGAGCCTGGCCGCGAGGAACAGGATGCCGACGTGCGCGGGTTGGAGTCCTGCCACGTTCGTGTAGAACACGAGCAGGTAGGAGGATGCGAGCAGGAAGGTGAAGTCATTCCCAAGGTCGCCGAAAAGGTAGCCGATTTTGTCGCGCCACCCGAAGGGGCGCATCACGGATTGGAATGAAACGGGTGCGGCGGCGGTGCCGATTGATTCGCTCATGAGACTCCTCGTTGAGTGCGGGATAAAAGTACCTTAAGGAGTTCAAACGATTGAAGCCACCCTTCAATCGTTTGAATATTTCACCCTGCCCAAACCCAACAGCTGGGCATCGAAGGACTGCCCCCCCATCAACCTTTGCGGCTACCCCCGCCGGGCGAGCCTGTGCTCCAGCCCGGCGCGGACCATGGGCCATTCGTGCTCAAGGATCGAGAAGACCACGGTGTCCCGCAGGATGCCGTCGCGGGTGCGGGAGTGGTTCCGCAGCACGCCGTCCTGCTTGGCCCCCAGCCGGGCGATCGCCTCGCGCGACTGGTGGTTGAGCCAGTGCGTGCGGAACTCGACGGCCGGGCAGCCGATGGTCTCGAACGCGTGCCGGAGCAGCAGCAGCTTGGAGTCCGGGTTGGTGCCCGTGCCCTGGACTGACGCCGCGTTCCAGGTGGAGCCGATCTCCACCCGGGGCGTGCCGGCGTCGATATTCATATAGGTGGTCATCCCGATGATCCGGCCGGGGCCTCCGGTGGCGGGGTCGATCAGCCGCGTGGTGAACGGCAGCATCGAGCCCTCGTCCTGCAGCGCCAGGCGGCGCTGAATCTCTGCGGCCATTTCATCCGGCGCCGGCACCGAGGTGTACCAGAGCTTCCACAGCTCACCGTCGGCTGCCGCAGCAACCAGGCCGTCGTGGTGCTCCCCGGCCAGCGGCTCCAGGATTACATGGCGGCCGGTCAGGGTAAGGGGTTCTAGGAAAGTCACTGCACCAGCCTAGGCCCCGCCACCGGGGCCGGTTACGCTGGGACAGCACCAGGACGGCGAGCAAGGGAGTTGACGTGTCAGGAACAAATCCGGACCCGGAGGACGACAAGATCACAGGCCTGGAGCCCGGCGGCGGCGTGCCCCCGGGAGAAACCCCGCCCGGTGAAGCCTCCACCGCCGGCCCGCAGGGGCACGACGAGCACGGGACCAGGAAGAGCACACAGTTCCTGTGGATCGCGATCATCGGGATCGTGGTCCTGCTGTCGTTGCTCTACTTCATCGGCTACATCGTCGGGTTCTTCGACTAGGCGGCCGCTTAAGGCGCGGTCCTAGCTGGGCCAGTCGAAGAAGCCCTTGCCTGCCTTACGCCCCAGTTCGCCGCGGGCCACCTTGTCCTTGAGGATCTGCGGCGGCGCGAAGCGCTCCCCCAAAGTCGAGTGCAGGTATTCGGCAATCCCCAGCCGGACATCCAGCCCCACAATGTCGGTGGTCCGAAGCGGCCCGGTGGGGTGTTTGTAGCCAAGGACCATCGCGGCATCGATGTCCTCTGGCGAAGCAACGCCCTCTTCCACCATGCGCATCGCCTCCAGTGCGATCGCGACCCCCAGCCGGGACGATGCGAAGCCAGGGGCGTCATTGACGACGACGGCGGTTTTGCCGAGTGCCTCCACCCACCCCTTCGCCGCCTGCGCGAGTCCGGGTGACGTGCGCTCCCCCAGCACCACTTCAATGAGGGTGGACGCCGGGACCGGTTGAAGAAATGCAGGCCCAGGAAGTTCTCCGGCCGCTTCAGCTCGCCGGCAAGCCCGTTGACGGACAGGGACGAGGTGTTCGAGGCGAGGTACGCGTCGTCGGCCAGCCGCTCCTCGATGCCGCGCAGGGCAGTGACCTTCAGGTCCCAGTCCTCCGGCACGGCCTCCACCACGAGCTGCCGGCCGGTGAAGGCGTCGTAGTCCACGCCCACAGCCAGCCGGGACACCATCTCGTCCAGGTTGGCGTCAGTGGCGCCGCGTTCAATGCTTTTGGCCGCGGCCGCCTCGATCCGCTCGCGGGCTGCCTCGGCGGACGGCTCGTCGCGCTCGATCACCAGCACGTCGGCGCCCTTGACCAGGAAGGCGTGCGCGATCCCGGCGCCCATGCGGCCGCCGCCCAGGACACCGACGTGTGCGGGGAGTCCGGGAGCAAGTTTGGGGTTGGTCATTGGTCCTTCTTTCCGGTTTCGCTGCCCGCTTCCAGGCCGGATTCCCTGCCGGCCTTCCTGGCGGCGTTCCTGTCCAGGAACTTCTGCATCCGCTCGAACTTCGCCTCGGACTCGAACAGGATCCCCTGGGCCAGCTGGTCGATCAGGGGGTGGGCCTCGGCCGGGGCATGGAACACGGACTTGGTGATGCGGACCGCCAGCGGATCCTGCCGCCCGATGCCGTCCGCAAGCTGGTGGGCAGCGTCCAGCAGGCCGTCCGGCTCATGGATTCCGGTGATGAGGTTGACCGCCAGCGCCTCCTCGGCGCCAAGGACCCGGCCGGCCAGCAGGATCTGCTTGGCCACCGGCTCCCCCACCAGCTCTTTAAGCCGCCAGCTGGCGCCGGCAGCGGCGAGGATCCCCAGGCCGGTCTCGGGATTGCCGATCCGCACCGCAGGCGTGCCGATCCGGAAATCGGCTGCGTACGCGAGTTCGGCCCCGCCGCCAAGGCAGTATCCGTCCAGGGCCGCGATCACCGGCATGGGCAGCTTCGCGATCCGGACGAAGATGGTGGAGTTGATGCCCTGCAGGGCGTCGTCCCGCCGGCGCTCCCGCAGCTGTGCGATGTCCGCCCCGGAGGCGAAGACGCCGTCCGTGCCGGCAATGATCAGGATTTTCGGGTTCTGTTCCAGCGCGGTGCAGACGGTGTGCAGTTCGTCCACCATCTGCTGGTCGATGGCGTTCCGCACCTCGGGCCTGTTGAGCAGCACCACTACCCGGTCACTGCGTTCCTCCACCAGGAGGGCGTGGAACTTTTCAGCAGCCAGGTCCACGGCGCCCGGCATCAGACTTTCTCCAGCAGCATTGCCGTGCCCTGGCCCACGCCGATGCACATTGTGGCGAGGCCAACCCTCGCATCCTCGCGTTCCATCCGGCCCAGCAGGGTGATCGCAATCCTGGCCCCGCTGGAACCGAGCGGGTGCCCGAGGGCTATCGCGCCGCCGTCGTTGTTGACGATGTCCGGATCGAGGCCCAGCCGGCGGATGCAGGCAAGGGACTGGGTGGCAAAGGCTTCGTTGAGTTCGACGGCGGCAAGGTCGCCGACGCTGAGGCCGCTGCGCTTCAGGACTTTCTGGGTGGCGGGGACCGGGCCGATGCCCATGATCTCCGGCTCGCAGCCGGCCGAGGCGCCGTCGATGATGCGTGCCCGGGGTGTCAGTCCCAGCCGTTCGATGGCGGCCTCCGAGGCCACGATGATCGCGGAGGCGCCGTCGTTGAGGGATGAGGAGTTGCCGGCGGTGACCACCGTGCCGCCGTGTGCCACCGGCTTCAACCCGGCGAGGACATCCATGGTGGTTCCCCGCCGCGGTCCTTCATCGGTGTCCACCACGGTCTCGGATTTACGGGTCTTGACAGTGACGGGGACAATCTCGTCCTTGAACCGGCCGGCTTCAATGGCGGCGAGGGACCGTTCGTGCGAGCGGACGGCGAAGGCGTCGGCGTCCTCGCGGGAGATGCTGTCCACCCTGGCCACCTCTTCCGCGGTTTCCGGCATGGAGTACGTCATCTTGCCGTCGCGGGACAGGGCACCGTGCTGGAAATGCGGGTTCGTGAAGCGCCAGCCGATGGAGGTGTCGAAGATCTGGCCCGGCTTGGCGAAGGCGGCGGTGGGCTTCTCCTGCACCCACGGTGCCCGGCTCATGGATTCCACGCCGCCGGCGATGACGATGTCCGCGGCACCGGCCTTGATCATGTGGCTGGCCTGGATGATGGCACTCAGGCCGGAGGCGCACAGCCTGTTGACTGTGATTCCGGGAATATGGAGGGGCAGCCCCGCCAGCAGCGTGGCCATCCGGGCCACGTTCCGGTTTTCTTCGCCCGCGCCGTTTGCGTTGCCCAGGATGACCTCGTCAATGCTGTCCGGGTCCAGGCCCGCCCGGTGGACGGCTTCCCGGACTACGAGGGCGGCAAGGTCATCGGGGCGGACGGACGAGAGCGCGCCGCCGTATTTGCCCACCGGCGTTCTGACCCCGCCAACAAGGAAAGCCTGCGGACCTGCGGTTGCAGCCATGGAAACACCCTTCATGCGATAAACAGCACTGTCATCGGCATCCGGCATCGCGGAATTCACCACTTACCGACCGTTCGTTCTGTAAATAGTACACGGGAGGGCTGCGGTTGCGTACCTCCGGAGTTTTGTCCACATCTGGCGACTTCAACGGCGCGCAGGTCGCCATGCGTGGACAAAACTTGAGCTAGAGGACAATGATGCCCAGGTGCGCGGCGAGAAGCGGTGCCAGGAGCGCCAGCTGGTAGTCGTCGACGACCAGGCCGGCCACGCTGCCGAGTCCACTGATGCCCCTGAAGTCGGTGCCCCGGAGGTCGAAGTCCTGGAGCCTGGCGCCGGTGACATCGAGGGTGCCGATGGTGCAGTCCTTCAGGGCCACCCGGGCGGCGGTGGCCGAGCCGAGGTCCAGCTCGTTGATGATGCAGCCGGTGATGAGGACGTCCGTGAGTTTTGCGCCCCGCAGGTTGAGGAAGTCCAGCTTGCCGCCGTCGATGCGGACCGACTGCCAGCCGCTTTCGTACAGTTCCGCGGAGCCCAGCCGGGGATTGTGGAGTTCGACGTCGCGCCAGGTGCTCCGCGCCGCCCGGAACACGGGGGCGTACAGCTCGTGCAGGGTGCAGTCGCGGAAGCCGGCGCCGCGCAGCTGCGCGTCGTTGAACGACGCGCCCTGGAACTCGCACTCGGCAAAGTCCGCCCCGGTCAGGTCCAGGCCGTCCGCCACTGCACGACTGTACCGGACGCCGTCGTACTTGCCGCCCCGCACGAACTCCGGCGCAGCCTCGTCGACCAGGTCCGCCAGCACCACCCCCGAAAGCCGGGGCGGAGAAACCGCCTGGCCCGGTTTTTTCCGGGCCGCGGGCCGGGCGTCCGCCACTACAGGGACTCTGCCTTCGCCGCGATCTCCGCCAGGTCCTTGGCGAAGGCCTTGCGCGTGGCCGCCAGGCCCATTTTTCCGAAAAGCGCCATCATGATGCGGCTCGCGGCAGTGGGTTTGGCAACCTCTGCCCCGAACGTGACCGTGAGGTCAGTTCCGCCATCCCGCGGGGCAAGGTTGAAGCGCGTGCTGTAGTCGGCCCCGCCCTGGACGGCCTTCACCGTGGTGCTGCGCGGCGGGTCCACCTGGTCCACCCACATCTCCACGGTTTCCGACCGGCCGAACATCTTGCGGGTTTCCTTCCATCGGGTTCCCTCGCCGTACGGACCGTCCGTGAGGAGCTGGACCGCCTCCACGCCGGACAGCGTTGCCGCCGAGCCGGGGATGTCCGTGATGACGGACCACACCTTCTCCGGAGCGGCCTGGATGTGCTGGGTGAGGGTGGTGGTTTGTTCCATGGTTCCGAGCCTAGCCCCGGGCACTGACAATCAACAGGCACCCGCTCGTGCACGCAGGGCTTGAAATAGTAAGCATGCTTCGTGTTAGGGTGAGGAGGTCAGGTTGATCGGCGAAACGAAAGGAGTCCATCATGGGCCTCGGAGACAAGATCGGTAATGCAGCAGAAGACATGGGCGGCAAGGCCAAGGAAGCTGCGGGCAACGCAACTGACAATGACCGCCTGAGGGCCGAAGGCCAGAAGGACCAGGTCAAGGCTGACGCCAAGAAGGTTGGCGAAAGCGTCAAGGACGAGTTCAAGCGCGACTAGTTCCTTGCTGGCGCAGCCGCAGCGAACGGCGTGCTGCAACAGCCAGAAACGGCGGCGGATCCCCTACGGATCCGCCGCCGTTCTGCTTGTCCGGGAAACCGCATTGTCACCAGCCGCTGCGGGTGGGGGTGTGCCCCTGCCGGGAGTCCCCGGGCATGGTCATCTCGGCCCGCAGCCCGAGCAGCCGGATGGGGCGGTCCGGTTCGATCTTGGCCACCAGGTCCAGCGCCCGGGCGAGCACTTCCGCGGGATCGGAGGTCTCCGGGATCTTCCGGGCATACGTCTTGGTGATGAACGGGGCATAGCGGACCTTGAGCGTCAGCCCGACCACCGGCCGGCCCTCGGCCGCCACGTCCTCGAGGACATGCCCGGCCAGTTCACGGATGGCGGCGTCAACCTGCCCGGGCCCGGTGAGGTCCTGCTGGAAGGTGGTTTCCCGGCTGTGCCCGCGCGCCACCCAGGGCGTATCGTCGACTTCGCGGGCGCCGTCGCCGCGGCCCAGCTGCGCGTACCAGGGGCCCATCTTCGGGCCGAACTCGGGGACCAGATCATCGGGGTTTGATGCGGCCAGTTGGGCGACCGTTTCGATCCCGAGCTTGGCCAGACGGCGCGAGACCTTGGTGCCCACACCCCATAGGTCGATGGTGGGCCGGCTGCCCATGACCTCGAGCCAGTTGTCCTCGGTGAGGCGGAAGATCCCGGCGGGCTTGCCGAAGGTCGTGGCCACCTTGGCGCGGACCAGCGTGTCACCGATGCCCACGCTGCAGTGCAGCCGGGTCTCCGCCAGGACCGCCTGCTGCAGCTGCCGGGCATAGCTGTCCGGGTCCCCGGTGCGCACACCCACAAACGCTTCGTCCCAGCCAGCACCTGGACAGTAGCGTCCGGCTGTGCGCGCAGCACCGCCATGACTTTCCCGGACGCTTCAAGGTAGCCGTCCTGGTCCACGGGCAGGATCACGGCGTCGGGGACTTTCCGGGCGGCAATGCGCAGGGGCATTCCGGATCCGACGCCGTACGCCCTGGCCTCGTAGGACGCCGTGGACACCACCGCCCGTTCAGTGGGATCGCCGCGGCCGCCCACGATGAGCGGCTTGCCCGCCAGCTCCGGCCGGCGGAGCACTTCGACGGCGGCGATGAACTGGTCGAGGTCAACGTGCAGCACCCAAGGTTCTCCCACACGCCACAGTCTGCCCCCGCCCGGCGTTCGGCACCACCATTTCCCGCAGCCCGGCCGGAAAACGCCGACGGCGGGCCCGCCCTCCCCAGGGGCGTCCCGCCGTCGTGCGTTGCTTAGGAACGTCTAGCTGTAGAGCGCGTTCTTGGGCTCGTTGTTCTTGACCTTCTGCCAGCCGAGCCAGAGAAGCACCGCGAAGAACGGGATGGTGGCCAGGGTCCACAGGCCCAGGTAGAACACCTCGCCGGTCTTGCTGGTCATGGTGTCGAAGCCGATCAGCACGGTGATGGCCAGCAGGCCAAGAAGGCCGGCCCAGCTGGTCCACGGCGATCCGGGCATCGGCAGGCTGGAGGTGATGCCCTTGCGGTGGCGGAGCACGATCTGGCTGGCGAAAATGGCACCCCAGGTGAAGATCACGCCGATCGAGGCGGTATTCAGCGCAAGGTCGAACGCGTGCGAGCCGCCCAGCCAGATGTTCAGCAGGATGCCCACCAGGTAGAACGCCGCGATGGCCAGGATGGCTGCGTACGGGACGTGCCGCTTGGACATCCGGGTGAGCCACTGCGGCGCATGCCCGTTGTTGGCCATGGTGCGGAAGACGCGGCCGATCGAGTACAGGCCGGAGTTGCAGGAGGACAGGGCCGCGGTGATGACGATCATGTTCATCACGTCACCCACCCAGCCCAGGCCCATCTGGCCGAAGACCGTCACGAACGGGGAGGTGCCGGCTTTGTACTGGTCCGAGGGAAGCAGCATGGCCAGCAGGGTCACGGAACCGACGTAGAACACCACAATGCGGAGCACGACGGCGCGGATCGCCTTGGGCACTTCGCGTTCCGGGTTCTGCATCTCGCCCGCGGTAATGCCGACCAGCTCGATGCCGTTGTAGGCGAAGATCACGGCGTTCAGGACCAGGACCATCACCAGGGCGCCCTTGGGGAACATGCCGCCTTCGGCAGCGAAGAGGTTGGCCACGGAGGCGTTGCCGTCGCCCACCTGGGCGTTGGTGACCACCATGAAGGTGCCCACCACCAGGAAGATGAGGATGGCGCCTACCTTGAGGCAGGAGGCCCAGAATTCGAATTCGCCGAACGCTTTGACGCTGAGCAGGTTCACTGCCACCAGGAGCGCCAGCGCGGCAATGGCGGAGGCCTCCACCGGGACGTTGGGGAAGAAGAACTGGAAGTAGAGGCCGATGGCGATGAGTTCGGCGATGCCGGTCATGCCCCAGTTGATGAAGTACATCCAGCCGGACAGGAACGCGCCCTTCCTGCCGAACATCTCACCGGCGTAGCTGACGAACGAGCCTGAGGTCTGGCGGTACATAATGAGCTCGCCCAGGGCCCGCATCAGCAGGTAGGCGATGACGCCGGCAATGGCGTAGGAGAAGATCAGGGCCGGGCCGGTGGAGGCGAGGCGGCCGCCGGCGCCCATGAAGAGGCCGACGCCGATGGCGCCGCCCATGGCGATCATGGTGACGTGGCGCCTGCCCAGCGTCTTGCTGTAGCCCTCGGCGCTGAGGGAGGGATCGACGGCGGTGGATGGTGCCGTGCGGTTCTGGAGATCTGTGGGGGTACTTTGAGGCACAACTGTTCCTTGTGGGTTGGGGGTTGGCCGCATCCGGAATACGAAGTAATCCAGCTCACAAATTCGGCGTTCTGCTCCTGCAGCAACTTTTTATGAGCCAAATCCTCGTAAAGCCGAAGCTTCGCGCGGCTTGTCCATCCTACAAGATGCCAGGGGGTGCTACGTGACGTGGGCTACACCGGGTCCGTCTCCAGGACCAGATTCTGCTGCCCGTCCAGGCTGACCCGGTAGCTCTGCAGCGGGTCCATCCCCGTGGTGGAGCAGCCGGTGGCGAGGTCGAAGGCGTGCTGGTGCAGGGGGCACATCACCACCTGCCGGTCGATGGTGCCGTCCGCGATGGGTCCTCCCCGGTGCGGGCAGACGGCCGAAACCGCGCGCACGGAACCGTCCCGCAGGCGGAAGACCGCCACCTGCATCCCGTCGACGCCGAAGGCCCGCCCTTCCCCGACCGGGATCTGGTCCACCGGGCCGAGGTTGTGGCTGCGCGCCTGCGTGCCGCTCATCGGACCGGCACCTGCGGCAGGACCGTCAGCGGCAGCGAGGTCCGGAACTGGCCCGGCGTCTGGGGGTCGTCTCGTTCCCGCCACGGGTCCGCGTAGCCGTCCACGGAAGACTGCATGGCCTCGTCCAGCCTGCTGGCGATCCCCTCCGAGTCCTCGACGACCACGGCCCGCAGGTGCTCGATGCCGACCCGCGGCACGAACGAGTACGTCCGCTCCAGCCAGTTGGCATGCTCGCGGTAGTACTGCATGAACCGGCCGGCCAGGACCATGACCTCGTCCTGGCTGTCCACCGTGGCCAGCAGGTCGCCCTTGCGGATGTGGGCGCCCGCAGCTCCGCCGACGTAGATCTCCCAGCGGCCGCCCTCGACGGCCACCACGCCCACGTCTTTCACCAAGGATTCCGCGCAGTTTCGGGGGCAGCCGGAGACAGCCAGCTTCAGCTTCGCCGGCGACTCCAGCCCCTGAAAGCGGGACTCTATCCTGATGCCCAGGGCCGTGGAATCCCCGGTGCCGTAGCGGCAGAAGTCTTGGCCCACGCAGGTTTTGACGGTGCGGAAGCTCTTGCCGTAGGCGTAGCCGGACGGCATGTCCAGGTCCGTCCATACCTGCGGAAGGTCCTCCTTGCGGATGCCCAGCAGGTCGATCCGCTGCCCGCCCGTGAGCTTGATGAGCGGCACGTTGTGTTTCTCCGCAACGTCGGCGATGCGCCGCAGCTGCTCGACGCTGGTCACGCCGCCCTTCATCTGCGGCACTACGGAGAAGGTTCCGTCGCGCTGGATGTTGGCATGGACCCGGTCGTTGATGAACCGGGCATCACGTTCATCGAGGTACTCGGCGGCCCACATCATCTTCAGCAGCGAGGCCAGGCCCATCTTGGACTTCGCGTCCTCCTGGCCGCCCGGCGCCAGGGCCTGGAACACCTGGGAGACGGACCGCAGCCCCAGCCTTCGGATTTCAGCCATGAGCGCGGCCTTGTCCAGCGGGATGCCGGGAACGTAGTAGTTAGCGGCGGGGTCCTCCTCCACGGCTCCCCCGGCAGCCCATTCCACCACCTGGCCCACCAGCAGCTTGCAGGAGCCGCAGCCCTTGCCGGCGCGCGTGGCTTCCATGCTCCCGCCACCGTGGTGCAGCCGCCCTTCACGGCCTGCACCAGAGCGTCCTTGCTGACGCCGTTGCAGTTGCAGACCTGGGCGCCGCCGTCGAGCTCCTCCACCCCGGTCTCCCCGCCCGGCGTTCCAAGGTCGAACATCAGGCCCAGCCGCTCCTCCGGCAGCGGCAGCCCGCTGCCGTACGCCTGCGCGAGGTAGGCGACCTTGCGGCTGTCGCCCAGGAGCGTGGCACCCACCATCTTGTTGTCCCGGACCACAATCGACTTGAACACCCCGCGGCTGGGCTCGGAGAAGACGATGTGTTCGTCCGTGTCCAGTTCCGGCCCGTGCAGGCCCATCGAGGCCACCTCCACCCCTGCCACCTTCAGCTTGGTGGCCGTCCGGGTCCCCAGGTACGCCGACGACGTATCGGTGCCCGTCACGTGGTTGGCCAGCACCACCGCCTGCTCCCAGAGCGGGGCCACCAGGCCGTACACCTCGCCGCGGTGCTGGACGCATTCCCCCACGGCGTAGATGTCGTCCTCGTCCTGGACCCTTAGGGAATCGTCCACCACGATGGCCCGCTCCACCGGCAGGCCGCTGAGCACCGCCAGGTCCACGTTGGGGCGGATTCCGGCCGCCATCACCACCATGTCGCACTCAAGGTCGGGCCTGTCGCGCAGCCGGACCCCGGTGACCCTGTCGGTTCCCAGCACGGCGGTGGTCCGGCAGCCGGTAAGCACGCCGATGCCCAAGGCCTCCACGCTGCGGCGGAGCACCGCCCCGCCGTCGGGCCCCATCTGGGCGCTCATGAGGTGCCCGCCGGAATGGACCACGTCCACGGACACCCCGTGGCGGCGGAGCCCGGACGCCGCCTCAAGCCCCAGCAGCCCCCCGCCGATCACCACGGCATGCCGGGTATGGCCGGCCCGCGCGTGGGCCAGCATGTTCCGTGTGTCATCGATGGTGCGGAACCCGAAAATGCCCTGTTTGAGGGACCCGGCGGGTGTGTACAACCCGTCCATCGGCGGCAGGTGCGAACGGCTCCCGGTGGCGATTACCAGCGTGTCGTACGGGGTCACCCTGCCGTCGCTGGAGTGCACGTTCTTGGCGAAGCGGTCAATCCTGTCCACCCGGACCCCGGCGTGCAGCGTGATGCCGTTCTCCTGGTACCAGGACAGGGGGTTCAGGAGGATCCCGGCGTCGGTCTCGTCCCCGGACAGGACGTGGCTGAGCATGATGCGGTTGTAGTTCCCGTAGGGCTCGTCCCCGAACATGGTGATGGTGAACATGTCAGCGCCGCCGCGCGCCAGGATCTCCTCCACGGCCCGGGCCCCTGCCATCCCGTTGCCGATGACCACCAGCTGCCGGCGCTGCTTCCGGGCGGACCGCAGGGTCCGGGGGTTGACCAGGACCGTGGCCATCAGTGCTCCACCATGCCCAGGTCCACCACCACGGTTCCGGTCACACCCTCCGGCGCGGCCACGTGCAGTTCGATGGCCGTGCCGCCTTCGATGTCCTCCACCACCCGCAGGGAACGTGGACATCACTCTTCGCGCCGATGGGGAAGTAGCGCATGGGGACGCCGTTGCGCATGAGCACCACTGCGATCAGTTCCGGACTGGAATTGCCGCCGCGGAAGTACAGCGTCTGGTTGACCACGCCATCCGGGACGTAGTGCAGGAGCTCGCTGTGGATGGGCACGGGCTTTTCCATTCCGGCGCCCTGGAAGGAGTAGATGCCCTGCAGGAAGAGATTCTGGGTCAGCACGGGCGGGATCCTTTCGGCAGCACAACAACTGGCACTGCCCATCCTGCGCCGCCGATGTTTCAGCTCGCCGGTTCCGCCGTAAAGATCCCTTTACGCCAACCTCACCGTACCCGGGGTGCCCGCCTCAGGACCGCCAAGTGGTACGACAGCACCGGGCCGCGTGCCGCCGTCGTAAGCCCCATTGACGGTTCCCTGCACACTCGATGGCGGGAAACGTCGAGGGGGCAGGGAACCGTCGAAACGGCGAGGGCAACGGCGGATAGGCGGCGGGCAAGCACCGCAGGACGCGGGAATCACACCGCCAGTGCAGCCGCTTTCCGGCGCCGGGCCTTGGCCAGCCGGGTCCCGATCAGGCCCTGCCGCGGGCTGAAGAGGTAGACGGCGCCGAACACCACGCCCTGGGTCAGCACCACCATGGCCCCGGATGCGGTGTCCAGGTAGTAGCTGATGTAGATGCCCGCCACGGAGCAGAGCGCCGAGATGGTGGGCGCGATGACCAGCATCCGGGAGAACCGGTCCGTCAGCAGGTAGGCCGTGGCTCCGGGGATGATGAGCATGGCCACCACCAGCACCACGCCCACGGTCTGCAGCGCCACCACTGACGTCAGGGCGAGCAGGCCGAGCAGCAGCGCGCCGAGCCGGCGGGGCGAGAGCCCGATGGCATGCGCGTGGGTGGGGTCGAAGGCGTACAGGGTGAGGTCGCGGCGCTTGAGGATGAGGATGGCGAAGGCCACCACGCCGAGCACCAGCACCTGGATGAGGTCCGGGATGCTGACGCCGAGGAGGTTGCCGAAGATGATGTGGTTGAGGTCGGTCTGGCTGGGGGTGACGGAGATCAGCACCAGGCCCAGCGCGAACAGCGAGGAGAAAACAATGCCGATTGCGGCGTCTTCCTTCACCCGGCTGGTGTTGCGGACCACCCCGATCAGGGTGACCGCCACCAGCGCGAACACCAGCGCACCCAGTGCAAACGGCGCACCCACGATGTAGGCGAGCACGACGCCGGGAAGCACCGCGTGCGAGACGGCGTCGCCCATGAGGGACCAGCCGATCAGGACCAGCCAGCAGCTGAGCACGGCGCAGACGACGGCGGCGAGCGCGGTGGTGATGATGGCCCGGACCATGAAGTCGTAGGACAGGGGTTCGAGGAGGAGTTCCATCAGGCGGTCCGTTCCTTCCGTGCATGCACGTCCTGGTCCGGCAGGTCGCGGTTCAGGACGTCCAGGCCGAAAGCCATTGCCAGGTTTTCCGGCTGCAGCACCTGCTCCGGCGGACCGTGCATGAGCACCCGGTGCATCAGCAGCACGGCCTCGTCGCACAGCTGGGGCAGGGCGTGCAGGTCGTGGGTGGAGATCAGGATGGTGCAGCCGTCAGAGGCGAGCTCGCGAAGGAGCCGGGTGATGGTGGCCTCGGAGCGCTTGTCCACGCCGGCGAAGGGTTCGTCCAGGAGCATGGTGGTGGCCCCCTGCGCTATCCCGCGGGCCACGAACGCCCGTTTCTTCTGGCCGCCGGACAGCTGGCCGATCTGGCGCCCGGCGTACTCGCCCAGTTCCACCCGGTCCAATGCCTCGTCGACGGCGGCGCGGTCGGCTTTGGACGCGCGGCGGGTGAAGCCCTGGTGCCCGTACCGTCCCATCATCACCACGTCGCGGACGGACAGCGGGAATTGCCAGTCCACGTCCTCGCTTTGCGGCACGTACCCGATCCCGCCTTCCCGGCGGGCCCGCCCGGGTGACTGCCCGTTGATCCGGACCGTGCCGGCGTCGGGCTTGATCATGCCCATGATCGCCTTGAACAGTGTGGACTTGCCGGAGCCGTTCATGCCCACCAGGCCGCAGATCCGGGCGGGATCCAGGGTGAGGGAGGCGGCATCGAGCGCCAGGACTTCGCCGTAGTGGACGGTGACGTTGTCAACGAGGATGGCGGGCGTGCTCATGACCCGGCTCCGGTGAGGGCCTTGGTGATGACGTCGGCGTCGTGCCTGATGAGGTCCAGGTAAGTGGGCACGGGACCGTCCGCTTCGGAGAGCGAGTCCACGTAGAGGGTGCCGCCGAACTTCGCGCCGGTGGCACCGACCACCTGCTGCATGGGGGCGTCCGAGACGGTGGATTCGCAGAACACCGCGGGAACGTTGTTGGCCTTGACGTACTCGATGGCCCGGGTGATCTGCTGCGGAGTTGCCTGCTGCTCGGCGTTGACGGCCCAGATATAGAGCTCCTTCAGCCCGGCATCGCGGGCCAGGTAGGAGAATGCACCCTCGCAGGTGACCAGGGCGCGCTGCGCTTCCGGCACTCCGGCCAGGCGGGTGGTCATCTGGTCCTGCACGGCCTGGAGTTCGGCCTTGTAGGCATCACCGTTGGCTTTGAAGGCCTCGGCGTTGTCCGGGTCCAGCTCCGAGAAGGCCTTCACCATGTTGTCCACGTAGACCTGGACGTTCAACGGCGACATCCACGCATGCGGGTTCGGCTTGCTTGGTAGGCGTCCTCGCTGATGTTCATCGGTTCCACGCCCTCGCTGACCACGGCGTGCGGTACGTCCAATCCCTCCACGAACTGGGCGAACCACGCTTCCAGGTTCAGCCCGTTGTCCAGGATGAGGTCGGCTTTGGACGCTTTCCGGATGTCCCCCGGCGTCGGCTCGTAGCGTGGATCTCGGCGCCCGCCTTGGTGATGGATTCCACGGTGAGCTTGTCCCCCGCAACGTTCCGGGCGACGTCGGCCAGCACGGTGAAGGTGGTCAGGACCACCTTCTTGCCGTCGTCGCCGTTGCCGGCGGCGCCGCCTCCGCAGGCGGTGAGCAGGAGGGAAAGCACGACGGCGGCAAGCGCCGCGGCGCGGAGGCGGGTCCGCTGCGGGGCGCTGGTCCGGGCGGCTACTTTGGCGCACCGAAACGTAGATTTAGGCATACCGAATATTTTACGCGAAGCAGGTTTCGGCGGGCAACGCAGCCTCCCCTTCCCCGGACTAGGCTGAAACCATGGCTACCGCCCACCGCACACCACCCGCCCCGCAGCCCCAGCTCTACCGGTTCACTCCGCTGGACTTCACCACGCTGGCCATGTACGTGGCCATCGCGGGGTTCTTTGCCGTGGCCGGTGAACTCCTGGCGCCCTTCCTGCGGCAGGTGGCCCCCAGCCCGGCTGCGGCGTCATACGCGGTGAACCTGCTGTTTTACGGTTCTGTAGGGATCCTCGCGCTGCTCGCTGCCCGGAAGGTGGTGGCCCGGGACCTGCTGGTGCTCGGCACCCGGCCCTGGTTCACGCTGCTGATGATCCCGGCAGCGGTGATCGCCATGATGATCCTGACGGCCATCGTGGTGGCGGCCGGCGGCGACGTGCAGACCTCGGCGAACCAGGCAGGGCTGCAGGAGCTCATGCAGCAGGTGCCGGCCTGGCTCATGGTGCCGGTCATCGTGGTGGCCGGACCGTTCGTGGAGGAGTACATCTTCCGCCACCTGCTGATCGGCAAGCTCAGCAGGCGCGTCAACATCTGGATCTGCTGTGCGCTGTCCGTAGTCCTGTTCGCCGCGCTGCACATCGTGGGGCAGGAGGCCATCACCCTGACGGCGCTGCTGCCCTACCTGGCGATGGGCGCCACCCTGGTGTTCGTCTACGTCTGGACCGGGAAGAACCTGATGTTCTCCTACTTCGTCCACGCCGCCAAGAACCTGCTGGCCGTCGTCTTCATCTACGCCATCCCGCCGGAACTGTACGAACAGCTCCAGCAGGGCGTTCCGGCCTAAGCGCCGGTACGGGCCGCCAGGACCGCGCTCCTGGCACCCCATTGCGGACCCGGCGGGCAACCGGGTTCTGCATCGGCCAAGCCTGATTACTAGACTTGGACGGTGAGCAACCAGATCCCCTCCCCGGTGTCCGACGTCTTCGATCCCACCCGCTGGCGCGTGGTGTCCGGTTTTGAGGACTTCCAGGACATGACCTACCACCGCCAGGTGGAGCGGGATTCCGACGGCGGCTGGGTGCGTGACCTGCCCACGGTCCGGATCGCTTTCAACCGGCCCGAGGTCCGCAACGCGTTCCGGCCCGGCACCGTCGATGAGCTCTACCGGGCCATGGACCACGCACGGATGACCCCGGACGTGGCCACCGTGCTGCTCACCGGCAACGGCCCCTCCCCCAAGGACGGCGGCCACTCGTTCTGCTCCGGCGGGGACCAGCGGATCAGGGGCCGGGACGGTTATAGATACGCCGACGGCGAGACCCAGGAAACCATCGACCCCGCCAGGGCCGGCCGGCTCCACATCCTGGAAGTCCAGCGGCTGATGCGGACCATGCCCAAGGTGGTCATCGCCGTCGTCAACGGCTGGGCTGCCGGCGGCGGGCACTCGCTGCACGTGGTGGCTGACCTCACCATCGCGTCGCGCCAGCACGGCAAGTTCAAGCAGACCGACGCCACCGTGGGAAGCTTCGACGCCGGCTACGGCTCGGCGCTGCTGGCCCGCCAGATCGGGCAGAAGGCCGCCCGGGAGATCTTCTTCCTCGCCCGCGAATATTCCGCTGAGGACATGGTCCGGATGGGCGCCGTGAACGAAGCTGTGGACCACGAACGCCTCGAGGAGGTGGCACTGGAGTACGCCGCGGACATCGCCCGCCAGTCGCCGCAAGCCATCCGGATGCTGAAGTTCGCCTTCAACCTTGCCGACGACGGCCTGGCCGGCCAGCAGGTCTTCGCCGGTGAAGCCACCCGGCTGGCTACATGACGGACGAGGCGGTGGAGGGCAAGGAAGCCTTCCTGCAAAAACGCGACCCCGACTGGTCCTCCTTCCCGCACTACTTCTAAGGCAGGAGCGGCACATGAACGCGCTCAACATTGAGCCGGCCCTGAAGGCCCTCGCGGCCGCCCTCCATGGCGAGGGCCCCGCCGTCGAACTTTCCCTCGCCGGGGACGGCTCCCTGGTGGTGGGCCACATCGAAACGCCCGGCTGCGACGATGCCGTGGCCGTGGTCCGCACCTCCGGATCCACCGGAACGCCCAAGGCCACGGTCCTCACCGTGGAATCCCTTGCCGCATCCTCCATGGCCACGGCACTGGCACTGAAGGGTGAAGGGCAGTGGCTGCTGGCCCTCCCGGTGCAGTACGTGGCAGGCATCCAGGTCCTTGTACGGTCGCTGTTCGCCGGCACCCGCCCGTGGGTCATGGACATGTCCGGCGGGTTCACGCCGGAGGCTTTCACCGCCGCGGCACAGGAACTGACGGACAAAATCCGCTTCACCTCACTGGTCCCCACCCAGCTGCAGCGGCTCCTTGACGACCCGTCAGCCGAAACCCTCGCGGTGCTCCGCCGGTTCAACGCCGTCCTCCTGGGCGGGGCCCCGGCGCCCGACTCGCTGCTGGACGCTGCCCGGGACGCCGGCGTGCGCGTTGTCACCACCTACGGCTCCGCGGAATCCTCCGGCGGCTGCATCTACAACGGCTATCCCCTGGAAGGCGTCTCGGTCCGGGTGGACGGGGACGGCCGGATCCTGCTGGGCGGCGACACCATCGCCGCCGGCTACCTCGAGGCCCCGGACCAGGAGTCCGGCACGTTCTTCGAGGAGGACGGCGTGCGCTGGTACCGCACCAATGACCTCGGCAGCATCGACGACGACGGCCGGCTCACCGTGCTGGGCAGGATGGACGACGTGATCATCACCGGCGGCGTGAAAGTGTCCGCGCTGCACGTGCAGGAGGAACTGGAAAAGTCCGACGGCGTGACGGCCGCGTTCGTGGCCGGCGTCCCTTCCGCAGAGTGGGGCCAGGCCGTGGCCGCGTATGTTGCGCTGGCGGGCGACGCTGCCGCCCCGGGCGCCGCCGGCTCCGCCGCACCGGGGGAACACGCCGTCGTGCTTGAACAGGAATGGCACCGCAGGCTGGGGGTGCTGGCGCCCAAAACGGTCCTGGCCGCCTCCGCCCTGAGGATGCTGCCCAACGGCAAGCCCGACCGGCTGGCCATGACCGCCGAACTCAGCGCCCTGCACCAGGGAAAGTAGAGTGGACCTGCACCAAAGCGGCGAGCGCGTGCTTTCCGCCCCGCCGGTCTCCCGATTCAATACGAGGTACTAAACGTGGCCACAGCCGCACAATGGATCCAAGGCGCGCGACTGCGAACCCTGCCTGCCGCGATAGCGCCGGTACTCATCGGTTCCGCCGCAGCCTACGAGATGGATTCGTTCCTCCTGTTCAACGCCATCCTCGCCGCGCTGGTGGCCCTGCTGCTGCAGGTGGGCGTGAACTTCGCCAACGACTACTCCGACGGCATCCGCGGGACGGACGATGACCGGGTGGGCCCGCTGCGGCTGGTCGGCTCCGGCGCGGCCAAGCCGGAGCACGTCAAGCGCGCCGCGTTCGGGACCTTTGCCGCGGCGATGGTGTTCGGGCTGGTGCTGGTGGTCATCACCCAGAGCTGGTGGCTGATCCTGGTGGGCCTGGGCTGCGTCATGGCTGCCTGGGGCTACACGGGCGGCAAGAACCCCTACGGCTACATGGGCCTGGGCGACGTGTTCGTGTTCGTGTTCTTCGGCCTGGTGGCCACGCTCGGCACCACCTACACCCAGGCGGGGCAGATCAACCTGCCCGCCATCATCGGCGCCATCGGCACCGGCTCATCGCCACCGCCCTGCTGATGGCCAACAACGTCCGGGACATCCCCACTGACATGCAGGTGGGAAAGAAGACCCTGGCCGTGCGGCTGGGCGACAAGCATGCCCGGGAAAGCTACGTGCTGATGCTGGCCGTGGCCATCCTGTTGGTGGTCATCCTGGCTCCGGCGCGGCCATGGATGCTGATTGTGCTGCTGCTGATCCCGGCCTGCCTGATGCCGTCCTGGCTGATGATCAACGGCCGCAAGCGCAAGAGCCTGATCCCGGTGCTGAAGCAGACCGGCCTCATCAACCTCGGCTATAGCCTGCTGTTCTCACTGGGCCTGGTACTCAGCCACGGGTTCTAGCCCTGGCTGCGGGGCTTGTGGTCCTTGGCGTCATTGCTGATGGCAATGTCCGGGTTGGCGTCCAGGAGCGCGTCCTCGGCGTTGGCGTCCTGGACTTCACTGGCCGAACGGAGCGGCTTGGCCTTGCCGGAGAACCGCCGCTGCAGGGCGGCGGCAGCCTCATCACGCTGCTTCTGGAAGAACAGGTAGCTGACGGCGAAGGCGATCAGGGCGGCACAGATCACGGACATCAGGGCACCCAGCTGCAGGAGCGTGAAGAGCACGAACAGCGGTGCGAAGAGGGCGAGTCGGATCAGGGAATATTTCAAAAAGGCCACATTCAAGTTTAGCCGTCTCCCGCCCGGGCTCCCGCGGCCTGCGGGCGATAGACTTGGAGGCATGCTCCTCCGTGTGGCTTTGGCCGTGGCAGTCCTCGTCATCTTCGTGTATGGCCTCGTGGACGTGATCCGCACGGATGGCCGGCTCACGCGTGGAATCTCCAAACCCGCATGGATCGTGGTGATGATCGTCCTTCCCGTCCTGGGCGCCATCCTCTGGCTGCTCATCGGGCGTCCGCGCGGGTCTGCCCCGCAGCAGCAGAACTACCGCCACCCCACCGCCCCGGACGATGATCCCGATTTCCTTCGCAACCTTGAGGTCCGCCGCCGCAACGAGGCCGAGGCTGCCCGGCTGAAGAAGCTCAAGGACGAGCTGGATGCCAAGGCGAAGGACGACGGCGGCAAGGACAAACACGAAACCGACGAACGCGATACCGACGGACGGAAGTAGGACCTATGGCTCGCCAATCTGACGGAGAAGAACGGCCCGGGATCAACACATCCGGGACCGCTTATCCGCCAGAAGGGCCAGCCACTCCACCGTCCGCTGCACCCGCCGGCCAGCCCCCGGCACCGCCTCCCACTCCCCATGCGCCGCCGCCGCGGCCGGGGCTGTCCTATTCCGCGCCTGCTCCGATCGCCGTCATCCCGCCGGCCCCGGGCACCATCAGGCATGGCCGCACGCTGTGGCTTGCCAGTTTCCTGGCGGGCCTCGCCGTCCTGGTGGGCTCGTTCCTCACCCGCGACGGGCACCTGGAACGGCTGCGCGGAGTGGTGGAGCAGATGGCGCCGGGCGGTGACGCCGAGGCCGTCACCACCGCTACCGGGATCGTTTTTTGGGGAAGCGGAGGAGCCCTGCTGCTGGCGATCCTCCTTGAGGCGGCCATGCTGGGCGTGGTGCTGGGCCGGCAGGGCTGGGCCAGGTGGGCCCTGATCCCGCTGCTCGCCGGCCACGCGCTGGTGATGATCGTGGCCGTCGCGTTCCTCGTTCCCGACGGCGACGGCGCCAGCTACGTGCTGCTCCTCTGGGGCGCCGAACTGCTCCTGGCACTGGCCGCTGGTGATGTTCTTCCTGCCCTCGGCGAACGCCTGGCTGAAGTCGAGCCGCGCCGGCTGACCGCCGGCCGCTCAGGCGGACGGCCGCCCGCTCAGGTGGACCGCTGCCCGCTCAGGCGGAGGGCCGGAGCCGCTGGCGCTGCAGGGCCGATGCTTCCGCCAGCACTCCTTCACAGCTGCGGATGACAACCCTGCAGGCCTCCAGCGCGGCACGGTCCGTCAGCGGGTTCTCGGCCACCGAGCGCCACCGGAGCAGGAACCGGCGGGCCTCGTCCGCCAGGTCGTCCGGGCTGGCGTCCTCGCCCAGCCCCAGCCGGACGTGTGGCGCGGCGCCCCACCCCCCGATCAGGCTTTCCGCCTCCGCTGCCAGTTCCGGGCGGAGGGGCACTCCCGTGGTCCGCAGCGTGGCAAGCAGCCGCAGTTCCCGGAATTCGTGGGCATTGGCCTGCAGGCGTTCCAGCGCTGCAGCCAGCTGTCCGGCGTCCGGGCGGGGTGAAGAGCGCAGCAGGGACTCCACCCCCACCAGGGCGGTCCGGGCCTTCAACGCCTCCGCGCGCGCCTGGAACTGCCGGTTGAGCAGCTCCAGCAGCGGATCCAGGCCGCTGCGCCGGGCGAGTTCGTGGGCCAGCGGGGTGGGTTCGTCGAACCCGTTGCGGAGCAGGACCACTGCCAGCCGGATGCCGAACAGGCCGTACCTGGACAGCAGGGACGCCCGGGCCTCCGGTGTCAGGCCGTCCGGTCCGACGGACCTGGCGAACCTGTCGGCAGAGAGCAGCATCTTTTCGCGGTCGGCACGCTCCAGGCCGGCCAGCAGCTGCAGGGCGGCAAAGTCCTGCTGGCGCATGGTGCGGGCGCTCTGGGCAAGGAGGCCGGCCACCGGGACAACGCCCAGGGCCAGCTTCCGCAGGTTGTGGTCCCGCCGGTAGCGCTCGGCGATTTCCCCGGCCGAGAGCAGCGAATCGATGCGCCCTGCGCCTACTTCATCCGCGCGGGACAGGACCGCGAGCGCATTGACGGTGCCGGAGCGGCCTGCCTCGGTGTCGCGGAAGGATTCGAGGAACCGGAGGTCGGAGGCGTGCATGTGGCGCATCAGGTAGATGATGGCGTCCGCTTCCGACGGCGTGTCCCCCGGGGTCAGGAAGCTCGTGGACCGGGCAGACACGTCCTCGGAAAGGGAGGCGATGCCCGGAGTGTCGATCAGGGTCATGCTCCGCAGCGTGGGCGACGGCCACTCCACGTCCAGCCGTTCCACATCCTTAGCCTGCACGTCTCCGAGGACGAACACCAGGCGGCCGTCCACGCGCTTGAGCGGCAGGATGCGGGGTTCCCCATCCCGGGGGTGGAGGGTGATGCGGGGCGTGTGGCCGTACCGGTACCACGTGACGATCCGGGTGCACTCGCCCGTGTCCGTGGGCGCGATTTCCTCGCCGATGATGGCGTTCAGGAGCGTGGACTTGCCCGCCTTCACCATGCCGGCGATGGCTATGCGCAGGGGCTCCGCCAGCCTGCGGGCGTAGTTGTGCAGCGCCCCGGCCGCCACCGGGTCATCATCGTAGACTTTCAGGGCCTCCTGGACCAGGCCGGCAGCTCCGTCGATGGTTGAACCGGTCATACTGCGCCAACAGACGTGAGTTTCTGGACTCCTGCCACTTCGGCGGCCACCACCTCGGCCGCCCGGTGGAGGGCATCCACCTTCTTGAGTTCGGCCTTGATGTCCTGATGCGGACGTCCTTCTCCAGCGCGTAGGTGGTGGCAGCCTTCTGCGCCGCGCTCACGGAATCGGTCAGGGAGCGGTGGTGTTCTTCGGCGATCTCGGTGAAGTGGTCGCGGATGGACCGCTGCACCAGCCGAAGCCGGTCCTTGAGCTGCTTGCCCACCTGGAAGGTGACGTCGTCGATCTGCCGCCTGACCAGCGCCTTCGCTTCGCCCTGCCGTCGCTTGAGCCGCGCTTCCTTGTCCTCCCGGTACGCTTTGCGGCCCAGCAGCAGGCCGGCGCCAACGGAGAGCGGATTGATCAGGGCCATCCCGAAGATGCCGGTCAGGAGGCCGAACATCAGCACGCCGCCGTAGGAGCCGCGCATGCCGATCAGCACTTTTTGCATCGGGTTGATGCGGCCGTCCTCCATGTCCGGCATCGCGTCCACGGGATCCAGGGCATCGCCTGAGTCGGACACACGCATGACCGGCAGCGACACTTCCTCGGCGGCGAAGT
This sequence comes from Arthrobacter nitrophenolicus, assembly GCF_000332815.1. Taxonomy (GTDB): domain Bacteria; phylum Actinomycetota; class Actinomycetes; order Actinomycetales; family Micrococcaceae; genus Arthrobacter; species Arthrobacter nitrophenolicus. The sequence goes on from NZ_AOFD01000005.1 coordinate 99,896, forward strand.
GCTCGGCAACCTGTGCTGCCAGCCACTGGGCCCGCTCGCTGGTCCAGACAAAGGTGTCTGAAATGGCGGCGGCGGCGCATTCCTCCAGCCACCTGGAAAACTCGTTCCAGCTCGGCCCCGGGTCCCCCTGGTCGATGGCAGCCTCTGCTTCCCGCTGGATGCGGCGGAGCCGGTCCCTCAGGTCGTATTCCATGTCCGCGATGAGGTCGCTGATGCCGTCATTGAGGGTGATCTGCCAGCGCGCCGAGCGTTTGCGGAGTTCGTCCGCCTCGGTCCTGGCCAGTTCCAGTTCGGCGATCATCCGGGGCGTGCCCTCGGGGTTTTCGAGTGCTTCAAGCTCCGACTGCAGTGAGAGCCGCAGGTTTTCCGTCACGGAGAGCAGGTCCTGGCTGACGGAACGGCGCTGCAGGCGCTGGGCCTTGCCCACAATCTCGTTCCGGAGGTGCGTGATGAGGACGGGAAAGCCGGATTCGGTGTTCAGCTCGCTGTCCTGCAGCCGCGCGGCCTCCAGCCGCAGGTCCGAGGACACTGGAAACAACGGGATATCCGGGGCCACCCTGGCCAGATGGGCCCGGTCCGTTTCCTCCACCCGCCGCCAGTCCGGGTAGAGATCCGTCTTGGACAGGACACCCACAACGCTGGGGGTGATCCGCATCGCCTGGCGGAGGAAGCGCAGCTCAGGTTCGGTGTACTCCTGGGACGCATCGGACACCAGGAGCATGGCATCGGCGGTGGGCAATGCGGTCAGGGTTGTGAGGGTGTGGGAAGAGCCCATCCCGCCGACGCCTGGAGAGTCAATGACGGTGAGTCCGCCGGTCAGGATCTTGCGGGGCAGGCAGACCTCCGCGGCCACGAGCTTCTTGCTGTTTCCCGGGTTGCCCTGCTCGGAGACATACGCCGGCAGGTCTGCGAGCGGGATCGGCTGCCGTTCCATGCTGGCCTCGTCAGCACCGTCGTTGTCGGCCTTGGGTACCAGGATGGAGGCCGATGCAGGGTCGCCGTACCGGACCACGGTGGGGACGGAGGTGGCAATATCATCGTCCACGGGACAAGCGGGGGCATTGACCAGTGCATTGATGAGTTTGCTCTTGCCCTGCTTGAACTCGCCCACAACGATGACGCGGATGCTCGGGTCCTTGAGCCTGCCCAGGGTCTGGTCCAGGCGCTTCCGGAGGTCCGCCCGGTCACCGGTGCCGACCAGTTGGAGGCCGTGCTCCACCAGTTTAATGAGCTGCGCCGCCGTCGCCGGGGTAGTGGGTTTTGCCGGTCCTGCTTCTGCCACAGCGTGTCCTTTTCCTCGAGCCCCGATTTGGAATGTGGGATGGGGTGGGAAGAGCCCGGCAGGTGTTCTGGGTTCACCTGCCGGGCTGCATCCCGCGTTTTTGCTACAGCGTTGCCTCCTAGAGCGTTACGTCGTCTCCTGCCACGTTCACGTCCTCGACGTCGATGTCAGTGTCGATCTCGGTGGTGTTGGTGGTCTCCTCCGAGTAGCTGAGTTCGTTGTCGGCGACAATGATGTTGTCCTCAAGGACCGCAGTCTGCGAGTTGTCCTGGAAGGAGTCCTCGACCTCGACGTCAACATCGGTGGAGTTGTCCTGGAACGAGTCCTCGATATCCACCTCGGTGGTGTTGGTTTCCGTGGTGGAGTTGTCGTTGAAGGAATCCTCCAGCTCCACGTCGATGTCGGTGTTGGTGGAGTGGTCCTCGTTGAAGGAGTCCTCGACCTCTACGCTCTCGTCGTTGAAGGAATCGTCGATGTCAACCGAGTTGTCCGTGGAGTTGTCGGAATTATCGGAGTTGTCGTTGTACGAGTCCTCCGTCGAGTCGTTGTAGGAGTCGTTCGTGGAGTGGTCGGAGTTGTCCGAGTTGTCGTTGAACGAGTCGTCAACATCGACGTCCAGGTCGGTGTTGAAGGAGTCGTCGATGTCCGTCTCCTCGTTGCCGATGTTGACGTCGCCGCCGGCGTGGATCGAGTTGTCCGTGGAGTTGTCGGTCGAGTTGTCCGTGTTGTAGGAATCCTCGATGTTGTTCGAATCCTTCACGTAGGCGTCGTCGCCGGCAGCAACGGCGCGGTCGCCGGAGGCGATGACGGAATCGTTGTCGAACCACTGCTTGACGTCGCCGTCGGCCCAGATGTTCTGGTTGACGGACTGGTCAACAATGTTGTCCCGGTCATCCACGGTTGAGGTGTACGAGTAGTTGTTCACCACGTGGTGCAGCTGCTGGACAGCGTGTGCGTGGTCGTCGCCGCCGTGGTTGCCGCCGCCACCGTGCCCGCCGCCGTGTCCACCGCCACCGCCGTGTCCACCGCCACCGTGGTTGCCGCCGCCGCCGTGGTTGCCGCCGTCGTTGTGGCCGGTCCAGGAGGTGTTTCCGCCGGTGTTGTAATCGCGGTCGAACCGGGAGTTGACCGTAATGGGTGCGTAGTCCAGGACCACCGGCATCGCGGCGTCAACATCTGCCGAGCAAACATGGCCCAGGCCATGGTCTTCCAGGACCTTCTCCGGATCATCCAGGAAGTCCTGCGCGGCCTGGCGGTCGCCGAAGAGGTGCATCAGGAACTGTACGAGGTCGTTTGCGAGTGTCATTTGATGGTCCCCTGGTTTCTCTGAGTTGAGGTTCGCCTGGCGTCGTTGCCGGGCTTGGATCAAACGTAGGGTCCGGGTACAGGACCGGGCATCCGGCTGTTTCCCCCTCCCGGCGGTCCCCCGGCTGGGGAACCGCCGCCGCCCCCGTTAGGGGCATTAGGGGCTTACTCCAGAGGGGGATTCTCCGAGTTCAGGGCAACGCGCAGCCGGGCCAGCAGGTCTGACCGGTTCTCCGCTCCCAGGCGCCGGCGCATGCGGGCAATATGGTGTTCGGCCGTGCGCGGGGAGATGTAGATCGCTTCACCGATCTCCCGGTAGGTCTTGCCCTCGAGCACCAGCCGCGCCACTTCCTTTTCCCGCTCGCTGAGCCCCGTTCCGTCCGGATGCATGCCGTTGCCCGTCTCGGCAGTACCGGTACCGGAGTCGACCGAACCGGGAGCGCCGCCGCCGTTGGAACTGCCCTGCGGGTGAAGGTCGCGGGCGCAGGACAGCAGCCGCACCATGTCCCTGCGGTCGTCCGCCTTCGCGGCGGCGTGCCCGGCCAGCCGGGCACCTTCCCAGGGCATTCCCACCCTGCCCAGGCTCCGGGCCGCCGCCTCGACCTCGGCGGGACTGAACCTGTTGGCCAGCACGGACACCCAGGCCTTGCCAGCGGTGGCCAGCACTGCCGCCAGATGGCTGTGGTTCGCCGCCCGGGCCAATGCTGCCGCGTGGGGGGCCAGGTCCGATGGGCTCTCACTGAGCATGGCCGCCTGGACGGCGGCCCAGTGGAACGGCACTGCCCACAGGGGCGGATCCCCCAGGCGGCCGAGCAGCCGGTTCGCCTCGTCGAAATAATGCACCACCCGGCGGGTTTCCCGGATCCGGGCAGCGGCGATCATCAGTTCGCCCCACGGCAGCAGGCTGTAAAGATCCACGGATGTGTGCAGCATTGCCTCGCGGGCCCGTTCCCAGGCCTTGAGGAGTTCGGGAACGTCGCCGTTGCGGCGTGCGAGGCCAACTTCCAGTGCCGAACACAGGAATTCGTCCCGCGGCACCAGCGGCCAGTGGTTCGTTTTGGAGGCCTCGTTGATGGCGAGCCGGGCGTCCTCGAGTTTGTCCTGCATCATCGCCGACCAGGCCTGCAACAGGAAGAGCCGGGGTTTTGCCGCGTTGCCGCCCTGGCCCGCCGCAGCCGCGGAGCGGCAGACGGTTTCGGCGAGGTGCGGCTCGCCGCTGTGCATGGCCACCAGCGCGGCCAGCGCGGCGGGTGTCTCCGGCATGGGAAGCGCCGCGCCGGCAGCGTTGAGCATGTCCGAGGCATGGATCAGGAGGGGAAGTCCCCGGTGCGGATCAGCCGCCAGGGACTCCAGGAGGCCCTTGCCGGTCTGGGCGAGCGTGGTTGCCAGGAGCGTGGGCGAGGCCGGCGGCGCGTCCGCACGGAACAATGCCTCGGCACCGGCACGGTTGCCGCAGCCGAGCAGTGCGACGGCGGCGAGGGGCGCCGATTGCCCCACCCGGGAGGCTCCCAGCCAGCTGTAGATATCTGCGCCGCGGGCCAGCATCCCGCGCTGCGCCCAGACAGCGGCGGCGACATCGGCCCCACGTCGCACGTCCGGCGGGTCCTCCTCGACCAGGAGGGTGTCGATAATCCGGGTGGCGGTGTCCAGGTCGCCGTCGCCCGCTGCGGCCTGGGCTCGCCTGGCCGCAGTGGCAATCTCGTCGGCCCCTGCCAGCAGCGCTTCACCGTACAGCTGGTATGCCAGTCCTGGATCGTGGTCCAAGGCCTTGTTGGCGGCGTGCTCCAACTCCAGTGCCACCCGGGTATCGGCAAGGCCGCCCCGGGCCAGTTCCCGCGCCACGTCACCCAGCGGCTGCCCGGCAGCGGCGTAGGCGGAGACCAGTTCGCGCTGAAGCGCGTGGACTTTCGCGGTGGGAGCGACCGTCAGCAACGCGTGCTGCGCCGGTCCCACAACAGTGCCATCGGCTGTGAGCAGGCCTGCGGACTCGGCCCGTTGCACCAGGACGTCCAGGCTGTCCACCTCGCCGCCGTCGATCCTGCGCTGCAGGGCGACCGGCAGCGGCCCCGGCAGGGTGAAGCCAACAGACAACGCCAGCAGCAGCTCCCGCACGGCCGCGGTCTCGCCCTTGAGCTGCCTGGCCATTTGTTCCGCGGCGTGGGCCGGCTGTCCCTGGTGGTTCGGCTCCGCAGGAAGGTATGCCGGTTCTTCGACTCCAGTGTGTTCGCCCATCATGCTAGGCCACCGGTTCCGTGCTTGTGGCCGGCTCTGACGGAGCGGGCTCGGAGGGCGGTGGCGGGGCAACTGTTTCAGAAGGCGTCGGCTCGACGGGCACCGGATCCACCGGTGTGGGCTCCGGCGTCGGCTCCACGGGCACCGGATCCACCGGTGTGGGCTCCGGCGTCGGCTCCACGGGCACCGGATCCGGCGGTGTGGGCTCCGGCGTCGGCTCGACAGGCACCGGATCCGGCGTTGGGTCCACGATCACGGGCGGCGGGGTGGTGGTGCCGGGCGCGGTCGGCTCTGTTTTGCCTGGCGCCGGTTCATTCGACCCCGAACCTGTCGTTGGGGTGCCGGTGGGCTCGGTGGTGCCGCCCGGCGTCGTGCTTCCGGTCCCGGAGCCCGTGCCTGCAGCGGCGGCACTGGTGCCGGCCTCGGAGCCCGCGGCGCTTCCAGTGGAGGATGCGCTCTTCTCGGCGGTGGCGCTGGCCGACGGACGGCTGGTGGGTGATGCCTCGACGTCGAGGCCGGCACTTTGCGCGGGTGCCGGCTTCTTTACTCCCGCCTCAATGCCCGCCAGTGGTTCCGCAGCATCGCCGGCGGCCCCCGCCGCTGCTCCGCCGGTTCCGACACCGGCGCCGGACCCGCCGTCGGATTTCGCCTCGGGTGCGGCTTCTGCGCCTGGCTGGAAGACGGATGCCAGACTGTTCAGTCCCTCCGGGCTTTGGGCGGCGGTGGCCGTCAGGACGGTGAGCATGGCGGCGGCGGCCGCGATGGCGGTCAGCCGTACGGTCGGTTTCGGAGCATGCGCCCCGCCATGGTGTACGTGCCCGGGACCGTGGGCGGCAGCGGCACCGGCCGCCGGACCCTTCCGGGACCAGCTGGCTGGCCTGACGGGCATATGGCCGCCTTCGGCGGCAGGATCCGCGGCAGCGGCTTCGGCGTCCTGCTCCGCGGCCGCGGGAGCAGCCTCGGGCTGCGCGAGCACGGCGGACACGGCGGCCCCGAGGCAGATGGAGGATTTGGGATCGGCATCGACGGCGATGGGCCGGTCAAGCTGTTCGGAGATCAGCTGCGCCACGAGCGGGATCCGGGAGGACCCGCCGATCAGCAGGACGGCGGTGAGGTCTGCAGGTTCAAGCTCCAGCTGCGCCAGTGACTGCTCCAGGGCGTCCACGGTATCGCGGACCGGTTCCTCGATCAGGGCCTCGAACTCGGAGCGGACCAGGCGGACCTGCTGCTGGTGGCCGGGCAGGAGCACGGAGATGCTGGCCTCACTGTCCGAGGAGAGGGCTTCCTTGGCTTCCACGCATTCGCGCCGCAGCCGGGCCAGCGCCGCGAGCACGTTGGGATCGTCGGTGTCGAGTCGGGCCAGGGTTTCGCCGGTGTTCGCGGCAACGAAGCGGAACACAGCGGCGTCGAAGTCGGCGCCGCCCAGGTCCTCAATGCCTTCGGGCCGTCCCAGCACCTCGAACCGGTTGCTGCCGGTCTTGCGGAGGACGGCGGTATCGAAGGTCCCGCCGCCGAGGTCGTAGACGGCCACCGTGCTGCCGTCCTCCACCCGCACCTGCGAGGCGTAGTGCAGCGCAGCCGCCTCGGGCTCGGTCAGCAGGGTGACGTTTGGCAGGCCGTGGGCGGCAAGGGCGTCCCGGACCACCGACGTGCGGTGGCTGCCCCAGGCGGCGGGGTGGGTCAGGATGGTTTCCGACGGCGGTTCCCCCTCCCGCTCCGCTGCGCGGTCCGCCACCCAGCGGGCCATGGTGGCGAAGACGTCTTCGGGCGGCAGGGACAAGGTGCCCACGGAGATCGGCACGGAATCGCCGATCCGGCGCTTGAACTCCCGCACCACGCGGCCGGGGGAATCGAGGCCCCGGCGCTCCGCAGCCTCGCCCACCAGGATGGGGCCTTCCTCCGGGTAGTACACCACGGAGGGCACGGCAGAGCCGCGAAGACCCAGCGGAAGGCACTCCGGAACGGGCTTGATCCCCTGCTGGAAACGGACAACGGCGGCTGCCGTGAAACTGGTCCCGACATCAATGGCGAGAACGTAGCTCATGGGGTACCTCAGGCAAACTTGCGTTTCGCCTGCAAACTTCATCACGGGCGAACGTCACCAACGTAGCATCACCGGCGGACCGGGAACACCCCTATTGCTACATCGATTTGTTATTTTCCCGGGCCGCTTCGGGCGTTCCGGAGTATCCCCTGCTCAGAGGCCCGAGTAGGAGTGGAGTCCGTTGAAGAACTGGTTCACGATGGTGAAGTTGAAGATCACGCACAGGTAGCCCACGATCGAGAGCCAGGCTGCCCTGTTGCCGGTCCAGCCGCGGGTGGCCCGGGCGTGCAGGTAGCCCGCATAGACCACCCAGATGACGAAGGTCCAGACTTCCTTGGTATCCCAGCCCCAGAACCGTCCCCAGGCCTTTTCGGCCCAGATTGCACCGAACATCAGCGTGAAGGTCCAGCCGATGAAGGCGATGGCGTTGATCCGGTAGGACAGGTTCTCCAGGCTGAGCGCCGAGGGCACCAGGCGCATGAAGCCGAGCTTGTCAGCCCCGCCTGCAGCCACCGTCTTCTGCCGGTGGGACTGCACCAGCTGCAGGGCGGACATGGCGAAGGTCAGCGTGAACAGCGCGGAGGAGAGCACTGCGATGGAGACGTGGATGATCAGCCAGTAGCTCTGGAGGGCGGGAACCAGGTGCCCCACCGGGGTCCAGTAGGCCACGGAGGCAGCCACCAGCATGATGATGGCCAGGCCCACCACGAAGGTCCCCAGGAACCGGAGGTCCCGCCGGACCAGCACCAGGAGGAACACGGCAATGGCCACGAACGCGCCGGTGGTCAGGAACTCGTACATGTTGCCCCACGGCACGCGCCCGGCGCCGAGCGCACGGGTCACCACGCCCGCGCCGTGGATCAGCGCACCCAGGACGGTCAGGGCCACGGCGACCCGCGCGGGTGCACGGCGCTCCGCTGCGTACTTCATGTCGGCGTCGGCCGTGACCACTCCCCCGGCACCGGCGGCTTTGGCCGTGGACGACGACGGCCGCTCGGCCCGGCCCGCCGGTCCGCCCAGGCGGGCCTCATCAGGGCGGGATCCGGCAGCTGCGGACCCTGCCCCGGCTGCCACCGGGACCTTGGCGGTTTCTTCAGCCTGGGCGGCCTTGAGGTCGATGGCCCGCAGCGCCTTGCTGCTCTTGGCAAGGTCCCAGGCGAAGGCAATGAAGGCAACCGTGTAGGTGCCCGCCGCCAGCAGCATGAAGAGCTCGCTGTACTGGCCCATGGTCTCGTTGATTCCGAACGGCATTACTGGTCCTTTTCGGGCCCGGAGGGGCCTGCTGGGGTGGTTACGGAGGAGGTTTCTGCGGCTGCGTCCCCTGGCAGCCGCCATTCGGTGGAGAACAACTTGCGGAGGGTGGCGGCCTCGGCGGCCAGGCGGTGGTCCTCGCCGCGGGCCAGGAGGCCGTACTCAACCATGGTCCGGCCGTCTTCATGGGTTCCGGTACGGACCCAGGCCCGGCGGCGGTTGACGTACAGGGAGAGGATCAGGCCGGCAACGGCGAGCAGCGCAAAGATCAGGGCGTACAGCTGGCCGGGGTTGTGGTGGATGTCCACGCCGATGTAGCGCTTCACGCCGTCGAAGCTGATGCTGCCTTTGCCGTCGGGCAGGGTGTAGGACGTGCCGGGCGCCAGGGTGATGCCGCCGGCGTCAAGGTTCCGGGCGTTCAGCGGCGTCAGGTCCTCCACGTCCAGCTCGAAGACGTTCTGCGGAGCGCCGTCGTCCAGGCCAAGGTCTCCGAAGTAGGAGTTCAGGGTCAGCTGCGGGTTGAAGAGCTCCGGGTCGCCGCTGAAGGACACGCCCTCGTCCGTGACGAACGCGGTGGGGAGGAAGAAGCCTGCGAAGCCCAGCTGGTCCGGCTTGGCGTCGGGGACCTTGATGACCACGGACGAGTAGTAGTTGTCCCCCTGCAGCTTGGCCACCACGGGCCCCTGCATGGCGATGTTGCCCTCCCCGTCGCGGATGGTCACCACGGGCGCGTAGCCGTTGCCGGTGAGGTAGATGCTGGTGCCGCCCAGGGTGACGGGGTCGTTCACCTTCAGGGTCTCCTGCTTGGCGGGCGCGTCCGGGTTTTCCCTGGTGGTCACGGCGGCGGCGAAGTCGATGGGCTGGCCGAACTTGCCCTGGGACTCCCGGTCGAAAGTGATGTCGAACTTGTCCAGCTGGATGGAGTACGGCTGCAGCTGGCTGGACTGGAAGTTGGTGCCCGGATTGAACTGGTCGTAGCCCACCAGGGTGTTGACGAAGGTGTCGCCCTCCACGAGGATCCGCTGGCCGCTGTAGCCGAACAGTCCTCCAATTGCCACCGAAACCAGCACGCCGATCAGGGAGGTGTGGAAGACGAGGTTGCCCACTTCCTTCAGGAAGCCGCGTTCGGCACCCAAAGACGGCCGCGCGCCGTCGTCGTCCCTCACTTCAACGCGGTAGCCGCGCTTGCGCAGCAGCCCGGCGGCACCATGGATGGCGTCCGACGCCGGGATCCCCGCGGCGGCGGGAATGACCAGTGTGCCGTACTCGGGCAGGCGGGAGAGGCGCTTGGGGGTGCGCGGCGGCTGGGAGCGCATTGCCTTGTAGTGGGCGATGGCGCGGGGCACCACGCAGCCGATGAGGGAGATGAACAGCAGCAGGTAGATGGCCGAGAACCATGCCGAGGAATACACGTCATAGAGCTGCAGGGAGTCCAGCAGCTTGCCGTAATCCGGGTTGTCCTTGATGTACTGGGTCACCACGGCCGGGTTGGCCGGGCGCTGCGGGAAGAGCGAGCCCGGGACCGCGGCCACGGCCAGGAGCAGCAGCAGGAACAGGGCCGTCCGCATGCTGGTCAGCTGGGTCCACGCCCAGCGCAGCATTTCCTTGGGGCCCAGGGCAGGCAGCGCGGCGACGGCCTTGGCCTCCAGCACTTTGCCGCCGGGCTCGTTGCCGCCGGCCTCGGCTGGGGACTTCTTCTCTACGTTCACACGCTCGCTCATCAGATTGGCAACTTCACGTCGGTTTGGAACCAGTACTGCAGCTCGGTCACCCAGGCTCCCCACACCCCGGTGGCCATCAGCAGGCCCAGGACCACCAGGATGCCGCCGCCGATGCGCTGGATGGCCAGGCGGTGCTTGCGGAAGAACGCCATCACGCCCATCCCGCGGCGCAGGGCAAGGGCGATCAGCAGGAACGGGATGCCAAGCCCCAGGCTGTAGACGAAGGCGAGGAACGCGCCCTTGGCGGCGGAGGAACCGCCGGAGAGGCTCAACAGCTGCACGGCCGAGTAGGTGGGGCCGATGCAGGGCGCCCAGCCCAGCCCGAAGGTCAGGCCCAGCAGTGGCGCGCCCCACAGGCCTGCCGGCGGCTTGGCATGGATCTTCGCATCGCGCTGCAGCCAGCTGAAACCGCCCATGAACACCACGCCCATGACGATCACCAGGAGCCCGAGCAGCTGGGTGATCCAGGCGTTCTGGGAGCCCGTGATGAGGGTTCCCAGCTGGCCGAAGGCACCGCCCAGGAGCACAAAGATCACTGAGAAGCCCAGGACGAACAGCCCGATGCCCACCAGCATGCGGCCGCGCTTCTGCTTCTGCAGGTCCACGCCGCTGAGCCCCGTGACGTAGCCCAGGTAGCCGGGGACCAGGGGCAGGACGCAGGGCGAAAGGAAGGAAACCAGTCCCGCGAGCAGGGCCACGGGAATAGCCAGGAGCAGCGAACCGCTCAGGATGGCTTCGGCGAAGGGACTGTTCACGGGTCCGCTACTCTGCCACGGCTGCGGTGATGAGGGCCTTGAGGGTGCCCTTCTGGATCTCCCCCAGGACGCGGGAGGCCACGCGCCCCTCCTTGTCCAGCACCAGCGTTGTGGGTACGGCCCCCGGCGGGACCAGCCCGGACACGGCGAGCAGGACGCCGCCGTCCTTGTCGTCGAAGCTCGGGTAGGTCAGGTTGAACGTCTTGTCGAACGCCTCGGCGGTGGCCTTCTCGTCGCGGAGGTTGACGCCGAAGAACTGCACGCCCTGGTCCTTGAACTCCTGGTGGAGCTCCTCCAGGATCGGCGCTTCAACCCGGCACGGGGCGCAGGCGGCGAACCAGAAGTTCAGCACGGTCACCTTGCCCTGGAAGTCAGCCGGGGCTACTGCCGTGCCGTTGAAGAGCGTGCCGTTGATCTGGACGGCCGCCTTGCGGTCCGCCGCGGCGAACTCCGTGACGGAACCGTCCCCGGCAACATAGTTCTTGTTGTCCCCGGCCTTCGCCTGCTGCGCCAGCGCGTCCTCCTGGGCGCACCCGGACAGGCCCACGGTCAGCGCGGTCAGCGCCAGGCCGCCGGCAGCGAGGACACTGCGGCGGGAGCTGACGGGTCCTTTGCCTGCCGGGGTGTTCCGGAAATTGCTGTCAGTCACTACTAGGCTCCAGGGGTGCTGGCGGCACCGGGAAGAAGGGACGCCGCTGGTTCGCTGTACTGCACGCGCAGGAGCGTGCCGTCGTCGTCGAACACCAGCGACGTGATGGAAGTCAAAGTGCATTCGCGTTTCCGCGGGTCATGCCACAGCGGCTTGCCCTCGGCGTTGAGGCGGGTTGCCCAGATGGGAAGCTGGTGGCTGACCATGATTGCCTCGGGTCCGGCCGAGCCAAAATTGCCGTCCGCCAGTTCAATGGCGCGAAGGCGGGCATCCTGGACCGCCGCCATCACCCGCGAGGCCTGCTGCTTGTACGGCTCGCCCCACGAGGGGCGCAACGGGTTGACCAGCCGGGGCCAGTGCTTGGGACGGCGCAGCTCGGCCTTGGTGACCTTCATGCCCTCGAAGTAGTTCTCTGCCTCGATGATCCGTTCATCGGTGTGGATCTGCAGGCGCAGCGCCTCGGCCGTGGGGGCTGCGGTTTCCTGGGCCCGGTCAAGCGGCGAAGCGGCAAGGTAGGTGATCCGGGCACCGTTTTCCGCGCGCTGCCGGAAGTGCTCGGCGAGCATGCGGGCCATCTCCCGCCCCAGTTCGGAGAGGTGGAATTCGGGCAGCCTTCCATACAGGACGCCGTCCGGATTATGGACTTCGCCATGGCGGAGCAGATGGACAGTGGCTTGGGGCATGTTTACCAGTTTCTCAAAGATGGCGTGCGATCCGAAATCTTCCACAGGTGCTTTCTACAAAGAGTAGAACTGAAGTTTTTGAAGAAATGTTCCGAGACCGGGAACAAAAGATGCAAATGCATGTTTATACTGGATGCAGCAAGATAGTTGAGGCTTCAACAGATGAAGGTTCAACGCAACCGTTATCCGGCACGCACGAATCAAGGAGCATCACCATGGCACTTCCCGCAGACATCACCACCGGCACCTGGACCCTCGACAACTCCCACAGCGAGATCGGCTTCACTGTCCGCCACGCAGGCATCAGCAAGGTCCGCGGCCAGTTCACCGACGCCGCTGCCACCCTGGAGTTGGCAGAGGATGTGGCCGACTCCAAGATCCAGGCCACCATCAACACCGCCAGCTTCGACTCCGGCGATGCCAACCGCGACGGCCACGTCAAGGGCGAGGATTTCTTCGACGTGGAGAAGTTCCCGGAAATCTCCTTCGTCTCCAACGGCCTGGTGGCCAAGGGCAACAGCTACGAACTGAACGGCGACCTCACCATCAAGGGCGTTACCCGCCCCGTCACCCTGGAGACCGAGTTCAACGGCGTGGCCGTTGACCCGTTCGGCAACACACGCGCCGGCGTTTCCGCCGAGACCACCATCAGCCGCAAGGATTTCGGCCTCACCTGGAACGCCGTCCTGGAAACCGGCGGCGTCCTGGTCAGCGACAAGGTTGCCATCAACCTGGAACTGGCGTTCATCGCTCCCGCAGCGTAAGCAGCCCTTGGAAACCTCCGGCACCGGCATGCAGCCCGGTGCTGGAGGTTTTCCGTCTTAATGGTGTTGGTCGTACCGGACCGCGCAGTGAAACCCTCGCCCGTTGCGCGGGAGCAGTCCCTGCGCACCGGGCCTCGCCGTGACACCGCCGGGCGGGACTACAGTGAACGCCATGAGCAACTCTTCCCGCCTGCCGCAGAACGGCCTGGGCGCGCTGTTTTCTGTTGCCGGCCGGCCCACTGAAATAAAGGTCTCGTTCTGGATCTGGTTCATTGGCGGGATCCTTGCCCTGATGGGCGGACTCCTGGGGATGCTGGCGTCCCTGGTGCTTTTTGCGGCCGCGCCCGCGGCCGCCGCAGCCGTCGTCGCACTGATGCTGCTGGCCGCCGCCGTCGGGGCCGCGCAAATGGTCTTCGCGGTCAAGATGAAGGCCGGCCGCAAGTGGGCGCGGGTGGCCCTGACGGTGCTTGCCGGGATCACCCTGGTCCTTGCCGGAGTTAATACGTCGTCGGGCATGGGGCAAAGTGCCGGAAACTGGACGGCCTTCCTGGTCAGCCTGGCGGCAACGGTGCTGATGTGGCTGCCGAATGCCCAGGCCTGGTTTGCCGCCGCCCCGGCGCGGAATACCTCCGCAGAATGACCCACAAGGCGGCAGCCCGGGGGTACGGTGGACTTAAGCCTTGCTGGGGGTTCGGCGCAGGACCGCTCCCGGCAGCTCCCTGGAATCCGACCTGCAGAAGGACCGCTCATGAGCACTCCTCCAGTCCCGCCGCCCGTACCCAACGATGACCAGTCCGGAAACCAGCCCGGCAGCCAGCCCCGCTACGGCGAAAACGCTCCGCAGTACGGCCAGCCGTACGCGCAGAACCCGCCGCAGTACGGGCAGAACGCGCCGCAGTATGGTTCCCAGCCGCCGTCGGCCCCGCAGTACGGACAAAACGCACCGCAGTACGGGCAGAACCCGCCGCAGGCTCCCGGCTACGGCCAGCAGCCTTTCGGCCAGTCCTCCTACGGCCAGTCCCCGTACGCGCAGTACCCGTCCGAGCAGCCCCAGCCTGCCGGCGCCAACGGCGTCCCCCAGCTCGTCAACATCTCCTTCTGGCTGCTGATCGCCTCCGCCGTGATTTTCGTGGTCTCCCTGCTGACGGGCCTGACGCAGCTGGATGACCCGATGTTCCGCCAGACCTTCGAGGACCAGATGGAAGCCGGCGGCGCCACGGGCGTTACATACGAGGACATCAAGGGCATCATCGCCGGCACTCTGGTGGTGTTCGCCATCATCGGCGCAGGCTTGTACCTGCTGGTGGCCTTCTTCGTCCGCAAGGGCAAGAACTGGGCACGCATCCTGGGCACGGTGTTCGCGGCCCTGTCCATCTTCGGGCTGTTCGGTCCGCCCACCATCGGCACCCTGGGCACCCTGCTGGGAATCGCCGCCATCGTGCTGCTCTACCTGCCGGCTGCCGCACCCTATTTCCGGAAGCAGCAGCCGTTCGCCAACCCGTACGGCGGCGGCTTCGGCAACCCCTACGGCCGGTAATACCCGCTGACGAAAGCGGCCCGGGATGCGCACTGCATCCCGGGCCGCTTTTCTTGGTCCCGGCTACAAACATCGAAGCGGGAACTCATTTTCCGCCCGGTGGCGTGCCGGCGACGCGGGTGCTCACCGTCGACGCGGGTGCTCATTTTCGCGGCCCAAATTTGGGTGTCGCCCGGACATCTGAGCGTCACCGTGGAACGTGCGCGTCCTAAGGGCAGGCCCGGGGGCCGGCCTCAGGCAGTCTGCCCCGGGGCCTGCGCCCGCTGTGCGTGATAGGCCAGGATCTGCAGCTCGGTGGCCATGTCCACCTTGCGCAGGTTGACCCCTTCCGGAACCTGGAGCATCACGGGGGCGAAGCTGAGCACGCTGTGGACACCGGCGGCCACCACCCGGTCGCACACGCCCTGGGCCACGGCCGCCGGGAGCGCCAGCACCACCATGTTGGCTCCGGTGCGGTGCAGGACGGTTTCCAGGTCCGCAACATCGCTGACGCGCAGCCACCCCACCTCGTTGCCCACCACCATCTGGTCGGCGTCAAAGATGGCCACGACGTCGAAGCCGCGGGACTCGAATCCGCCGTACCGGGCCAGGGCCTTGCCCAGGTTGCCCGCGCCCACAATGGCCACTTTCCAGTCGTGGGTAAGCCCCAGGGCGGCGGCAATGTGGCGGCTGAGGTACTGCACCTCGTATCCCACTCCGCGGGTGCCGTAGGACCCCACATGGGACAGGTCCTTGCGCAGCGTGGAGGAGCTTACTCCTGAGGCTTCGGCGAGCGACTCGGAGGAGACGCGCTCCACCCCGTCGGCAAGCAGGGTGTTGAGGGCGCGCAGGTAGAGCGTCAGCCGGGCTACGGCCGCGGGCGGAATCTGTTTGGCCGGGGTGCCCGTGGCGTCCGGAAGATCCGGGACAGCCTGGGGAGTCGAGTCCAGCGAAGTCACCAGCCCCTCCCTTGAGTCGCGTTGTGACTCCACTCTAGAGCCCTCCCGCCGGTGCCCACAAAGCAGGTGCAATCAACCGCAATGCATCCCCGTTACTGTGCCATCGCGCGCTGGAGCACGCGTTCCAGGTGAGCCTCGTTGATCTTCCAGAAGTCGCGCTGCACCCCGTCCACCAGCACCACCGGAATCTCCTCCGCGTAGCGTTCCCGCAGTTCAGGCTGCTCGTCAACCAGCTCTTCCGTCCACTCAAGGCCCAGGGAGGCAGTAACCCGCGCAACGGCGTCGCGCGCATCTTCACAGAGGTGGCAGTTGGCTTTGGTGAGGAGGACGACGCGGGGGATGGCCATGGCTTAACCGTAGCCCCGTTCGCGGTGCCGGGCACGCCGAAGCCTTCGTCCCACTGGATTGACTAGACTCGAGTCCATGCCCGAGGAGAAGTACGTCGCCGTAGTCACCAAACCGGTTGCTGCGCCGCAGCCGGGCGAGGCGGCCTTCTTCGACGTCGACAATACGCTCATGCGCGGCGCCAGCCTGTTCCATGTGGCGCGGAAGATGCATCAGCGCGGCGCCTTCACGCTGCGGCAGGCAGCGGGGATGGCGTGGAAGCAGTTTATGTTCCTGGCGCGCGGGGAGAACATGGACGACGTCCATGCCGTCCGCGATTCGGCCCTCAATCTGGCGGTGGGCATCAGCGTCGACGACATCAAGGCATTGGGCGAAGAGGTCTATGACGAGATGATCGCCTCGCGGATCTGGCCCGGCGCAAAGGCTTTGGCTGAGCAGCACCTGCGGGTGGGCCGCCGCGTCTGGCTGGTCACCGCCACCCCCATTGAGGTGGCAACGGTCATATCCACCCGCCTGGGCCTCACCGGCGCGCTGGGCACCGTGGGGGAAATTTCGGAGGGCCTGTACACCGGCCGACTGGTGGGCGACATCCTGCACGGGTCCGCCAAGGCCGTTGCCGTCCAGGCCATCGCCGACGCCGAGGACCTGGACCTCAAGCGCTGCTGGGCCTACAGCGACTCCTACAACGACATCCCGCTGCTCTCGCTGGTGGGCCACCCCGTTGCGATCAACCCGGACGCCCGGCTCCGCCGGCATGCCCGGGACCACAACTGGCCGGTCTATGATTTCCGGGCCGGCCGCCGCGCGGCAACATTCGGACTCAAGGCAGCCACGGCCGGCGGGGCGGTCTACGGCCTGTGGAAGGGCTTCGCCCGGATCCGCGGCCCGCGCGTCTAGGTAGCAGTAACTGTCGTTTTGGGCCCTCAAAACGACAGTTACTGCCACCTGGTTGTGCTCCGGACAAAAGAAATGCCCGCCGCCTGGAAGGCGACGGGCATTTTCACGCTGTGCGAAGTATTGCTACTTCTTGTTGCGGCGCTGGTGACGGGTCTTGCGAAGCAGCTTGCGGTGCTTCTTCTTGGCCATACGCTTGCGACGCTTCTTGATTACTGAACCCACGAAAGTTCCTTACAAACTAGATGCAGTACCTGTCTGCTGGAACGGGTCCGTGGACGAAGCTACGAACTGAACAACTGACAGATTCTTACAATGACGTAAATCGTTCCTTAACAGGGTACCGCCTATCGGGGGCGGCCTTTGACAGGCCTCCTCAGGCGGTCTCGGTGTGGCCCTCCACCACGGCACCTTTGAGGTACTGTTCGACGGCGTTCTCGGGGACCCGGTAGGAGCGGCCAAAGCGCACCGCGGGCATTTCACCGGAGTGCACCAGGCGGTACACAGTCATTTTGGAGACGCGCATGACCTGGGCTACTTCAGCCACGGTGAGGAACTTCGCGTTGGAGAAGTTCTGTTCCGACATTTCCCTATTCCTTTGCTGACGGATGGACAACAGTGACCCCAGGTACATGCCAATGCGGTGTTCCGATGCTGAGCCATCCACCAACCACCTACCTAGATACTCTAGATGCTCATGTGGCCGATGTGAAAGTAGTGCGCTCCCCTATTTCACCGCCCGGCGCTTCCGGGCAGACGCTGCCAGCTGGTCCAGGACCGAGGCTGTGACGTCCCACTCCATGCAGGCGTCGGTGACGCTCTGGCCGTAGACCAGCTCGTCCCGGCCGGCCGCGTGTTCGGCAACGTCCAGGTTCTGGGCTCCGCCCACCAGGAAGCTTTCCAGCATGACGCCCGCGATGGCCTGGGCGGAGGTGCCGCCGTCCTCGAGCTGGGCACCGATTTCGAACGCCACCTCCGCCTGCCGGTGGTGGCTCTTGCCGCTGTTGGCGTGGCTGGCATCCACGATCAGCCGCGGGTTCAGCTGCTTGCCGGCCAGCTTCGCCGAGGCGGCTTCGACGTCGGCTGCGGAGTAGTTGGGGCCCTTCCGGCCGCCGCGCAGGATCACATGCGTGTCCGGGTTCCCGGCCGTGGCCACCAGCGCCGCCCGGCCTTCGCCGTCGATCCCCAGGAAGGCCTGCGCCGCCGCGGACGCACCGCAGGCATCGATGGCCACCTGGAGGTCGCCGTCGGTCCCGTTCTTGAAGCCGATGGGCATGGACAGGCCGGACGCGAGCTGGCGGTGGATCTGGCTTTCCGTGGTCCGCGCACCGATGGCGCCCCAGGAAATCAGGTCCGCCATGTATTGCGGGCTGATGGGCTCGAGGAATTCGGTGGCGGTGGGCAGCCCCAGGGCAGTGACCTGCTGCAGGAAGTGCCGGGCGGTCCGCAGGCCGGTGACCATGTCGTGGCTGCCGTCCAGCCGGGGATCGTTGATCAGGCCCTTCCAGCCCACGGTGGTGCGGGGCTTTTCGAAGTAGGTCCGCATGACGATCAGCAGGTCTTCCTTGTGCTTCTCGGCCTGGCTGACCAGCCGGCGGGCGTACTCGAGCCCGGCCTTGGGGTCGTGGATGGAGCAGGGGCCGACGATGACCAGCAGGCGGTCGTCCACGCCGTCCATGATGGCGCGGACTTCATCGCGTCCGCGTTCGACGACGTCCGCCACCCGGGCGTCCAGGGGCAGTTCTGCGATGAGTTCGGACGGGGTGGGCAGCGCAGTGAATTCGCTGACCCGCAGGTTCGAGGTGGATTTTGCGGCTGCTGCTGTTGCGGTGCTCATGTTCGGGTCCTGTTCCAGATGGGAAGCGGGCCCAGTTCAGAACCCGCCGGAGAAACGGCGAAGGGCAGAGAATAATCTCTGCCCTGTTGGCTCTGAAGGTTGTTGGATGCGTGTCAGTTAGACGCGGGCCCCTCCAGAGCCAACGAAAAATACGCATACCAACGGTTAGTCATGGGAAAGACCATAACCCCGCCGGACAGGAGTGCAAAATCGGTTGCGTCACATTCTCCGGCGGCTATCGCGATTCCTGCAGGCCGGCCACCAGTTCCGCGTGCCTTTTGTCCGTCAGCCGGTACCAGTACATTGCTGCCGCAGCTGCCAGGGTCAGGGATCCGGGCAGCAGGCCGGCGGCGGCCCGGATGGCCAGGAGGGCGGTGTCCGACTGCACCGCGGCCGCTGATGCATAGCCGCCCCAGGCCAGCGAGAAGGCCACCACTCCTCCGCCGAAGCCCATGCCCAGCTTGCGGGTTGCCGCCAGGAGCGCATAGTTGATGCCCTGCACGCGCACGCCGGTCTTCCATTCGCCGTACTCCACGGTGTCCGCGATCAGCGCCCAGGTCACGATGCCCACCGACGCCGACGACAGCATGGCCAGCACCATGCCGGCGACGGCCAGCCATGGCAGGGTGGCCGGAACCAGGAAGACCAGCACGCCGCCCAGCGCCCCGGTGCAGCCGCCCGCTGTGTAGACCGCCCTCTTGCCCCACCGCGCCACGATGCGCGGCATCACGACGGCGAGCACCAGGGTGATGGCCACCTGCGCGGCCGCCATGACCGGAAACAGGTCCACCCTGGACAGGACATCGCGGAGGTAGAAGAACTGGGCGGCACCGGTGGCGCTGGCGCCGGTGACGAACAGGACCGAGCTGATGCAGAGGACCACCAGCGGGGAGTTGGCTTTCAGCGCATCCACACTTTGGCGCAGCGTAATGGTAGGGACACTGCCGGCGATCCGTTCCCGGCAGGCGATCCCGGTGAACACGTACAGCCCTGACCCCACGGCCGCGAAAACCAGCGTCATGACCGTGAAGATCTGTTGCATGTCACCGCCGGCGCCGAGCAGCGGGGCGATGAAGAAGCCGAGGGTTGCCCCCACCGACAGCCCGCCGATGGTCCGGGCACCCGCCAGCCGGGCCCGTTCCCTCGGATCCTGGGTCATTGCCCCCACGAGGCAGCCGTAGGGCACGTTCACCAGGCTGTAGGCCAGGCACACCAGGCCGTACGTGCAGTAGGCATACAGCAGCTTCACCGAAGGATCCGCGTCAGGGACGTGGAACACGGCCGCACTGAGCAGGAGCGGGATGAAGCCGAACATCAGGTAGGGCCGGAATTTGCCCCACCGCCTGCTGTGCACGCGGTCCACGATGCGTCCGGCCGCAATGTCCGTGAAGGCGTTGAACACCCGCGCCACCACCAGCAAGGTCCCTGCCGCAGCCGCCCCGATGCCCGCGACATCCGTGTAGTAGACCAGCAGGAACATGTTTGAGGTGCTGATGATCATGCTGTTGGCGGCATCGCCGGCCCCGTAGCCCACAATGCCGAGCCTGCTGAGTTGTTTCATGTGTCCCTGTCCCTGCGGCCAGAAACCGTTTTCTCACAGCCGCAAAAAGGAACTTACCCGAAAAACGAGCGCAAAAACAGGAGCCACGAATCCGTGGCTCCTGTTTGCTGGAGGGATCGCTACAGCCTGGTGAGCTGCGGGGTGAAGACCTGGAGCGGGCTGCCGGCCGCCACCAGGGCGCGCAGTTCGGCCAGGCCGCCGGTCACAGCGCCGGCCGCCCGCGCTTGGACCAGGACGTTGCCCAGGGCAGTGGCCTCCACCGGTCCGGCCACCACTTTCCGGCCCGTCACATCGGCCGTGAGCTGGCAGAGCAACTGGTTCTGCGAGCCGCCGCCCACCACGTGCACCATCTCCACGGAACGGTCCGCGAGCTTCTCGGCGTCGCGGATGGTCCTGGCATAGCCGGTGGCGAGGCTGTCCATGATGCAGCGGGTGATGGCTGCCGGATCGTCGATCAGCACGTCGCCGGTCAGGCGGACAGCGGCCCGGATGCGCTCGGGCATGTTGTCCGGGGCGATGAAGTAGGGATCGTCCGGGTTGATCTGAGGCCCGCCCGGCGGCAGCGCCGCGGCAGCCTGGAGCAGCGCGGGAAGCTCTGGACGGAATCCTTCCGCGGCCCATGTCCGCTGGCATTCGCTGAGCAGCCAGAGGCCGCCCATGTTGCGGAGGTAGCGGATGGTGCCGTCCACGCCGCGTTCGTTGGTGAAGTTCGCCTCGCGGCTGGCTTCGGTGAGCACCGGATGCTTGAGCTCGAGGCCCACCAGGGACCAGGTGCCCGAGGAGATGTAAGCGAAATCGTCTTCCCGGGCCGGGACCGCGGCGACGGCGGACGCGGTGTCGTGCGAGCCGACCGCCACCACCTTCGTGTCTCGAGGCAGCCCGACGGCGGACGCGACGTCCGGGAGCAGTGCTCCGAACGTCTCTCCAGGCTGGATCAGCGGCGGGAAGAGGTCCCGCCGCAGGCCCAGGGCGGAGAGGAATTCCGTGGCCCACTCCCCCGCCACCGCGTCGAACAGCCCGGTGGTGGAGGCGTTGGTGGCCTCGGTCCGCCGGACCCCGGTGAGGAGGAAGGCGATCAGGTCCGGGATGAGCAGCGCCTGCAGCCCGTCCAGGTCCTTCTCGGCGGCGAGCTGGTAGATGGTGTTGAACTGCAGGAACTGCAGCCCGGTGGTGGCGTAGAGCCGGGCGGGGTCGAGTTTCCGGTGGACCGGCTCGACGGCGGCGCGGCTGCGGTCGTCGCGGTAGCTGAACGGCTGGGCCGTGAGTTCCCCGGCCGTGTTGACCAGCCCGTAGTCCACGGCCCAGGTGTCGATGCCGATGCTGGCGATTCTTTCGCCCTGCACCGCAGCGACGGTCGCCGCTGCCCGGAGCCCCTCAAGCACCTCCGCGAAGAGGGCGTCGAAGTTCCAGCGGAGGCCGCCGTCGATCTCCACCACGCCGTTGGGGAAGCGGTGGACCACCTCGAGCTGCACCCCGTCGCTGCCCACCCGGCCCAGGATGACCCGGCCGGAGGAGGCGCCGATGTCGACGGCGGCGAACACGCCGCCGTCGACCGTCGAAGCGTGCCCGTTCATCGCAGGAAGGCTGCCGCCACTCCGGCGTCCACGGGGATGTGCAGGCCGGTGGTGTGGGACAGTTCGTTGCTGGTGAGCACTGCGGCGGCGTTGGCCACGTGCTCGGGCAGGACCTCGCGCTTGAGCAGGGTGCGCTGGGCGTAGTACTCGCCCAGTTTCTCCTCGTCCACGCCATAGACCGCGGCGCGCTTGGCGCCCCAGCCGCCGGCGAAGATCCCTGAGCCGCGGACCACGCCGTCGGGGTTGATGCCGTTGACGCGGATGCCGTGCTCGCCCAGTTCGGCGGCGAGCAGGCGCACCTGGTGGGCCTGGTCTGCCTTGGTGGCGGAGTAGGCGATGTTGTTGGGACCGGCGAACACGGAGTTCTTGGAGGAGATGTAGATGATGTCCCCGCCCAGCCCCTGCGCGATCATGACCTTGGCGGCGGCCTTGGCCACCAGGAAGGAGCCCTTGGCCATGACGTTGTGCTGCAGGTCCCAGTCCTTTACGGTGGTTTCCAGCAGCGGCTTGGAAATGGACAGGCCGGCATTGTTGACCACCAGGTCCACGCCGCCGAAGGCCAGGACGGCGGCGTCGATGGCTGCCGCAACCTGGGCTTCGTCGGTCACGTCGGCCTGGACGCCGACGGCGACATCCGGGCCGCCGAGTTCCTCGGCCACCTTCTGCGCGTTCTCAAGGTTGAGGTCGGCGATGACCACGCAGGCGCCTTCCGCGGCGAGGCGGGTGGCGATGGCCTTGCCGATGCCCGACGCCGCACCTGTCACCAAAGCGATGCGGGTGGCGTGCGACTTGGGCTTGGGCATCCGGGCCAGCTTGGCTTCCTCCAGCGCCCAGTACTCGATCCGGAACTTCTCGGATTCCTCGATCGGAGCGTAGGTGGAGATGGCTTCGGCGCTGCGCATCACGTTGATGGCATTGATATAGAACTCGCCGGCCACGCGGGCGGTCTGCTTGTTCGCCCCGAAGGAGAACATGCCCACGCCGGGGACCAGCACGATGGCCGGGTCGGCGCCGCGCAGGGCCGGGCTGTCCTGGTCCGCGTGGCGGTCGTAGTAGGCCTGGTAGTCCTCGCGGTAGTCGGCGTGCAGCTCGTGCAGCCGGGCGATGGAGTCCTCGATGGAGGCGTCGGCGGGCAGGTCCAGGATCAGCGGCTTGACCTTGGTGCGCAGGAAGTGGTCCGGGCAGGAGGTGCCCAGAGCGCCCAGGCGCGGGTGCTCGGCAGCTTCGAGGAAGTCCAGGACGACGGCGTCATCGCTGAAGTGCCCCAGCTGCGGCTTGTCCGTGGAGGCCAGGCCGCGGATCACGGGTGCCAGGGCCGCGGCCTTGGCACGGCGCTCCGCCTCCGGGAGCGCCCCGTAGCCGGGCAACTTGGGCCCGAAGGGCTCGGCCTTGCCGTTCTCTTTGATGTACTTCTCGGCCTGCTCGATGATCCAGAGCGAATTCTGCTCGGCTTCCTCGCTGGTGGCGCCCCAGGCCGTGATGCCATGGCCGCCCAGGATGGTGCCGATGGCCTGCGGGTTGGCGTCCTTGATGGCTGCAATGTCCAGGCCCAGCTGGAATCCGGGGCGGCGCCAGGGCACCCACACCACCTTGTTGCCGAAGATCTTGGTGGTCAGCGCTTCGCCGTCCACCGCCGTCGCAATGGCAATGCCGGAGTCCGGGTGCAGGTGGTCCACGTGCGCGGCGTCCACCAGCCGTGCATGGCGGTATCGATTGAGGGGGCGGCGCCGCCCTTGCCGTGCAGGCAGTAATCGAAGGCCGCCACCATCTCGTCCTCGCGGTCAACACCGGGGTAGACGTTCTTCAGGGCGTTCAGCCGGTCCAGCCTCAGCACCGCGAGGTTTTCGGCCTTCAGCGTGCCCAGGTCCCCGCCGGAGCCCTTGACCCAGAGCAGCTGGACGTCCTCGCCCGTGACCGGGTCCTTCTCAGTGCCCTTGGCGGAGGTGTTGCCGCCGGCAAAGTTGGTGTTCCGCTTGTCCGCGCCCAGGCGGTTGGAGCGTGAAATCAGGTCTTCAACAGTCTTGTTCATGCTTCTTATGCGCCCCATCCGGCTTGCTGGCCGCCCACGCGGTCCTCGTTGATCTTTTTCTGGTAGCCGCTGGCCTTGAACGCGGCCAGCGGGTCCGCGGGCAGGCCGCGGGATTCACGCCACTCGGCCAGGACCGGGCGGACGTCGGTGTAGAACGCGTCGTTGAACACAGCGTTCGCTGCCAGGACATCCCCGGCGCGCTGGGCCTCCGTCAGGGCTGCGGTGTCCACCAGCAATGCACGGGCGGTCATTTCCTGGACGTTCAGCACCGAGCGGATCTGGCCAGGAATCTTCTCCTCCAGGTTGTGGCACTGGTCCAGCATCAGAGCCACACCGGAGTCCTTGCCGTAACCGCCGCCACGGATCACCTCGTGCATGATGCGGAAGAGCTGGAACGGGTCCGCGGCACCGACGATCAGGTCGTCGTCGGCGTAGAAGCGGGAGTTGAAGTCGAAGGAACCCAGCTTGCCCAGGCGCAGCAGCTGCATCACGATGAACTCGATGTTGGTGCCCGGGGCGTGGTGGCCGGTGTCCAGGCAGACGAACGCCTTCTCGCCAAGGGCCAGGGTCTGGGCGTAGGAAGTGCCCCAGTCGGGAACGTCGGTGTGGTAGAAAGCCGGCTCGAAGAACTTGTACTCCAGCACCAGGCGCTGCTCATCGCCCAGGGCTGCGTAGATTTCCTGCAGCGACTCGGCGAGACGGTCCTGGCGGCCGCGCATGTCGTCCTGGCCCGGGTAATTGGTGCCGTCCGCCAGCCAGATCTTCAGGTCCTTCGACCGGTGGCGTGCATGATCTCGATGCAGTCCAGGTGGTGCTCGATGGCCCGGCGGCGGACTGCCTCGTTGGATGAGGTCAGCGACCCGAACTTGTACTCGTCGTCCTGGAACGTATTGGAGTTGATCGTGCCCAGGCCCACGCCCAGGCCGGCCGCGTATTCCTTCAGGGCGGCGTAGTCGTCCACCTTGTCCCACGGGATGTGCAGTGCCACCGTGGGCGCCAGGCCCGTCAGCTCGTGGACCTTCGCGGCATCAGCCAGCTTCTCCTGTACGGTCCGCGGCGTGCCGGGCGTGCCGAACACCTTGAACCGCGTGCCCGAGTTTCCATAGGCCCACGAGGGGACCTCGATGGCAAGCTCCCCGAGCCTGCCCAGCGCCGTTGCTACGTCATTCATGATGGTTCTTTCCGGTGTCTTGTTCTGTGGTCTGTTGGGGTGCAGCTGTGGGGCTGCCGGTTGCGGCGGTTCAGGAAGCGGGTGTTCCTGCTGCCCCGAGCTGGCTGTCAAGGTTGAAGACTTCCTCCAGGACCTGGAACCCCTCATCGGGCGCCTGGCCGGAGTTTTCGAACAGCGTTGCCATTTCCGCCTGCCAGCGGGCGTTGATGTCGGTGAGGGCCATGCGTGCCCGGGCGGCCTCGAAGTCGTCGCACTCCACGTAGCCCACCAGGAGCCCATCCTCCCCCAGGAACAGGGAGTAGTTGTTCCAGCCCGCATCCTTCAGGGCACGGAGCATCTCCGGCCACACGGCGGCGTGGCGCCGCTTGTATTCGTCGATCAATTCCGGCTTGATCGAAGAGCGGAAGCACACCCTCATCTGGAACTCTCCTGAACTCGCACAACTTTGAATCGTTTCATTGTTACGATTCAAAGTACTCTTGATTCTGAGTAGGTGTCAAGCATTCCGGTTCGGCCATTCGTGGACCGGAAGGCAGCGCACGCGGACCACCAGCACGGAGAATCATGAACCGCTCAGCCAGCATCAAGGACGTCGCCACGCACGCCAGCGTGGCGGTAGGAACCGTCTCGAATGTGCTGAACTACCCGGACCGGGTGTCGCAGCGCACCAAGGAACGCGTACTGAAGGCCATTGACGAGCTTGGGTTCATCCGGAATGACGCCGCACGGCAGCTCCGGGCCGGCCACAGCCGCACCGTGGGCCTCATTGTCCTGGACGTCGGCAACCCCTTCTTCACCTCGGTGGTCAGGGCGGCCGAGGACGCCGCGGCCCTCCACGGCAGCGCGGTACTCCTGGGCGACAGCGGCCACGACGCCGGCCGGGAGGCCAACTACATCGACCTGTTCCAGGAGCAGCGGGTCCAGGGCCTGCTGATCTCCCCCGTGGGCGATGTGACCGAGCGGCTGGACCTGCTGCGGGAGCGCGGCGTGCCCACCGTTCTGGTGGACCGCCTCGCCGACGAGTCAAAGTTCAGTTCCGTTGCGGTGGACGACGACGCCGGCGGGTACCTGGCAGCACGGCACCTGCTGGACACCGGCCGCCGTCGCCTGGCCTTCGTGGGTGGTGCCACCTCCATCCGCCAGGTGGCCGACCGCCTGCAGGGTGCCGAGCGAGCGGTGAAGGAGGAGCCGGGCGCGACGCTTGAGGTGCTGACCTCGGAGGGCATGACCGTCCTGGCGGGCCGGAGCGTGGGCAACATGCTGATTGAACGCGGCAGGGACGCTCTGCCGGAGGGCATCTTCTGCGCGAACGACCTCCTGGCCCTGGGTGTCATGCAGTCGCTGACCATGACCCACACGTTCCGGATTCCCGAGGACGTTGCGCTGATCGGCTATGACGACATCGACTTCGCCGTCTCCGCCGTGGTTCCGCTCTCCTCCATCCGGCAGCCCACCGAGGCGCTGGGGCGTACCGCCATTGAGCTGCTGACCGAAGAGGTGGAGTCGCAGAACCCCATACACCGCTCCGTGGTGTTCACCCCGGAGCTGGTGGTGCGGCAAAGCACAGCGTCACCCGCCGCCGGGTAAGGCGCCGCACGTCCGAAGGGGCCGGGCAGCAGGAACCTTCGGAAGCGGGCATCACAAGGCGCTCAGGCCCGGGCCGCCGTCGTAAGCCGTGCGCCGTGCGGCCGCGCCGGAGAGGCGGCACCGGGGCCAAAGCCCAGGCGCGCCAGCTGCCGGGCAACTTCCCCAGCCACCAGGGAGGCGCCCTTCTGTGAAAAGTGGGTGTTGTCCGTGAGGCCGTCCGGCCAGTGGGCGTGCTCGCCCGGGCCGAAGTGGCAGAACAGGCTGATGGATGCGCCGCGGCCCAGCCCCACGTACAGGCTTCGCGTCCAGCTGTTGAGGTCGATCAGGGCGACTCCCAGATCCCGGGCAATCTCCCGGACCACCTCCGGATAGTCCTCCAGGCTTTCCTCAAGGACAGCGTCCGACGCCGGCCCGTCCAGGAAGTGCCGCCGCTCCACGGAGGTGCACAGCACCGGAGCCGCGCCCCTTTCCCGCACCTCGGACCATGGTGCGCAGGTTGGCGGCGTAGCCGGTGCGGGCCGCCAGGTGCGGCTTTTTCTGGTCGTTGTGGCCGAACTGGATGAGCACCAGGTCGCCTTCGCCGGCCTCGGCCAACAGGCTGTCCCACAATCCCTCGTCCCGGAAGGACTCGGTGCTGGCCCCGCCCTTGGCGAAGTTGTGCACGGCTGCCCAGGTGTGCGTGAGTGGCGCAAGGCGCCCTCCCCATCCGCTCATGGGGAATTCTTGCGTGGGGCAGTTGGCGACGGTTGAGTCTCCGGCGAGCAGGATTTTCATGGTGTCTTTCTGGTCTGACCCCGTTGCCCTATCAGTACTGGTTCCTATATCCCCTCTTTGGGGACCAAAAGTGATAGCGCAAGTGCGCGGTTGGTGCAGGTAATCGGTTTCTGCAGAAACTAGACCAGCCGGTGGAGGTCGGTCAATCAATATTTTGAATCGTTACATTACTGGACGCCGGCGGGAGGGATGCCGCACACTTGAAGGTGGAAAGCGCTTGCCGCAATCCCACCATCGAAAGCCAACGAGCCATGCCCTCGGGCGGAATGGAGAACCATGGGAACGCCAGCTGGCACCCGCGCGCCGGACGCATTGGAAGGAACGCCGGCCCCCGGAGTACTGCCTTCCACCGCCGCTGCCGGCGAGAACAGTGCACCCGCCCGTGTTGCCCTGGTAGGTGTCCACGGCTTTGGCACCCACCACCTCCGCAACCTTGAACGCCTCCAGGCGGCGGGCGCCGTCGACCTCGTGGCCGTGGCGGACCCGCAACCGCCGGCACCCGGTCCGTGCCGGCGTCGGCCGTTGTCTTTCCCGGGCTCAGTGAACTGCTGGCGGACACCCGGAACCTGGACGTGATCATCGTTGCAACGCCCATCCAGACCCATGCCCCGCTGGCACTCGCCGCCCTGGCCACGGAAGCCGACCTCTACCTGGAAAAGCCGCCGGTGGCCTCGCTCGCCGACTACTACACCCTCCTTGACGCCGCCGCCTCCTCGGGCAGGAGCGTCCAGATAGGGTTCCAAAGCCTCGGCTCACACGCCCTGCGTGCCATCGAAGAGTTGGTGGCGGCCGGCACGATCGGCACCCTGCAGGGCATCTCGGCCACCGGCCGCTGGGTGCGCGACAGGGCCTACTACAAGCGGTCGCGCTGGGCGGGTAAGCGCAGCATCAACGGCGTGGACGTGGTGGACGGCGTGGCCACAAATCCCCTGGCCCATGCCGTGGCAACCGCCCTGCGGATTGCCGGGGCCCGCACCACGGCGGATGTGGCGTCCGTGGAAACTGAACTGTACCGAGCCAACGACATCGAATCGGACGACACCTCGGTGATCCGGATCCGCACCGCATTCGGCCTGCCCATCACCTGCGTCCTCACCATTTGTGCCACCGAGTCCGTGGAGCCGTACGTGACGCTCCAGGGATCCGAAGGAACCGCGGTTTTCCACTACACCGAGGACCGCCTCGCCATCGAAACGGTGTCCGGGCGCACAGAGGAAACCTACGGCCGGGACGACCTCACCGAGAACCTGCTGGCGCACCGTAACCGCGGCGTTCCCCTGCTCAGCTCGGCCGTGGACAGCGGCGCCTTCATGCTGGTCCTGGAAGCCATCCGCACCGCACCGGAACCGGCCCCCATCGACGGCGCCTACGTCCGGTGGGAGGGTAACGGCGAAGCAGCCCACGCGGTAGTGACGGGCATCGAAGACGCGCTGGAACGCGCCGGCCGGCAGCATGCCACCTTCAGCGAACTCGGCCTGCCGTGGGCCGGGTCCTCCCCCACCCCATTCGCCCTTCCTGCGTCCTAATGGTTCCCTCCCGGCGGGCTAAAACCGCCGGGACCATCAGGACGCAGCCCGCCCGATAACCCCGGAGCCAGCACCGGCGGAAGGCCTGGGGTGCAGTCTTACGCCGTGCGGGAGCGCCTGGCATGAAGCCACAGCAGCAGGCCCACGACGGCGGCGGACAGCATGCCCAGCCCGCCCGTCACCACCAGACCGGCGCGCACTCCGAACTGTTCCGTCAGCCAGCCGGCGAGGAGCCCGCCCAGGGCATGCCCGCCGAGGAGCAGCGGCAGGTACAGCGCCATGACCCGGCCGCGGATGGCCGGGCCGGCCTCGAGCTGGACCGCGGTGGCGGCGCTGGTGAGGAAGAGGAGCGTCATGAGGCCCACCACCACCAGCATGGCCGTGAAGAGCAGCAGGTTGGGCATCAGGGCAGCCAGCAGCTGGGACAGCCCGAAAAGGCCGGCCGACGCCACAATGCCCTTGCGTCCCATGTTCTTCAGCCGGGCAGCGAGCAGGGCACCGGCGAGGGCACCGACGGCGCTGACGGTATTGAACAGGCCAAAGCCCTCCACGCCGTTGTGCCAGACCCGGTCCGCGAAGGCTGCCAGGACCACGGGCCCGTTCATGCCGAAGGCACCCAGGAGCCCGGCCAGCAGGATCAGGAGCAGCAGGCGCGGCCGGTCCCGGACGTAGCGGAAGCCCGCGAGCAGCTGCCCGCGGCCCCGTTGGGCGGGAGTGCCGGGATGAAGTTCCGAGGCCCGCATGCCGATGATCAGCCCCAGCACCAGCACGCCGGTCAGGGCGTTGGCAGCGAAGGCAGCGGCCGGGCCGGCCTGGGCGATGAGCACGCCGCTAAGGGCAGGTCCGGCCATGGCGCCAAGCTGCGCCAGCGCGTTGTTCAGGCCGATGGCAGGCCGGAGGGCGGCGTCGCCCACCACCTCGTTCACGAACACCTGCCGCGCGGGCTGGTCGATGGCGGCGGTGATCCCCAGCGCAACGCAGCTTGCGTATACAGCCCAGACGGTGATGGCTCCGCTGGCCACCCAGGCTGCCAGGCCCAGGGCGAGCAGCACGATCACGGACTGGCAGACCATCATGATCCGGCGCTTGGGGAAGAGGTCCACAACCAGCCCGGCGAGGGGTCCCACCACCAGCATGGGCAGGAACTGCAGGGCGACGGCGACGCCCACGGCCGCGGGGCTCGCGGTCAGCTGGAGCACCAGCCAGTCCTGGGCCAGCCGCTGCATCCAGACGCCGACGCTTCCCGCCAGCTGCATGCCCAGGAAGAGCCGGTAGTTGTGCTGCTTCAGCGGGTGGTACCAGCGGGCGGCACTTTCAGGCGGGCGGGTGGACTGTTCGGAACGCTGGCGCTCGGAAGGCACGTCGGGGACTCAACTCAATATCTGGGAAGACGGGGAAATAGTTCCGGCGCCGGCGGGAGGCCGGCGCCGGAAGGGCGTTGGAGGGGGCCGTCAGGCCCGGTGTGAGCGGAGTTTCACTGCGGCGGCGGCGAGGATCAGTGTGCCGGGAACCACGACGAACAGTGCCACCAGCATCCAGACGAAGACCACGGCGCCGAAGAGGGCCGCGGCCAGCAGGAGCGAGCCGGTCCAGTCCTGGAGGGACAGCGCTTTTCCGGTTTCCAGCGCGGAGCGCCAGGCGCCTCCCGCGTCGGTGCCCGTACCGGCAGTGTCCGACCAGGCGGCGGTGGTGCGCAGCAGCAGGATGGCACCGCAGCCGGCCAGGAGCAGCGTTGCCGGCAGGACCACTTCCCGGCCGGGCAGCTGGCCCACCCAGGCCAGCAGCAGGTTAAGGACAATCACGACGGCGGCCGCCGCGGTGAGCAGGCCGAGCTTCCAGCTGCCGGGCAGGGCAGCGCGGAAGGTGCCCCAGAGGCCGCGGACGGAATCGTCGCGGCCGGCGAGGTGCCGTTCCAGGTGGGCGATCCCCGCCGCGTAGGCGGCGGGGATGGTGACCAGCGGAAGGGACAGCGCCAGCACCAGCAGCCCTGCCAGGAGGGTCTCGGAGAACAGGGCGAACCGGTTCACCGGAATGGGCTGGTGGTGGCTGGATGCGGGGGTGGTGCTGTCCATGATGCTCATTCCTGTCTCCGTCAGCCCTTGAGGCCCTGGGTGGAAACGCCTTCAACAATGTACCGCTGGAAGATCAGGAAGAATATCAGGACCGGGAGTAGGGCCAGGACGGACATCGCGATCATGGCACCGTAGTCCGAGGACTGGGTCTGGTCCACGAAGAGCCGCAGGGCCAGCGGCAACGGGTACTTTTCCGGGGTGTTCAGGTAGAGCAGCGGCCCCAGGAAGTCGTTCCAGCTCCAGATGAAGGAGAAGATCGAGGTGGAGATCAGGGCCGGCTTCATCAGCGGGAGCATGATGGAGGTGAAGATCCGGACGTGCCCGGCGCCGTCGATCCGTGCCGCCTCGTCCAGTTCGGCGGGCAGGTTCCGCATGAACTGGACCATCAGGAAGACGAAGAACGCGTCCGCGGCCAGGAACTTGCCGATCAGCAGCGGGATGTAGGTGTCCACCAGGCCCAGCTGCTGGAAGATGATGTACTGCGGAATGATCACCACGTGGAACGGCAGCAGCAGGGTGGCGATCATCATGCCGAAGAAGATGCCGCGGCCGGGGAACTTGATCCGGGCGAATGCGTAGGCCGAGACCGATGCGGACAGGATGGTGCCCACCACGGCGCCCAGTGCCAGGACCAGGGAGTTGGTGAAGAACTGGAGGGTGGACACACCGCCGATGCCGTCCATGGCCGTGACGAAGTTGTCGAAGCTGAAGTTGCTGGACCACAGCGACGTGTTCGCGCCGCCGATCTCGGAGTTCGGCTTGAACGAGGAGGCGATCATCCACAGGCCGGGGTAGAGCACCACCGCCGTGAGGAGCAGCGCGACCGCATGGAAGGCCAGGCTCTTGGCCCGCTTCGCGCCCGCTGACTCCGATTTCGGGTTGTAGACCGGGGCGGAGGCGTCCGGGGCGGACTGCGTGGGGGTTGCCATGGTTGTCATTTTGCATCACCGCTGTAGTGGACCCAGGACTTGGACGTGCGGAAGAAGATCAGGGTAATGATGCCCACCACGATCACCAGGAGCCAGGCCATTGCCGAGGCGTAGCCCATCCGGAAGTCGCTGAAGCCGCGCAGGTACAGGTAGAGGGTGTAGAAGAGGGTGGAGCCGGCGGGGCCGCCTTCACCGTTGGAAATGATGTAGGCCGAGGCGAAGATCTGGAACGCGTGGATGGTTTCCATCAGGAGGTTGAAGAAGATCACCGGGGAGAGCATGGGCCAGGTGATGTTGAAGAACTTCCGCACCGGACCCGCGCCGTCCATCGACGCCGCTTCGTAGAGTTCGTTCGGGATCTGCTTCAGGCCGGCCAGGAAGATCACCATCGGGGCGCCGAACTGCCAGACGGTCAGGAGGATGAACATCGGCATGGTCATGGACGGGTTGCCCACCCAGCCGCCGAGGTTGATGCCGAAGAACGACAGGCCCTGGTCCACCGGACCGGAGTCGCCGAACATGGCCTTCCAGACGATGGCGATGGACACGGACGCGCCGATCAGGGAGGGTGCGTAGAACGCGGAACGGTAGAAGCCCTGGCCGCGGCGCTTGCTGTTCAGCAGCATGGCCACCGCCAGCGCGGCCGCGAGCTTCAGCGGGGTACCGAAGACCACGTAACCCACGGTCACGCCCACCGACTGCAGGAACCGTTCGTCCTGGAACAGGGTGGTGTAGTTGTCCAGGCCGATCCACTTGGGCGGCTCGAACAGGTTGTAGTTGGTGAAGGACAGGTACAACGAGGAGATCATCGGCCCAACGGTGAGGGCAATGAACCCCAGCAGCCAGGGCAGCAGGAAGGTGTAGCCGGCGCGGGCGTCCGCCCCGCGCTGCTTCGACTTGCGAAGCTGCGCGGGGGCGGACGTCGTCGAACGCCTGCTCAGGGTTGGGCTTTGAGTCACGAGTTCAATCCGTCAGTCATGAAGCGAGAATCAGGCGGGTGCCTGGATCAGGCGTTCTGCTTGATAAGGTCTTCGGCTTCCTTGAACCAGGCGTCGGTGGCCCCGTTGATGTCCAGCTTGCCGTAGTTCAGGTCGGAGGCGATGCGCTTGAAGGAGGCTTCAAGCGTGCCGAAGCCGACGATGGGCGGCTCGGGAGCGTCCTTGAGGTACTTCTCGATGGACTTTTCGTAATCGACAACCAGCTTATCGGTGCCCTCGAAGGTGGTGCCGTCGCGCTGGGTCTTGGATGCGGGCACGCCGCGGGAGGTTTTGAAGATCTGGCCGACCTCGGGGTCG
This sequence comes from Arthrobacter nitrophenolicus, assembly GCF_000332815.1. Taxonomy (GTDB): domain Bacteria; phylum Actinomycetota; class Actinomycetes; order Actinomycetales; family Micrococcaceae; genus Arthrobacter; species Arthrobacter nitrophenolicus. The sequence goes on from NZ_AOFD01000005.1 coordinate 132,651, forward strand.
TTGACCATGAAGTCGATGAAGCGGGCAGCGGCGTCCTTGAACTTGGTCTTGGCGCTGGCCACCATCAGCATGGAGGGCTTGAGGAACAGGCCCAGGTTGTCCGGGTCGTCGGAGGGGACCGGGGCAAGCTTGAGCTCCTTGGCGCCGCTGTCCGCGAGGTAGCCTGCCATGAAGTTGTCCCAGGTGACCTCTGTGGCGGTGACGTTGGAGCCGAACGGCGACTTCGGTGCCAGCTGGGTGACGCGCTCTTCCGAAACGATGGCGCCGGTGCCGCGAAGGTCGGCGGTGAGGTTCCACCATTTCTTTAGGTCGTCCTTGGTGAAGCCGAGCTTGCCGTCTTCGGTGAAGGCCTGGATGTTGTTCTGGCGCAGCCAGATGTTGAACATCCACCAGACGCCGGTGTAGTCGGTGCCGCCGAAGATCGCACCGTTGCTCTTGGTGCCCACTTCAGTGAGGAACTCGTTGAACTCCTTGTAGGTCCAGCTGCCGTCCGGCTCGGCGATGCCCAGGGAGGCGAGCTTGGCGGGGTCGTAGTAGACGGCGAAGGCATTGGTGCTGGTGGGGATGCCGTAGGTCTTGCCCTTGATCTGGCCCGAGGGCAGGAGGGACTTCTCGAAGGCGTCCGTGTTGATGTTGACGGTGCTCAGGTCAAGGAGCTGGTTGCGCTGGCCGTAGTCGCGCAGGTAGGACAGGTCCCACTGCATGACGTCCGGCAGGCCGCCGCCGGCAGCTTCGGTGGCGCGCTTCTGCCAGTAGCCGGCGAAGTCGGTGAAGTTGCCGTTAACCTTGATGTCCGGGTTCTTCTCCTCGAACAGGGCGATGGCCTTGCGGGTGCGCTCGGCGCGGTCATCGTTGCCCCACCAGGTGTAGTTGATGGTGACGGGGTTTTCGGCGGAACCGGTCTGTCCCGAGGTGCTGGACCCGGTACCGCACGCGGCCAGAACGCCGGCAGATGCAGTGCCGACTGCGACGGTGGTGAGGAAATGCCTTCTGTTGATCACGGGAGCCTCCTTGCTCAATGTGTGCAATCCCTGATCTCATCTACAACGTGAGTAGTGAGCTGGCTTACACGGCTTCTGAAACGATACAATATAGCCATTCCCGAGTTTGGGCAAGCGTTTTCCAAACATCTGATGTTCCTCCCGGTTCCATCCCCGCAGCAGACATAGGAGTCCCATGACAATCCCGGCTATTTCCAGCCCGGCCAGCGTTTGGAACAACATCGAAGGCATCGCCTTCGGCGGCGACTACAACCCGGAGCAGTGGCCCGTCAGCGTCCGGCTGGAGGATCTGGAACTGATGCAGGAAGCCGGCGTGAATTTCCTCAGCGTCGGGATTTTCTCCTGGGCACTGCTGGAGCCTGTTGAAGGACAGTACGATTTCGGCTGGCTCGACGAGGTGCTGGACAACCTCGCCGGCATCGGGGTCAAGGTGGCCCTGGCCACCGCCACCGCTGCACCGCCCGCGTGGCTGGTCCGCAAGCATCCGGAGATCCTGCCGGTCACGGCTGACGGAACGGTGCTGGGACCGGGCTCGCGGCGGCACTACACGCCGTCGTCGGCCGTTTACCGCCGCTACGCCAAGGGCATCACCCTGGCGCTGGCAGAGCGGTACAAAGACCACCCGGCACTGGCACTCTGGCACGTGGACAACGAGCTGGGCTGCCACGTCTCCGAGTTCCACGGCGAGGAGGACGCGGCAGCATTCCGCGGCTGGCTGGAGCGCCGTTACGGCAGCATCGAGGCGCTGAACGCGGCGTGGGGCACGGCATTCTGGAGCCAGAACTACGCATCGTTTGAGGAGATCCTGCCTCCCGGCGTCGCACCCAGCACACTGAACCCCGGCCAGCAGCTGGACTTCCAGCGGTTCAACTCCTGGGCCCTGATGGACTACTACCGCGGCCTCATGGCCGTCCTGCGCGACGTCACCCCCCACGTTCCGTGCACCACCAACCTGATGGCTTCGAGCGCCACCAAGGCCATGGACTACTTTGACTGGGCCAAGGACCTGGACGTCATTGCCAACGACCACTACCTGGTGGCCGCGGATCCGGAACGCCACGTCGAACTCGCGTTCAGCGCGGACCTCACCCGTGGAATCGCAGGCGGCGACCCGTGGATCCTGATGGAACATTCGACGTCGGCCGTCAACTGGCAGCCGCGCAACCAGCCGAAGATGCCCGGCGAAATGCTGCGCAACTCCCTCGCCCACGTGGCCCGCGGCGCGGATGCCGTGATGTTCTTCCAGTGGCGGCAGAGCTTCGCCGGATCGGAGAAGTTCCACTCCGCCATGGTGCCGCACGGCGGGCGGGACACGCGCGTCTGGCGCGAGGTGGTGGACCTGGGCGCCGCCCTCAAGCTCCTTGAGCCGGTCCGCGGTTCACGGGTGGAGTCCCGGGCCGCCATTGTCTTCGACTACGAGGCCTGGTGGGCCAGCGAGATCGATTCGAAGCCCAGCATCGACGTCCGGTACCTGGACCTGCTGCGCGCCTTCCACCGCTCGCTGTACCTGCGGGGCGTCGCTGTTGACATGGCGCACCCATCGGCGCCTCTGGAGGATTACGACCTGGTGCTCGTCTGCACGCTGTACTCGGTGACCGATGAGGCCGCCGCCAATATAGCCGCGGCGGCTGAGTCCGGTGCCACGGTTTTGGTCAGCTACTTCAGCGGGATCGTGGACGAGAAGGACCACGTGCGGCTGGGCGGCTACCCGAGCGCCTTCCGGGAACTGTTGGGAGTGCGGGTGGAGGAGTTCCATCCCCTGCTCGAGGGTTCCCGGCTCAAGCTGAGCGACGGGTCCGTCTCCTTAGTGTGGAGCGAGCACGTGCACGCGGTGGACGCCGAAACGATCCAGACCTTTACCGAATACCCCCTGGAGGGCGTCCCGTCCCTGACCCGGCGGGCGGTGGGCAGGGGCGCTGCCTGGTACCTGGCAACCTTCCCCGACCCGGACGGCATCGAGGCTGTGGTGGACCGGCTCCTTGCCGATTCGGGCGTCGCACCCGCCGCCGTGGCCGACCCCGGCGTTGAAGTGGTGCGGCGCCGCGCTGCCGGTGGCGGGAGCTTCCTGTTCGCCATCAACCACACCCGCTCCGGCGCGTCTGTGCAGGCTTCGGGAAGGGACCTGCTGACAGGTGACGCCTTCTCGGGAATTGTGCCTGCCGGCGGAGTGGCTGTGATCGCCGAGGAGGCCTAAGGCTTCTTCTACCGGTCCGGCAGACCGCGACGGCGGCGCCTATCTGGCGCCGTCGTCGCACCATATCCAGGGGTACTTCCCGGTTTCCACATAGCAAGCTGGCGCCTCTCTTTTGTCACACCCTGCTGGAAGACTTTGTTCATGGAAGCGGTTGGAGCGTTGGCAGGGATGTGGTCGGGGCGCGGTGGTGTCCCGACGATCGCCGATGCCTTGGCGGTTCTGGCTGCTGTGCCTGTCGCCCCTGAGGGGCCGGGGATGATTGACCAGTTGCGGCAGCTGGAGGATGTGAAGTCCCTGGCCGCTGCCCGGCAGGCCGAGATCACTGTCGCCTTTGATGGGTTCCAGCGGCGGGTCCAGGCCGCGGCCGGTGTCCCGGCCGAGGAGCAGGGCGCCGGGGTGGCTGCCCAGATTGCGCTGGCGCGGCGGGAATCCCCCGCCAAGGGCGGACGGCTTTTGGGTACGGCGAAAGCCTTGACGGGGATGCCGCGGACGTTCGCCGCGTTCCGGTCCGGGCAGCTGAACGAGTGGCGCACCACTTTGGTC
>NZ_AOFD01000006.1 GCF_000332815.1 Arthrobacter nitrophenolicus
CCGCGACGCCCTTGGCGTGCCGTTTCTCGATCGACTCCGGATGATGCCGCTCCCGCCAGGCCCGCACCTTCGACCTCAACCGTGAAGGCACCAGCTGCCCAGCCGGACAGCCCCGGGCCGGATTCGGCGCGTCCGGGTCCAGGAAGTGGTCCGCGAGGGCGACGGCGGCGGGATGGTCCAGGTTCTCGGTTTCGTCGGCGATGATCCTGGCGCCCTGCCAGGACAAGGACCCGGTGGACAGGGCCTCGTACACGGATGGGAGGGAACAGACCTGCCGGGCCTGGGACAGGAACGCCCCTGCTGCTCCGGAACTGATGGTCAGGATCCCAGCGATTTCTTCCACTGCCGATATTTCCGCGCACGTACGGTCGTGGGTGGAGGCGTCGGGCGGGGTCATGGCCTGCTGCAGGTCGAGGGACTGGGCGGCGTCGCGGGCCGTGAGCGCGGCGACCTGTGCCTCAAGCCGCTTTTCCAGGCCCAGCCGTTCCAACCGGACCCGGTAGAGCCGGTCCAAAAGATCAACGCCGGCGCCGCCATCAGCTCCCGCCGAAGCAGCCGCGAGCGCTTCCTCTTCAAGGAACAGCGCGTTCAGGGCAGCCATGGAGGCAAAAGCACCTTCCATCGGTGCTGCTATGACCGCGCTGTTTCCCATACCTAAATCATCGCGGGAGGGTCCGACATTTCCTGCCCTGCCCTAACGCCGGCCCCCGCATCGGTCACCCGCAGGAATGCAGCCGCACTACGCTGTGGGCGCGAGGGCAGCCACCCATTCGCCCCGGCGCAGAACGCCCGCCAGGGTGAGGCCCGGGCCGACAACGACGACGTCCGCGGGCAGGCCCGCGCGGAGGTCGCCCGCCTGCGAGGACAAGCCGAGGACTGCGGCCGGAACGGCTGTCGCCGACAGGACGGCGTCCTGCAGCGGGACACCCGCGGCAACGGTGGTCCGCACAACGTCCAGCAAGGTGGCGGTTCCGCCGGCGATGGCCCCGGTGCTGTCCACGCGCGCCACACCATGGTCGACGGTGACGGCCAGGGAACCCAGCTGGTATGCCCCGTCCTGCAGGCCGGTTGCCGCCATCGAGTCGGTGACCAGGGCGATGTTTTCCGCGCCCACCAGGTCGAACACCAGCTTGACCGTTTCCGGCGCCAGGTGCACGCCGTCGGCAATGAGTTCCACCACCGCATTGCCTGCCCGGGCAGCGCTGAGGCTGGCCGAGACCGGGCCGGGGGAGCGGTGGTGCAGGGCGGGCATCGCATTGAACAGGTGCGTGACGGTCGGCCTGAACCGGCCGGTTGGATTGGACGGAGCAGACAGTGCGGCGGCAGCGTGCTCCAGGAACCCGGCAGCGGCGGCCGTGTGTGCGGCGGTGTGCCCCAGGGACGGGATGATGCCGCGTGGTGCCAGCAGCTCCACCAGGCCGGATGCCCCGGGAAGCTCGGCCGCCAAGGTCATGGACGCCAGGGATGGCCCGGCGGCTTCAAGCAGTTCGGTCACCAGGGCCGGATCCGGTTCGAGGAGCAGCGAGGGGTCGTGGGCGCCGCACTGCCCTGCCGCCAGGAAGGGGCCTTCGAGGTGGGAGCCGGCAATGAGTCCTTCCGCTGTCAGGGTCCGCAGCACAGAGAGGTTCCGCACCAGGTTTGCTGGCGAGCCTGTCACCAGGCTGGCCAGCAGGGTGGTGGTGCCGCGGCTGTGCAGGTAGCGGGCCGCCGACCGGGCGCCGTCAGCCGAGCCGTCAGAGAAGTCGGAGCCGTTGGCGCCGTGGCAGTGCAGGTCCACCAGTCCGGGCAGCAGGATGTTGTCGGTCGCGGGCCCTGCCTTTCCGCGGTATTCGGACGCCGGCCCGGAATAAGTGACGCGGCCGGCGTCGGCCGCTATGACCCCGTCGGCAATGTCCATGCTTCCGGTGACGATCCGGCCGCGAAGGACCACTTCGTTGCTCATGCTTCCGTGCCTCCCGCAGTGGGTGTCCCCATGGATCCCCTGGCCACTGCCGCGGCCATCGCCGCAGCCAGGGCAGGGTCGGCGTTGGCCACCCGGTCCGCGCCGGAGAGTCCGCGGCGTGCCCGTGCGGAAGTATGGACCGCCCGGACGCCGCTTTCGAGCAGCGACGGTACCAGTTCCAGCGTCACTCCGCCGCCGGCCATGACCTGGACCGACGGCGCGTGGATCCGTCCCAGCTCCACCAGCCGGGCGATCATGCCAAGGCCCAGTGCGCAGTCCGGGCTGCCGCCGCTGGTCAGGACACGGTCAACCCCGGCTTTCTCCAGCCGGGCCAGGGCTTCCGCCGGGTCGAAGCCGGCCGCAAGGGCGGCGTCGAAGGCCCGGTGGAACGTCACCTCGGCGGCCGGTTTGTAGCGCCGCGCCACCTCGGTAATGCGTCCGACGGCGGAGGTGTCCGGTCCGCCGTCGGCCGCCAGGACCCCGACCACCACGCCGGCGGCGCCGGCATCCATGGCCGCCGCCACGTCGCGCTCGATCACCGCAAGCTCGCCGGCCGAGTAGGTGAAGTTGCCGGGGCGGGGCCGCACCAGGACGTGGACCGGGAGGCACACACTGCAGGCCTGCTCCACTGCGGCGATGCTCGGCGTGATGCCCTCCGTCTCGGCCAGGGCCGCGCAGAGTTCCACCCGGGCGGCGCCGGCGGCGGCAGCCAGCCGCACGCCGTCGGCGTCCTCCACAGCGAGTTCAAGTTCAGGAGCGATAACGGCCCGCTCCGTGCTCACAGTCCCTGCCATGCCGGCTTCCGTCCGAAGGTGTCCGTGTAGTACTCCCGGTGCGCCAGCCGGGAGGCCGCGGACTCATCCACCAGGACGGACACGTGCGGGTGCAGTTGCAGTGCCGACGCCGGGCAGATTGCCGCGACCGGACCTTCGACGGCGGCGGCGATGGCTTCCGCCTTCGCCTCGCCCATCGCGAGCAGCAGCAGGTGCCGGGCCTCGCGGATGGTGCCCAGGCCCTGGGTCAGGACATGGTCCGGGACGTCGTCCGCGGAGTCGAAGAAGCGGGCGTTGTCCTGCCGGGTCTGCCGGGTGAGGGTCTTGATCCGGGTCCTTGAGCCCAGCGAGGACATGGGTTCGTTGAACCCCACATGCCCGTCCGTGCCGATGCCCAGGATCTGGATGTCCACCCCGCCCGCCGCTGCTATCAGGCCCTCGTACCGGGCGGCCTCGGCCTCGGGATCCTCCGCCATCCCGTCCAGTCCGTGCACAGCGTCCGGGGCGAAGTCAACGCTGGCGGTGAACTCATCCCGGATCACCGAGTGGTAGGACTGCGGGTGGGCAGCGGGCAGCCCCACGTACTCGTCGAGGAGGAAGCCCTGCGCCTGTGCGAAACTCAGGCCGCCCGTGCGGTGCCGGGCGATGAGCTCCTGGTACGTGCCCAGCGGCGTGGAGCCGGTGGCCAGCCCCAGGACGGACGGGCCGCGGCGGACCTGTTCCTCGATGGCGTCTGCGGCCGTGCGGGCCACGTCGTCAGCGGTGGGAAGGATGATGATTTCCATGCGGGAGTGCTTTCGGGTTGGTGGACGGAGCAGGGGGGTGTGCTTACTTGGCGGCCTCGGTGTCCACCGTGACTTCGTCGTCCTCACGGCCGGGGGTGCGCAGGTTCCAGCGTTTGATGACGAACGAGAACAGGAAGTAGTAGACCACCGCGTAGCCCAGCCCGATCGGAATGAGCATCCAGCCGTTCTGCGACTTCCCGAAGTTGAGGACAAAGTCGATCAAACCCGCCGAGAACGTGAAGCCGTGATGGATGTCCAGGGCGTTGACCAGGGCCATCGACGTGCCGGTCAGCACCGCGTGGACGATGTAGAGCGGGAAGGCCACGAACATGAACGCGTACTCAAGCGGTTCGGTGATGCCCGTGAAGAATGCCGTGAGCGCGGTGGAGAGCATGATGCCGCCCACGATCTTCTTCTGCGAGGGCTTGGCGTGGCGCCACATGGCGAGGGCAGCCGCCGGCAGGCCGAACATCATGATGGGGAAGAATCCGGTCATGAAGACGCCTGCCGCGGGGTCGCCGGCGAAGAAGCGGTTGAGGTCGCCGCGGACCAGCTGCCCGGAGGCGTCCGTGAAGTCGCCGATCAGGAACCACAGGCCGGAGTTGAGGATGTGGTGCAGACCTGCGGGGAGGAGCATGCGGTTGGCGAAGCCGTAGATGCCTCCACCGAGTTCCGGGTTGCCGGCAACGGCCTGGCCGGCTGCGGAGAGGCCGGCGTTGAAGAGCGGGTAGAAGAGGGCAAGCACGACGCCGGCAACCAGGCTGGTGACGGATGTCAGGATGGGCACCAGGCGGCGGCCGCTGAAGAAGCCCAGGAAGTCGGGCAGCTTGGTGCGGTAGAACCGTTGCCACAGTCCGGCGGAGAGCAGGCCCACCACGATGCCGGCGAGGACGCCGTAGTTGATCACGGCCTGTTTGCCGGCTGGGTCCACCTGCCCGGCGAGGACCAGCGGTGACATCGCCTTGAAGACGCCGTCGATCACCATGTAGCCCACCACGGCGGCCAGGGCGGTGGAGCCGTCTGCCTTCTTGGCCCAGCCGATGGCGATGCCGACGGCGAAGATGAGCGGCAGCCAGGTGAATACCGCGTTGCCTGCGGCGGAGATGACGGCGGCGCCGCCTTCGAAGCCGGGAATGGCGCCGAGCAGGTCCGGCTGCCCGATGCGCAGCAGCAGGCCCGCCGCGGGCAGCACGGCGATGGGAAGCATGAGGCAGCGGCCCAGCCGCTGAAGGGTGGCGAAGGCGCGGTTTGGCTTCTTCTCCGGAGCCAAGGCCGTGGTCTCGGATGTTGACATGGGTACACCTCTGCGGGTTGGGGATGGGGGCTTGTGAAGTGACGGTTCCAGCCGGTACTGTCTGGTTATGACCAGTTCAGTGTGATTCATCCCACGACCGGCTGTCAAGATCGGCGGAAAACACCGTCGGGACTGTTGGTTCGAAGGAGGGGAAGCCAGAATTGGTCGCACCGGACCGCCGGTCCGGTGCTGAGGAAGTGCTCCCGTGCGGGCACCGTCAGAAAGGGCAGCAATGTCCAAAGCAGAGAAGATTATTGAAGGCCTGGGCGGAGCCGCCAACATCGTCGAGGTGGAAGCCTGCATCACCCGCCTCCGCACCGAGGTGAAGGATGGCTCGCTGGTGAACGAGGCGTCCCTGAAGGCCGCCGGGGCCCACGGCGTGCTCACCGCCGGCACCGCAGTCCAGGTGATCGTCGGCCCCGAAGCCGACTCCCTGGCCGAAGACATCGAGGACCTCCTCTAGTGGCGGAGTCCATGGTGGTCCTCGCCCCCATCAGCGGGGCAGTGGTGCAGCTGTCAGACGTTCCCGATCCCGTGTTCGCGGGGCAGATGGTGGGTTCCGGCGCGGCCGTTGAACCCCCTGCCGGTGAGGCGTTCGACGTCGTGTCCCCCCTGGCGGGAAAGGTGGTCAAGCTCCTGCCGCACGCCTTTGTGGTGGTCGGCGAATCGGGCCGCGGCGTGCTGACGCACGTGGGCATCGACACCGTGAAGCTCAAGGGCGACGGCTTCAAGCTGCTGATCGCGCAGGGCGACACCGTCGCGGCCGGTGAGCCTGTCATGCATGTGGACCCGGCCCCCGCCCTGGCGGCCGGCTACTCGATGGTGAGTCCCGTCGTCGTGCTCGACACCAAGCCGGACACGGCAACGCTGCTGGCTGACGGCACTGTGTCAGCGGGAGCCAGCCTGTTTTCGTTGGACTGACCGACGTCCGGCCTAGAGCCGGACTTCCATGTTGAGCGAGTAGCGGTCGGACCGGTACCAGGAGCGCGAGTGCTCAATCGCCAGGGCGCCCGAGTAGGAAACCCGGTCGAAGGCCAGGACCGGCGCACCCGTTCCGGTGCCGAGGAGCGCCCCCACATCGGCGGGGGCGCCCTCGGACCGGACGCTTTGGCGTGCCCGGTCGATCTGGTGGCCGAACTGGGCGGCCAGGGCCTTGTAGACCGAGCCGGTCAGGTCGATGTCCAGGAGTCCGGCGGCGTGCTCCGGGTTGTACCAGGCGTCGTCAACACTGACCGGGCGGCCGTCCGCCAGGCGGAGCCGGCGCAGGTGGATGGCCTCGGACCCCCGGGGGAGGCTCAGTGCCTCCGCTGTATCGTCGGGCGCCGCGGCTGACTCCGCCACCAGCACTACGGTGCTGGGGACGTGGCCCATGGCCTCCATTTCCTGGGTGAAGGACGCCAGGTGCAGCGTGGACTGGACGGGGGAGTCCGCCACGAACGTTCCCTTGGCCGGAACCCGGACCAAGTGCCCTTCGTTGACCAGGCGGCCTATTGCCGCGCGGACGGTGATGCGGCTGACGCCGTAGGAGTCCATGAGGGTCCGCTCGCTGGGCAGCCTGGCGCCGGGCCCCAGCTCCTCCTTGGCCAGCCGCAGGATGATCATCCGAAGCTGCTCGTGCTTGGGGACCTGGGAGTTGTTGATGGCCGCCCTCGCCGCCTCGGTGCCGGTAGTTGTGGCGGACACTGTTGCCCCTCTTGTCTGTGGAGCGGTCCGGTGCGGACCACTACCTCGGATTATTCCATATTGCCAAAGTTATCCGCCTGTTATTTCCCTCTGCCTGCTGCACCCTTTAGGGTGGAAACACTAAGCATGCTTGCTATTTTCGAAAGGGTTGTACTCATGCGAAAAGTTCCTGCGCTTGGATTGATGACCGCGGCGATGCTGGCCTTGGCCGGCTGCACCGGCGGAGGAGGCGGCACGGCCAGCCCCACTGCCACCGCGACGGCCTCGCCCTCACCTACCGAGGAAGAGAAGGTCTATACGGAGGATGAGCTGCGCGAGCTCATCTCCGGCAAGACCGACGCGGACGGCAACGAGCTGAAGCTCTACTCCAAGGAGCAGGTGGACCAGGGCGGGAACATCGCGAACCTGCTGTTGAGCACCGCGACGGTGGACCCGGAAGACTGCAAGGACATCGCCACCGCCGGCCTTCTGGACACCGTGGAGAACGGCGAGGTGGCCGTGGCGATTTCCGAAGGCAACCAGCCCCGCACCCTGTCCGCGCAGTCCAGCGGCGAAGGGGAGGACGCCGAGCAGGTCCTCACCGGCATCAAGGGCAAGATGGACCAGTGCGCCACCTTCAAGGTCGAGGCCCTGGGCCAGAGCTACGAGGTTTCCAGCGAGGAGCTGCAGGCGGAGACGGATGCCGACGAGACGTTCGCCACCCTCAGCACCCGCAGCGGGGACAATCAGCAGAAGCTGATGCAGGTTTCCGCTGCGGAGGGACGGCTGCTGGTGGTCGCCACCAAGAGCGGCGCCGAGCTGGGCGACACGGACCAGAAGGAGCTGGAGGACCTCATCAACGAGGTGCTTGAGCAGGCCGACGACGACGGCGGCGCCACTTCCAGCCCGACGTCCACCTCCACGTCCACGTCAACCGCTACGTCCACGGCCTCGCCGGATGACACGGCGTCACCGATGGCCACGGAGACCGAGGACATGGAGACGTCGACGGCCTCGCCGACAGCGTCGCGCTAGTCGCTGATCCAACCAGAAAGGGCGGGCAGGACCAGTTGGTCCTGCCCGCCCTCCTCTGCTTCTCGAGGTCCCGAACTTAGGCGCCGGCCGGCGGGGCGGGCAGCTGCTGCCCTTTCACAATGAGCTGCTCCAGCTGCCGGGCCAGTTCCGCCGGCGGCAAGGTAGCGTCCACCTTCACGAAGTCCTGATATTCCGGCAGTTGCTGGTAGGCATCCCGGAAAGCGATGAGGTCCTCCAGCGTCTCGTCATCCGTTCCCCGGGCCATGATCCGCCGGTGCGCCTCGCCGGGGTGGATATCGAAATGGACGACGGCGTCGGGCGCCGGAAGTGCCTTCAGCAGCCACGGCAGGAAGCGGCCTCGGGGCAGTCCCTTTGTGGTCCGCAATGCGAGCTGGCAGTAGAGGTGCCGGTCCATGACCACCAGTCCCTCAAAGCGGCTTGCCCGCAGGTGGGAAACCAGCACGTTCCACACCCGGAAGGTGGTTTCGAGTGCTTCGGCCAGGCGCTTGGGCAAGCGGATCCCCGTTTTTGCCGACAGGACGGACATGGTGCGCCGGCCGGCGTGGTTGTTCAGCAGCACCGCCTTGCCGCCATGGGCCGCAACGGAATTCACCAGGGCATGGGCAGCCGTGGACTTGCCGGAACCGTCGATTCCGGTAAGAACAATGATCACGTGGCCTCCTTCTGCCAAGGGTTTAACGCCCCCCGTTCCCGCGACGTCCCGGTTGCGGGTGGATTCACAGCTGGCGGGCGTTTTTCACAGGTTTCCCGGGCAAATCACAGGTTCCACCCTTCCATGCGATCAGGCCCATGAAAACGTAGGCTGGAAAGCGGCCGGGCCAGCATGGCCGGAAGCAGCGAGTTTCCCGAGGTGAAAGGCAGGACCATGACCACATCCAATGACGAGCCCCTGAACGACGCAGACCTCCGCGGCCCAGGCGACCCCGACGAAGCCAAGACCGCCCCCGGACAGGGGACGGAAGCTCCGCAAAGCGGGCAGCACCCCGAACTGCCGGGCGCATCCAACATCCGCGAGGAGCAGCAGGCCCATGCAGGTGGTACGGTCCCGGCGTCGTACGTCGCAGCGGAGAGCCGAGGCAGGAGCACAAGCCCGAGGAAGCCCTCGACGAGCCGGGAACCTGGGACGACGAAGTCTGACGTGATCACCCGTACCCACGTTGACGAGGCTGCGGACCGGACCGCCGGCCTCACCCGCCTGACACCCGTTGTGGAGGCCGACCGGGACGCGTTCCCCGGGCAGGCCTGGTTCAAATGCGAGTTCATGCAGCACACCGGGACTTTCAAGGCCAGGGGTGCGCTGAACCGGATCCTGGCCAGCAAGGAACGCGGCGAGCTCCGGCCTGATGTGGGCGTGGTGGTGGCCTCCGGCGGAAATGCGGGCCTCGCCAACGCCTACGCGGCAGCCCAGCTTGGCGTCCCCGCCACGGTGTTCGTTCCCGCCGCAGCACCCGAGGTCAAAGTCCAAAAGCTCAAGGCCATCGGCGCCACGGTGGTGCAGGGCGGCGCGGAGTATGCCGAGGCCTACCAGGCCGCGGTGGCCTACGCCCGGGAAACCGGTGCGGTGTACTGCCACGCCTACGACCAGCCAGAAATCGCGGCGGGCGCCGGAACCGTTGGCTCCGAACTGCTGGAACAGGTGCCCGGCGTCGAAACCGTCCTGGTGGCTGTCGGCGGCGGCGGACTGATGGCAGGTGTTGCGGCTGCCGTGGAAGGCCAGGCAAAAGTGGTGGCCGTGGAACCGCACGGTGCGCCCACCTTCACAGTGCCTTGCCGCGGGAGAGCCGGTGGATGTGGCAGTGTCCGGTGTCGCGGCCGATTCGCTGGGAGCCCGCCGCATCGGCGACATCGGTTTCTCCGTGGCGGTCCGCACCGGCGTCGAAAGCGTCCTGGTGTCCGACCACCACATTGTGGCGGCGCGAACCCAGCTCTGGAATACCTACCGGATGGTGGTGGAGCATGGCGCCGCGGCCGCCTATGCTGCCCTCACCAGCGGCGCCTACAGGCCGCGCCCGGACGAGCGCGTTGCCGTGATCCTCTGCGGTGCCAACACGGACCCGGCCAGCCTGTAGCCCAGGAGGCCGGGTCCGGTCCGTGGCAGCTGCCTAGCTGCAGAACTCGCTGTAGGTGCTGCCGGCTTCCTCGTAATCGGCCTGGAGCTCGGCGAGCTTGGCCTCGTCCGGCGTCTCCTTCGCCTGCTCGTCGGTGTACTCGATGATCGAAGCGAGGGCAGGCTTCAGATCGTCGGAAGCAACGGCGTGGATGGGGCGGATCTGGTTTGCCAGCCGGTTCATGCCCGTCTTGCCGGCGCTGTTGGCAGGGTTCGACACAACGGACTGGATCCGCTCGCAGGTTTCTGCGGTGGACAGTTGGTGGGAGGCGGAGCAGGCTGTAGCCGAAGCAACCAGGCCGGCGGCGAACAGGACTGTGGCGAATTTCTTCATGGATCCCTCAGTAGTCGATAGAGGTTTCGATTGTAAGCAGAATGGGGGCTCCGATGCCTTGGCGGGCCCAACTCCGGTACTTAAACTGGCTACACCATCGTGTGGAGCTGCCGCAGAGGGCCCCGCGCATTATCCAGATCAGGAAGCATTATGCGCCCAACAGTACAACGCCGTGCAGTCATCGGGTTCATCGCTTTAGTGGCCCTCATCCTTCCCACCGCCGTTCCCGCCTCCGCGGGTGAATCGCCGCGGGACAGCGTCATCGTGCTCGACGGCGCCACCTCCGCCGAGGGCATCGCGGCGGGCCGGGGGACTACCTTCTATGCGGGTGAGCTGGAATCCGGGGACATCTTCAAGGGGGATATCCGGGATTCGAAGGCCACGCGTTTCATCGATGCGCCAGCCGGCCGGCAGGCGGTGGGCATGAAGTTCGATGCCGGCACCAACCTGCTCTTCGTGGCAGGGGGCCAAACGGGCAAGGCCTTCGTCTACAACACGGGGACCAAGGAAGCCGTAGGGGAATTCACCCTGGCGCCGGGCTTCATCAATGACGTCACCCTCACCAGGGACGGGGCCTGGTTCACCAACTCCGCACGCGGAGAGCTTTACCGGCTGCAGGTCAGCCGGGAGGGGGAGCTGGAGGGCCTTGAGACGGTGCCGCTGAAGGGCCCGGCCGCCGAACTGCCCGGGCCGTTCAACCTGAACGGCATCACGTCGGTGCAGGGCGATCGGGTGCTGATCGTTGCACATTCCGCCAAGCAGGCCCTTTTCACAGTGGATCCCGACACCGGTCAGAGCGCGCTGATTGACACGGGAGCACTTCCCAATGTGGACGGCATTATTGCCCGTGGCAAGACCGTGTGGGTGGTGCAGAACTTCCTCAACCAGGTCAGCCGGGTCAAGCTCAACCACGACCTGTCCTCGGGCGAGGTCCGGGACGTCATCACGAGTGACAGCTTCCAGATTCCCACCACGGCGGCCTTGTTCGGCAACACCCTTGCAGTGGTGAACGCCAAGTTCGACGAGCCGGCAGCGGATCTGCACGAAGTGGTCCTGGTCCCCGCCCGGGAGTAGCCCCGCGGCCTAGATGGTCCGGGTTGCCAGCGCCAGGTTTTCCTTCAGCTCGGCCGCGTTCTGCCGCACGACATATGCCGGGCGGTCCCGTTCCACCCGCCAGCTGTCCTCGAGCAGCCCGATGTTGACGGTGTCGAAGCCGAACTCGTCGTACAGCCGGGTCACCAGTTCGGCGGCCTCCGGGTAGTCGCTGGCGGTTGCCAGGGCGCGGCGGTTTTCGGTACCGGACGGAGTGCCGTCGGTGGTGATCTGGGACGCCATGATGTGGTTGAAGCCCTTGGCCACCTTGGAATCGGGCAGGTGCTCCTGGAGCAGCCCGGAGGTGGTGGCCTCGCCGTTGTCGAGGGCGGGGATCCGGCCGTCCCGCTCCCAGTAGTAGTTGTTGGTGTCGATGACCACCTTGCCAGCCAGCGGTTCCACGGGGATGTCCTTGTAGTTCTTCAGCGGGACCGTGACGACGGCGAAATCGCCTGCCGCTGCTGCTTCCGCCGGCGTGGCGGCCCGGGCGTTCGGCCCGAGTTCCGCCACCAGTCCGGCCAGGGTCTCCGGCCCGCGGGAGTTGCTGATGACCACGTCGTAGCCCAACTCCACCGCCTTCCGGGCAACCTGGCTTCCAATATGTCCTGCACCGATAATTCCGATTGTTGTCATACCGGCCCCAACCACCGCCCCCGCAAAGATATTTCTGGCGGTTTCGGGGAATAAACAGCCCTCCGGGCGCCTACTTTCCGAGGTAGCGTCCGGGACGGTGGTTCAGCGCGAGGATGAGGTTCAGCAGCGTGGCGCCCACTGCGGACAGCAGCACCATCAACGGAGGCACTAGGACCAGCGCCGCCAGCACGATGGCCACGTCCAGCACCATCTGTACGTACCCGGCCCGCCATTTCAGCTTCTCCTGCAGCAGCAGCGCCAGGATGCTGAAGCCGCCCAGGCTGGATTTGTGCCGGAACAGGATGAGCAGCCCGACGCCGGCCAGCAGGTTTCCGCCGAGCACGCCGTAGACGGGGTCGATGGCCAGCGGTCCCAGCGCCCAGGGGTGCAGGCTTGCCATGGCCGAGACCAGGGCAATCGCCGCACCGGTGCGCAGCGCGAAGTTCCAGCCCTTTTTCCACACCGCCAGGCCAAAGAACGGCAGGTTTACAGCGAAGAAAATCACGCCGAACGGCAGCGGCAGGGCGTAGCTGAGCAGCAGGGCCAGGCCGGCCGTGCCGCCGGTGACAGCCTCGCTGGACTTGAGCAGGTACAGGCCCAGGGACGCGGCGAACGTCCCGGTGAGGATTCCCAGGACATCCTCAAGCAGGGAATGGCGGACGGCCGACGGCGGCGTGGCGGGCGCCGCCGTCGTCGAGCCGTGCGCTGTGGCCGGGACGGCGCAGCGGACGTCTGCGGCGGGGGTGGGCATCGTGGCGGTACTCACTGGGCGGCGAAGCGTCCGCGGTCAGCCAGGACAGCGAGGACGCGGTCGTTGGTTTCCCGGTCCGCCAAGGTAACCCGGACGCCGTCGCCCGCATAGCCCCGGGCAAGGATGTCCGCATCGGCCAGGGCAGCAAGCAGCTGTTCCCGGAGCCCGTCCGAGGCGCGGAGCCAGTAGAAATTGGCCTGGCTGTCCGGAACGTCCCAGCCGACGCTGCGAAGCGCGGCGATGACCCGGGTGCGTTCCTCTGCCACGGCGCCGGTCCGTTCACGAAGTTCATCCCCCGCGGCCATCGACGCGACGGCAGCGGCCTGGGCCATCCGGTTGACGCCGAAGGGAATGGCGGTCCGGCGGAGTCCGTCAGCCACGGACGGGCGGGCAATGGCGTAGCCGATCCGCAGGCCGGCGAGGCCATAGGCCTTGGAGAAGGTGCGCAGGATGCACAGGTTGGGGTGACGCCTATAGAACTCCAGCGAGTCCACGCCGGGGCCGCGCTGGTATTCGATGTAGGCCTCGTCCAGCACCACCAGCACCCGGGACGGAACGCTTTGCAGGAAGTCCTCCAGTGCGCCGGCGTCAATGGAGACGCCCGTCGGGTTGTTGGGGGAGCAGAGAATCACCAGGCGCGTGCGGTCCGTGATCGCGGCGGCCATGGCCGGGAGATCGTGCTGTTCATTGTCCAGCAGCGGGACCGGGACAGGCGCGGCGCCGGCCACGGTGACCAGGATGGGGTAGGCCTCGAAGGACCGCCACGCGAAGACCACCTCGTCCCCGGAATCGCACACGGCGGTGATGATCTGCTGCAGTACGCCGGAGCTGCCGGGGCCGGCGGCGATTTCCTCCGGTGACACCCCGTGGTGGCGGGCGATGGCCTCGCGGGCGTCCACCGCGCCCATGCTGGGGTACCGGTGGATCCGGCCGGCTTCGGCAGTGACAACTTCGACGACGGACGGCAGCGGAGCAAAGTGGCTTTCGTTCGAGGCCAGGGCGGCAGTCAGTTCAGACTCTGCGCTTTTACCGGCAACGTACGCGGGCAGGTTCGCGACGGCGGTGCGCAGCCCGGGTGCGGCAGTTTCGGGGAGGGTGCTGGTCATGAAAAGCATCGTGGGCCAGAAACGTACGTATGCGCAACACGGCTGCGTCCTGCAGGACAGATCCGGTCTCGACAGCAGGATGGAGTGGCAAAATGCTCAGTATGCACCTTCTTGATGCTCTTGACGCCGAGATCCTCCTCACACTCGATGCCGACCCGCAGGCGACGGTCCTGTCGCTCTCCCGGACGCTGGGGGTAGCCCGGAACACGGTCCATGCCCGGCTGCGCCGCCTGGTGAATGACGGGAGCCTGGCGCCGTTCAGCCAGCGTGTCCGGACGGCGGCGCTGGGGCTGCCACTGACAGCCTTCATCTCGATCTCCATCAGCCAGTCCTCAAGCGACGAAGCCACGGCCGCGCTTCGGACCATCCCGGAAATCATCGAAATGCACGCGACCACGGGCGATGCCGACCTGCTGGCCAAAGTGGCGGCGAAGGACCCGGCCGACCTCCACCGGGTGACCAATGCGATGCTGGCGATCGCCGGCGTCGTGCGTACCAGCACGGCCATGTCCCTGGTGGAGGTCATGCCCCCGCGGACCGTGCCGCTGCTGCAGGCGGTGGCAGGCCAGGAGTAGCCAGCACAGCACAGAAGGCACAACGGCAAAGCGCCGCCCGCCTCGGGGGAGAGGCGGGCGGCGCTTTGCTCTTGAGATGTACGACGGCGTGTGGCAGCCCTGTGGTCAGTGCTGGCCGAGGTTGCCGCCAACGGGCGGCAGGCCGCCGTCGGGACGCCGGTCATCCTCGCGGCGCTCGCCGGCGCTCAGGTTCTCCCCCTCGATGGTCTCGTCGGACTCGCCGGTGGTGTCCACCAGGCCGTTCGTCTGGTCAAAGGCGTGCCCGATCCTGTCATCACCCAAATCGGCGACGGAACCGGTGGACCCGGCGGCCGCCGTCGTGCCAGTAGTGGTGGCGTCCGTCGTGGTGGTGTCCGTCGTCAGCGGCGTGACGGTCGCCGGCTCACCCGGGGCTGCTGGAGTGACCGTTTCGTCCGCAGCTGCAGTCTCGCCCTTGTTGCCTCCGGCAGCCATGGCGGCTGCGGCGCCGGCGGCTGCGGCAACACCGAGTCCTGCGGCCACCTTGCCCGAAACGCCGGCCTTGCCGGAATCACCGCGGGAAGCGGCTGCGTCTTCCACGCCGGGCGTTCCGACCGTGGCGCCGGGGTTGACGGCACCGCGCCAGGCGCCGCTCGCGTAGCCTTCGTCCTCGATGAATTCCTTGAACCGCTGCAGGTCTGCCTCGGCCTGCCGGTCAACCACGTTGAGCTTGTCGCCCACCTTCTCGATCAGTCCCTCGGGCTCGTATTCGAGCGTCAGCCGGACGGACGTCTGCCCGCCGCCCACATCCTCGAAGTCCACAACGCCGGCGTTGGTGGCGCCTTCGGTGGCCGCCCAGGCCACCTTGCGGTCCGGGACCTGCTCCAGGATCTTCGCTTCCCACTGGCGGCGGACGCCGCCGATCTCGGCCACCCATTCCAGCCGGTCATCGGTCAGCTGCGTGACACTCTTGACCCCGCCCATGAAGTGCGGGAATTCCTCGAACTGGGTCCACTGGTTGTAGGCCGTGCTCACCGGTACGTTCACCAGAATGCGTTTTTCCACCTTCGTGCTCATAACGTCTCCTTCGCTTTGTCACCGGAACTGATGACCCGGGAAAAATCATCAGCATGCTTACCAACATACCTTTTGGGCGCGTCCGTTTCCAGAGCAAGGAAAGGGGAACGGACGACGGCGGCACCTGCGCGGGTGCCGCCGTCGGGCATGGCAAAGGCCGGCCGCGTCCGGGGCGGCCGGGTGCGGAGGCGCTACTTGGACGCCGGTGGGGCGGGTTCGTCGGCCCCTTCTGCCGGGTCCTGGGAATGCATGCGGATCTCCGTGACATCCGCGTCCGGATCGCCCTCGGCGGGTGCTTCGGTGTGGACTCGCTCGTCCAGCGGATTGTCCGTCATGGCTGGTGTGCTCCTTGGAAGGCGAAGAGGGGCGGCGGCGGGCCGGCAACGACACCGGGTTGCTACAGATCATTCAGCGCTCCCGGGAGCGGCCTGTCAAGGAGGTAGCCAGGTGGGCCCGAGGTCTGGCCGGGACGGTCCATCTGTGCTGGACTGTTGGGTGCAGTGGCACCCAACCAGCGCCGCCATTTCCGCAGGAAGCCGGGCGGCACCTTTTCGAAAGAACATGGACAGGCCGGCGCCGTCCGGCCCTCGGAAGGAACACTCATGGCACCGTTCAAGATCGGATATTTCGTGGGAAGCCTGGCAACGGCCTCCATCAACCGGACCCTTTCCAAGGCGTTGATCAAGCTCGCCCCGGAAGACCTTGAGTTCACCGAGATCCCCATCCGGGACCTCCCGCTGTACAGCTACGACTATGACGCCGACTTCCCGCCCGCGGCCCGTGCCCTCAAGGAGGCCATCGAGGCGTCGGACGGCATCCTCTTCGTTTCCCCTGAATACAACCGGTCCATCCCCGGTGCACTCAAGAACGCCATCGACTGGGGCTCCCGGCCGTGGGGCAGCAACTCCTTTGCCCGCAAGCCCACGGGCATCATCGGCGCCTCCGTGGGCAGCATCGGTACTGCCGTCATGCAGTCCTCCTTCCGCAGCGTCCTCAGCTTCCTGGACGCGCCGCAGCTGAACGCTCCCGAGGCGTACATCCATTACGACGCGGCCGTGTTCGGTGAGGACGGCGAGGTCAAGAACGAGGGCACCGCCAAGTTCCTGCGCCACTACATGGATGAGTACGCCGCGTTCGTTGCCCGCGTCCTGGCCGCCAACGCGCCGGGCCACATCGGCGACCTGGAGACTGACGACGCCAAGCTGACCCGGTAACCGCAGGACCCGGTTCCGGGCGTACGGAGGCCCGCCGTCCCAGTACGGCGGGCCTCCGAGTCTGTGTAGGCAAGGTGTCAGTCCAGCGGCAGGGTTACCGTGACTTTGGTGCCGTGGCCGGGACTGGAACTGACGTCCACACTGCCACCGGCTTCCCGGACGGCCACCGCCATGAGGCGCAGCCCATAGCCGTGGTGCCGCCCGCGTGTGGCGCGGCGGCTGTCAAAGCCGGTGCCATCGTCGGCCACTACCAGGCGGATGCCGTGGTCCACCGCGGCGAGCTGGACGGTGAGGTGGGACGCCTCGGAGTATTTGTAGGCGTTGCTGAGCGCCTCGCGGGCGGACTGGTAGAGGAGGGAGGCGCAGTCAGACGGGATCTCGATGCCCCAGTGCGGAGTATCCCAGCAGACTGCGGTCCCCCTGCGGCGGATGGGCCCGGTCAGCCGGTCGATGCAGCCGGCCAGCCCCAATGCGTGGAAATCGAGCGGCTGCCGGTCTGTCAGCACGCCTCCCACGGTGGTGACGTCGCCCTCAAAAGCTGTCGTGTTTCCCATGACTTCCTGCTCCCCACAAGCTGGTTGGTCCGATGCCTCCAGCGTGGACCCGCAACTTCAGGGGTCCGCAAGGATTGGGTCAAGATCCCATCAATTCTGCGTGCGGCAGGGGCCTCCACTAGTCTGGCTGCTCTACGGCCGCACGCTGCTGCTGCTATGGGTGGAAAGGCTTCCGCTGCGGAGCCGGAGAGTGGGTGGCAATGCCCGTATGGCTGCAGGCGCTGGTGTGGGGCACCATGGCAGGCGCAGCGCTGGTGTTGGGCGCGGCACTGTCCTGGCGGTGGTCGCTGCCGTCCAAGCTGGTGTCCTCCATCATGTCCTTCGGGGCCGGCGTGCTGATCTCGGCCCTCGCCTTTGAACTGGTGGGCGAGGCGGTGGCGGGTGGCGGTCTCTGGCCCACCGTGGCGGGCTTCCTGGCGGGATCGGTGGTCTACGTCGGGGCGAACGTGATGCTCGCCCGGGCAGGGGCGAAACACCGCAAGCGTTCCGGCCACCAGCAGCCGTCCGAGGAGGAGAACCCGGGAAGCGGTACGGCCATCGCCTTCGGCGCCCTGCTGGACGGCGTGCCGGAATCGGTGGTGCTCGGCGTGGGCATGCTCGCCGGCGGCGCGGTCAGCCCGGCCATGATGGCGGCGGTCTTCATTTCCAACGTCCCCGAGGGGCTGTCCGGGACCGCCGGCATGAAGAAGGCGGGCAGGAGTGCCCGGTACGTCTTTGGGCTGTGGGGTGGAATCGCCCTGCTCTGCGGCGTCGCCTCGCTGGTGGGTTATGCCGCGCTGGAGAATGCGCCCGGCGGGGTGGTGGCCTTCATCACCGCCGTGGCTGCCGGCGGAATCCTGGCAATGCTGGCCGACACGATGATCCCGGAGGCGTTCGAGGAGCACCACAACCTGACCGGCCTCACGGCCTCCGTGGGCTTCCTGACAGCTTTCACCGTCCACCACCTCGGGGGTTAGGCGGCCTGGCAGTGGCGCCGGCGCGGGACTGGGGGACTCAAGGCCCTACCCCCGCCCGTGCCGGACACCTAGAATCTCGCCCATGGGAACCCCTCAGCCGGGATCGGCAACCGAAGTCCTGACCGTCGAGGAATGCTGGAAGCTCCTGGGCTCCTCCTACATCGGGAGGCTGGCGGTCATCAACGGCAGCACGCCGGAGATCTTCCCGGTGAACTTCGTTCCCGCGGAGAGGGCGATTTATCTGCGGACGGCTCCCGGAACAAAACTCCGGTCGCTGCTCACGGGAAATCCGGTGGCGCTGGAAACGGATGCCCTCAACGTCTACGGCACGGAGGTGTGGAGCGTCGTCGTCAAAGGTGTGCCCTCGCCGGTGGAGGACGGCTCCATGCCCCTGGAACTGGCCGATCCGGACCGTGAACCCTGGGAGCCGAGCCTCAAGGAGCACCTGATCCGGATTGATCCCACCGAGGTCACCGGGCGCAGGTTCGCCGTCCATTCGCGGACGCGCTGGTGGCCGCCCCTGGACTTCACCTCGGACTGGGAGTGACGGCCCCCGCGGTCAAGTAGTCTCGTTCAGGTGCCGGAGGTTGCAGTCCCCGGCGCGGGAGGAGCGCAAGATGTCGTGGGAAACCGTTGCCGGAATTGTGGCCGGCGTCCTGCTGGCCTACGCCGTGCTGCTGTTCCTCCTGTGGCTGTACGCGCGGCGCCATCCTGAAACCGTGACCATGAAGGATGCCCTGCGGCTGTTGCCGGACCTGTTGCGGCTCATCCGCAGGCTCGCGGCGGACCGTACCGTCGCCGTCGGCGTCCGCATCCGGCTGGTGCTGCTGCTGGCCTACCTCCTGTCTCCCATCGACTTGGTCCCGGACTTCATTCCGGTCATCGGCTACGCAGATGACGCCGTGATAGTCGCGCTGGTCCTGCGCTCGGTCATCAAACGGGCTGGCGAAGACGCCGTCCGGCGGCACTGGCCCGGCAGTCCCGCCGGGCTGGACGTCATCCTGCAGGCGGCGCGGCCCGTCCGGCGGATGTAGGAAATTTCGGCGCCACTTCCGACGCCTTTCCAGCCGCAGGCTGTTAGCGTGGAGGCCCGGCCAATGAAGGAGGAGCGATGACAATCAACTCACCCGATTCCCTGCCCGACGACGAGACCCAGGAAGGCGCGCCAGGCGCGGAAGGCAAGGGCGCATCCAGCCAGAGCGACGGCGGGATCCCCCAGGGCGGCGACGGCGTCGGCATCGCGGCGGACGCCGAGCCCAACACCTTCGAGCCCGAGGAAGCCCCGGACTCCACGGAGGAGCCGGGCAGCTAAACCCCCGCGTGGGCGGCGCTGCTCAAAATTCCCTCAAGATTTACCAAACCGGCCCGTTTTGGAGATTTCCAAACCCTACTGGCCGGTAAATTCTTCTTGTTTCCACGTTAGTTCCCCAACTAGGAAGCATAGAAGCCCCCGCGCTGGAGCCCGACTCGCGCGGGGCTTCGCCACTCTGAAAAGGTAGCCCCGCCGCAACGGCAGCCCGCCTCCCTGCCCGGATGAGGCTGAACCCGGCCTAGTAGACGGAGCCTTCAAGGAGCGCGGACAGCGTGCGGGCCGCGCGCCGGAGCTCCGGCACGCCGGCCTTAAGTGTGTCTTCGCTGGCTGCCTCCACCGGGCTCGTGAGCGAAATGGACTCCGTGGGCCGGCCGGTCCGGTTGGGCACGGCAACGGCCACTGACAGGACGCCGGTGGCGCGTTCGTCCGCGGAATAAGAAAAGTCCACACCCGCCTCTGGGAGCCTTGCCTGAAGGGCATCTGCCGTGAAGGACTTGTCTTCGTGCCCCGCGGCGACGGCCGCGGCCGCTACCTGCTCCAGTTCTTCCCTGGGCGCAGACGCCAGGAGTATCTTGCCTGCCGCGCCGAGGCTGAGTGGCAGGCGCTTGCCCAGGGGAAGGTCGTAGCGCAGGGGCGCCGCGCCGTCGACACGCGCCACGAGGATCCGCTCGTAACCAAGCCGGGTGTAGAGCGACGCCGTCAATCCCGTCGAGGTGGCCAGCTGCTGGAGGATGGGCCGCGAAGACACCACCAGGGGATCGTTTTCGAGATAGCTGCGGGCCGCCGGCAGGACTGCTGGGCCGATCCGGTAGGACTTGTCCGTCTGGCTGACCATGCCGAAGTCCTGGAGCACCCGGAGGATGCGCAGCGTGGTGGGCAGGCTCATGCCGCACGCCCGGGCCAGGTCGCTGAGCCGCTGCGGCCTCTCCGCCCGCTGCAGTTCGGCGTACACCTCCAGTGCCCGCGACAGGGAGCGCATGTTTGACGCTTTGGGCCCCTCATCCGTGGAAGGCGGCGGGGTGGATGCGGCGGTCGTCATTGTTTCATTCTATGTAATCCCCTTGCGCTTGACAGTGGGTGTGTCTGCTGTCACTATTTCTATACACGTAAGGCTCTTTCATTCTATGAAAGGCACGAACACAAGAAGGAAACCATGACAACGGAGTCACTGACGACGACACCCAAGAGCGCGGCACGCGTTGCTCCATCCGTTCTGGTGGGCATCGGCGCTTTCGCGGCCGTCGGCATCTACGTCCTGGTCAGTTCCCTGGGACTCGGCCTCTGGACGTCCCTCGGCCCCGGGCCGGGGCTCTTCCCCTTTGCGATGGGCGGGGTGCTCGTCGCCATGGCGCTGGTCTGGCTGATCCAGGAGCTGCGCCGGCCAAGTGAAACGGCGGAAGGGGTGGACCGCGGCCTGGTGGTCGCCGTGGTGGTCAGCCTGGCCATCCTGGCGTCCGTCATGGATCTTCTCGGGTTCCAGCTGAGCACGTTCCTGTTCCTCATGTACCACCTGAAACTGCGCGGACGCCGGACCTGGGTCACGTCGCTGATCATTGCCCTGACCGGAAGCGTCGGCGCCTTTTACGCCTTCAACTACGGACTGAACGTCGCGCTGCCGGTCTCTGCCTTCCCCCTGCTGAACACGATCGGACTCTAGACGTGGACATTTTCAACGAACTGCTGGGCGGTTTCGCGGCCGCCATGACCTGGCAGAACCTGCTGTTCGCTTCCTAGGCTGCCTCCTGGGCACCGTCATCGGCGTCCTGCCCGGCATCGGCCCGGTGGCCGGCGTCGCGCTGCTGATCCCCCTGACCCTGAACATGGACGCGACCGGCGCCATCATCATGCTTTGCGCCATTTTCTACGGCACGGCCTACGGGGGAACCATTACCAGCGTCCTGCTGAACACTCCCGGCGAGGCGGCCTCCGCCATCACCACCATTGACGGCTACGCCATGACGAAGATCGGCAAGGCGGGCGCCGCCCTGACCATCGCCGCCGTCGGGTCCTTCGTTGGCGGCACGATAGCGACCGTGGGGCTGGTGGCCGCGGCGAAACCGCTGGGCGAACTGGGCCTGCTGGTCGGGCCCCCCGAGTTCTTCGCCCTGATGGTAGTGGGCATATCCCTGCTCGTCGCCCTCGCCGGCAAGTCCATGGTCAAGGCCGTGATCTCCGGCGCCCTCGGCCTGCTGATCTCCATGGTCGGCATCGACCCTGTTGCCGGCGCACCCCGCTTCACCTTCGGCGTGGACAGGCTCCTGGACGGCGTCAGCTTCGTGGCCGTGATTGTCGGAGTCTTCGGACTCTCGGAACTGCTGTCCTACCGCAAAGGGGCTGCGGCACCGGCAGTCCACGCACCCAACTTCCGGTCGCTGCTGCCCACCGGCAAGGAATGGCGGCGCAGTGCCCCGGCCATGGCCCGCGGCACCGGCATCGGGTTCGGCCTGGGCCTTATTCCCGGCATGACCGGCTCCGTGTCCTCCCTGCTTGCCTACGGCGCCGAGAAGAAGTTCTCCCGGCACCGCAACGAGCTGGGCAAGGGCGCCATCGAAGGCGTGGCCGGCCCGGAGACCGCCAACAACTCCCACGCCAACGCAGCACTGATCCCGCTGTTCACCCTGGGCATCCCCGCATCCCCGACCATCGCGGTGCTGATGGGCGCCTTCCTGCAGCAGGGCCTCACCCCCGGGCCCACACTCTTCACGGAGAACTCCGAGATCGCGTGGGCCATCATCGCCAGCCTGTTCATCGGCAACCTGATCCTGCTCCTGCTGAACGTCCCGCTGGTGGGCCTGTGGACCTCCATCCTCCGGGTCCCCACGACGATCCTGACGGCGCTCATCCTGCTGTTCATGGTCATCGGCGCCTACACCATCAACTTCACCGTCTTCGACGTCTTTGTCATGATCGGTTTCGGCCTCCTCGGGCTCGCGCTGCGGCACCTGGACATCCCGCTGGCCCCGATGGTGCTCACCCTGGTGCTGGGCCCGCTGATGGAACGTTCCCTGCGTGAATCCCTTGAAATCTCCCAGGGCGACTTCGGAATTTTCGTCAACCGCCCCATCTCTGCGGTCCTCATCGGCCTGGGACTCCTCATCATCTTCAGCCCGCTCCTCAAGCTCCGTAAGCCCAAGGCGCTCAACGAAGACCCCGAAACCTAAAGACACCCGTTCCATCCCCAACCTCTGCACAACAGACCACCTTCAAAGGAGAAGCCCCATGAAGACCCGCATCCGCCTTGCCGCCGTCGCAGCAGCAGGCCTCCTCGCCCTCACCGGCTGCGGCGCGAACGCCGGAGCCACGAACACCGCCAGTGACTTCCCGCGGAAGGGCAAGTCCATTGAAATTGTGGTGGCCTTCGGCTCCGGCGGCGCCGTGGATACGGCTGCCCGGCTGATCCAGCCCGTCCTCGAGAAGGAACTGGGCACCAACGTGGAGGTCATCAACAAGCCCGGAGCCGGCGGACAGATCGGCTACACGCAGCTCACCAGCGCCAAGCCCGACGGCTACACGATCGGGGCCACCGGTTCCCCGTCCGTGGTTGTCTCGCCGCTGGATCCCAGCCGTGGCGCCAAGTACACCCGGGACAGCTTCCAGCCCCTCGGCCGGCAGGTTATCGACCCCACCGTGATCGCCGTCCAGCCGGACAGCCCGTACCAGACCCTCAAGGACCTCCTGGACGCAGCCAAGGCCAGTCCGAAGTCCATGACTGCCAGCACCACGGGGCTGCAGACCGGCGAACACTTTGCCATGGCCCAGATCCAGGAAACCACAGGCTCCGAATTCGCCCCGGTCCACTTCTCCGAGGGTGCTTCCCAGGCCACCACTGCATTCCTGGGCAAGCACGTGGACATCCTGGTGGCCAACGTCAGCGACGTCACCGACCTGACCAAGCAGGGCAAGGCCCGGGTCCTGGGCGTCATGTCCGAGGAGCGTGCGCCTTCACTGCAGGACGTGCCGACCTTCAAGGAATCCGGCTACGACCTGGTGGCAGGCACCGTCCGCGGCTACTCCGCCCCGGCCGGCCTGCCGGACGAGGTGGCCGAAAAGCTGGAAGCTGCACTCCAGAAGGCCATCGAGGATCCGGCCGTGGTGCAGAAGATGAACGACCTCGGCCTGCAGACCAGCTACCTCAACGGCGACGACTACCAGCAGTTCTGGGCCGCCCAGGAAGAGGACTTCAAGAAGGTCCTCCCGCTGGTCCAGAAGACCGACTAACCCCTTTCCGCGCCTCCCACGAAAGAACGCACCATGACAACGCCCGCCACTGACACCATCGACGCCGACTTCCCCCGCCCCGACAGGGACGTCATTGAACGGCTCGCCAAACTGCCGGCTGCCAACATCGGCGATGCCGTGGACCGCCTTGGCGTCGCCCACTCGGCAATCCAGCCATCTGGCCGGGAGCGAAAATCGCCGGGCCGGCCTTCACCGTCTGGACCCGGCCCGGCGACAACCAGGGAATCCACCAGGCCCTGGGACTGGCACAGCCGGGGGATGTCATCGTCGTGGCCGGCGGGGCCGATGAGTCCCGCGCCTCTTAGGTGAACTGATTGGGGAACGGGCCATCAACCTCGGCATCGCCGGATTCGCCCTGGACGGAGCAGCGCGCGACGCCGAGGCGCTGGGTGAGATCGGCATGCCCGTCTTCGCACGGGCTACTTCACCCGCGGGTCCCTACAAGAACGGCCCCTTCCGGCTGGGAACGGCCATCGCCTTCGGCGGCGTCCCCGTCCTGCCGGGCGACGTCATCATCGGCGACTCCGACGGCGTGGTGGTCATTCCCCGGGAACAGGCAGCCGCCGTCGCGGACGCCGCGGAAGCCGTGTTCGCAGACGAAACCAACCGCCGGCAAGCAATCGTTGCAGCCCGCTCCTAACCAGAAAGAGAAGAACCCATGACAGCGTGCACCGTCATCGGCCTCGGCGAGGCCGGCGCAACCTATGCTGCAGCCCTCACCGCTGCCGGCCACACAGTCACCGGCTATGACCCCGTTGCCCCCACCACCCCGGCGGGCGTCACCCGCGCCGCCACCGCCGCCGAAGCATGCCGGGACGCGGACATCGTCCTGGTGATGACAGGGGCGGCGGCAGCCCGGGCCGTAGCCCTGGAATGCCTGCCGGTCATGGCGGCCGGCAGCTGCTATGCGGACTTCACTTCCTCCTCACCGGGCGTCATGCAGGAGCTGGGCCAGCTGCCCGGCAAGGCGGACTTCGCGGACGTCGCCATCCTTGGACCGGTTTCCGCGCTGGGGGAGAAGACCCCCCTGATGGTCAGCGGACCCGGGGCCCAGGCCGTGGCCGACCTGCTGCGTCCGCTTGGCGTCGACGTCGAAATCACTGAAGGGGAACCGGGCGCGGCCATGGCCCACAAGCTGCTGCGCAGTGTCCTGATGAAGGGCCTGGCTTCAGTGGTGGTCGAAGCCGTCACCGCCGGGAAGGCGGCAGGGCTCGAGGAGTGGATCCGTGGGCAGATCGCCAAGCAGCTCGCCGGGGACGGCCAGGCAGTGATCGACAGGTTCCTCACCGGGACCGTCAAGCACGCGGTCCGCCGCTCCAAGGAGATGCAGGACACGGCCAGCTACCTCTCGGACCTCGGTGTGCCCGCTGAGATGACCAACGCCTCCGCCGCCGCACTGACTCGTATTGCGCAGGCTACGGTGCCGGTCTTGCGCTGACCCCGGGGCACGACAGAATCAATAGCAGGAAAGTAAACCGCGTGACATTCAGCAGCACAACGTCAGGGGCAGGATCGTGATCGGAATCTGGGCACTGGGGGCCTATCTGGCCGTCATTCTGCTCTGGACCACCGTGATCAAGCGCAGCGTTGGGGAAGCATGATCCTCGGGTTCCTGGTGGTGCTCCCGTTCACTGGTTCCGCCGCCGCCCAGGTGGGGTGGGAGGCGCTGTACGCGGCCATCACGGACGAAATCGTCTACGCCACCATGGCGTTCGTTTTCATGGGATACCTGCTGGACAAGGCAGGGGTGCTGGACCGGCTGATCGACCTGTTGAACTCCCTCATCGGCGGGGTCAAAGGCGGACCGGCATGGGTCTCAACAGTGGCGTCGGCGGGCCTGGGTGGAGTGGTCCACAACCAGGCCGCCATCGCCGCGACCGTAGGATCCGTGACCATCCCCTGGATGGAAAAGTCCCGGCTGGACAAGCCCTCCGCCGCCACCCTGGTGGCGGGCAACGCGGGCATGGGCATCACGTTCCCGTTCAGCGCCTCAATGTTCGTCCTGGCCGGATCCGCTACCGTGGGGCCGCTGCTGGATATCAACGCCCTCGTCCTGCCGCTGCTGTTCGGCGGACTGTGGTGCTTCCTGCACCGGCTGATCGTCACCTGGCTCCTGGTCCGCAAGAGCGGCATGGCCCCGCTGGACGCCGCGCACCGGCTGCCCGTCCGGGCCGCGTTCGGCAGGGGCTGGGCGACGCTGCTGCTGTTCGTCGTCGTCGCCATCCCGCTGGTCATTACCTCCGGTGCCGTCGCGCAGGCGCTCACCGGCTGGACCGGCACGGACATCACCAAGGCGGTCGGCGTCATCGTCTGGATCCCGGTAGTCCTGATCATCACCGGTGCGCTCCTGGGCCGGAAGAACCTTCCCAGGAACCGGCGGGCCTGGCGGGACCTGTTGCAGGATTCCGCCCCGCGCTTTGGCATCGTGGGCGTCACGGTGGTGTTCGCTTTCGCCGGGGCCAACGCTTTGGCCGGCACCGGCCTGCCCCAGCAGATGACAGCCCTTCTGAACGGCATGAACCTGCCGCTGTGGCTGTTGGCCATATTGATCGGCTTGATCGTCATTGCCGTCGCCGCGCCGCTGTCCGCCACCGCCACCATGGCCGCCGTCGGAACCGTTGGCGTCGCGGCACTGGTGGCTGCCGGGGTGCCGGCCACCACTGCCGCCGTCGCCGTGCTGGTCTTCTCCTCGTGCGAGGCGTCGGTCCCGCCGGGCGGCGCACCGCTGTACGTGGCCTGCGGCATCGCCGACGTCAATCCGATCAAAACCTTTGCCCGGCTCCTCACCCACTACGCGCTGCCGCTGCTCGGCATCGGCGTCCTGATCATCCTCGGCGTCCTGCCGATCTAAGGGGGACACACCATGCACAAGATCCGGCGTGCCGTCCAGGCCGTCTTTGTCCTCACGCTGGCGCTCCTGCTCCTGGGTGGAGTGTTCTTCGTCGCCGGCCAGGCCGTGGCGCTTGCGTCGGGACAGGGGGAGTGGCTCGAGTTCTTCAATACAGCCATCAAGGACCCGATGTGCATCGCGGCATCGGTCTGCGCGGTTACCGGGTTCCTGCTCAGCTACAAACACGGCAAGGAACAGGCAGTGACGGCCGGGGAAGCGGCAGCATCGCGATGACGGACATGTCGGAAGGCCCGGCCTACCCCAGTTACGCCGAACTCCTGGAACGGGCCGGAGAGCTTGCGGGGACCTCGTGGGGGCTGTTTCCCCAACCCGGCCGCGGAACCCCGTCCTTCATCGGGCCGGATACGGTCCTGCGCGCCAGGGACTCCATCCGGACCGGAACCGTGTTCGGCCTGGACTACCCGGCAGATGCCTTCGATCCCGGCATGTCCCTGAAGCGCGGTGCTCCCAGGCACACTATCTACTCCTCACACCCTGCCCACCGGGACGACTACCTGGACAGGTACTACCTCCAGGGGTCAAGCCAGATCGACGGGCTCCGGCACCGCAGGGCGGACGACGTCGGCTTCTACAACGGCACGCCCGATCATGTGATCACCGAGGGCAGTCCCGAGCTGGGGGTCCAGGAGTGGGCGGAACATCCGATCGCCGGCCGGGGGATCCTGGTGGACCTGGCCGGCTACCGGGAGAGCGTCGGCGAGCCCATCAACCACGCGAATGGCGAACCCCTCGGCCTGGAGCTGATTCAGGAAGCCCTGGCAGCCCAGTCCCTCACCCCCGGGCCGGGGGACATCCTGATGCTGCACACCGGCTGGTGCGAATGGTTCCTGGACCTGGCTCCAGGGGAGAAACTGCGGATCCGGGACAGCCGGAAGGCAACGGGAGTCGCCCAGTCCCGGGAATTCCTCGCGTGGGCGTGGAACAGCCGGTTCGCCGTCGTCGCCGCTGACAACTTCGCCTTCGAATGCCTTCCCGCCCTCGCGCGCAGCCCGTTCCGGAACACCGCCCCGAACGACCACGGCATGATGCACCAGGATCTCCTGGCCAAACTGGGCATGCCTCTCGGCGAACTCTGGAAACTCGGCCCGCTGGCACGGCACATGAGGTCCAGCGGCATCTGGGATGCCTTCATCAGCATCAAGCCGCTGAACATCACCGGGGGTACGGGATCGCCGGCCAACGCCACGGCTGTGACCTGACGGCCGCCGGCTGGATCGACCCCACTTACATTCCGGCCCGCAGAGCGTTGTGGAACTGGCTGACCAGCTCCTGGCGGAAACCGTCCATATCGCCGTTCAAGGCCATGTCAGCCAATTTTTCATGCTCCACGGCGATGTCATGCAGGTCGCTGTAGGTGCGGTGGTCAACGGCCAGGTAGAGGCGCAGCTTGGTTTCCCACCCGTTCCACATACTCTGCAGTGCCCCGTTTCCGGAGAAGTCGTAAAACAGCCGGTGGAAGCGAAGGTGCGCGTCAATGCTCGCAGGGATATCGTTCGTTTCCGTGGCCCGGTGCAGTTCCTCAATAGTTTGCGTCAGCCGGTGCCGCTCGCTGCCACGCAACGTTTCGACCGAGAGTTCGGCGGCGTAGGGCTCCACTAGGACACGGATCGAGGCGATTTCGGCGACCTCGCGGTCACTCACTTCCACCACAAAGGAGCCACGGAAAGGAATCTTGACGACCAGTCCTTCCTCCTCCAGCCGGGTCAGCGCTTCCCGCAGCGGCGACCGGCTGATCCCCAGGTCCGCGGCGATGCGGGTCTCGCGCAGCTGTCCGCCCGGGGGGACTGTTCCGTCAAGGATGGCGGTGCGCAGGACGCGGTAGACACCCTCCGGCGTGGTGGTTCGCTGCTCCTGCCACGCGAATTTGACGTCCATGGCGCCGCCTTTCTTGTCGATTGTCGATTATATCGGCCAGCTTCCGGTGGACCGGAGAGCTGGCCGATATGGTGTTTCCTACACCGCGATAGCCGTGTACTTGATCTCCAGGAATTCTTCGATACCCACCTTGCCGCCTTCGCGTCCCAGACCGGACTGCTTGATTCCGCCAAAGGGGGCTGCAGGGTTGGAAACGAGTCCGGTATTGATGCCGACCATGCCCACTTCCAGCTCCTCGGAGAACCGCTGTGCGGTCTTCAAAGCCTGGGTGTAGACGTATCCGGCGAGGCCCCACTCGGTGTCGTTGGCCAGGCGGAGAACTTCGTCTTCGCTGTCAAAGACAGTCACCGCTGCGACAGGTCCGAAGATTTCCTCATGCATCAGCTTCGCGCCGATGGGCACATCGACCAGGACAGTAGGCGGATAGAAGTAGCCGGGCCCGTCTGGGAGCGTGCCGCCGGTCAGGATGCTGGCGCCCTTGGTTACGGCATCGCTAACCAGAGCGTGTACTTTGTCGAGGCTTTTTTGTTCAACCAGGGGGCCAACCTCAGTGCCGGGGTGCGAGCCGTTGCCCACCTGGAGTTCAGACATCCTCTTCGCGAACTTCTCACTGAATTCCCCTGCCACAGATCGGTGAACGAAGAAGCGGTTTGCCGCAGTGCACGCCTCTCCCATGTTTCGCATCTTGGCCGTCATGGCGCCGTCGACGGCCTTTTCGATGTCCGCGTCGGCCAGCACGATGAAGGGGGCGTAGCCGCCCAGTTCCATCGACGACCGCATCACGTTGTCGGCAGCCTGGCGCAGCAGGGCCTTGCCAACTTCGGTCGACCCGGTGAAGCTGACCTTCCGGGCGATGCCACTGGACATCCAGGTATCGACCACACTGGAAGCGCGTGAGGTGGTGACAACGTTCAGGACGCCGTCGGGAAGCCCCGCCTCCCGGAAGATGTCCACCAGGGCGAGGGACGTCAGCGGCGTGAGCGCGGCCGGTTTGAAAACCATGGTGCAGCCTGCCGCGACAGCCGGCGCGATCTTGCGGGTGCCCATGGCCAGCGGGAAGTTCCACGGTGTGACGAGTACGCACGGGCCGATCGGTTCCCTGGTCACGATGACGCGGGTGCTGCCATAGTCTGATACGGCGTCATCGCCGCCGACCCGGACGGCTTCCTCGGAGAACCAGCGAAGCATCCCAGCGCCATATGCCACCTCGCCTCGAGCCTCTGCGAGGGGCTTGCCCATTTCAGCGGTCATAATTGCGGCGAGCCGGTCCGTGTTGGCCACAACCAGCTCGTAGGCGCGGTAGAGGATGTCGGCCCGGATGCGGGGAGTTGATTCCGCCCACTCTGCTTGGGCTCGGCCGGCGGCTCGATGGCCTGAGCAGCATCATCCGGGCCGCCGTCAGCCACGTGGGCGATGACTTCATTGGTGGCCGGATTCTCGACCGGGAAGGTGGCTCCACGGCTGGCCGCCCGCCAGGCGCCATTGATGAAGAGCTCGGTGTGGAGGGCAGTGGGGTCAAAGGAGGCGGTCATCTCACGCTTTCAGTTGCAGTATGGGTGGTCAGGTGGTTTTGAAGCGTTCCGGGCGCAGGAAGTCCAGCCCGCTGAAGTGCTGTTTGCCG
The DNA here is from genome assembly GCF_000332815.1 of Arthrobacter nitrophenolicus. GTDB lineage: Bacteria > Actinomycetota > Actinomycetes > Actinomycetales > Micrococcaceae > Arthrobacter > Arthrobacter nitrophenolicus. The sequence goes on from NZ_AOFD01000006.1 coordinate 29,828, forward strand.
AGTGCTTCATGGGCTGCAATGTGGCCGAAGCCGGTGGCATTCTTGAAGCCGCCGCCGGAGAAACCGGTGGCGATATAGATCCTGCTGCCCTCGTTGAGTGGGCCGAGGAGTGGGTGTCCGTCAGCGGTGAAGAGTTCGGGAAAGGCGTCAGCCCGGATGATGCTGGGGTTAAGGCCGGGAAGGAATCCGGTCACAGTTTCCGTGGTCTCTTGGATTTCCGCGGCCGTCAGATCCCTGGGCACGGCGTCCGGGTCAGGGGTGGGCCTGCCGCCGCCGTCCAGGGTCGCTTTCACCGTAACGCCGTCCACGGCCGGCGCCCCGTACATGGCGCGGTCCTGGTGGACGCGGCTGAAGACAGGGAACCGGGCGGGCGAAAAGCGGGCACTGTCCTTAGCAACGAACCAGGTCAGGATAAGCCGTTTGGTCTGTGTCTGGGCCTTGAGGTAATCAGGCATGAAGTGCCGGGACCAGCCGCCCGAAGTGATGATCACATTCTCGAACGTCCAGGATCTGCCGGCCGAGGTGATGAGTACACCCTCCGGCGTTTCCTCGATACCTTCAATGGGCGTATTGGTGTGGACCGTTGCGCCGTTGTCCTGTGCGGCGGAGACAGCCGCCGTCACCGCACGGTCGGTGCGCAACACGCCTGCGTTGGGATCAAAGATGGCGACGTCATCATGGTGGAGGTTGTGCTGGGGGTAGCGTTCGGCCATGTTCTGGCGGGTAAGGACGCTGTGTTCTGCCCCCGTAACCCGGGTGGTTTCCAGGACCGAGGTGATGTAAGGGCCATCGGCGGCGCCGATCGACAGGCCTCCGCAGCGGGTGAGGATGTCCTGGCCGGTTTCGGCCTCGAGCTCTGCCCACAATGCGCGTGAGCGCTTCATGATGGGGTAGAGGCCCGGGTCGCCGCGGAAAATCATGCGGAACAGGCGGGTGTCACCGCCCACGGCACTGCGTCCGTGGCCAGGGGAGGCGGTTTCGAAACCGACGACGGAACCGGAGATGCGTGAAGCCTGCCAGAGGGCCATGCTGCCGATGCTGCCGAGGCCAATGACCGCAAGCTTTCCATCCATGTTCAGTGCCTTCCTTTCTTTGCCGGATACGGCATGACGGCGGGAAAATTGGACGTTGTGCACTATTCGTGAAGTCCGGCCAGCCGGCTGCCGAACCTGGCCAGGAGGGAAGTGTTGCTCGAGTCCATACGTTCTTCCCACTGGTCGGCGAGTCCGAACAGCCGGTACATGCCGTGGACACCCAGCCAGCGGAGTGGCTCCGGTTCCCATTTCCGGGAGCGGTAGCCTACCCACGGGAGCGTGGTCCGTTGGGTGTCCTGTTCGAATGCCAGCTCGGCGAGGGTCCTGCCACCCACGTAGGCGGCTGTGACGCCGTGACCCGCGTAGCCGGTGGAAGATCCTATTCCAGTGGCCGGGTCCCAGTGCACGCCGCCGTTCCAGTCACGGGTGACCCCCAGGACCCCTGACCAGGCATGGTCGACTTCGAAGTGGATTCCGGGGAAGAACGTGGCGAGCTTTTCGGAAATCAGGTTGATCGTGGACTGGGCTGTTGCCCCGCGGCCACCGGTGCCGGACGCATAGCGGTAGGGACGGCCGCGTCCGCCGATGGCGATCCGGCCGTCGGCGGTGCGTTGGGAGTAGATGAAGGTGTGGGCCGAGTCGTTCAGGCACTGCAGTCCGTTCCAGCCGATCTGCCGCCACGCCTCCGCGGACAGGGGCTTGGTCACGATCATTGAGGAGTTGATGGGGATCAGGGTCCGGTGGCCAAGCAGCGGGCCCGAGTAGCCTTCGGTGCAGATGAACGCCTTGCCGGAAGTCACCCGGCCGTTGGCCAGGACGAGCACTCCGGCGTCCACACTCTCCACGCGGCTGTGTTCGTAGATGTCCACACCCATCGCCGTGAGCCTGTCAGCGAGACCATAAACAAGCTTTGCCGGCTGGATTCGTGCGCATTGCTTGTAGAAGAGGCCGCCGTGGACGGTGGAAATGTTGATGTTGTCCTGGAACTCGTTCCGGTTGAGGAACTGGACCTCGTCTTCGGTCAGCCCGTATTTCAGGTCCGTGTCGCGTCTGCTGCGCAGCCGGCCGAGCCCCGCTTTGGTGTGGGCCGCCACGAGCGCGCCGCCCTTGTGCTGGTCGGCGTTGATGCCTTCAGCCTTGAGTATTTCCAGGACGGCATCGACGCCGGTGATGAACTCCTGCTGCAACGCCCGGCTGGCGTCCATCCCGCCGCCGGAAGCACGGGCAAAAGTGGCGCGGTTTCCGGGGATCATTGCCGACAGCCAGCCGCCGTTCCGCCCGGACGCGCCGTAGCCCACTTGTTCTGCCTCGAAAACCGCGACGGAGAGGGACGGCTCGAGCTTCTTGGCGAAATACGCAGCCCACAGGCCCGTGTATCCGCCGCCGATGATAGCCAGGTCTACTGAAAGCTGTCCCGAAAAACGCGGGTACGCTGGCTTCTCATCGGCGAGCCCGGCCAACCAAAAGCCAAGGTCGCCATTTTTTGGTGTTGCCGCCAGGGTTTGCATTGGTTGTCCCTCTCTAAAAGGCGGTGTATCCGCCGTCGACAGGGAGCGTTGCTCCCGTGATGTAGGAAGATTCCTTGGACGCAAGGAAAAGAACGGCGTCGGCGATTTCTTCGGGAGTCGCGAGGCGTTTGAGGGGGATCTGGCCCTCCCGCTCCCGGCGGTAGGCCTCCGGGTCGGGTCGCCGCTGGAACGATGCCTCGATCACGGGTGTCACGGTGAGGCCCGGTGCGACGACGTTGACCCGGATATTGCGTTCGGCCCATTCGATCGCGGCGCCCTTGGCAAGCATGATGACGCCTCCCTTGGCGGCGGAGTACAGAACTTCATCGGGTTTGCCGACCATGCCCAGCCGGGAACTGACCAGGACGAATGAACCCCCGGATGCAGGCATGAGCCGGGCGAAGTGTTTCATCACCAGGAAGGTGCTGAGGAGGTTGCTGTGGAGCACGTTCCTGGCATCCTCGTACGCCATCCCGGTGAGAGGACCGCTGACCTGCAGGCCGTGGTTGAGGACGACGACGTCGACCGTGCCGAAGGACTCGGCGGCCTGACTGGCGAGGCTTTCCACAAACGCCTCGTCGTTGAGGTCCCCGGCAACATACAGGTCATCGGGCTGGGCGCTGTCGAGGTGCGCCCTGCGGCCGGTGAGCAGCAGCCGTGCGCCTTCCCGCCGGAAGTGGGAGGCAATGGCCTCTCCGATTCCGCTGCTGGCACCGGTGACCAGGGCGGTGGTCTTATCAAGTCTCATGTCGGACACTCCATCGTGGATAAAAATGCTGGTGGTGGTGGGGAGCTGCTGTAGATGGGGTCAGTTGAGGTGCCCGCGGGCGTCTACTGCCCAGCGTTCCAGGGACGCACCCGAACTGTCGGTGACGACGTACTCCTCAAAATTGACCACCACCGGGCATACATGGTTGGGGATGACGGGCAGCACGGCGCCAACCGCAGGGCGGAACCCGCCCCCCGGAAGGGGGAGGAACCCGTGGTATTCATTGAGTTTGGACAGGGCGGCAGCGGTGCCGGCAATCCGGCCGTAGCCGATCTCGGGGCTGCCTTCCCGGCCCAAGGCTTTGGTGCCAATATCGAGGATGACCTGGCCGGGAACCCAGTCGCTGACCACCGTCCCGGCGACGAACAACGCGATCTGGTCCTCCGTGCAGGCGCCCAGGCGCGCGTTGTTCAGGTCGTTGAACACGTACTCTCCGGGCCGGATTTCGGTGATCACGCTGCTGGTGGCGAATTCCACCGTGGGCGTGGAGCCGGCGCTGACCACTTCCGGCCTGATCCCGTGCGAGCCCAGGCTGCGCACCGCGGTGGTGAGCGCGGCTTCCTGGTCTTCCGCGGCACGCTTGCGGGCTTCCGGACCGGCGCTGCCGTGGCCCGGATAGGTGAAGACGCCTGCCGGAACCAGTCCGCGCTTGCGGGCAGCGAGGGCGAGGTCGCCCGCGGCCTCCGGAGGAGCCCCGGACCGGCGAGCGCCGCAGTCGACCTCTATCACCACCTGCAACTGCTCAGGTTCTGTGCCCATCGCGTCGGCGAGGGCGTTGATCGCGGCGACATTGTCGACGCCGATCCGCAGCCTGGTGCCTGCGGCCAGGCTGCGGATCCGCTTCCCCTTCGTTCCCGAAGGCCAGAGCGGGTAGGCGATGAAGATGTCGTCGAAGCCGGCAGCGGCGAAGACCTCGGCCTCACCTACGTTGCCTGCGGTGATTCCCACTGCCCCTGCTTTCACCTGGCGCCGGCCGATTTCCACGCATTTGTGGGTCTTGACGTGCGGTCTGACTGCAAGGTTCTGCTGGGTTGCGAACCGCTGCATGCGGTCGATGTTGTCCTGCATCACGTCGGCCAGCACGATCGGGGCCGGGGTATCAATGCGGCCGGCCAGGGCGTCGACTGCTCGTTGAATGCGGTTCACGTGTGCTCCTTACAAGGCGGTACAGACCATCTGGATTTCCACGGGGGTGTTCAGCGGCAACCCGGCCACGCCAATCGCGGTCCGGGCGTGCCGTCCGTTTTCCCCCAGCACCTCGATCAGCAATTCACTGGCGGCGTTGGCCACCTTTGATTGCAGACCGAAGTCCGGTGTGCTGGCCACGAAGACCAGCATTTGCACGATCCGGACCCGGTCCAGATCTCCCATCGCCTGCACGGCAGCGGCGAGGCAGTTCAGCGCGCAATGACGCGCAAGCTCCTGCGCCGTCTCCAGCCCGACCTCCCGGCCGACAACGCCCTGCCCCAGCAGGACCCCGTCCCTGTAGGGCAGTTGGCCGGAGATATGGATGCTGGAGTCCACCGCCCGGTGATCCATGTAGTAGGCGTTACCAGCGAGGACCGGAAGCTCCAGGCCGAGGGCTTCGAGCCGGTCCATAGCCGAGGTGCCCTCGACGGTTTGAGGTAGTGGCAGGCTCATCCGTACCCACGGTCCCTTTACGAGGCGGCCGGGCGCGGCAGGCCAAAGAGGACGGGGAGGTCGGCGATGTCGGTGATCCGCTCGTAGCCGAGCCAGTGCTCGTCGTGCTCGAAGCCGCGGTCCATGTACACCTTGTTCTTGATGCCCATGATGGCTGCAGGCCGGTGGTCGTACATCGGGCTCGCGGAGACGTGCACGATCTCGTCCGGCGTCACGCCAAGCTTGTCGAACATGTACTCAAATGCACCGAGCCGCGGCTTGTACATACCCATCTGTTCGGCGCTGATGATGGTGTCGAAGGGGGCCTTCAGGTTCGCGGCGAGCCGAGCCGCATCCGCGGTGTCGCTGTTCGTGATGATGACCAACGGGACTTCTGCAGCCAGGCGGTTGAGTGCCTCGGTGACACCCGGGTAAGGGCCCCACGTGGGGACAGTCTCGTAGACAGCCCGGGCATCGGCTTCACGGTACTCGATGCCCACCCTGCGCGAGGCGCGTTCCATGGAGTTCGCAACGATCTGGCGGAACGGCTTGTAGTCGCCCATGCACTCGTCAATCCGGTAGGCCTTGCAGGCCTGCAGGTAATCCTCGGCGACTTCGGCTGGCAGACGGTCTCCCAAGACGTCACGCAGCGCGTCGTTGATAGCGAATTTGATCAGCGTTCCGTTCATGTCGAAGGTCACGAACTTTGGTTTGGTTGTGAATACCACGGGGTCCTCCTGTGACTGGTTACGGCAACGTCGATTGTCGACGACCTCTGTCGATTGTCGACGATACTCGCTTTGATTGTGGATTGTCAACGATTCTTGCTTGGATTCGGCATTAATTCCGATTGAGCTCTATCGTAGATTGTTGACAATTGGTAGTCTTTTCCCTGTCAGGAAGCTTGTCCCGCCCCCTAGGCGTGGACTTCCCCAAGGAGCATGGAATGAAGAAACGCCGCTTTGATACTCCTGCTTTCGAGCTGGATGAAACGTCCCGCACGGGCCACCACTGCCCTAAGACCGGTTGGTGGGCCGCCGCGGGAGATCCGTCAGCGGCACGCTTCATCACGAAGGGGGAAGTGATGCCTGCCTCATGCGGCGAGCCTGTGCTGTGGATGCTGGGGAAGACTGCCGGCAGCCGCAGCCTGCCCTCTGTTGCTGTCCTTGCTCCGAGCCACTAGGCACAGCTTCGTCACTTTTCCTTGCGCAGCCCGGCCTCGGCCAGGAGTTCGGTCAGCCATGGCCGGTGGCCACGATGGAACGCCATCCCCTCCGGGAGTCCATGCACCGTGGGCACGCAATTGGCGATGTCGATGGTGACGCGCCCTCCTGCCATGGGTGCGTTGCTGATGTGCAAATCGCCGTAGGATTCCGGCAGTTCGGGGTCCATCCAGAACCCTCCGCGGGACACGTGGGCGTCGTACCTCATCAGGCTCGTGACCAGCTGGATGGGCGACGTTGCGGCCCAGGCCTGGGGCGAGCAGGCGGTTGGATAGGGCACGGGCTCGCTGTACTGTTCCCGGTTGAACCCGCAGAACAACTCGGGCAGGCGCCCTCCGGAGTGTTCGGCTGCTTCGAAGAGGGCGGTGGAGATGCGCTGTGCCTCTGCAACGAATCCGTAGCGCATCAGGCCCGCCGCGATCACGGCATTGTCGTGCGGCCACACAGAGCCGTTGTGGTAGCTGGCAGGGTTGTAGGCGCCCATGTCCGTGGCGAGGGTACGGACGCCCCAGCCGCTGAACATTTCAGGGGACATCAGCCGTTCGGCAACCAAGGGAGCCTTGTCCTCATCCACGATGCCCACCCAGAGGCAATGCCCCATGTTGGAAGCGCACGCGTCCACCTGCTGTTTCCTCCCGTCCAGCGCGATGGCGTAGTACCCCTTGTCCGGCATCCAGAACTTCTCGTTGAACCGCGCCTTCAGCTCGGCCGCACGGTCCGCGAGTTCGGCCGCCAGCCCTGTGTCCCCGGTGTCGTGGGCGATCCAGGCGCGGGCCATGTAGGCGTCATAGACGTAGGCCTGGACCTCGCAGAGCGCGATGGGCGGCTCCGCGAGGGTGCCGTCGGCAAAGTTGACGCCGTCCCAGGAATCCTTCCAGCCCTGGTTGACGAGACCTTGGTCATTGAGGCGCTGGTACTCCACAAAGCCGTCGCCGTCCCTGTCGCCGTAGTCCCGGATCCATTCCAGGGCGCGGTCGGCGTGCGGGAGCAGTGCGGCAATGGTGTCCCTGGCGAACCCCCAGCGGCTGACCGAGCCCAGGATCACCACGAACAGGGGAGTGGCGTCCACGCTGCCGTAGTAAACGGATTTGCCTCCCAGGGCCAGAGAACTGGAGACGTCGAGCCGCACCTCGTGCAGGATCTTCCCTGGTTCCTCCTCGCTGACGGGATCCACCACCCTGCCTTGCCGGTCGGCCAGTGTCTGCAGCGTGCCCAGGGCAAGGGAAGGGTCCACGGGCATGGCCATCTCCGAGGCCCACAGGGAGTCCCGCCCGAACAGCGTCATGAACCACGGCGCGCCGGCCGCCACCACAATCCTGTCGGGGTGGGCGGGATCCTCAATGCGGAGGGCGCCAAGATCGTCATAACTGCGGCGGAGGGTCCGTTCGATGGACCTGTTGCCCATGTGCAGCTTGGGTATTTTTGCCACCCATTCCTGCCGGCGGCGGTCGCTGCGCGACAGTTCGCCTTCAGCCGGCCGGACAACCGGTGCCGCGGGGGCTTCGGAGCCGGGCACCACGGTTAGGACGGTGTTCCATTCGCCGCGCGGCGGGATAGTGGCCACGCATGTCAGTTCCTCGCCGGCCGCTGACCAGGGGGTAGCGGACGTTACGACGACGGACTTCCGGACTTCCTGCCAGCGGCCGCTGATGCTCAGGGTCTTTCCGTCGAACTCGCGGGTCTCGTCCCATACCCGGGGGGTTCGGGCTTCCTTGACTTCAAAGACATCCGCGAAATCCGAGCTGATGGTAATCGTGACCGTGCATTCCGCGGGCTTTGTGGAGTGGTTGTGCACGGTGACGTGTTCCACGATGCCGATCCCCAGTTCCCGCCTCCGTTCCACGATGAGTGGGCTGTCCGCGTAACCGTCCGACCGGGTAACCCTGCCGGCGAAAATCGCCCTGTATGGCTCTTTCGTCTGGGCTGCCAGCGGTTCCAGGGGCTGCCCGTTGACGGCCAGGTTCCACCTGGACAGGATGCGGGTGTCCTGGAAAAAGAATCCATGCGGGTGTTCCGGGTGGATGTCCCCGTTCGGCAGTGAAATGCAGAAGGACGTGCCTTCCACCAGTGTGACCGTGCCGGCCCCAAGCGGGCCTGCCGCCGTGTCCGCGTTCCATCCAGCCATTGCCCGGCCTCCTCGGGGAACTGCCTGACGGGCAACCGCTCCGGGTTGGGGGCGCTGGCTGGCCGTCCTCTACGTGGTAAGCCCGAGGCTACTCCCGCCGCCCCTTGCAGGCCAGAGCCGCGTGCCGGCGTCGGACGTCATGCCCATGGAGAGGTCGTACTCGTCCTCGATGTGGAAGAGCCGCCGGTCCCCAATACGGTCTATGACCCAGATGGTCCGGCCGTCGGCGGTCCGTTCGTCCACCCTCCCGCTGTAGTGCTCATAGCCCTGCCGGCCCAGGGTTACCAAGTCCCCAGGCTCCAGGGATGACCACGTTGCTTCGCGGACGCTGCGGGCAGCCCGGGTTTCGAAGGCAGGAATGGCCCGGTTGTCTTTCATGTGCACGTGCTCCTTGCTGACCGGCAGCTGGCGCCAGTGCCAGCAGGCGGTCGTGGAAATGGGTGTGGTTGAGTAAGGGCCCAGTTCCGCTGGAACTGGCCCTTACTGTGAGCGGTGCTGCTAGGCGCTGATCCCGGCTGCTTCAGGATCGGAGGTGAGGTCCTCCACCGCCTTCTCCATGTGGCGTTGAATGGCACGCTGGAGTCCCTGCCGGTCACCTGCTTCCAGGTGGTCGAGGATCTTCTGGTGTTCCTGCACCAGGACGTCGATGCGCGGATACGCCACTTCCAGCCCGAGGATACACATGCGGGATTCGGCCGCGAGCGTCTCATAAATCCGGATCAGGCGGGTGTTGCCGGTGCCGGACACGAACGTGGTGTGGAACTGCATGTCCAGCCGGGCGAGGGCCTGCCAGTCGGAGGCCTTCACCTGCTTGGCCATGTTCTTGATAATGGCCTTGAGTTCCCGGACGGTGGTTGCAATCTGCTCCGGGCCTGAGTCGAGGAGGGTGTGGGCGGCAGCAAGTTCCACCGCCTCGCGGACGGCATAGATTTCCTTTACGTCAGCCGCCGTCAGTTCCAGCACGAAAACCCCGCGGTTGCGCTTGCTGACCAGGATGCCCTCCTGGCAGAGCCGCTGCAGTGCTTCGCGCAGCGGGCCCCGGGAGGTGTTGAGCTGGCTGGCCAAAGCAGATTCGTTGACCTGCTGCCCGGGCCTGAACGCCCCCTGGACGATGAGCTCCCGCAACTGGTCGGCGATCAGTTGCGCCGTGGGGCGACCCTCCAGTACGAATGTTGCCTCCGGTGCCGCCATTGACATCCCCTCATTCCATGAATCGGCAGATTGCAGTTTATTAGAACGCTATTGCTGTGTACTTGTACTCGAGGAATTCATCGATTCCCACTTTCCCGCCCTCGCGGCCCAAGCCTGATTGCTTGATGCCACCGAAGGGTGCGGTGGGGTTGGAGACGATGCCGGTGTTGATTCCCACCATTCCGACCTCGAGTTCGGTTGAGAAGCGCGTGGCCTTTTCCAGGCTCTCGGTAAAGACGTAGCCCACCAGGCCCCATTCCGTGTCATTGGCCAGTCGGAGGACCTCGTCCTCGCTGTCAAAGGGAGTGATGGCTGCGACCGGCCCGAAGATCTCCGTGCTCATCAGGGCCGCGTCCCGGGGGACGTCCGTCAGGACCGTCGGTGTGAAGAAGTATCCGGGACCCTCCGGCCGGGTTCCGCCGGTCAGCAGCCGGGCCCCCTTTGCTGTTGCATCGGCGACGAGGCTTTCAACCTTGTCGAGCCCCTTCTGTTCGATCAATGGTCCGACGTCGGTGCCCGCCACGGCACCGTTGCCCACCTGCAATTCTGACATCTTCTTGGCGAACTTCTCGCCGAACTCCTCCACGACGGACCGGTGGACGTAGAAGCGGTTGGCGGCGGTGCAGGCTTCGCCCATGTTCCGCATCTTCGCTTCATGGCACCATCCACGGCCTTTTCGATATCAGCGTCGGCCAGGACGATGAAGGGTGCGTTGCCGCCCAGTTCCATGGAGGACCGCATGACATTGTCGGCGGCCTGCCGGAGGAGGACCTTGCCCACCTCGGTGGAGCCGGTGAAGCTGATCTTCCGGGCAATGCCACTGTCCGTCCAGGTCCGCACCACACTGGAAGCCGAGGACGTGGTGACCACGTTGAGGACGCCGTCGGGAAGTCCGGCCTCTTTGAAGATGGCCACCAGGGCCAGCGATGTGAGCGGCGTCAGCTCGGCCGGCTTGAAGACCATGGTGCAGCCTGCCGCGATGGCCGGTGCTATCTTCCGGGCGCCCATGGCCAGGGGGAAGTTCCACGGGGTGACCAGCACCGAGGGGCCCACCGGCTCCTTGGTGATCTGGATGCGTGTGGTTCCGTCCACTGACACGGTGCTGTCGCCGCCGATGCGCACAGCTTCTTCCGAGAACCAGCGGAGCATTTCGGCCCCGTAGGCCACCTCGCCCCGGGCTTCGGCCAGCGGCTTCCCCATTTCCGCGGTCATGATGGCGGCGAGCCGTTCGGTGTTGGCGATGACCATTTCGAAGGCGCGGCGGAGGATGTCCGCACGCTGGCGCGGGGTTGACCTGCCCCAGGCCGCCTGGGCACGGCCGGCTGCTCGATGGCCCGCGCGGCGTCATCGGGCCCGCCGTCGGCCACCTGGGCAATGACTTCGTTGGTGGCGGGGTTTTCCACCGCGAAGGTGTCGCCGTCCGCGGCCTGCTGCCAGGTGCCGTCGATGAACAGGTTGGTGTGAAGGCTGTTGGGATCAAAGGATGTGTTCATGATGATCTTTCAGTGATCAAGGCGGACTAGGAGGTGGCTGTCTTGAGGGCCTGGGTGAACCTGGCCAGGCCGGCCTGGATTTCGTCGCTGGTGACATTGAGGGCCGGGATGAGGCGGATGACGTTGCCGTGCGGGCCGCAGGTCAGGAGGAGGAGTTCTTCCTTGATGGCCGCCTGCTGGACGGCCAGCGCGGTGGCGGGGTCCGGGGTGTTGCCGTCGGCGGTGAACTCGACGCCCTGCATCAGGCCACGGCCGCGGACGTTGCCGATGCCGGAGAACTCGGACTGCAGCTTGTCGAGCCCGGCGCGCAGTTCGTCCCCGCGAAGCAGCGCATTTTCCACCAGGTTCTCGCGCCGGATGACGCCGAGGGTGGCGACGCCGGCCGCGGCTGCCACGGCATTCCCGCCGTACGTCCCGCCTTGGGAACCGGGCCATGCCTTGCCCATCAGTTCCGCGGAGGCGGCAATTGCCGAGATGGGGAATCCGCTCGCGAGGCCCTTGGCCGTGATGACGACGTCCGGCAGGATGCCTGCCCAGTCGTGGCCCCAGAACTTGCCGGTGCGCCCGACGCCGGCCTGGACCTCGTCGAGGATGAGCACGATGCCGTGCCGGTCGGCGCGCTCGCGGAGGCCCTGGAGGAACCCGACGGGCGTGGGGATGTAGCCGCCGTCGCCAAGGACGGGCTCGATGATGAAGGCAGCGGTATCGGCCGGGTGGCTGGCGGTGAGGAGCAGGTGGTCGAGTTCCTTCAGGGCGAACTCCACCGCCGTTGCCTCGTCCCAGCCGTAGCGGTACCAGTGCGGGAAGGGCGCCACGTGCACGCCGCTCATCAGCGGCGAGAATCCGGACCGGAACTTTGATCCGGCCGTGGTCAGGGAGGCTGCGGCAACAGTCCGTCCGTGGAAACCGCCCTGGAAGGATATGATGTTCGGCCGGCCGGTTGCCATGCGGGCCAGCCTGACGGAGGCTTCCACGGCTTCGGATCCGGACGTGGCATAAAAGACGCTGTCCAGCCCCTGGGGCAGGACGCCACCCAGCAGTTCCGTGAGTTCCAGCAGCGGCTGGTGCATCACGGTGGTGTACTGGGCGTGCACAATCTTGCCCACCTGCTCGCGGGCCGCGGCCACGACATCAGGGTGGCAGTGGCCTGTGCTGGTGACGCCGATACCGGTAGTGAAGTCGAGATACTTCTTACCGTCGGTGGCGTGGATCCAGCTGCCGGACGCGTGGTCGACGATGACAGGCGTCGCCTGCTTCAGGATGGGGCTGAGGGTTGCCATGGGTTGGTACTTTCTTGATAACTGTAGATTGTCAACAATAAACGGATGGTGGGTCGGGCCGCAAGTTCTTTCCTGCTGCGCTACTGGGCGAAACGTTCCGGCCGGACGAAGTCCAAGCCATCGAAGGTGCGTTTTCCAAGGGCTTCGTGCGCGGCGATCTCGCCGAAGCCGGTGGCGTTCTTGAAGCCGGCGCCGGAGAATCCGGTGGCGCAGTAAATCCTGCTGCGGTCGGCCAGCCTGCCCAGCAGGGGGTGTCCGTCCATGGTGTAGAGGTCGGGGAACGCGTCGGAGCGGACGATGTTGGGGAACAGGCCGGGGAAGAACTCCGTGACGGTTTCCATGGTCTCGGTGATTTCCGCGGCGGTGAGTTCCCTGGGTACTGAGTCGGCCTGGGGTGTGGGCGAGCTGCGGCCGTCCAGCGTGGCTTTGACGGTGACTCCGTCCACCGCGGGTGCGCCGTACATGGAGCGGTTTCCGGAGATGCGGATGAAAATGGGGAACTTCTCGGGTGAGAACTGGGCCGCGTCCCGGGCAACGAACCAGGTCAGGTAGTTCCGTCGGGTTTCCGTGGCCGTTTTCAGGTAGTCCGGCATGAGGCGTCGGGACCAGCCCCCGGAGGCGATGATGACGTTCTCGTAGGTCCAGGTCTTTTCGCCCGAGGCGATGATAACGCCGTCGGTGGTTTCGGTGATGCTGTCGATGGGGGTGTCGGTATGGATCGTTGCGCCGTTGGCCTGGGCGGCTTCGATGGCGGCCGTGACGGCGCGGTCGGTCCGCAGGGCGCCGGCGTGGGGGTCGTAGACGGCGATGTCGTCCGGGCGGAGGTTGTGCTGGGGATAGCGTGCGGCCATGTCCTCGCGGCTGAGGATGACGTGCTCGGCCCCGTTGGTCCGGGTGGTTTCAAGCAGTGCGGTGAGGTAGGGCCCGTCCTTGGTGCCGATGGACAGCCCGCCGCAGCGGGTGAGGATGTCCTGGCCGGTTTCTGCTTCGAGTTCGGCCCAGAGCTGCCGTGACCGTTCCAGGATGGGGTAGTAGTTGGGGTTGCCGCGGTAGAGCATGCGGAAGAGGCGGGTGTCCCCGCCCACGGCGCTGCGGCCGTGGGCGGGTGAGTGTGCTTCAAATCCGACGACGGCGTCGGTCAGTCGGGAGGCCTGCCACAGGGCCATGGATCCGATGCTGCCAAGGCCGATGACGGCGAGTTTTCCGTCCATGGCTTAAAGGACCTTTTCGAGGAAGGATCGGGTACGGGGTTCCTGGGGGTTGGAGAGGACTTCGCGGGCGTCACCGCGTTCGATGATGTAGCCGTCGTCCATGAAGACCAGGGAGTCCGCCACTTCGCGGGCGAAACCCATTTCGTGGGTGACCACCACCATGGTCATGCCCTTCTTGGCGAGGTCCTTCATGACGGCGAGGACTTCGCCCACCTTTTCCGGATCCAGGGCGGAGGTGGGTTCGTCGAAGAGCATGATCTCGGGGTCCATGGCCAGGGACCGGGCGATAGCGACGCGCTGTTGCTGGCCGCCGGAGAGCTGGGCGGGGTAATAGTCCCCGAAGCCGGCCAGGCCGACGCTGGCGAGGAGTTCATGCGCCCGTTTGGCTGACTGCTTCTTGTCGGCGTGCTTGACCAGGACGGGGCCGGACATGACGTTCTCGTGCGCGGTCATGTTCGGGAAGAGGTTGAAGGACTGGAAGACCATGCCAACCCGGGTGCGCTGCTCTGCGAGTTTCTTGGGCGGCAGGGCGTGGTAGGCGGTAGCGGTTTCGTAGTAGCCGAAGTCTTCGCCGTTGACTTTCAGGACTCCGGAGTCGACGGTTTCCAGGCCGTTGATGCAGCGCAGGATGGTGGACTTGCCCGAGCCGGAAGGCCCGATAATGCAGCAGATTTCACCGCTGGCGATCTCGAGGTTGATGTCCTTGAGGACTGTTTTGGGTCCAAAGGACTTACGGATTTTCTGGGCAACGATCGTGCCGTCGTGGCTCATCGGGCCGCACCTTCCGGATCAGTGAGCACGACCGGTTTGGCTTTGCGGGGAAGCCTGGAGGTCGCGCGCGAATATTTCTGTTCGAGCTTGGACTGCGGGTAGCTCAGTAGCAGGGTCATGACCAGGTACCAGAGGCTGGCGACGATCAGCAGCGGGATGGTTTCGTAGGTGCGGGCGTAGATGAGCTGCGCGCTTTGGAGCAGTTCGGCGACACCCAGCACGCTGACGAGGGACGTTCCCTTGAACATGCCGATGACCTGGTTGCCGGTGGCCGGGATGATGGAGGGCATGGCCTGCGGGATGATGACCTTGCGCATCCTGGTGCCGGCGCTCATGCCGAGGGAGTCCGCGGCTTCGATCTGTCCTTTCCCGACAGAGGAGAACCCGCCGCGGATGATCTCGGCCATGTAGGCGGCCTCGTTGAGCGTCAGGCCCACGAGGGCCGCGGTGATCGGGCCCATGATCGCGTTCGTGTCGACGGCCATCCCGATGTCCGTGAACGGGATGCCGATCCTCAGGTCCGGATACAGGGCGGAAATGTTGAACCAGAAAATCAGTTGCACCAGGACCGGGGTGCCCCGGAACAGCGTGATGTAGAGCCCGGCAGCGATGGAAACCGGCTTCACATGCGAGGAACGCATGACCGCCAGGGCCAACCCGAGGAGCGTGCCCAGGGCCATGCTCGCAACCGTGAGGAAGATCGTCAGCATGAGCCCGCGGAGGATCGACTCGGCGAAGAAGTACTTGCCGACGACGTGCCACTTGAAGTTGGGGTTGGTCAGGACGGAGGTGAGGATTCCGATACCGGCGAGGATGCTGAAGATCCATCCGGCGTACTCGGCCCGGGTCCGAAGCCGAAGCCGGGGCTTCAGCGCTGCATCGATGCTGCCCATCGTTGTTTCACTTCCTTTTGTGATAACTGTGGCCATGGGGCGCCCCGCTAGTTCAACTTGGCGTCGGTGATGGCGCCGGACTCCAGTCCCCAGGTTTCGAGGGACTCCTTGTACTCCGGGGTCTCCAAAACTGACTGGATGGCCTTCTGCAGCGCCGGGGTCAACGGTGAGCCCTTCTTTACGCCAATCGCGGTCACGTCGCTCGAGCCAACGTTGACCCTGCCCAGGAGGGTGAAGGAGTCCGGCTGCTGCTTCTGCGCCCATCCCAGGGACGTGGTGTCATACAGGACGCCGTCGATCCGCTTGGAGTGCAGCTGGGTCAGGGCCTCCTGGACGTTGGGCAGCGTCACGGCGTTGATCTCCGGCTGTCCCTTGGACGTGCAGGTCTGCTCGCTCAGGGCCGGCAGGCGCTTAAGCTGGCCCGTGGACCCCTGGGTCACGGCGATGTTCTTCCCGCACAGGGTCTCCATCGTGAGGTTCAGCGGGTTCCCGGCCGCTACGGCCACCGAGTTGCCGGCCTTGAAGTAATCAATCATGTCCAGGACCTTCAGCCGTTCCTCTGTCTTGGACATCGTGGTGGCAGTGAAGTCAAAACGGCCGCCGTCCAGGCCCGGGACGATCGTGTCGAACTTCGTGTCCACGAACTTCAGGTCCAAATCCAGCTTCTTCGCAACAAGCCGGGCCACGTCCGGGTTCAGCCCGATAGGGGTCTGGTTGTCCTCGGCGAGGAAGGTGGTGGGCGGGTAGTGCAGGTCCATCGCCACCGTAAGCTCACCCTTGTCCTTGTAGGACTGCGGCAGCAAGGCGACGGCGTCCGCATCAGGCTGGACGCCTTCCGAGATGTCGGTGGTGTTGTTGGTCAGCGACTTCGTCTCTTCGCTTGTGGAACTGACTCCGGCCGCACCACCACAGGCGCTCAGGGCCAGTACAGCGGCGAGCCCTACGGCCGCGGTCTGCAGTTTGTTAATGGTCTTCATGGGATGTCTTCCTTTGAGGATTCGAGCCGGGGGACTGCGGTGTCGCCACGGGATGTGGAATGTGAATTGGCGCCTTGTGCAAGGGAGCAAAGGGAACGCGTGGAGCGGCGTCTTCAGTTCGGGTCAGGCCGTGTTTGTGATCCGTGTCTCTTCGGCCTCTAAAGCAATGCAACCGCTTCAAGAGTAGATTGTCAACAATTCACAGCAACAAATTTTTGGGAACGGGCGAGTTTGGGCGGCGAGTCTGCAGACGCGAAAAGTTGTTGACAATTTACAATTTGGCGGCCTACAGTCGACGTATCGGGCAGGAGATCTTCCGGCTTGCGCCAGTACTTCCCTGCCGCATGAACGTCCCCAACTTCACTGCTCCCAAGGGATGCCCGCCCCAACCTCCTGATCAAGAACGGAACAGAACATGGCAGAGACCAACTTCCGGCCGAAGTACATCTCGTTTGATGTCTATGGCACGCTTATCAACTTCGACATCGATCCCACCACCCGCCGCCTGCTCGACGGCCGCATCTCCGAAGAGCAGTGGCCCACCTTCAAGAAGCAGTTCCGCGGGTACCGGTTCGATGAGGTCCTTGGAAACTACAAGCCCTACGAGCAGATCCTGCAGGATTCCTTTGACCGGGTGTGCAAGCGCTGGGGCATCGGACCAACCCCCGGTGCCGGAGCGGAGTTCGCCGAGGCTGTACGCGGCTGGGTTGCGCACGAGGACGTGCCGGCTCCGCTGAAGCTCATGGGCGACAACTACAAGCTGGTGGCCCTGTCCAACGCCGACACCAGCTTCCTGGACATCAGCATCCCGAAGCTCGGCGCCGATTTCCACGCCGTCTACACCGCCGAGCAGGCCCAGGCCTACAAGCCGCGCTACCAGGCCTTCGAGTACATGCTGGACACCCTGAACGCCAAGCCGGAGGACTTCCTGCACGTCTCCTCGCACACCCGGTACGACATCCACCCGATGCACGACCTGGGCTTCCGCAACCTCGTGGTGCTGGACCGCGGCTACGACCCCGTCACCACGGGCTATGACGTCTTCACCGTCAAGTCCCTGGACGAACTGAACAAGCACCTCGGTCTCTAAGCCGACGACGAGACGAAAGGCCACTTCCGTGAAACTCATTCCTTACTGGCTGGACACCGCCGAAGCTTCCGGAGACTACCGGCGTACACCGGTTCCCGAAGACGTTGATGTCGCCATCATCGGAGCCGGCTTCACCGGCCTGTCCGCTGCCCTGGAATTCGCCAAGCAGGGCGCGAGCGTTGCCGTCTTCGAACGCCACACCGTGGGGTGGGGCGCCTCCGGCCGTAACGGGGGAATGGCCACTACGGGCCTTGCCATCGGTTTCAGCACCGCGGTCAAACGCTACGGCGAGGCACGCGCGGTCGAGTACTTCCGCGAGTACAACGACGCCATCGAGACCATCGAGAAGACCGTCCACGACCACGCGATCGACTGCGACTTCCAGCGGTTCGGTAAGCTCTCCCTGGCCTTTCACGAGTCGCACAACGACGGTTTCCGGAAGTCCCAGGAGCTCCTAGCCAAGCTCGTGGACCACCACGTCGAGGTGATTCCGAAGTCCGAGATCCACTCCGAGATCGGCACCGATTTCTACAAGGGCGCCATGATGGACCCGCTCGGTGCGGGCCTGCACGTGGGCAAGTTCTCCCACGGTCTGGCCGGGGCGGCCGTCGGTACCGGCGCGGTGGTCTGCGAGGACGCGGGCGTGACCGAGCTCAAGCGCATCAACGGCACGGTGCACGACGTGCACACCACCCGCGGGATCACCCGGGCCAAGCAGGTCCTGGTGGCCACCAGCGGATACACGGGCAACATCACCCCGTGGATGCAGCGCCGCGTCATCCCGGTGGGCAGCTTCATCATCTGCACGGAGCCGCTGGCCGAAGACGTGGTCAACCGCATCCTGCCGAACCGGCGGATGGCCTCGGACAGCAAGATGCTCACGTACTACTTCCGCATCACTCCGGACAACCGGCTCCTGTTCGGCGGCCGCGCCCGCTTTGCCCTCTCCAGCCCCGACTCGGACGTTAAGAGCGCGGAGATCCTGCGCAAGGCCATGCTTGACCTGTTCCCCTACCTCTCCAACGCCAAGGTGGACTACATCTGGGGCGGCCTGGTGGACCTGTCCATGGACCAGATGGTCCACGCCGGCGAGCACGACGGGCTCTTCTACTCGCTCAACTACAGCGGCCACGGGGTTCAGATGGCCGCGCACATGGGCAAGCGGATGGCGCACTACATGGGCGGAGACAAGTCCGCCAACGTCTGGGCGGACCTGAAGAACCCGCCCGTGCCGGGCCACTTCGGCCCGCCGTGGTTCCTGCCGTTCATCGGCGCCGCCGCCAAGGTCATCGACCGGGTCAAATAAACCAAACCTCCCAGCCCGCCAACCTAAAGGGTTCCCATGCCAACAACACCGGTCGCTGAAGCGCGCCCAAAAAACACCGAGGAAACTGCCTTCAAGCGCACCCAGTTTGCCAACCTTCCGGGTGGTGCTTTTTTCGAGGGAAAGTGGCACAGCGCCGACATGACCCTGGAGGTCCGGGATCCCGAGGACGGCGTCCTGCTGGGGCGGGTGTGCAGCTCCACGTCGCAGGACGTGGAGCGCGCCATCGCCCATATCCACCGCCAGCTCCAGTGGGAGGACTGGCCCCTGCGCGACCGGCGGGAGGCGCTGGAGAAGGCTGTGGTGCTTCTGGGGGAGCAGGCGGAGCGGTTCGCCAACATCATCGCGGCGGAGAGCAGCAAGACCATCGGCGAAGCCGAGCGTGAGGTGCGCCGCTGCGCCGAAACCCTGCGGCTCTCCGCCGCCGCCTCCGGGGAGCTGCTGGGGGAGACCCTGGGGTTCGAGGACAGCATGGCCGGTGCGGGCAAGATCGGCTGGTACAGCCGGAAACCCGTGGGCATTGTCGCGGCCATCACGCCCTTCAACGATCCGCTGAACCTGGTGGCACACAAGCTGGCCCTGCCTGATCGGGGGCAACGGCGTCGTCCTTAAACCATCGCGGCGGACACCGCTCACTGGCCTTGCCCTGGTGAAGCTGCTGCTGGAGGCGGGTGTCCCGTCAGGGCGGATCGCGGCCATCGTGTCCGGTCCCGGCGTCTCCGAGGCGCTGGTGACCGATCCCCGTGTGGACCTGATTTCCTTTACCGGCGGCCCCGCGACGGCGGAGCGGATCGCCGCGGCAGCGGGCGGGAAGAAGATCCTCTCGGAGCTGGGCGGAAACAATGCCACGATCGTATGCGCGGACGCGGACGCTGAGGCTGCGGCCGAGGCGATTGTGGCCGGTGCCTTCGGGGTGGCGGGCCAGAACTGCCTGTCAGTGCAGCGGGTGTACGTGCACACGTCGCTGTTCGATTCCGTGCTGGAGCTTGTCACCGCGCGCACCAGGGAACTGAAGACCGGTCCCAAGCTGGACCGCGGCACGGACGTGGGGCCCCTCATTTCCGAGGCAGAGGCACGGCGGGTCGAGGAATGGGTGGAGGAAGCCAAGGCGGCCGGCGCCACTGTCCATGCAGGCGGGCAGCGGCGCGGCGCCTACTACCAACCGACGGTGCTCGCCGACGTGCCGTCCGCGTGCCGGGTGATCCGGGACGAAGTGTTCGGTCCGGTGGTGTCCATCCTGCCGTTTATCGAGGTGCAGGACGCGGTCTTTGCCGCGAACGCCACCGAGTACGGGCTGCAGGCCGGCGTCTTCACCCGGTCGATCGATCTGGCCCTGCAGATAGCAGAGAAACTGCACGTGGGCTCGGTAGTCATTAATGAAACGAGTGACGTGCGGATCGATTCTATGCCGTTCGGCGGCTTCAAGAAATCCGGTGTGGGCCGGGAAGGCGTCCGGCACGCCGTGCGGGAAATGACCGAACCCAAGAACACCATTATCAACATCGCGGGGGCACCCATGCAGCGGCAGCGCCCGGCGGCCACCCCGGAATGGAGCGCTTCATCATGACAGCACACAGCATTGCGGTGATCGCCGGCGACGGCATCGGCAAGGAGGTTGTCCCGGCTGCCATCGAGTGCCTGGAACGGATCGCGGAACTGCATTCCCTGGACCTGGAGTTCACGTACTTCGACTGGGGATCCGACTATTATCTCCGGCACGGCCGGATGATGCCGGTTGACGGCCTGGAACAGTTGGCCCGGCATGACGCGATCTTCCTGGGTGCCGTCGGCTCCCCGGAGGTGCCGGACACCGAGTCGCTGTGGGGGTTGCTGATCCCCATCCGCCGGGAGTTCCAGCAGTACATCAACCTCCGCCCGGTTAAAACGCTCGACGGCGTCAGGTCGCCGCTGGCGTCCAAGGAACCTATCGACATCCTCATCGTCCGGGAAAACAACGAGGGCGAGTATTCCGAGGTGGGCGGCCGCGCCTACCGCGGCCAGCCGCACGAGACCGCGGTGCAGGAAACGATCTTTACCCGCCAGGGCGTGTCCCGGGCAGCCCATTTCGCGGCGGCGCTCGCCTCCTCCCGCCGCGGCCTGCTGACTTCGGCAACCAAGAGCAACGGCATCATCCACACCATGCCGTTCTGGGACGAAGTGGTGGAGGTAACTGTCCGCCTCTACCCCGACGTGACCCTGGTCAGCGAGCTGGTGGATGCGCTGGCCGCCCACCTGGTGCTTAAACCGTGGACCCTGGACGTCATCGTTGCCTCCAACCTGCTGGGCGACATCCTCTCGGACCTGGGCAGCTCGGTCACCGGGTCCATCGGCCTGGCCCCGAGCGCCAACCTGAATCCGGATGGCGACTTCCCGTCCCTCTTCGAACCGGTCCACGGCTCGGCGCCGGACATCGCGGGCAAGGGACTGGCGAACCCCGTGGGCCAGATCTGGTCCGGTGCCATGATGCTCCAGCATCTGGGCCATCCGGAGGCTGCCGAACACCTCCAGCTGGCCTTCGAGTCGGCGCTCCGCGAGGGACTGGGCACCCGGGACGTGGGAGGCCCGTCCTCCACCGCGGAGTTCACGGCCGCCGTCCTTGCCGCCATCGACGTCTACCACGCACTGGACGCGATCGATGCACGGGTAACGGACGGGCCGGCGGCAGCACCGGCGTCGTCCTCATGACCGTGGCGGCCGGGGGCGCAAAGCCCGTTGTAGCAGTGCTGTATCGGGAAGCCCTGCCGCCGCGGCTGGCTGAGATCGAGGCGCTGGCCGAGGTCCGCCTGGCCAAGGCCGACGCCCTGGCCGGGGCGATGGACGGCGCCGATGTGCTGTACCAGTGGCACTCGTTTTCCCCGGCGCTGCGGGAGAACTGGGGTGCCGCGTCAACGCTGCGGTGGGTCCATGTGTCCGCCGCGGGGGTGAGCCAGCTGATGTTCGACGAACTGGTGCGCAGCAGGATCCAGTACACCAACTCCCGCGGCGTGCTGAGCCGGGCGATCGCGGAGTTTGCGCTTGGATTTGTGCTGGACCTGGCCAAGGATTCGCAGGGGTCCTTCCGGCGGCAGCAGGAGCAGCGGTGGGAGCACCGGACCAGCCGGAAGATCCAGGGCCAGCGTGCCCTGGTGGTGGGGACGGGGTCCATCGGGCGCGAAATCGCCTCGCTGTTCCGCGCCGTCGGCATGCAGGTCAGCGGTGCGGGCCGCAGCAGCCGGCCCGGCGACACGGATTTCGACGAGATCCACTCTTCGCAGGAGCTGGCCCGAATTGTCCCTATTTTTGACTACGTTGTCCTTGCCGCACCGCTGACCGGGCAGACCAGGGGACTCGTCGGTGCGGAAGCCCTGGCGGCCATGAAGCCCAGCGCCCACCTGATCAATGTGGGCCGGGGCGAACTGGTGGAGACGGATGCGCTGGTGGATGCGCTGGCGGCAGGATCAATTGCCGGCGCCGCGCTGGATGTTGTCCATCCCGAACCCCTGCCTGCGGGGCACCCGCTCTGGGCCCTGGAGAACGTGATCATCACGCCCCACATGAGCGGGGACACGGAGGATTACCTCGATGATCTCGGGGCGCTGTTCGTGGAGAACCTGAGGCGGTACTGCCAGGGCGAACCGCTGCAGAACGTGGTGGACAAGCAGTTGGGGTTCGTCGCGGCTTCCTGACAGAAGCTCCCACAAAAAGCAGGACGGCCGCTGGTTTTCACCAGCCGGCCGCCCTGTTTTTTCTTCTAATCAGCGTGCCGCGCCCGCCAGTTCGTCCTGCCGGACCGGCTTCTCGGCTTTGCGGGCTTCGAGGTCATCCAGCGACTTGCCGCGGGTGTCGGGGGACAGAAGCGTGGCCGCCGTGGAGACGAGGCAGATGCCCAGCGTGGTGAGGCCGATGGTGAGCGGGATGTTGGCGGAGCCGGGAGGGGCGATCGCGGTGAAGATGCTCGGGAAGAAGGACGCGAGCATCAGCCGATGTTCTGGGATACGGCGAATCCGGTGACGCGGATCCGCATGGGGAACTGCTCCTGGAAGAACGTGGCGAAGGTGGCGTTCCACATCTGGAAGAAGATGCCCTGCACGATCACGACGCAGGCGAACACCAGCGGCAGGCTGCCCTGCTCGATCGCCCACAGGTATCCGGGTACCAGCAGGCCGCCGACGATGCCGCCCGTTGCCATGAGCGTGCGCCGGCCGATCCTGTCGGACAATGCACCAAACAGCGGGATGGTGGCGACAGCCGCAATGTTGGCAACGAGGGTCACCCAGAGAAACTCGCTGCTGGAAAAGCCGTTGCCGTAGCCCTCCTGCGTCGCGTAGGAGACGCCGAAGACCAGGGTGGCCATGCCGATGACGTTGGTGAAGGTCATGAGGATGCACCGGACCACCGCGCCCGGGCGGGTGCGGAGGAGCTCAACGAGCGGGAAACGCTGCTTGGCCTCGGTGGTTCCCTTGGCCGCGTAGGCGGGGGGCTCCTGCACACGGCGGCGGATGATGTAGCCGGCCAGGATCACGACGGCGCTGAGCAGGAACGGGACGCGCCAGCCCCAGGCGCTGAACTGGTCGGCCGGGAGCAGCGCCGCGAGCGGCAGCAGGACGGCAGTGGCCAGGATGGAGCCCACCTGGGTGCCCTGGAGAGTGAAGCTGGCGAAGAAGCCGCGCCTGGCGTCGGGGGAGTGCTCAACGACCATGGCGCTGGCGCCGCCCAGCTCGCCCGCGACGGCGAAGCCTGGATGAGGCGGAGGAGCACCAGGAGAACCGGGGCCAGGAGGCCCACCTGTCCGTAGGTGGGCAGGAGGCCGACGGCGAAGGTTGCGAAGCCCATGAGGAGCATTGCAAAGACAAGTACCTGCTTGCGGCCGTGCCGGTCACCGTAGGCGCCCAGGACCACTGCGCCGACGGGACGGGAGACATAGCCGACGGCGTACGTGGCCAGGGAGGCGATGATGCCGACAGTCTTGTTCTCGGCCGGGAAGAAGATGGTGGGGAAGATGAGCGTCGCGGCCAGCGAGTACAGCGCAAAGTCGTAGTACTCAAGCGCGCTGCCGATCCAGCCGCTCATCGCGGCTTTCTTGGGGTCCCTCTTGCCGGCGCTGGCTTCAGGGGCTGGGGACACTGCCCCGGGGGTGGTGCTCATGTGGTGATCCTTCGTCGTCATTGGCAAGGAGCCGGAACCTCGGTTCCGCACGGTCTATGACCTTGGTCGTCCTGCAGAGGCTCGGGAAAGCCCTTTCCCCTGAATCGTTTCATCCAGTTTAGGAGGTGACGGTGGTTACGTCAATGCGGGACGTGCACCACACTGGTCCAGCTTTTGCGGCCGGGGCTTGACCTGCGGCCCAACTCGCGGGCGAGGGTGCACTAAAACTGGGCCAACATGGCAAAGGCAGCCACACTTGGCGCAGCTAAAGGCTTTATGGGCAGGTCCTCGTCAAGGTCCGATCGCGTCCATTCTCCACCGCACTTGGTCCATCCCAGGCCGCCGGTTGCGCGAAAAGCTCTCGATGAGTTAGCGATAAATCAGTTCTGCACGCCACCGCTGCTGGTCATGAGGAGCCCGGCTATTGCTTTATTTTCCTTGTTTTTATACGGGCTGGTCCGCTACCTGGGGCTCTCGGGCAACTTTCGCAAACCCCTTGATAGTGCGCTAACTCAGCCTGTAAGGTAGCTCACATGGCCCCGGAGGTGGGGCGACCTCGAACACAAGGAAGTGTTGTTCATGCAGAGAACTACAACTGGAATCCGCCGAAACAACAGACTTGGCAAAGCAACTCTGTGCGCGTCCGTGCTGACGGTCGCCATGTTTGGGCTGGCTGGATGCAAGGGCGGCGCCGCCGCTGACAACGCGGAGGAGAAGGCAAGCGGAAAAGGGCTTGTCATCGGCTGGAGCCAGCGCGGCATCAGCGGCAGCGACTGGTGGAAGACCCTCGTTGAGGGCGGTCAGGCCGAAGCGGGCAAGATCGGGGCGCGCCTCGAGTTGCTCGACGCCAATGGTGATACCGTCCGGCAGAACGCGGATGTGCAGACTCTCATCACAAAGGGCGTGGACGTCGTGGTCATGAACCGAACGACCCACTTGGCGTCGGGCCCTCGGTCCAGGCGCTGAAGGATGCGGGCATTCCCGTCGTCACCGTCAACTCAAGCCTGGACAAGTCATTGGTCCCGGACATGTTCTGCTACGTCGCTGAGGACCAGGAGCACACCGGCTCACTCGCCGGCGAAACCGCAGCGCAGAAGGCGCTCGAGAAGTTTGGTGTCCAGGGCGAGATCAAGCTCGTCGGAATCGGCGGCTTCCCGGGAGACGTTCTGAGTGACCTCCGCTTCAACGGTTTCATGGCGGGGTGGAACCGCGTTATGGACAAACACCCGGGAGTCACCACCGTAAAGCTCGATACGAAGTACGGGGAATGGAAGCCCGATAAGGCGCTCGCCCCGATCCGGGATGTGGCCACCGCCAACCCGGACCTCAAGGTTATCTACAGCATGAGCGACGTCATGCATGGCGGCATTGTCCAGGGCCTGCAGCAGGCCGGACTCTGGGGTGACGGGATCATCATGGCCAGCTACGACGGCGGCATGGGGGCAATCAAGGAAATGGTGGACGACCCGAAGGGTCCGCTGCAGGCTGATGCGTCCAACCAGCCGTGGGACCAGGGAGCCGCCGCAGTGCGGATGGCACTTGCCGCCTACAACGGCGATCAGGCCCAGTGCCCGGACAAGACGAACTACATCGAGACGACGGTGATCACGCCCGCCGAGGCGCCGGAGTACTACGTCCCAACGGACACCTACGTCCGCGCAAAAAACTGAGCTCCCTGGCCGGCCCTGCCCGTGGCCGGCCGTTCCACCCAGAGCCCTATATAAGGAGCATGATGCTCGCCCATAACCCGGTCTCGCCTTCCTCCGCAGCGGCGGAGGCAGTGCGAGACAACCACGACGGCGCTCCGGAGCTGCAGCTCGACAGCGTCACCAAGTCCTATCCTGGCGTCCAGGCGCTTAAGGGAGTCAGCTTCAGCGTCTCCCGCGGATCCATTCACGCACTTGCCGGGCAGAACGGCGCCGGCAAGTCGACGCTCGTAAAAATCCTCTCCGGAGCGGAATCCCCGGACGGCGGGACCATCCGCCTCGGCGGCGAGCTTCAGCGTTTCCGTGACCCCATGGACGCACAGCGCGCCGGGATCCACACCATCTACCAGGAACTCTCGCTCGTGCCGTCCCTCTCGGTAGCCGAGAACATCTTCCTCGGCCAGTTGCCCAGGAGAGCGGGGGCCTCGGTCGACTGGCAGCGTATGCAGGCCGAAGCCCGGACCGCGCTCGACCGGGTAGGGTTCGATCTCGATGTCCGCCGCCCCGTAGCAAGCTACTCCACAGCGGAACAACAAGCCGTGGAGTTGGCCAAGGCCCTGCACAAGGACGCACGGTCCTGCTCCTGGATGAACCCACCTCCACGTTGCCCCTGCCCGATGTTGAGCGGCTGTTCACCGTCCTCCGCTCTCTGTCCGAACAAGGCGTGACGCTGTTATACATTTCGCACCGCATGGACGAGCTGTTTTCGCTCTGCGACGCCGTGACAGTGCTGCGCGATGGCGTAAACGCCGCGGATCTGAAGACAGCAAACTCCAGGCCCGCCGACGTCGTCACGGCAATGGTCGGGAAGAGCCTTGAAGGGTCCATTGCTGAAGCTGCCCTCCGTGGGGAACGCTCGCCCAGCCTCGGCGCCGGAGCAAAGGAGAGCATCATCCTCTCCGCCCGCGACCTCTCCGAGCAGGGGTACGTGGACAAGGTGTCGTTCGAGCTGCGTGAAGGCGAGGTACTCGGCATCTCGGGGCTCATCGGCAGCGGCCAGTCAGAGCTGGCTGGCCTGATCGCGGGTGCGCGGAGGCGGACTTCCGGTGAAATCCGCGTCGATGGAAAAGCGGTGGACTTCCGCGCCCCCCGTGACGCGATCCACCGCGGGATCGGACTGCTGCCGCAGGACCGCAAGGCAGCGGGCTTCATCCCGGACATGGGCGTCGCCGGCAACATCACGCTGGCCAGCCTGCCCCAATTCAGCCGGCTGAGCGTGATCCAGTCACGGCGGGAACGTGCTGTGGCCGGGGATATGGTGGCCCGGCTCGGCATGAAGGTATCCGGAGTGCATCAGCCCCTCAAGACACTGAGCGGGGGAACCCAGCAGAAAGCCATCCTGGCCCGTTGGCTTGTCCGCCAGTCACGCATCCTCGTGTGCGACGAACCAACCCGTGGCGTGGACGTTGGGGCGAAGGAAGACATGTACGAGCTCATCCGCGAGTTCGCGCAGGCCGGAGGAACCGTCGTCGTCGCGAGCTCAGAGATCACGGAGGCGATGATGTGCGACCGCGTCCTCGTGATGGCGCGCGGCCAGGTCGTCGCCGAACTCGACCATGACGAGATCGACCCGTCCGGCAACGCCATCCTTGAGCGCTTCGCCTGACGGCCCCGTCAAACAGTTTCTATTCAGGAGAACTACCATGTCCCGGACCTTGTCGTCCCTGCCACCAACGAGTGGCACCCCTTCCCCGTCCCCATCGCCATCAGCCGGCATCGGCTCCCGCCTGCGGGGCAGCGCCCTCCGCGCCCTGCCAAAGAGCTACCTGATCCTTGTGCTCCTCGCGATCATCGCGGTGGGCTACTACGTCTCCGACGACTTCCTGACGTTCCGCAATGCTGAAAACGTGATCACTGCCGCCTCGATCGTCGTCGTGCTGGCGATCGGCCAATACTTCGTCATCCTGACCGGCGGCATCGACCTCTCCGTAGGCTCGATCCTGGCGATGTCCACGGTACTTACGGCACTGACCCTGCAGTCCGGGATGCCCGCCGGCGCGTCCGTCGTGTTCGTGCTTGCCTGCTGCGCTGCCGCCGGACTGATCAACGGCATCCTCGTCGTTTGGTTGAACATCCCTCCGTTCATTGCGACGCTCGCCATGATGAGCGCCGTCAAGGGCTTCAGCTACATCATCCAGTCAACAAGCCTGATCGAGATCAAGGACCAGTGGATCATTGAGGCCTTCTCCCGCGGAAGCTTCCTCGGTATTCGCAACCCCGTCCTGATCTTCATCATTGTGGCCGTGATCGCGGCGCTCGTGGCCAAGTACAGCACATTCGGCCGCTCGCTTTACGCGATTGGCGGCAATCCTGAAGCCTCGCGGCTTTCGGGCCTGCCTGTGGCGCGGAACCTGATCATCACCTACACAATCTCCGGCGTGCTCGCCGGCCTGGCAGGCCTGGTCGCCGCCGCCCAGCTGCGGCAGGGAAGCTCACTCATCGGCGTAGGTTACGAACTCGACGCCATCGCAGCCGTCGTCGTGGGCGGTGCCTCCCTCATGGGCGGCAAGGGCGATCCGCTGAACGCTGTGATCGGGGTGTTCATCCTGACCACCATCATCAACATCATGAACCTCGTCGGGATCTCCTCCGAGCCGCAGCTGGTCATCAAGGGCGCCGTGATCATCCTCGCCGTCTTCCTCTCCAGCGCGGGCGGCGTCCAGAGGATCTCCGGCTTCTTCGCCAAACATTTCCGGCGCACCCAGCCCGCATAACCACTGACTCATCGTCAACCCATTCAGCTTCAGAAAGCAGGAATCATGTCCACTCGCCCCTTCGGACGCACCGGCCTGACCGTCTCCGATATCTGTGTCGGCACCAGTGCGCTCGGCAGCTTTCCCGCCCAGTATGGTTACGAGGTCGATGAAGACACCGCCGTCGCCACGATCCACCGCGTCTTCGACGGGCCCTTCACGTTCATTGACACGTCGAATGAGTACGGCGGCGGTGCAAGTGAAGAGCGGATTGGCCGGGCCATCGCCGAGCGTGGTGGCATCCCCGAGGGATACGTCGTCGCCACGAAGGTCGATCCGCTTCCCGGCAGCACCGACTTCTCCGGGGACCGCGTGCGCCGGTCCGTCGAGGAGAGCCTCGAGCGCCTCGGGCTCGATAAACTCCAGCTCGTCTACCTGCATGACCCCGAGAAGATCTCCTTCGAAGAGGGGGTGGCCAAGGGAGGCCCGCTGGAAGCCCTCATCGATCTCCGGGACCAGGGTGTCATCCAGCACTTGGGCGTCGCCGGGGGCCCGATCGATCTGGAGCTGCAGTACCTCGCGACGGATGCGTTCGACGCCGTCATCAGCCACAACCGCTACACCCTCGTCGAACAGACCGCCGAGCCGCTCCTGGAGGACGCGGCCCGCCGCGGAGTCGCCTTCGTCAACGCCGCCCCGTTCGGCGGCGGGATGCTCGTCAAGGGGCCGAGGGCCGTCCCGCGGTACTGCTACGCGCCGGTGGACCAGGCGACAATCGACCGGGTCCTGCGCATGGAAGAACTGTGCGGCCAGCACGGCGTCCCGCTCGCCGCAGCTGCCCTGCAATTCTCGGTCCGTGATGACCGGGTGGCGTCCACCATCGTTGGGATGTCCCAGCCGAGCCGGGTCGAGGAAACCGTCCGACTGCTCAACCATGACATCCCCGAGGAACTGTGGGACCAGCTCCTGCCTCTTGCACGCGAGGGCCGGAACGGCATTGAAGCCGTGACTGTCTGACTGCCGGGGCGAGTCGCAGGAATTACGAAAGGAAACGAAGCAATGACCAGGAAGAAGCAGCCTGAGCCGGTAGATGTCGTCATCGTTGGTGCAGGCGCCGGCGGAGCCACCGCGGCAAAGGTGCTGTCGGAGGCCGGCCTGAAGGTAGTGGGCCTCGAGCGTGGGCCCTGGCTGAAGCCCGAGCACGCCTCGGGCGACGAACTCAAGTTCCTCAACCGGAACTTCATCTGGCAGGACCCGAAGACCAAACCGCGGACCTACCGCCCGAACGACAAGGTAGAGGCGGAAATCACCAACTTTTCCGCCACGCCGCAGGTCGTCGGCGGAGGCACCACCCACTGGGGTGGCATGGTTCCGCGCATGGCCGAGAGCGATTTCAAGCTGCGCAGCCTGCACGGCGATGTTCCGGGCGCAAGCCTGGTCGACTGGCCCATCTCCTATGACGAACTGGAGCCGTACTACACACGCGTTGAATGGGAGTTCGGCACGTCCGGTCTTGCCGGAGCGAACAAGTGGGAAGCGTGGCGCAGCCGCGGCTACCCCACCAAACCATCACCGCTGAGCCAGATTGGACGGACCTTCGCCACCGCGATGTCCAAGCTGGGTCATGGCACGTTCCCCATGCCGCAGGGCATGGTCACCGAACCCTACCGGGGGCGCCAGCCGTTCAGTGAGAACGGCTTCTGGCAGCAGTACCCGGACCCGGGAAGCGGCAAGTCATCCACGCTGATCAGTTTCATCCCGGACGCCATTGCGACCGGGCGCTACGACCTCCGCTCCGACTGCTATGTCAGCGAGATTCTCGTCGGCAAGGACGGCCGCGCCACCGGTGTCCGCTACCAGGACGAGGACGGCGACGAATTCGTCCAGCACGCGAAAGCGGTGATCGTCTGTGGCGGCGGCATCGAAACCCCGCGCCTGCTGCTCATGTCGAAGTCAGGGCTCTTCCCGGACGGCCTCGGCAACGGCAGCGGCATGGTGGGCAAGAACGCGACCTTCCATCAGTACTCATTCTCGGTGGGTTTGTTCGACCGTGAGGTCAGCGACCCGTTGTATGGGTGGGCGGGCCATTACATGAGCCTGTGTTCGTTCGACTTCTACGAGACGGACGAGAGCCGCGGCCACATCCTGGGGTCACTGATCTTCCCGTCCATGATCGGCCACCCGGTGAACTGGAGCTTCCCCGGCCGGCCTACCTGGGGCCAGGCAGCCAAGGACGCCGACCGCGAGTTTTTCAACCACAGCATGAAGATCGGTGTCCTCCTGCACGACCTGCCGGTGGAGGACAACCGCGTGGACCTTGACCCGAATGTCAAAGACGCATGGGGCCTGCCGGTAGCCCGGATTACGCACACTCCCCACTCCAACGACTTTGCCCAGGAACGCTGGCAGGTTGCCAAGAACGGGGAGATCCTCGAGGCTGCCGGGGCGAAGAAGGTCATTCCGGTCAACATGGAACGGATCACCGGCAACACCTCGCATGAACTGGGCACCGCCCGGATGGGCAATGATGCGGCGACGTCCGTCGTCGACCGCTGGTGCCGCTCGCACGAAGTACCCAACCTGTACGTTTTCGACGCGAGCTTCTTCCCCACGGCGACCGGTATCAACCCGGCCCTGACGATCATGGCGAATGCCTGGCGGTGCTCTGACCGCATCCTCCAAGTGGACCGCCATGGCTGGTCCGAAAACTGATTCGCACTTCACACAGGACACGAAAGGACAGATGTCATATGGGACAGGCTGAATGGGCTACGGTACCCATCTCAACGCGCGACGTCGACGGGCCGGTCTTCTTCACCGAGCACGAGTGGAACACCATCGAAGCGGCGTCGGCCCGGATTATCCCCACCGACCACCACCCGGGTGCACGTGAGGCCAGAGTGGTGCGCTTCATTGACCGGATGCTTGCGGGAACGCAGTTCATCTTCCCGGCTGCGGACGGCAACGGGTTCCTCCGGATGGAGGGCCGCGACGAGGCCGCATGGCAGGAGCGCATCAAGCAGCGCCGGGAGTTTTACCGCGAGGGCGTCGTGGAGTTGGACCGGTTGGCGAAAGAGCGTGCCGACGTCGAGTTCCTCGAACTGACGGAAGAAGACCAGGACGCAGTGCTTGAGACGCTGTCGGGTGCGGCGAAGCCACATGCTTTCTCGCTGGAGCACTCCGAGGTTGGCCTTGGGGGTGCGCCGGCAGGAAACCAGCCGGTCAACGAGGACTTCCTGGAGTTCTTCCCGCTGCTGGTGCTCAACACCCGGCAGGGGTTTTACGGCGACCCGGTGTACGGCGGGAACGAGAACCGCGTCGGTTGGGGTGTCATCGGCTTCGACGGGCCCCCGTCGCTGGCTTCAACCATGGACGGCAGCTACACCACCCGCAAGTACATGGTGGAGGGGGCCGAATGGCCGTACGACCAGCATCCCGAAGTCCTGCGGTACCGGCGTCCGTGACAGCTGGCGCGCCGACTGACGGCGCGTTCCGGGGCTCCTCGAGGGTAGCCGGGGATAATGGAGTGGTGTCCACGTCTCCCGCGCCTTCAGAAGCCCGCAACACCAATGGGCGCGGGGAGCGGCTGGCCTCCAGGTCAAAGGCTCCCCGGATGTCCGACGTTGCGCGGCTCGCCGGGGTGTCCCAGCAGACGGTGTCACGGGTTGTCAGGGGAGCGACCAATGTGGATCCGGACATACGCCAACGCGTCGAGCACGCAATAGCGCAACTCCGGTACCGCCGGAATCCCGCAGCCGCCGCGCTCGCCAGCAACCGGACCATGACGATCGGTGTTGTCAGCTTCGAACTGTCGGTCCTGGGCCCAACGGTGGCCCTGTACGGTATTTCGGAGGAAGCCCGGCAACATGGCTACGCGACGCGTTTAGTCACGCTGGCCAGTCTCGAACGGCGGGATATCCGGGCTGCCTTCGAGTCCATCAATTCGGACACGGTAGACGGCATCATCGTGCTCGCGCCCCTGTTGGATGCGATCACGGTGCTCGAGGACCTCGACATCGGTGTCCCCGTGGTGACCTTCCAGCAAGGATCGCACCCAAGCCCCACAAGCGTTTCCGTTGACGAAGTGCGGGGCGCCCGGATGGTGGTGCGCCACTTGCTGGACCTCGGGCACGAAACAGTGTGGCACGTCCAAGGCCCGCCCGGATGGATGGCAACATCCGCCCGGGTCCAGGGATGGGCGGCGGAACTGGGGGCGGCTGGACGCTTCGTTCCAGCGCCGCTCGCAACGACCGATTGGTCCGCCGCGGAGGGATACCGCGCGGGACGTGAACTCGCCGCCAGGAAGGACGTCACGGCGGTCTTTGCCGCCAACGACCCCTTCGCGCTCGGAGTAATCAAGGCCATGGACGACGCCGGACGCAACGTACCGGGGGACGTCAGCGTGGTGGGGTTCGACGACGTCAAGGAAGCACCTTTCTTTCGGCCGGCACTGACGACCGTAAAGCTTGATTTCGAAGCCATCGGCCACATCGCCGTTGGCCGCATCCTCGCCATGATCAAAGAGGAAGCGGAGGGGGACATCCCCCTGCTTGAACCGCATCTGATACTCCGCGATACCACAGCGTCGCCGCGTAGCCGGCGCTGATACCGGGCGCGCCTGCCCACCATACCAGGGGCTGAACTCCCGGCCCCGGGACCCCAAGGGCTCCTGGCCCGTTTCTGAAAATCAATGACCTTCAGGTCTTGCAATTCCCTACCTAACCGGAATACCGTGAGTTAGCGCTAACTCAGGTACTCAAAGAAGAGAAAAGAGAGAAAAACAATGGTCGATCCATTTGTCGTCGTTGCGGTCTCGCCGCGGACAATCAATGTGAAGAATCCCGGTGACGGCGTAGCCAACGTCAAGCGCATCAACGAATTCATCGACACGGCTGTCATGGTCGGCCGCTGGGAGGGTTCTCCGGTCAAGCTGGTTGTCCTGCCGGAAATGGCAATCCAGGGCATGATCGCCAACACGCCTGGTAACCGCGAAAAGGAGCGCCACTTTGCCGTGACGATCCCTGGTCCTGAGACGGACGAGCTGGCGAAGAAGGCCGTGGAGCTCAATACCTACATCGCTGCTGAGCTGTACATGGTGAAGGATGAGGATTTCCCGGACCGCCACTTCAATGTCGCCTTTATCATCGATCCGCAGGGCGAAATTATCTACAAGCGTTACAAGGCCACCAGTGATGCCTACGAGGGCGGCATGCTTGGCAACATGAACCCGCACGACGTGTGGGACGAGTGGATTGAAAAGAAGGGCAATGGCAATGCAATGGACGCCATTTTCCCTGTCGCGAAGACCGAGATCGGCAACATCGGGTACGCCATCTGCCACGAGGGTGTCTACCCCGAGGTGCCGCGTGGGCTGGCGATGAACGGCGCCGAAATCATTATCCGGGGCACCCTGATCGAGCCGGCCGTGCAGAACGGCATGTGGGAACTGCAGAACCGGGCGCACGCCATGTTCAACTCGGCGTATGTTGTCGCGCCGAACCTGGGGCCGGAAGTCCGTGAGGACGGGAGCATGCAGGACCTGTTTGGCGGTCAGTCCATGATCGTCGGTCCGCGGGGCCAGATCCTGACAAAGCAGCAGGGCTGGACGTCGGGTGACTCGTTCGTCTGCACCACGATCGACATCGAGGCGCTGCGCCGGGCCCGTGTCTCGAACGGCCTGTACAACCAGTTCAAGGACGTGCGTACAGAGCAGTATCGGGTTATCTACGACACCCCGATCTACCCGAAGAACCAGTACCTCGATGCCCCTCCCGGTGAGGACTGGCTGGCCCGGGAAGACTCAACCCGTGCTGCCAACATCGAGAAACTCATCGAGCGCGGAGTACTGACACCTCCGTCGGGCTACAAGGCCTAGATGGGGTGATTGGCCGGGGTGCGCTCTTCGCGCACCCCGGCCAATTCATGTCCTGGAATTGGTGAAGGAGGCTTGGGCATCCAAATACGCCCTGCGTGAACCGTCCCAACTTCCCGCCCCGGGCACGGCTTCACGCCCAGCCAGCAGTCGTAAACTGACCCTCGCACCACGTTTGTGGACAGTCCGTCAGCCGGGAGCCGCCCATGCTCTGGAAACTGCTTATTGAATACCTGCGGCCGCACCGCAAGCTGCTGGCCGCCGTCGTGGTTTTCCAGCTGGCGCAGTCCATCGCGTCGCTGTACCTGCCCACCCTGAACGCGGACATCATCGACGACGGCGTGGCCACCGGGGACACCGGCGTCATCCTCCGGCTCGGTGCACTGATGCTCGGCATCACGCTGCTGCAGATCGCCTGCGCCATCATCGCCGTCTACTTCGCCGCGAAGGCCGCCATGGGCGTGGGCCGGGACCTCCGGAACGCCATCTTCACCAGGGTGGGGGAGTTCTCCGAGCAGGAGGTCACCAGGTTTGGCGCGCCCAGCCTCATCACACGGTCCACCAACGACGTTCAGCAGGTCCAGCAGCTGGTCCTGATGTCCGCCACCATGCTGGTCACCGCCCCCATGCTCAGCATCGGCGGCGTGATCATGGCCATCCGGCAGGACGTGCAGCTGTCTTGGCTGATCGCCGTCGCCGTCCCGGTGCTGCTCATCGCCGTCGGCCTGATCACCGCCCGGATGGTGCCGCTGTTCCGCAAGATGCAGAAGCGGATCGACACCGTGAACCGGGTCCTCCGCGAGCAGCTCACCGGCATCCGCGTGGTCCGCGCCTTCGTCCGCGAGGACATCGAGACCGCGCGCTTCGCCTCCGCCAACGAGGACGTCACGGACACCGCCCTGCGCGCCGGCCGGCTCATGGCGCTCGCATTCCCCGTGGTGATGCTGGTCCTGAACGTCTCCAGCGTGGCCGTGATCTGGTTCGGCGCGTTCCGCATCCAGGACGGCTCCATGCAGGTGGGCACGCTGATCGCCTTCCTCAGCTACCTGCTGCAGATCCTGATGTCCGTCATGATGGCCACGTTCATGGCCGTGATGATCCCGCGCGCGGCCGTCTCCGGCGACCGGATCGGCGAGGTGCTGCGGACCGAATCCAGCGTCCGCCCGCCGCAGCGCCCCGTCACCACAAGAGTCCGCAACGGCGAGCTGGAAATGCGCGACGTCGGATTCGCCTACCCGGGTGCCGACCAGCCGGTCCTCACCGGCATCAGCTTCACCGCCAAGGCAGGGCAGACGACCGCGATCATCGGCAGCACCGGCTCCGGCAAGACCACCCTGGTGAACCTCATGCCCCGGCTGTTCGACGCCACCACCGGCTCGGTGCGGATCGACGGCGTGGACGTCCGCGAGCTGCACCCGGACCTGCTCTGGGGGCACATCGGCCTGGTCCCGCAGCGGCCCTACCTGTTCAGCGGCACCGTCCGCAGCAACCTGCTCTACGGCAAACCGGACGCCACCGAGGACGAGCTCTGGACCGCCCTGGAAATCGCCCAGGCCAAGGAGTTTGTGGAGCGGATGGACGAGGGGCTGGACGCGCCCATCAGCCAGGGCGGCACCAATGTCTCCGGCGGGCAGCGGCAGCGGCTGGCCATTGCCCGGGCCCTGGTGAAGCGGCCCGAGCTGTACATCTTCGACGATTCCTTCTCGTCGCTGGACACCGGCACCGATGCCCGGCTCCGGCAGGCCCTCAAGCGCAGCACCGCCGGCGCCACGCTGGTGATCATCGCGCAGCGCGTGTCCAGCATCGTGGACGCGGACCAGATTTTAGTGCTCGACGACGGCAGGATCGTGGGGCGCGGAACGCACAGTGAGCTGCTGGAGACGTCCGAAACCTACCGCGAGATCGTGTCCTCCCAGCTGGCGGCGGAGGAGACGGTATGAGCCGCCAGACCTCTCCCGGACCCGGCACCAAAGCCGCGCCCGCCTCCGCACCAGGAGGCACCGCCGTCGTACGCATCCCGCGTCCGGCAGGCGGCCCGGGGCGCGGCGGACCGTTCGCGGGGATGAACGTCCCGGCGGAGAAGGCGATGAACTTCTGGCCGTCCGCCAAGCGGCTGCTGGGGAAGCTGCGGCCGGAGCGGGCGTGGCTGCTGATGGTGTTCGTGACGGCGGTGGCCGGGGTGGCGCTGTCCGTGATCGGGCCGCGGCTGCTGGGGGAGGGCACCAACCTGATCTTCGCCGGCGTCGTTTCCCGCGAGCTGCCGGCCGGGGCGAGCAAGGAGCAGGTGATCGCGCAGCTGCGCGCCTCCGGGGAGGGGCAGCGCGCGGACATGCTCAGCGCCATGAACCTGGTGCCGGGGCAGGGGATCGACTTCGCTGCGCTGGGGAGCGTGCTGACCTGGGCGCTGGTGCTGTATGTGCTGTCGTCGGCGTTCATGTGGGTTCAGGCGTATGTGCTGAACGGGGTGGTGCAGCGGACGGTGTTCGGGCTGCGCGGGGAGATCGAGGCGAAGATCCACCGGCTGCCGCTGCGGTACTTCGACTCGATCCAGCGCGGCGAGCTGCTCAGCCGGGTCACGAACGACGTGGACAACATTTCGCAGAGCCTGCAGCAGACCATCAGCCAGGCGGTCACGTCCGTGCTGACGGTGCTGGGCGTGCTGGTGATGATGGTGATCCTTTCGCCCACGCTGGCGCTGATTGCGCTGGTGACCATTCCGCTGACGCTGGGGATTACGGCGCTGATCGCCAAGCGCTCGCAGAAACTGTTCGTGGCGCAGTGGAAGCACACGGGGGAGCTGAACGGGCAGATCGAGGAGACGTACACCGGGCATGCTCTGGTGAAGGTGTTCGGCCGGCAGCAGGAGGTGGGGGAGCGGTTCCGGCAGAAGAATGCGGAGCTGTATGACGCCAGTTTCGGGGCGCAGTTCATTTCCGGGCTGATCATGCCGGCCATGACGTTCATCGGGAACCTGGTGTACGTGGGGATCGCCGTGGTGGGCGGCCTGCAGGTGGCGTCCGGGGCGATGCAGCTGGGCGACGTGCAGGCGTTCATCCAGTACTCCCGGCAGTTCACCATGCCGCTGGCGCAGCTGGGGTCCATGGCGAACGTGCTGCAGTCCGTGGTGGCCTCGGCGGAGCGGGTGTTCGAGCTGCTGGATGAAGAGGAGGAATCTGCGGAGCCTGCTGCTTCTGTTGGGCCGGTGTTCGGGCGGGGGCGGCTGGTTTTCGAGGACGTGTCCTTCTCGTATTCGACGGACAAGCCGCTGATTTCTTCTCTTTCTCTGGTTGCGGAGCCGGGGCAGACCGTGGCGATTGTGGGGCCCACCGGGGCCGGCAAGACCACGCTGGTGAACCTGATGATGCGGTTCTACGAGCTGGATGCGGGGCGGATAACGCTCGACGGCGTGGACGTCACCTCGGTGCCGCGGCGCGAGCTGCGCTCGCGGATGGGGATGGTGCTGCAGGATACGTGGCTGTTCGGCGGGACCATCCGGGACAACATCGCGTACGGGCGGCCTTCGGCTACCGAGGACGAGATTCTCGAAGCGGCCCGGGCGACGTACGTGGACCGGTTTGTGCGGTCACTGCCCGAGGGGTACGACACGGTGCTGGAGGACGAGGGCGGCAACGTGTCCGCGGGGGAGAAGCAGCTCCTGACCATTGCGCGGGCGTTCCTGGCCCGGCCTTCAGTGCTGATCCTGGATGAGGCGACGTCTTCGGTGGATACCCGGACGGAGGTGCTGGTGCAAAAGGCGATGAGTGCCCTGCGGTCCGACCGGACTTCTTTTGTGATCGCCCACCGCCTGTCCACGATCCGCGACGCCGACCTCATTCTGGTGATGGAGGCCGGCCAAATCGTGGAGCAGGGCACGCACGCCACACTGCTCGCTGCGGGCGGGGCGTATGCCCGGCTGTACGAGGCACAGTTCGCGGCTCCTGTGGCGGAGGTTTGACCGGCGGGGGTACCGCCCGGTGGGCGGCACCCCCGCGGTGGCATCGACGCCAGGATGTCATGCGCTTTCCGGAACCGGCGTCTAGCGCAGCCTCTTGAAGGCGCGGCCGATTCCGTCCAGGAGGCGGTCGGCGTCGTTGCTGGAGAAGGGCATTGGCGGCCGGAGTTTCAGGACGTTTCCTTGGGCTCCGCAGGCGGAGATGAGGATCCGGTCTTCGCGGAGGGCGTTCACGATGCCGGCGGCGGCGTCGCCGTCGGGTGTGAGCGAGGACCGGTCGGTGACGAGGTCAACGCCGATGAAGAAGCCGCTGCCGCGGACTTCCGCGACCTGGTCCAAGTCCTGGGCGAGGTCCTCCAGTCCGGTGATGATCTGCTCGCCCACCTTCAAGGCGTTGTCGATCAGGGATTCCTCGCGGATCACGTCCAGGACGGCCTGGGCGGCTGCGACGGCCACCGAGTTGCCGCCGAATGTGTTGAAGTAGCGGATGTTCCTGCCGAACTCCACGAGCAGTTCCGGTTTGAAGATGGCTGCAGCAACGGGGATGCCGTTACCCATGGGTTTGCCGATGGTGACGATGTCCGGGACGATTCCGTGGCGCTGGAAGCCCCACCATTCCTGGCCGGTCCGGCCGAAGCCTGGCTGCACTTCATCGGCGATGTACAGGCCGCCGGCGGCGTGAACCTCTTCGATGATCGGCCGGAGGAAGCCCGCCGGGCCGGCGAAGACGCCGTCGGAGGAGAAGATGCTGTCGGCGATGAAGGCCGCCAGCCCGATGCCGTGCCGGTGGAGGTCAGCGATGGCTGCACGGACCTGGTTCCGGAGGTGGTCCTCGAGGGAACGTTGATCCGACGAGTAGCGCAGGGCGTCCGGGGCGTCGATGACGCGCACGTTCGCGCCAAGGGGCACGCCGATACCCAGGGACGGCGAGAAGGAGGCGACCTCCGCCGTCAGGCCGTGGTACGCGCCGGAGGTGACGATGATGCCCTGGTTTCCGGTGGCGTACTTTGCCACGCGCATGGCGAGGTCGTTGGCCTCGGACCCGGTGCAGGTGAACATGACATGGCCAAGCTCGGCGGGAAACGTGGACAGGAGGTCCTCGGAGTAATCAAGGATGGATTCCTGGACGTAACGGGTGTTCGTGTTCAGCGTCTGCATCTGTTCGTGGACAGCGGCGATGACCTTAGGGTGGCAGTGGCCCACCGAGGGGACGTTGTTGTAGACGTCCAGGTACTCATTTCCGTCCCGGTCGAATAGTTTGACGCCCTCGCCCCGGAGAACTTCCAGGGGTGTGTCGTAGAAGAGCCGGTACCCGGGCCCGAGGCTCTGGTCCCGGCGTCGAATGTTCTTCTGGATCTCGTCCGGGAGCTCATCGATGCGGGTGGGGTCAAAGCCGTTGACCATGGCCTTGGAAGGCTTGCGGATGCTCTGGATTGTATTGCTCATCATTTCTCCTTGACGGCTGGCGGGTCTGATCAGGGTGTGAAAGGGCAGTTCGGTGCAGGGGCTGCGCCGGTGGAGGCGAGCCGGTCCCAGTCCGGTTTCGAGTGGGAGAGGAGATAGTCGCGCCTTTGGGGCAGATGGCTTGCCCGCCACTGCGTAATCAGTGCCCGCAGCAGGAGGCGGGCCTGGGCCGAGACCACCAGGGCTTCAAACTCCTGTCCCGGCAGCGGGCTGACGCTTTGGTATCCGTCCAGGACGGAGAGTGCGCGCTCCCAGGGGTTTCGGGGATCTGCCCCCAACAGGTTGGCCATGGTCACG
Organism: Arthrobacter nitrophenolicus; assembly: GCF_000332815.1. GTDB lineage: Bacteria > Actinomycetota > Actinomycetes > Actinomycetales > Micrococcaceae > Arthrobacter > Arthrobacter nitrophenolicus. Next base: position 69,445 of record NZ_AOFD01000006.1, read on the forward strand.
CTGACGTCGAAGATCACCGGGGTTCGCACCACGTCGCCGAAATCGATAATGCCCGTCACGTAGGCCGGACTGTTGGGGTCGACGAGGACATTGAACGGGCTGAAGTCCCCGTGGACAACCTGCGAGGGAAGGGTGTCCAGGTGTGGAACTACTGTGGCGTCGAACTGGTCAAAAACGTCCTCGGCCAGGGAGCGCTTTTCCCTGTCATCCAGATAGCCAAGAAGCGGCCGCATCCTATGGAAGTGCTTAAGGTCCCAGAGGAGCAATCGGTCTGCCCGCGGATGGTCAAAGTCCTGCAGGGCAAGGCCCACGCGGGCGAGGCTTGAGCCCACCAGCTGGAACTGGCCGGCAGACGCATCGTGTTTGGCCAGTAACTCTCCCGGCATGAAGCGCATCACCCGAAGCACCCTGTCGAAGGGCCCGGTAGGCGCCGGGATGAGGACTTCCGCGGCTCCGCCAAGGCTCCTGACAAGGCGTTGGACCGGCAGGTCAGGGGCGGTCCGCTCAAGGTGGACCATGCACGCTGTCTGCAGTTGGACAATCCCCGGGTCCTCCTCAGGTGAGGAAACCTTCACCAGAAAGGTTTCGTCTCGGCCTTGGAGGCGGAACGTCTCGTCCTTTTCAGTGGGAATCCGCACGAGTTTCCCCTGCAGCCCATAAGAGCTCTCGAGGAGTCGCTTCACGGTCGAGTCAGTGAGCTGCGACTGCTCCGCCAGGAGTCCGCTTTCTGCAACCACGGCATCGAAAAACTCGGAGTCGGTGCGGACGTCCATGGCTCTGGGCTCCTGTCGGTTGGAAGGGGATGTCGAAGTAAATGCTCTACTGTTCAACAGTTCTGCAAAGCAGTATGGCATGCTTGTTGAGTCTCCGCAACGGAATGTCCAGCAGAACTACTGTTGAACTGTTGACAATTTTGCGTGCTGAGTTTTAAAGTCGTTCTATGAGCGGGCTCCCCTTGGAGGACCGCATTGAATATCATTCATCCGCCCTGTGCAGGGCCGCCTCCATCTCAACGAACGGACAAAGCATGGCTGACAACAACTCCCGGCCGAAGTACATCTCCTTCGATATCTACGGCACGCTGATCAACTGGGACACGGATTCGACGACCCGCCGCCTGCTCGCGGGCCGGCTGCCAGAGGAGCAGTGGCCGGCGTTCAAGAAGGTCTTCCGCGGGTACCGGTTCGACGGGGTCCTCGGCGATTACAAGCCCTACGAGGAGATCCTCCAGAATTCCTTTGACCGCGTTTGCAGGTTCTTTGGCATTGGCCCCACTCCCGGCGCCGGCGCGGAGTTCGCTGAGACCGTCCGCGGCTTCGCTGCCCACGATGACGTGCCGGCCCCGCTGAAGCTTATGGGCGACAACTACAAGCTGGTGGCCCTGTCCAACGCGGACGACAGCTTCCTGGACATCAGCATCCCCAAGCTGGGTGCGAACTTCCATGCCGTGCTGACTGCTGAGCAGGCGCAGGCGTACAAACCGCGCTACCAGGCGTTCGAATACATGCTGGACACCTTGAACGCCAAGCCGGAGGACTTCCTGCACATTGCCTCACACACCCGCTACGACATGCATCCGATGCACGACATGGGCTTCCGCAACCTCTGGGTGCTGGACCGTGGGTATGACCCCATCACCGGCGGCTATGACTACAAGTCGGTCAAGTCCCTGGATGAGATCAACCGGCATCTCGGCCTCTAGTTCCAGCCGACCAGAACACAAGAGTAAAGACCGCGGCCCCAAGGCCGCGGTCTTTTTTATGTTGTTGAATGCCTCTTCGCGATAACGTCGCGGATCGATTCGCGGTACTGGATGATCGTGTCCGAGATGACCTTTTCCGCCAGGGCGGGGTCGCGGGAGTCAAGCGCGTCCACGATGTTCTGGTGCTCTGCTTCGAGTGAGTCCGGGTCCTCGTATTCGTGGTGCTCAATCGAAAGCACAAACATGAAGTACCGCAGTTCGGTCACCAGTTGCTGGTAGAACGTCCTCAACTTCTGGCTTCCGAGGATTCCCACGATGGCGCTGTGGACTGCAAGGTCCTTTTCGACAATTTTGAAAGGGTCTCCACTTTTCAGCACTGCCCGGAACTCCTCCATGGCGGCGTGCACCTCATCGAGGGACGTGCTCTCGGAGATGCTCCGCGCGGCCGTGGTTTCCAGATGGTAGCGGGCGTTGTAGACGTCCATGATTTCCGCGTCCGTGGGGTCCCAGACGATGGCTCCCTGGTTTGCCCGGTGGCGGATAAGGCCGCCTGCCTGGACGATACGGACCGCCTCGCGGACCGTATTCCTGGAGAGGCCGAGGTTCTCGGCGAGAAGGCTCTCCCGCAGGCGTTCACCGGGCTTGAGTCCACCGCTGAGGATCATGGCTGTGAGCCCGTCCGCAACCTGCTGCACGGTGGACGAGTGCACTATCTTGATCTGCTCAACCATGCGTCTCATCGTACAGGTGTGGTCAACTGTAGGGCAGTGGATCATCTCGGAGTAATTTCAGAGTCGTTGCCCGTCGAGGAGCCTGCTCCGAACACGCCAACGGGTCCGGAGCCAAAGCCGTGGCTTCAACTCCGGACCCGTCCCGCTTGGGGCGGCTGCTAGCCCCCTTAGCGGATAGCGGCTTCAGAAATCGCGGATTCGCCCAATCCCCAGTACTCAAGGGATTCCTTGTACTCCGGGCTCTCAAGGACCGACTGGATGGCTGCCTGCAGGGCCGGCGTCAAGGGTGATCCCTTCTTCAGCCCCATGGCAACGTTGGTATTCGTCCGGGTATCCATCCTGGGCTGCAGGATGGCGAAGTGGTCGGGCTGCTGGGCGTCGGCCCACGCCAGGCCGCTCGCGTCGTAGAAGACGCCGTCGATCCGTTTCGAGTCAAGCTGTGTCAGAGCTTCCTGGACGTTGGGCAGGGTGATGGCGTTGATGGCCGGCTGCCCCTTTTCCTCGCACGTCCACTTGGAAACGTTGGGCAGGTGCTTGAGCTGCTGCGTGGAGCCCTTGGTCACGCCGATGTTCCTGCCGCAAAGGGTGTCGTTGGTCAGGTTGAGGGGATTGCCTTTCGGTACCGCCACGGCCGAGCCGCCCTTGAGGTAGTTGATCATGTCCATGACCTTCAGGCGCTCCTCCGTGGCGGACATGGTGGTGGCAGTGAAGTCGAAACGGCCGCCGTCGATGCCGGGGACGATCGTGTCGAACGCCGTGTTTTCGAACTTCAGCTTCAGCCCCAGCTTTTTTGCCACCAGGCGGGCCAGATCCGGATTCACTCCAATGGGTGTTGAGTTGTCTTCTGCTAGGAAGGTCATGGGCGGGGAACTCAGATCCATCGCGACCGTAAGTTCGCCCTTGGCCTTGTAGGACTCAGGCAGCAGGGCAACCGCCTCCGCATCCGGTTGGACATTTTCTGAGATGTCACGGGTGTTTTGCGTCTTGGGAATGTCTGTTGCCTCGGTGCCCGTGGCCGCGCCGCCACAAGCGCTCAGGGTTAGCAGGACTGCGAGCCCGGCGGCCACCGTCTGGATCTTGTTTTTGGCCATTATGTGCTTCCCTTCAATGGGTTCAGCGGCAAGTGCCGGCTGAAGGTGAAGTTTCTATCTATGCCTGCCGCTCGCAACATCGAGCGGCATCACGAGGGTGGCAATCCCTGCTTCGCGCGGGATGTGATTCAGCTCTCGTTCCAGTCACTAATAAAACTCCGCTTCACCACAATTGTCAACAGTAGAACAGTTGAGCTTTGGGGGTCGAGGGCACGATTGTTTCTGCTGCTAGAAGCGAGTGGCACAAAGGGCGGCCACCTGGGCGGGCTGAAGGGGGCGGGTGGCGTGGCCATTCAGGAGAAAGAACAGGCGTGCCGTTTCCTCCACTTCCTCAACAGCGTTCACTGCCTGTGCCAGGGTCGGCGCGGAGACGATGGTCCGTGGTTTGCCAGCAGCAGGGCGCGGCTGGATGCTGCAGCTTCCTGGGCCGCCCCGGCCAACCCCTGGTCTCCGGGTGCGAAGTACGGCAGCCGGACCAGCCGTCCCACACTCATAACGAAGTAGGCCGTGAGGGGTGGCAGGACGTCATCGTCGTCCAGGCCGTCCAGACATGAAAGGGCGGTGGCGTAGGTCGAGTGCAGATGGACGGCGGCGTGGTCCTGCGGGCGCACCCGATACATGGCCAGGTGCAGGAAAGCCTCCTTGGACGGCCGTGCTCCGGACAGGTGCTCGCCGGCGTCGGAGACCAGTGCCAGGTCGTCTGTTCGAAGTTCCCCCAGGGAAGCGTTGGTGGGGGTGACCAGTATGCCGCCTTCCACGCGTGCACTGAGGTTTCCGGATGTGCCCCGGGTCAAGCCTCTTTGATGCAGGGACCTGGCCAGCCGGACGAGTTCGTTGCGGCTCTCCGAGTGGTTCATCGGTTGTGGTCCCATGCGTCGAGGAAGAGTTCCGGGGTTCCAAGGTTCCCCGATTTGAGCAGGATGGACAGCCCGGGGCTGGTCTCCGTTGCCAGCCAAGGCACGCCCGGGGAGACTTCCCTGCCCACGCGGGCGGTGGTGATGCCAAGTCTGCGCACAACGGCGCCGGACGTCTCCCCGCCGGCCACAATCAGCTGCCGGCAACCAGAGGCGACAAGTCCTTCCGCGATCGTGGACAGGCTGCTTTCGGTAATCTCGGCAGCCCGGGCCTTACCCAGCTGTTTCTGCGTCCGCGCTACCTCCTCCGGGGTGGCCGTGGAATGGATCAGGATGGGGCCGTCCGGAATGTTCTCCCGCGCGAATTGCAGCGCCTCGGCCACCACATTTTGCCCTGCTGCGATGATGGCGGGGTCCACGACGAAGCAGGGGCGCAGCCGCCGGAAGGTGTCGATCTGGACGTTGGTCATCTCAGAGCAGCTGCCGGCAATGACCGCTGCCGGTCCCGTTGGCCGGGAGGCAGGAGCCGGTTCCGGTTGGCCGCTGATCCCCCGGGCAGCAGCCAGGCCTCCGACGAGCCTGATCCACCCGTGACAAGCGGGTGGTCAAGTACGGCGGCGCCCAGTACGGCCAGGTGGCCGTCGTTGAGAGTATCGACGACGGCGTATCCCGCTTTCGCGCTCAGGTTCTGGAACCGTGATCGAACGGCTGCCACGCCCGCCTCTATGGAGCTGTAGCCGACGCTGCCCACGGGGGTTGCCGTCTGGGCCTGCAGCAGCCGGAGCACATTGGAATCTGTCATCGGCGTGAGCGGGTGGTGGCGCATGGATGATTCCTGCAGGAGATCCGTTCCCGCGAACAGCACACCGTTGTACACGGTCCGCCCCAGCGCGGGGGTCCCGGGGGCGACCACCGTGATCTGGCCGTCCGGGACGAACTCGCTTCGCAGGGCGTCCGCCACGGGGCCGATATTGCCCTCCGAGGTCGAGTCGAACGTCGAGCAGTATTTGAAGTAAAGCTGCCGGACGCCCCGTGATGAGAGGGCGTGTGCCGCGGCACGGGACTGATCCACAGCTTCCGCGGCGGGCAGGCTGCGGGTCTTCAGCGAGACGACGATGCAATCAACATCGTGCAGCTGCATGGCTGGATCGGGGACGCCGAAGGTCTGGACCACGCGCATCCCGGCATTCACAAGGGTGCCGGCCACGTCGGAGGCGCCCGTGTAGTCGTCTGCGATAACTCCCAGCCAGGGGGCAAGGGCTTTCGTTGGGGTGTTGGGCATGGCTGGTTCCTTTCCGGGTGGGCGGTAGTCAGGAGTCTTTGCGGCGGAGAACAGTGCTGAGCTGGGTCATCCCTGAAGCCGGGGAAGTTAGGACGGCGGGTCCGCCGGGCTCGCCCTGGGTTTGTTCGATAACGCGGGCCATGGACGCCTGGGCAAGAACGACGACGTCGGACGCCCCGGCCAATTCTCCGAAAGCCTCGAGCACCAGCTTGTCGTGCAGTGCGCGGTCGCCTGCCCGGAGGGCGTCGAAAGCGCCCTCGGCTTTCCTTGCGCTGATGAGGGGCCGTTTGTCCTGCCGTTGGGCTGCTTCCTGGACGAGGCGGGTGGTTGGCCCGAGGGTCGCCGAAAGGGTTGCGAGCACGCCGATCCTGTGTCCGGACGCGACGGCGAGATCGGCCATCGGAGCGTCAATCCGGAGCACGGGGATCGAGACGAAGTCGCGGGCGGCTGTGGCCGCTTCGCCAATTGATGAGCAGCTCACCAGCAATGCCTGTGCGCCCGATTCCTCGGCGTAGCGCGCGTAGTCGACCAGCCGCCGTCGGACATGTCCGGGCGTTGTTCCCCTGCCAATGGTGTCCCGGAGCAGGGACTCGTCCACGTAGTGCAGCACATTCAGTCCTGGTACTACGTCCGCGGCGAGGGGTTCCATTTCCGTCACCAGGCCGGGAACAGTGTGCAGCATGGCAAGCACCGGAGTGTGATTCATGTGGTTTCTCCCTTGTTGAACGCCGTTGCCCCGCTTTCGGGTTTCGCCTCTCAAGGGCAACAACCTGGACTGCGCTCGGCGTCAGACCAGCGTATGGGACAAGAAGTGTTGGACTATCGGTGTCACTGATAACTCATTTTTTCGACAAGGGAAAGAAGTGGGCCTGTTGCTGAACGCGATAGATAAGAAATTTCCTCATAGCCCTATCGTCAATTGTTGACAATTGCTACTCTGGGCTGCGTGCCTTTCCAACGAGGGGGAGGTGCAGCGGTACTACGGGCACAGCCCAAGAAGGAGCAGCTATGGTCAAGGCGACCGTAATGAACGACGCAACAACAGCAGACCCGGGCGAGCACCAGCCAAGGAAACGTCAACTACGCCCGGCCAGACCGAAGTGTCCTACCGGCTCTGGGCAAGGGAGGATCTCAGGACGGGCATCTGGGAGGTTACCCCGGGCGAATTTAAGAGCACCCGTCCCGGCTACGACGAGATCTGCCAGATCCTCAGCGGAAGCGGAACCATCACCGAACCGGACGGCAGCAGCTTTGAGATCGGCCCCGGCACCCTTTTCGTGACTCCCGCCGGCTGGGAGGGGCACTGGACCATCCGCGAGACTGTCCGCAAGATGTGGGTTGTCAAGAACGTCCCCGCAGATGCGGAGCAGTAAGCACTGAGGCTGGGGAAGGGGGGCCTGGAGCAGCGACAGCTGCCCCGGGCCCTCCTTCTTTGTGCCCCATAGTGCCTGGTTGCTACGAACCGATCCTCGCCGTCAAGCCTTGCTGCAGATGCTCCAGCGCCGCGGTGATCCGTCGGGGTGTCCTGACCGTGGCGGGATAGAGGGCGAAAATATCGGCGCTCGGAGTCGGGATATCGGGGAGGACCTGCTGCAGGACTCCCTGCCGGATCAGCGGATCGACGTGCCAGGTAGACCGCATGACCAGCCCAAGGCCCCGGACGCACCAGTCGGTGACCACATCGCCGTCGTCGCTGATCATGCTGCCCTTGACGTCAACGTACTCCTGCTCCTTTTCGCCGAACCGCCACAGGGAGTAGTCGGCGTTGTTTTCGCGCAGGACAATGCAGTTGTGCCGCTCCAGGTCCCTGATGGTGGTCAGCGGCGGGGCGCTTTCCAGGTAGCTGGGCGCTGCGCACACGATCCTTCGGTTCCGCGCCAGCAGTTTCGCCTTGAGCCTGGAGTCTGACAGTCCTCCCACCCGGATGGCGATGTCGAAGCTCGTGCCGGAGATGTTCAAGGGCAGTGGTGAAAGTTCCAGGTCCACCTGGATCAGCGGGTGCTGCCGGGCGAAGTCGGCCAGCAGCGGCGCGATGTGCGTGCGGCCGATGCCCGGGCTGGAGCGAACGGCGATGCGTCCCCTGAGCTCCACCTGCTGCACGGACAAGGCCTCTTCGAGATCGGATTTCTGCTGCAGGATGGCCAGGGCGCCTGCCGCATAAAGTTGCCCCTCCTCGGTGAGTGTGAGCCTGCGCGTGCTGCGCCGGACGAGCGGTACCCCCAGCCGTGACTCTAGGGCGGTCAGGCGTTTGCTGACCGCTGACACGGACTTTCCCCAGTTCCTGGCCGCTTCCGTCAGGCTCTGCGAGCGGGAAATTTGTTCGAAGAAATCCAAATCATCGATCGAGCTGAGATCCATGGCTGCTTCTTTCCTTCTTGGCAACAATGCATTGTCTCATGGGTCCTTATTCAGTGGTTTCTTGTGTCGTACGCTGATTTGACGGAAAGCACGGCCCCGCGGAGAAGCCCTGCAGAGGCAGGCTCCGGAATCTGGAAATGGCGTGCACCAAGGAAAGCAGGATGGAACCATGGCACTCGAAACGGACGTCGTCGTCGTCGGTGTGGGCTCGGTGGGAAGTATGGCGAGCTGGCAGCTCGCCGCACGAGGTGTGCGGGTCATTGGAGTGGACCGGTTCTCGATACCGGGCCCCTTTTCCGCCTATGCCGGGGAGTCGCGGATTTTCCGCAAGGTGTACGCGGAGGGCGGGCATTACACGCCTCTGCTGCAGCGGTCGCAGGACCTCTGGCGCGAGCTGGAAAAGGTCAGCGGCACCGAGCTGCTCAAGACCACGGGCGCTGTCACGATCTACGACGAGCACAATCCGCGGCTGGGACCACTTCTCGCAGCCGGGAAGGACAACGGCCTGGACTTTGAGTTTCTTCGGGGCGAGGAAGCCAGGGTGAAGTATCCCGAGCATGTCATCAGGGACACGGATGTCACCATCCTTGACCCTGAGGGTGGCTATCTCTGGTCGGAGAAGGCCGTGACCGCCGCCTTGGCGGAGGCAACCCGCCTGGGTGCCCGGTTCCTGGGGAACCGCAAAGCGCAGAGCGTGGAGCAGCACGGGGACGGGTACATCGTCCGTACCGACCAGGAAGAAATCATTGCTTCCAAGGTGGTCATTGCGCAGGGCAACGGTGCGGGAGCGGTGTGCAAGGAACTGGGTGTCCATCTGTCCGTGCGGCCGCAGATCCTGACCTGGTTCCCGGCGAAGGATCCGGCTGTGTTCTGCCGGAAGGATATGCCGGTCTTCCTGCGGAGGGCGGAGGAGGACGGCAGGCCGGACAGGGCGCAGTTCTATGGATTCCCGACAGCTGACGGCTGGACGGTGAAGGCCGTTGCGAGCGTATACCTCGATGAGGTGGAGTCCATGGAGAAGCCTCCCTCCTGGGACCCCCAGCACCTGGATACCATCCGGGCCTGGGTGCGGGAGTTCCTTCCCGGCCTGGTGCCGGAACCCTTGCGCGTGGCGGTGTGCGCCGACGGCCATTTGCCTGATGCCACCGCACTGTTCGGGGAAGTGCCGGGCATGGACGGGGTTGTCGTGGCGGCTGGCTTCTCCGGCCACGGTTTCAAGATGGCCTCCGGGCTGGGGGCTATTGCCGCAGAGCTCGTGCTGGACGGCACGACGGGGACCGACGTCAGCTTCATGAATCCCGCGAGGTTCCTCGGACCCGACGCACGGCTCACCTCACTGGCTTTGAGCTAAGAACTCCCTCATCTGCAGCACCAAAAACACAAGACAAATCAGGAACGGATCAATCATGGCAAACACCAGCTTCCGGCCGAAGTACATCTCCTACGATGTCTACGGCACGCTGATCAACTTCACGATATACCCCACCACCCAGCGACTGCTGGCCGGCCGCATCCCGGATGAGCAGTGGCTGGCCTTCAAGAAGGTTTTCCGCGCCTACCGGTTCGATGAGGTCAATGGCGACTACAAACCTTACGAGCAGATCCTTCAGGATGCCTTTGACCGCGCCTGCAAACGGTTCGGCATCGGCCCGACCCCCGGCGCGGGCGCAGAGCTCGCCGAGGCTGTCAGCAGTGCCGTCGCCCACGAGGACGTGCCGGCGGCGCTGAAGCTCCAGGGCGACAACTACAAGCTGGTGGCCCTGTCCAACGCGGACGACAGCTTCCTGGACATCAGCATTCCCAAGCTCGGCGCGGAGTGGCACGCCGTGTTCACCGCTGAGCAGGCGGGCGCCTACAAGCCGCGCCTCCAGGCGTTCGAGTACATGCTGGACCAGCTCAACGCGGCCCCGGAGGACTTCCTGCATGTCTCCTCGCACCCGCTGTACGACCACATCCCGATGTACAACATCGGCTTCCGGGACCTCGTCATGCTGGACCGGGCCGCCGAACCCTTCGCTGAGGGCTACAACATCACCTTGGTGAAGTCCCTGGACGAGCTGAACAAGCAGCTCGGTCTCTAAAGCCGGCTTCGCGATAATCAACGGCTGCTGAGGGACGGCGCACCTGTTACTGCAGGCGCCGTCACTCAGTAGCCGTTTTTTCGTGGCGGAGCCGGGGCCGACGGTCGCTCGCGATCGTGGGGCGCACCGGAGCGGGGAAGACCACGCTGGTGAACCTGATGATGCGGTTCTACGAGCTGGATGCGGGGCGGATAACGCTCGACGGCGTGGACGTCACCTCGGTGCCGCGGCGCGAGCTGCGCTCGCGGATGGGGATGGTGCTGCAGGATACGTGGCTGTTCGGCGGGACCATCCGGGACAACATCGCGTACGGCCGGCCCGGCGTCACCGAATCCGAGATCCTCGAGGCCGCCCGGGCGACGTACGTGGACCGGTTCGTGCGGTCCCTGCCGGACGGCTATGACACGGTGCTGGATGACGAGGGCGCGAATGTGTCTGCGGGGGAGAAGCAGCTGCTGACGATCGCGCGGGCGTTCATGGCCCGGCCGTCGGTGCTGATCCTGGATGAGGCGACGTCTTCGGTGGATACCCGGACTGAAGTGCTGGTGCAGAAGGCGATGAGTGCGCTGCGGTCTGACCGGACGTCTTTTGTGATCGCGCACCGCCTGTCGACCATTCGCGACGCCGACCTCATCCTGGTGATGGAGGCCGGCCAGATCGTGGAGCAGGGCACGCACGCCACACTGCTGGCCGCGGGCGGGGCTTACGCGCGGCTGTACGAGGCCCAGTGCGCGGCTCCTGTGGCGGAGGACCTCTAGGGGCATTTTGGGTGCTGGAGAGGGATGAAACAGTTCACGGATTTCTATTGAACGCACGAGAAGTTCCGGGGCGCGAGTTAGCAGACGCTCGACGTAGAAAGCAGGGTGGGCTCCGGATGATCACATAATTCCTCCCCTGAGACCTGTAATGTAAATCCACATGCGCTTCGGCGATGAAGTTGGGTGCCGAAACAGATGACTAGAAGAAATTTTCCATGGGGGGAAGCTTTGAAACACAAACTCGACGAAGTATTCAACGAAGCGGGGTTGCCTGCTCTGACCTACGTTCCTCCCGCCGAGGCTCAGCAGCTCAAAGGCTCCTTGTTTACTAGGGGCAAGCACGTCACCCTAGTTGGCCCTTCCGGAAGCGGCAAGTCCACGGTTGCCAATAGCACTTTGAAAGCGCTTGACCTAGACGAGAATAAGGTACACGCCTTTTCAGGCCGTAACTACGCTGAAAGTACTAGCATCCTGGAGGTACTCGGACAGGAGTTCCGCGTTGCTCCAACTACGGAAGAGATCTTGCCCTGGCTCAAACTTTACGACCTGGTAATGATCGACGATGTTCATCATCTTTCTTTAGGCGCGCGAACGGAGTTGGCCAAATTTCTTAAGCTTTGGCATGAGGTTGGAATCCGATTCTTCATGATTGGGATTGCAAAAACCAGCGAGGAAATTCTTGGTCTTGACCCTGAACTGGCGATACGGAACGACACGTGGCACTTGGAGTCTCAGTCGACCGAGTTTATGGAGAAACTGCTTAAGAAGGGCGAAGCAGCTTTGAATATTCGGCTGGACGACGAGAGTAGGAGCACCGCGATAGCGGCGGCACAAGGTTCTCCGTCCATTTTTCAAGCCATATGTCGAATCGCCTGTGTCGAAGCGGATGTCTTTTGGACAGGCGAAACCCTGGTGGATGTCCGAGTCGAGCTACCACTCATCAGGAACGCGGTGGTCAAACAGTATGATGGCCGCTATCTTACGAAGATCGTCAGTCTGGCTCGTGGGCGACGTCAAGCCCGCTCGGTTTATGACACCTACTACGAAATCGTTCACTTTGTAGCACGGAGTGGCAAGCAACAGATTTCGCAGGACGAGCTGTATCACAACGTTGTCGGCAGCGCTGAGGCTAGCGCTAAGGATGGTCTCAGGAACAGCTTTTATCGCGCGATGAAAGCACTGCCCGAAGTCATTCGAGAACATGAGCTCTCAGACATTCTTATTTTCGAGAACGGCACTCTCACTATTGATGACCCCGTCTTCAGGTTTTACCTCGACCACCTTGATTTTTCGAGGGTTCGTTCGCAGGTTAACATCCGGCGTCTTGGTTATGAGTACGACGTGGCCGTCTCATTCGCCGGAAGTGACCGCGCCACGGTGAAGAAGCTCGTTGACACTTTGAAGGAACGAGGCATGGAGGTGTTCTACGACTTCGACTCGCAGGCGATCCTCTGGGGCAAGGATCTGCGCGTCGAACTCGGACGCGTCTACAGTGAAGATGCTCAATTTATGGTGGTGTGTCTTTCGGATGCTTATCCCGAAAGCGACTGGCCTGCTTTTGAATTCGAAATTGGGAAGAACGCCGCCCACAAGCGCACAGGTGACTATCTCCTCCCCCTCATCGTCGGACCGACGCGACCAGCCATCATCGGTCTACCAGCTTCGACGGGCCATATAGACCTCGCCCACAGAAGCATTGAAGAAGTAGCAGACCTGCTGCAGGAAAAACTTGCCACTCTACCCCCGCTGCGGTCCGAGGTGTCGGCATCAGTCTGAGCTTTTCACAGACCCTGTAGTCCGCTGGCTAGAAAGTAAGGGAGCCCCTCCAGGCCTGCTGAGTATTTCTGGCTTCGGAGAGGGGCCTTTGCTAGTTTGCAATTACATTTCCGCGCTAACCCAAACTCCTGCCCCCAATACGGCGCACAGGGGCAGGAGTTTGGTGAGGAGGGATTCGCGATGATGCCGTGAGGCGGATTCGGTATTTGACCAGACATACGCTTACCCGTGCGCCAGATGCACTCTTCGGTTCGTGCCGTGAGGGCCTCTCGGACAGCCCCCCACCCCGCCGTAGTACACAGAAACACTAAGCAATGTACTTGGCCCCGCCGCGTAACCTTGTTTGATGCCCCGTTTTGCGCTCGACATCGAATCCGTGCCCCGCCCTGCCCGCGCGCAGGAGCTCCTTGACGCCGTGAACCACAGCGTGGTCATCGTCGACGGCGCCATGGGCACCATGCTGCAGGGCCGGGACCTCACCCTCGAAACAGACTTCCAAGGCCTCGAAGGCTGCAACGAGATCCTCAACGACACCCGGCCGGACGTCATCGCCGACATCCACGACGCCTACTTCGCCACCGGCATCGACGCCGTGGAAACCAACACCTTCGGCGCCAACTGGTCCAACCTCTCCGACTACGGCATCGATGACCGCATCGCCGAGCTCGCCCTGAAGGGCGCGAAGATCGCCCGCGAACGTGCCGAAGCGGCAGAAGCAACGGACGGCCGCATGCGCTGGGTCCTCGGTTCGATGGGCCCGGGCACCAAGCTCCCCAGCCTCGGCCACACCAGCTACGACTACCTCAAGCAGACCTTCGCCCTGCAGGCCGAGGGCCTCATCGACGGCGGCGCCGACGCGTTCCTCATCGAGACCAGCCAGGACCTCCTGCAGACCAAAGCCGCGGTCAACGGCTGCAAGCAGGCCATCGTCTCCAAGGGAGTCCGCCTTCCCATCTTCGTCGAGGTCACCGTCGAGACCACCGGCACCATGCTCATGGGCTCCGAAATCGGCGCCGCGCTCACCGCGCTGGAGCCGCTCGGCGTCGACGCCATCGGCCTGAACTGCGCCACCGGCCCGGACGAGATGAGCGAGCACCTCCGCCACCTCTCCAAGCAGTCCTCCGTCGCCATCGCCTGCATGCCCAACGCCGGCCTGCCCGTCCTCGGCGCCAACGGCGCGCACTACCCGCTCTCACCCACCGAGCTCGCCACCGCGCACGAGCAGTTCGTCCGCGAATTCGGCCTGGGCCTGGTGGGCGGCTGCTGCGGTACGACGCCGGAGCACATGGCCGCCGTCGTCGAACGCCTTGCCCCCTTCCGCGCCCAGGCGACGAAGGCCGACAAGACCCAGCCCGCCCGCGTCCCCACCGAGCGCGAAGCCGGCATCGCCTCCCTCTACCAGCACGTGAACTTCGACCAGGAGTCCGCCTACCTGGCCATCGGTGAGCGCACCAACGCCAACGGCTCCAAGGCCTTCCGCCAGGCCATGCTCGAAGAGCGCTGGGACGACTGCGTGGACATCGCCCGCGAACAGATCCGCGTCGGCGCGCACCTGCTGGACGTCTGCGTGGACTACGTGGGGCGCGACGGCGTCGCGGACGTCAAGGAGATCGTCTCCCGTTTCGCGTCGGCCTCCACCCTCCCGCTCGTCATCGACTCCACTGAGCCGCCCGTCCTGCAGGCCGGCCTGGAACTCATCGGCGGCCGCCCGGTGGTCAACTCCGTCAACTACGAGGACGGCGACGGCCCCAACAGCCGCTTCGCCCGCATCATGCCGCTGGTCAAGGAACACGGCACCGCCGTCATCGCCCTGACCATCGACGAGCAGGGCCAGGCCCGCACCACCGACGGCAAGGTGGCCATCGCCTCCCGCCTCGTCGACGCCCTGGTGGGCGAATGGGGCATGCGCGTCGAGGACATCATCGTTGACGCCCTGACCTTCCCCGTCGCCACCGGCCAGGAGGAGACCCGCCGGGACGGCATCGAAACCATTGAGGCCATCCGGCAGATCACCGCCAAATACCCCGGTATCAACACCACCCTTGGTGTCTCCAACGTCTCCTTCGGCCTGAACCCGGCCGCGCGCATCGTCCTGAACTCCGTCTTCCTCCACGAGGCTACCGAAGCGGGCCTGACCAGCGGCATCATCGACGCCGCCAAGATCGTCCCGCTCGCCTCGATCCCGGAAGACCAGCGCAAGGTGGCCCTGGACCTGGTCTGGGACCGCCGCGAATACGACGCCGACGGCAACACTACTTACGATCCGCTGGCCATCATGCTCGACATGTTCGCCGGCGTCGACACCGCAGCCCTCAAGGACCAGCGCGCCGCCGAACTCGCCGCGCTGCCCACGGGCGCGCGGCTGGAGCGGCGCATCATCGACGGCGAAGGCAAGGGCCTCGAGGAGGACCTGGACCTGGCCCGCAGCGAGGGGCTGACCCCGCTCGGCATCATCAACGACCACCTGCTCGAGGGCATGAAGGTGGTGGGCGAACGCTTCGGCGCCGGTGAGATGCAGCTGCCGTTCGTGCTGCAGTCCGCCGAGGTGATGAAGAACGCCGTCGCCCTGCTCGAGCCGCACATGGAGAAGTCCGACTCCTCCGGCAAGGGCACCATGGTGATCGCCACCGTCCGCGGCGACGTGCACGATATCGGCAAGAACCTGGTGGACATCATCCTCACCAACAACGGCTACAAGGTAGTCAACATCGGCATCAAGCAGGGCATCGCCGAGATCATCGCCGCGGCCGAGGAACACAACGCGGACGTGATCGGCATGTCCGGGCTGCTGGTGAAGTCCACCGTGGTGATGAAGGAGAACCTCGCCGAGCTGCAGTCCCGCGGCATGGCCAAGAAGTGGCCGGTGATCCTCGGCGGCGCCGCCCTGACCCGCGCCTACGTGGAGCAGGACCTGGCGGAGCAGTTCGACGGCGTGGTCCGGTACGCCAAGGACGCCTTCGAGGGCCTGGCCCTCATGGAGCCGCTGGTGCGCGTGGCCCGCGGCGAATCCCCGGACGACGTCGGCCTGCCGCCGCTGAAGAAGCGCATCCACAAGGGCGGCGCCAAGTTCACCGTCACCGAGCCGGAGGCAATGCCCGGCCGGTCCGACGTCGCCGCCGACAACCCCGTGCCCGCCCCGCCGTTCTGGGGCACCCGCATTGTGCGCGGCGTCGCCCTCCACGATTTCGCCGCGTTCCTTGACGAGCGCGCCACCTTCATGGGCCAGTGGGGCCTCAAGCCCGGCCGCGGCGAGGACGGCGCCTCCTACGAGGAACTGGTGGAACGCGAGGGCCGGCCGCGCCTGCGCTACTGGCTGGACCGCATCCTCGCCGAAGGCATGCTCGACGCGTCCGTCGCCTACGGCTACTTCCCCGTCGTCTCCGAAGGGGAGCAGGTGGTGGTCCTCCACCACGGTGAGGACCGCGACGGCGTCCTCGGCACCGCGGGCCTGCTCGCACCCGACGGCGGTTCAGGCGGCCCGATCGGCACCGACCGGCTCCGCTTCGACTTCCCGCGCCAGCGCCGCGACCGGCACCTGTGCCTCGCAGACTTCGTGAAGTCCCGCGAGTCCGGCCAGATCGACGTGCTGCCGGTGCAGCTGGTCACCGCCGGTTCGAAGATCGACGAGTTCACGGCCAAGATGTTCGAGGCCAACCAGTACCGCGACTACTACGAGCTCAACGGCCTGGTCATGCAGCTCACCGAGGCGCTGGCCGAGTTCTGGCATGCGCGTATCCGCAAGGAACTGGGCTTCGCCGCCGAGGAACCCAAGGACACGGCAGGGTACTTCAAGCTCGACTACCGCGGTGCCCGGTTCTCGCTCGGCTACCCCGCGTGCCCGGACATGGAGGACCGCCGCAAGGTCACCGAGCTCCTGAAGCCGGAGCGGATGGGCGTCATCCTCAGCGACGAACTGATGCTGCACCCCGAGCAGTCCACCGACGCGTTCGTGTTCCACCACCCGGAGGCGAAGTACTTCAAGGTGTGAGTGCCATGCCGCTGTGAAAGGCTGCAGTCATGGACACCACATCTCGGGAACATGACCTCGTTCTCTACGGAGCAACCGGTTTCGTTGGCCGACTGATCGCCGGCTACGTTGCGGAGCATGCACCGGCCGGGCTGCGGGTTGGACTCGCGGGCCGGTCCACGTCCAGGCTCGAGGCGGTTCGGTCGGAGTTGCCGGCCGCGGCGCGCGGATGGGCCCTCATCGAGGCCGACTCGGAGGACGCGGACTCAATCGCCGCCCTGGCTGCGGGCACACGCGTGCTCTTCTCCACCGTCGGCCCGTACGCGAAACACGGACTGCCCGTCGTCGAGGCCTGCGCACGGGCGGGTACCCACTACGCCGACCTCGCCGGTGAGGTGTCATTCATCCGGGAGGCGATCGACCGCTACGACGTTCTGGCCAGGACGAGCGGGGCCAGGATCGTGCACTCCTGCGGCTATGACTCCGTCCCGTCCGACCTTGCCGTACTGCTGCTTCATCAGGCTGCAGAGGCCGATGGCGCCGGCGGTTTGGCCGAGGTCCAACTCGTTGCCAGGGCCAAGGGCGGCATCAGCGGAGGCACGCTCGAATCGATGCGCGGACAGCTCGATGCGATGCGGTCGAGCACTGCCCTGAGGTCCTTAACCGCGGACCCCTATGCCCTAAGCCCCGACCGCACGCGGGAGCCGACAACGCCACAGCCTCCTGACGCCGGTCCTGTGCGCCGTTCCGCTGACGGCACCTGGACCGCGCCTTTCATCATGGCGCAGTTCAACACCCGGATAGTGCGCCGCAGCAACGCCTTGCAGGGCTGGGCTTACGGCCGCTCCCTTCAGTACGGCGAGGTGTTGGGGGTGGCCCCCGGAGCGGCAGGAGCGGTCGCCGCCAGGGCAATGGCAGCCGGGCTCCGGGCATTCACGGCCGCGATGGCATTCCCGCCAACCCGGAGGGTGCTCGACCGCTGTCTTCCGGCACCGGGTACGGGTCCGAGCATCAGCACGCAGCGCGCGGGCTGGTTCCACTCCCAGGTAACCGCCTGCACCGAGGACGGCCAGCGTTACCAGGCGATTGCTGCCGGCCCCGGTGATCCCGGCTATGCCGCCACCGCCGTGATGGCAGGGGAGACTGCACTCGCTCTTGCCCTCGACGGTGACCGGCTGCCGACCGCCAAAGGGTCACTGACACCGGCCACTGCACTGGGCAACGTGCTCATAGAGCGACTCCGTGCGGCCGGCCACACCTACCAGGTAACCAAAGTCGCCTGAACGATGCTGGCGCCCGTCACGAGCGGGTATCAAGGTAGTGCAGAATGGCCCGGGCCGTCTCCTCCGGGGCGCTGACGTGGGGGCAGTGGCCGGTGGCCTGAAGCTGCACCAGGGTGCTGTGTTCCAGATTCTTGTGCAGGTAGGCGCCCACTTCCGGCGGGGCAAGCCGATCGTCGGAACACTGCAGAATCAGGCAGCTGGTCCGCACCTTTTTCAGTTCAGGGCGGGTGTCGGAAAAGAACGTTACCCCGGCGAAGTGCCGTGCGATGGCCGGATTTGTCCGGCAGAAACTGGCACGCAGATCCTCTGCCAATTCCGGCTCCTGGGGGTTGCCCATAACCATGGGCGCAAGGCCGCGGCCCAGGCGAAATAGTTGCTGTCCAGGGATGCGAGCAGGCCTTCGATGTCTTCCCGCGAAAACCCGCCCACGTAGCCGTCGTACGGGTCATCCGTATGGCGGGGTGAAGGAGCGAGCAGGACCAGCTGGGAGAAACGGTTGGGGTCCCGCACCGCGGCGATCACGCCGATCATCGTGCTGACGCTGTGGCCCACCAGGATGACGTCCTCAAGTTCAAGGGCGGCGCAAATCTCCAGCAGGTCTGAGGCGTAACCATTCAGGGACCCGTACTTCTCCCAGTCATACGCGCTGATATCGGAGTGTCCCGCACCAACATGGTCAAAAAGCACCAGCCGGTAATTATCAGCGAAGTAAGGCAGCAGCTTCCGCCACATTGCCTGGTCGCAGCCAAAACCGTGGGCAAACATCATCACGGGTCCGTCATCCCGGCCCGTTATGGTGACATTGTTCCGGCCGATGACGGCAGCAGCTGCTTCGATCACGTTCTCCCTGACCCTCCGTAGGGTGGCATCCTGTCCAAGACTATCCACGGGAAATAGCGAGTCCTAGGGAACAGCACACTATGACGTTCACCAGGGACTGTTCTTGCATACACAGCCCAGCTACTGTTTTCACGCCCCGAGTTGAAGCGGGTCCCTGTCCTGGACGTGTTGGGCCTTCACAGCCTGTGCGCCCAAGTTCGAGACCGGCTTCACCCGCCGGAACGCGGCCAGCACGGCCCGCCCGATCACGGTGATGCCGATGATCGTGGTGACCGCGCGCAGGGTGTCCCAGCCTGCCGTCGACGTCACTAGCGAGTACAGCAGGAAGCTGGAAAGGTTGGTGCTGAGCGGCGCCCCGGGCTGGTAGGAGATGCCGGTTCCGGCACCGACGGCGAACGGCCAGAACCACAGGTTGGTCAGCAGACCGAACAGGTAGGACGCCACTGCCCCGTAACCGCACAGCATCCACAACTCCGCCTTCCCGCGCACCCGGCGGGGGAGCAGGCCGGCCCCGGCACCCACCCACGCGCACGCGAAGATCTGGAACGGCGTCCACGGCCCGATCCCGCCCCACAGCACGCTTGAGACGGCGATGGTCGCGGCGCCCAGCAGCAGGCCGAACCGGGCACCGAACGCGCGCCCGGCCAGGATCAGCAGGATAAAGACCGCCTCCACGCCCCCGACACCGGTGCTCGCCACGCGCACCGCCGAGCCGACGGCAGCCAGGACGCCGAGCAGCGCAACCATGTGTGCCGACCGCACCGAGCCGTCCAGGGAAACGACGACGGCGACGGCGGCCAGGGGTGCGATCGCCAGCGCCGCGTACGGGACGGCCGCGGCGGCATCCTGCGGAAGGGCCGTGGCAAGCAGCGGCCAGCAGAAGGCGCCGAGCGCCAGCAGGTTGGCCGCAGCGAGGACCGGAAGCTCGACGGCGCGCGGCAGCCGGATGCGGCGCGGTTTCACGGCGCCGGGGAGATCGGTCCGCCGGTCTGTGAACTGTGGTGCCGCGATCGGTGCCGGGGCGGCGCTGGCTGCAACGGCCGGGGCCGCTTCGGCGGCGGGTACGACGCCGTCGCGCATTGGCAGGATCCGGGCGCCGAGACGCTGCGCGAAATCGTGGTCGTGGGTGGCAATCAGGACGGCTGCACCCGCGTCGGCTGCAGCCCGCAGTGCTGCGGCGACCGCCGTGCGCGCCGCAGGGTCCAGCCCGCGGGTGGGTTCGTCGATCAGGAGCACCTGCGGATCGTCCATTGTCTGCAGCGTGATGGCGAGGATCCGGCGTTCACCGGCGGAAAGGTCCCGGGGGTGCTCGTGCCCGATGGGGATGGTCACGTCGCCCCGCAGCCGGGCCAGGCGGGACGCCGCAAAGCCAGGCGCGGGCTTGCCGCCGTTCTTCCGGCGCGCAAGGCGGCGCTCAGCAGCGCGGAGCTCGCCGGCGACGGTGTCCCGGGTGAAAAGGTCGTCCGAGGCGTCCGGCACCAGGGCCACCCGGCCGCCGTCGGACGTGATGTTCCCGCTGATCCCGTCACCTGCCTTGCCGTCGCGCGCCTTGTTATAACGCAGGGCAAGCGCCACCAGCAGGGACGACTTTCCGGCACCGTTCGGCCCCACCAGGGCCACCACTTCGCCGCGGTGCAGGGTGAGGAATGCGTCGCGCACCAGCGGCTGGCCCTTGCGGTGCACCGCGAGGTCCGCCGCCGTCAGCACGGGTGCGTCCTGCGCCGGCTCGGCCGGGGACGGGCGGACATCAGCCGCCCGCGGCGAAGCGGACGGCGCGGCGCCGGGGACCCCTGCAGTTGGAACCAATGCGCCGTCGTCGATGGTCCACCACGAGTCGGCGACGGGGAGGAGCGGCTCCGCACGGTGCTCCGCGACGATGACGCAGACGCCGGCGTCACGGGCGAGGGCGTGGAGCACGGCGGTGACGCATGCGCGGGCTGTCGTGTCCAGGTCGGCCAGTGGCTCGTCCGCCAGGAGCAGGGCGGGATGTTCGACGACGGCGGCGGCAATGGCCACGAGCGTCGCCTCACCCGCCGAGAGGGTGCTGAGGTTCCGGTCCAGCAGCGCGGTCACCCCGACGCTCTCCGCGACCTCCCGCACCCGCGCCTTGGACGCGTCGGAGGGCACGCCGCGCAGTTCAAGGGCGAGGGAGATCTCGTCCCGGACCCGGGTGCTGGCGAACGCGGCGCGCGGGTTTTGCAGGACGACGCCGACCAGGCGTGCGGTATCGCGCGGGGGAGTGGCGGCGCGGTCGGCCCCGGCCACGCGCACGGTGCCGGCGACAGCGCCGCCGTCGGCATGGGAAAGGAGACCGGCGATGCCGCGGAGGATGGTCGACTTGCCGGAGCCCGTCGGCCCGGTGATGACATTGATGGACCCGGGCGCTGGCGCGAACCCGGCCACGTCCACCTGCGCGTCACCGATGCGGAAATGCGCGTCCCGGATCAGGACGGGTTCTGCGGTGCCGCGTGCGGCTGGTGGGACGCCCGGCTGCCGAAGCCGCGCAGCTCCAGGGCGGCGGCGACCCGGCCGGCGTGCTCGAGGGTGCGTTCAAGGATGGGGACGAGGGCGCGGGGCCCGAAGCGTTCGCCCCGCAACCGGAAGGCCAGGCGGACGGAGTGCACGGCGTCGGCGAGGGCGGGGAGCGCAGCCCAGGCCACCACTAGCATCCGGGCGATGCCCTGCATCGGGCCGCCGCGGGCCAGGTGGACGAAGCCGCGGGCCACGTCCACGAAGGAGTTGAGGATGCCGAAGCCCAGGATGATGCCGGCGATCGGCAGGGCGGAGAGGACCGCCTCCCACAGGCCGGATCCGGTGACCGGGCCGAAGAGCACCACATGCGCGTACGGCGCGGGCAGCCGCACCGGCGGCAGG
This sequence comes from Arthrobacter nitrophenolicus, assembly GCF_000332815.1. GTDB lineage: Bacteria > Actinomycetota > Actinomycetes > Actinomycetales > Micrococcaceae > Arthrobacter > Arthrobacter nitrophenolicus. The sequence continues at coordinate 91,042 of NZ_AOFD01000006.1, forward strand.
TCGAGCAGGACCGGAGTGCCCCTGCTGGCGCCGTTGAAGAGGACGCGGTAGATGACCCGCGCCGCGATGAAGATGGCGGCCAAGGCCACCCCAGCACGTAGCGGCGCGGGTCGGAAGGTCATGCCTTGGGTGCGGCCGGTTCGCCGTCCACCGTGTAGAGCAGTTCCAGGCTCTCGCCCGGGTTGAGCTTGAGGCTGTCCAGGCCTTCTTGCGCGTAACCCCACGTGCCGGCGGCGGGCTTCACCCAGAGGGCCCAATAAGAGACAGTGTTTTTGTCATCGCACGCTTCGCGGAGAGTGCCACCCTTGTGCTTGATGTCGAAGTCCTCAGCAGGCACACCGTTGACACGGCACGCGAAGCTCGTGGGGTACTTAGCGGTGCCCTCGGTCTTGATGTCGGCCTCGTCGAGAATCTCGGAAGCGACGGTGGGCTCGGTGACGTCCACGCAGGTGGAGGTGTTGGCGGCATCCTGCTTCAGGGCGCCGGAATCAACGATGACCTGCACGCCGTCGCAGTTCTCAGAGGCTGCGGCGGACGACGCTGCGGCCGTGGTGGCCGGTGCGGAGGCGGCGGGCTGCTCGGCGGCCGGCGCGGAACAGGCGGCGAGGGAAAACAGGAGACCTGCGGCGGCGAGGGAGCTCGCGGCGGCGGTGCGGATATTAGTCAAAGTCACCTGTCAAGGGTAGGCCGTTGCCCCACAGGATCCGGAGGCCGTCTCTTTGTGTGACGCCAGGTTTTCGCGGAAACCACCTGACAGGCCGGGTACTCCAACGTTAGCGTCGAGGCATGCATTCAGCGACGCAAAGACTGGCTCCTGCTGATGAGGCGAACCTGGTGCTCGACCACGCCGGCCAGGTCAACGTGTTCCTCGTCGCCGGCCTGCTTGCGCCGGGCGGGTTCTTGGCTCCGGACGGGACGCTGGATTTGGCGGGGCTCAGGGCGGTCCTTCGTGAACGGATCGCAGAGTTGCCGGCGCTCAGCAAGAAAGTAGCCAAGGTGGGCCGCCGGCACCACTGGGTCGATTGCACACCCGACGTCGAGCATCACGTCCGCCTTGTGGAGCCCGTGGACGGTCTTGCAGGGCTTCAGGACAGATGCGCCGAGCTCATGGGCCAGCCGCTCGCAGCGGACCGTCCGATGTGGGAGATCCTGGTGGTGCCCGGAGCTGCTGAGAGGGGACTCGGCGTCGTGCTGCGAATCCATCACGCCGTGGCTGACGGGATGACGGCGGCGGTCATCGTGCAGCGGCTCTTCGATCCCGGCGAACCGCGGGAGAGAGCAGGGAATGAGCAGCATAACAGCGGGCCAGCGGAGATACCGCGGGACCCTCTGCTGCGGGATCCACGCCGTGCACTGCGTCGGCTGAGGACGGGTCTGCGCCGAATCCGCAAGACCTTGTGGGGCAACGGCGTGGGCCGCACGGTGCTGCTCGGTGAGCGCAGCGCGCACCACGGCGTCGCTTTTCTGCAGGCAGACATCGAAGCTCTGGAGACGGCAGTGCGTCCACGGGGTGCCACGATAAACGACGCACTGCTCTCAGCGTCCGCTTCCGGCTTCCGAGCGCTCTTGATGGCTGCCGAAGAGCCGATTCCCGCGTGGCTGCCGGTGTCAGAGCCGGTGGCGCTGCGCCGCCGCGGGACTGCCGGGAACCAAGTGGGAATCATGCTTGTGCGGCTGCCGCTCGGCGAGCCCGACCCGGACGAACGCTTGCGACTCATCTCAGCGCAGACCCGCGAGGAGAAGCCGCGGGCAAGGGACCAAGGCACCCTGGAGTTCATGCGCGGTCCGGTGGGCGCTCGCATCATGGACCGCCTCGCGCGGCGGCAGCATCTGGTGGGCGGGTTCGTCACCAACGTGCCAGGTCCGGAAGGCACTTTCCGGCTCGCTGGCGCTCCGGTCGCAGCGCTCTGGCCGGTTGCGGTCCTCGCTGGCAACGTGCGGCTCGGCGTCGCGGCGGTCTCCTACGGCGGCAATCTCTGTTGTGGAATCCACTTCGACGCATCTAACGTGCCGGGCGACGTTTTTGTGTCTGCCATGGGCGAGGAGCTGGCGCGTCTTGGGAGGGCGCCGTCAGGTCCCTGATCGTTGAACCATGACAGATGGAAGATGAACGACGGCGGGAGGCCCGCCGTCGTTCATCTTTCCTCGCCGCGGACGAGCGAACGCCGACGGACCCTAGAACTTGGTGGTGCCGCGCAGTTTCCGGGGCCGGCCGTCCGGATCCACCAGGAAGCGGTTGGCAGGAGCTGCCCAGAGGCGCTGCAGGCTTGACACGGGATCTGTGGTGTGGTGCCGCGCATGTCCGGCGGGCCGCGGCGTCCGGCTGCCGGCCTGGTGCCAGCCGTCCAGGGCATCGGCGGCGGCCTTCCACAGGGCGAGTCCGTCCGCCGGGTCCTGGAACCGGGGGTCATCCTCGTCGAGGCCCAGGTGCTCGGCCCAGAGCTGGCGCCTTACCCTGTGGGCCAGCGAAGCGGATGCGTCCGGCGTTTCCTGCCGGCCGGCGCTGGTGTCGATGACCGCGCAGGTCAGCTCGCTGTCTGTGGTCCAGGACCGGCGGTTGAAGTTGTCCGAGCCGCAGGTGAACCAGGTGTCGTCGATGATGCAGATCTTGGCATGGACGTAAATGGGTGTCCCGGCCCTGTTTTCGAGGTTGAAGACGCCGAACCTGTCGGGGGCCGCGCGACGGATGGTTTCGATGGCATGCAGCTGCCCCAGCCGCTTGGGCGGACCTCCCAGCGGGCCGTCGGAGTCCGGGTAGCGCGGCACCACGGCGATCACGTTGAGCCCGGGGTTCTGCTTGAGGGCGCCTGCGATTCCCGCCGCGACCTCCGCCGACCACAGGTACTGGTCCTCGATATAGATCAGCGAACGGGCCAGGGAAAATGCCTTCGTGTAGGCCTGGGCCACGCTGCGCTCGCCGCCCGGGGCGAACGGGAACGGCGGATGCTTCACCCCGTAGGTGCGCAGCAGCTGCACGGCATGCGGGCCGGCCGGTGGCGGCGGCGGCGCGGTGTCCGGCAGCGGCTGCGGGTGCCGGGGCATGTCGGCCAGGCGCTGCAGCAGCATCCGGTACGGCGTGCGCCGGTCCAGGGGATGGGGGTCGTTCCACCGTTCCGCGAACAGTTCCAGCACATCAGCCACCACCGGGCCGCGGAGTTCGACGGCGGCGTCGTGCCAGGGCGGTTGCTTCCCGTACCGGGGGTCCATGTCCACCGCCTGCGGATCGCCCATGTGGTCGGCGTCGTCCCGGCGGCTGTGGGACAGGTCGATGCCGCCCACGAACGCCACGTCGCGTGAAGGGTCCGTCCGGCTGCGGATCACGAACAGTTTCTGGTGGTGGCAGCCGAAGACGCGGACCCGCTGGTCCAGCAGGACCTCGCCGCCGGCGTCGTTGATCTGGCGGCTGAGGAGCTCGTTGGACCGGTTGCTCATCGGGGCCTGGATACGTTCCCCATGGGACCGCCACACCAGGCCGCGCACTTCCACTCCGATCCGGGCCAGCCGGGTCAGCAGCTCACCGATGGCGGGCCCGTCCGCCTTGAGCCGCTCGTCGCCGTCCCCGCGCCAGTCGGTAAACCAGACACGGTCGCCCGCCTGGAGCGCGGACAGCTCCTCGTACAGCCGGGCGAAGTAGGTGGCCCCGTGAATCAGGGGCCGCACCAGGTTGCCCTCTGACCACGCCGGTGTCTCGGCAGGGCCGGCATGCACACCGGTGGCCGAATGCTCCCGCTCAGCGCCACTCAAGAACCAGTAACCGGCTGTACTGTCCACCCGATGCTCCCTCCGGGGCCCGAGGCGCCCCCGTTGTCCGCCCTCATTAGTAGCCTACGACGGTGCGGATCAATGTCACCGGGGCCGGGCGATTCTTCTGGGCCAGGCTGCCATGGGCACAGATAAGGACGCTTGGTGTTCACGGCGGCGAAACCCTTGCGACCCTGCCTGTTCTTTCACCAGCGGAATTCTCATAAGGCACCCCGGCGCCATCCCCTTGCCGGGCTGCGGACAATCCACGCTGCCACCAGGAGTACCCCGTGTTCGTGAAAAGCACCCTCGCCGCCGTCGCCTTCCTTGCCTCCCTGGCGGGAACCGCCGTGGCACCCGCCCAAGCCGAGGCAACCAAGCCCGCTCCCGTCGTCGTCGGCCAGCCCCTGGCCCAGGCGCACGCCCACAATGACTATGAGCATGACCGCCCGCTGATGGACGCTCTGGAGCATGGCTTCACCAGTGTCGAGGCGGACGTGTGGCTGGTGGACGGCGAACTGCTGGTGGCCCACGACCTGGAGGACGTGAAGCCCGGCGTCACGCTCGAGAGCCTCTACCTGGAACCGCTCCAGGACCTGGTCCGCAGCCAGCCCGGGCACAGCGTGTACCGGCACTGGGACGGCAGCCTGCAGCTCCTGATCGACATCAAGAGCGAGGGCGAGGCCACCTACGCCGCCATCGAGGAAGAGCTCGCCGAGCACCGCGACATCATGAGCCGCTACACGAACGGCACCACCAAGACCGGCCCGGTCACCGCGGTCATCAGCGGCAACCGCCCGCTGGCCACCATGCAGGCGCAGGACAAGCGCTTCAGCTTCTACGACGGCCGCTCCGCGGACCTCACGTCCGGCAAGCCCGCGGATCTGATGCCGCTCGTCAGCGACAACTGGACCCGGCTCTTCACCTGGCAGGGCGTCGGACCGATGCCCGAGGTTGAGCGCGCCAGGCTGCACGCCTACGTGGCCGAGGCGCACGCCAACGGTTACCGCGTCCGCTTCTGGGCCACCCCGGACCAGCCTGGCACTGCCCGCGAAGCGCTCTGGAGCGAGCTCGCCGACGCCGGCGTGGACCACATCAACACCGATGACCTCGCAGGGCTCCAGCAGTTCCTCACCGCCCGCGCCGCCTAACCCCACCCCAGAACCAGGACCATCCCCATGCCTTCAAAGACCATAAAAACCACGACGGCGGCACTCGCCCTGGCGTTCGGCCTCCTTGCCGCCCAGCCGGCCACTGCCGCGGACGACACCCCCACTGACAACAGCAAGGACGCCTTCACCTTCGGCGTCATCGGCGACATCCCCTACGGCGACGCCGAGATCGCCAAATTCCCCTCCCGTATCCAGGACATCAACGCCGACCGCGACCTGGGGTTCGTAGCACACGTGGGCGATATCAAGAACGGCTCATCCGTCTGCTCGGACGGGTACTTCTCCTACATCCGCGCCCAGTTCGACACGTTTGAGCACCCGCTGGTCTTCACCCCCGGCGACAACGAATGGGTGGACTGCCACCGCACCAACAACGGCGCCTACAACCCGCTGGAGCGGCTGGACAAGCTGCGGGAAGTCTTCTTCGACGAGCCCGGAAAGACCCTCGGCGCCACCATGCCGGTCAAGACCCAGGAGGACCTCGGGCTCCCCGAGAACGTCCGGTTTACCCAGAACCGCGTGGCCTTCTCGGTGCTCAACATCCAGGGCAGCAACAACTCCCTGCAGCCCTGGACCGGCCTGGGCGAAACCGCTGCCACGCCCGAGCAGCTGGCCGAGGTGGAGCACCGGACCGATGCCGTCCTGGTCCAGATCCGCGAAACGTTCGCCGACGCCGAGCGCCGCAATGACCGCGCCGTGGTCCTGATGACCCAGGCGGACATGTTCGATCCGTCGCTGCTCGCCGCGGCCACCGCCAGCCCGGAAATCATGTCCGGCTTCCGCGACATCGTGGCCGCCATCGTGGAGGAGACCAACAACTTCGACGCCCCGGTCTACCTGATCAACGGCGACAGCCACGTCTTCGCTGAGAACCAGCCGCTGGCCGGGGGCTCGCCCTGGCTGGAGGTGTATGGCCAGCCCGTCGCGGATGACCTGCAGCGGGTCACCGTGGACGGCTCCGCCAACGCCACCAACTACGTCCGGTTCAGCGTCGCCGGCAACAGCGCGGCCGGTTCCGGGGTCCTGAGCTGGGAAAAGATCCCCTTCAGCTCGTGAGGCCTGGCACCTAGGTAGGGTACGACGGCGGGTGCCCACCCGCCGTCGTCTGGGGTCTGGACACTGGCGGCGGCCGGATTTATGGTGCAAATGTGGCGGCTGCCTGACTGGCAGGAAGGCACATGCTGCCAGTCCGCTGTTGCTGCCGCCCGTCAAAAGGAGGAAGCAGATGGAACACGTCGAAGAGACAGTGGAAGTCGATGTCCCGGTGCGGACCGCGTACAACCAGTGGACCCAGTTCGAATCCTTTCCGCAGTTCATGTCCGGGGTGGAATCCGTAACCCAGCTGACCGACAGGACGAACCACTGGGTGACCAAGGTGGGTGGTGTCAAGCGGGAATTCGATACCGAAATCGTCGACCAGGAACCTGACGACCGCATCGCCTGGCGCAGCACGGACGGCAAGTCCCATGCCGGCATCATCAGGTTCACGCCGGTGGACGCCAACCACACGAAAGTCAGGGTCCACTTCGAATGGGCGCCGGAGACGGTCACTGAAAAAGCAGGCGCGGCGCTGAAGATCGACGAGATGCAGGTAAAGGCCGACATGCGCAAGTTCAAGGCCTTCATTGAATCGCGCGGCACCGAAACCGGCGGCTGGCGCGGCGAAGTCAAGGACACCGGGCCCATGGGGCAGCCCTAGAAGCCGGCAATCAACCCAAAGGAAGCGGACGACGGCGGGTGCCCACCCGCCGTCGTCCGCTTCCTGGAGCGTCACCGTCCGACGAGCCCCATGTGCAGGTCGTTGTAGCGGTTGCCCTGCACACCGATCCGGCTGGCGACGGCATCGAGATCTGCCACTTCATCGGCGGACAGCGCAACGGCGGTGGCCGCTGCGTTCTCCTCGACGCGTTCGCGGCGGCGCGTACCGGGGATCGGCACAATCCAGGGCTGCTGGGCCAGGAGCCACGCCAGCGCGATCTGTCCCGGCGTGGCGTTCTTGGCCGCCGCGAGGCCCGCGACATGCTCAACCAGTGCCAGGTTGGCGGCGCGGTTTTCAGCGGTGAAGCGGGGGATGGTGCTGCGGATGTCGCCGTCGGCAAACGGTGTGGACGTGTCCACGGTTCCGGTGAGGAAGCCCTTGCCAAGGGGGCTGAACGGAACGAACCCGATCCCGAGTTCGGCCAGGGTGGGCAGCACTTCCGGCTCCGGATCCCGCGTCCACAGCGAGTACTCGCTCTGCACGGCGGTCACCGGGAAGACGGCGTGGGCCGCCCGGATGGTCGCGGCCGATGCCTCGGACAGCCCGAAGTGGCGGACCTTGCCGGCCTGGACGAGTTCTCCCACCGTGCCGGCCACTTCCTCAATGGGCACGTTGGGGTCCACCCGGTGCTGGTAGAAGAGATCCAGGGTGTCCACCCGAAGCCGGCGGAGTGACTCGTCCGCCACCCGCCTGATCCGCTCGGGCGAACTGTCCAGCCCCACGGATTTCCCGTCCTCGATCCGCCACCCGAACTTGGTGGCAATGACCACCTCGTCGCGGACCGGGGCGAGCGCTTCGCCCACCAGTTCCTCATTGACGAAGGGCCCGTACACCTCGGCTGTGTCAAAGAAGTTGATGCCCATCGTGACGGCGTCGCGGAGTACGCCGATCATGGCCTGCCGGTCTGCGGGGTTCGGGCCGTAGCTCTGGGACATCCCCATGCAGCCCAAACCAATAGCGGAAACCTGCAGTCCTTGCCCCAGTGTCCGTGTATGCATGACTTCTCCCTTGCTGATGGCTGTCCGTGCCGGCACAGGCCTGCCCGGCCTTCTACCAGTCAACGGGTTCCGGCGCGGGTTAGGGAGTGTCTGTTGAAACCTGTTTTGGCAGGGCCACCCTTGGCAAGCAATCCGTGACCGCCGGATCCGTGGAAACCTGCCCGTCTTTGCCCGTCTTTGCCCGTCCGGGTAAGCCTTTCCCGTGGGACTATAGGTCCAGCGGGCCGCCGGGTGGCCCGTCATGACGATGTATGGCCGGGGGCATCATGGCGGTTAATTCGAGCTGGAGTGCGACGGGACGTCTGTCGCCCGACGCGGCAGCCGGGAAGAATCCCGGCGTGCCGGACGATTCCCGGGACGCCATGACGGTGCTGGTGGCCGACGACGACGCAGGATCGCTGCTGGTGGCGAAGGCCGCCGTCGAGAAATACGGGCACCAGTGCATCGTGGCCGCGGATGGCGAGACGGCGTGGCAGCTGTTCCAGGAGCGGCGCCCCCAGGTGGTAGTCAGCGACCTGGTGATGCCGGGGCTCAACGGGTTTGACCTGTGCCGCGCCATCCGGGCCTCGGAAGCAAGTTCCTACACGTACGTGGTGCTGCTGACCTCCCATGGCGCCCAGGAAGACGTGCTGGAAGGCATGCGGGCCGGAGCGGACGACTACATCAGCAAGCCGCTGGACCCCTTTGTCCTCCACACGCGCCTGCTGGCCGCCCGGCGTGTCACGGCAGTCCACCACGCCCTGGCCGACGCCTGGACGCGGCCAGGGGAAGCAACGAACGGCTCGCCGAATTCACCGGGCGGGTCAGCCACGACCTCCGGAATCCGCTCACATCCATCCTGGGCTACGTGGAGCTGGGTGCCACGGACGCGGAATCGGGCCACCCGGAGGAAGCAGCCGAGTACCTGGAAATCGTGGGCGGCAGCGCGCGGCGGATGCTGTCCATGGTGGAGGAGCTGCTGGGATACGCGTCCATCGGCGGTTCGCTGTCCAGGGAACGGCTTTCATTGGCAAACCTCGTGCAGAAGGTCACGCAGGACCTGCGGCTGGGCCTGGAGGACGCCGGCGCAGTGGTGCACTGTGAGGACTTCGTTTTCCACGCTGACGAAAACCAGTTGCGCGTGGCCCTGCAGAACCTGATCTAGAACGCCGTCGCCTACCGCCGTCCAGCGGTGCCCCCGGTCATCACCGTCTCCGGACAGGGTGCCGGAGCGGGCGCCGTCGTCCGGGTGCAGGACAACGGCAAGGGCATCGACGCCGGCGACCGGCGCAAGGTGGTTGAACCGCTGGTCCGCCTGCACCGCGACGGCGATCCCGCCGGCACGGGGCTTGGCTTGGCCACCTGCGCCCGGATCGCCGCCGCGCACGGGGGAAGGCTGGAGGTTGCACCCGGCCCCGGCGGCGGGACCACCGTCAGCATCTACCTCGGATCACCGTAGGGCGCACCTTTTCAGCCGGCCAGGCTCACGGGGGAACGGACGACGGCGGGAGGTCCCGCCGTCGTCCGCCCCGGCTTAGGCGGGTGCCCCGGACGGCACCCCGGTCGGCGCTGTTGTGGTGTCCGCCGCGGTGCCGGCGAGCTGCGGTGCCCAGCCGTCCGTGCCCTGCAGGTAGGCCCGGACCGTGTAGTTGTCCGCCTCCGCCGCGGGGAGCTGCGGGCGGTCCGCTGTCACCTGCGCGCCGGGGCCACGGTTGGTGAGTTCGTGGAACCGGGCCTCCCGCCAGGAGAAGCCGCTCATGTCCGTCCACGGCGTCCCCGAGACATGGGCCCCCAGCCAGGAGTCCCTGATCAGGACCTGCGCAACCGCCCGGGGGTCGCCGCCCGGGTGCCACGGCCTGCCCAGGTGGACGCTGCTGGCGGCGGCATCCGAGACGAGCCGGCACTGGTCAAAGAGGTAGCCGTACTTGATGGACAGGTCCTGGCTTCCGGCCGTGACATACCCGTTGTTCGTCGCCGAGCCGCGGTCCAGGGACTTGATCTCGCAACCGCTGAAAACGCCTGTGCCGCGTCCGAAGATGAAGTCCACGTCCCCTTCCACGTAGCACTTGTCGAAGTAGAAGCGCGCCGGGACGCCCGTGCCCGGCGAGTTGACCAGCAGGGTGTCCTGGTTGCCCAGCATCCTGACGTTGGACAGCACCGACCGGTCGGCCGTGATGTGCAGCGCCACCGCCTGCCGGTCCTTCATCCCCATGTTGGCGGCCTCGTCGAAGTCGTTGCTGATGGTCAGGTTCCTGGCCTCGAAGTCGGGGCCGTCGATCCGGACTGAGGCACTGCCGGAGGTGCCGTAGTTTCCGGTGCCGTCCGGCTTGGGGGTGCCGGAGGCGTTGTTGAAGACCAGCACCACGTCCTCCGGCCTGCCGCCCTGGCCGATGAACGAAATCCGCGGCTTGCTGCTGGGCACCCGGACCATCTCCCGGTAGTTGCCCGGCTGGATCCGGATCACCGTCCGCTGGGTGCTGTTGGACGGAACGGAGTCGACGGCGGCCTGTACGGTCGCGAACGTCCGGCCCCGCCCGACGTCGAGCATCACCGGGAGGTCAACCGGGCGTTCGGCGGGCCAGTACATGCCCAGCAGAGGATCGGTGCCGGCGTCGATGTTCAGGAAGTAGCCCGGCGGGACGATCTCCTTCGCCTGGAGTTCGCGGGCCACCAGCTTGGCCACGGCCAGGGCACCGGCGGCCTGGAAGTGCGTGTTGTCCTCCGAACCCTGCGGATACTGCGGGTGCTCGCCCGGCGCCAGGAAGAGGAAGTGTTCCTTGGTGCCCTCCGGTCCCAGCCGCTGCCACAGCTGCTTGGACGACGCCGTCAGGTCCACCAGCGGGGTGCCGGTGGAGGCCGCAAGGTCCCGCACCGCCTGCGGGTAGGCGCCGTGCGAATCCTGGGCGGTCCCGAAGGAATCGAACCGGCGGCGTTCCACGCTGGTGACCAGCACGGGCTTGCCTCCGCGCGCCCTGGCGCCGTCGACATACCGGGTCAGGTACTCCTTGTAGGTGCTGTCCGGGAGCGTGCCCCGGGCCGGGTCCGCCACCTTCTCGTCGTTGTGGCCGAAGGAAATCAGCAGGTAGTCGCCCGGCTGCATCAGCGCCAGCACCCGGTCCAGCAGGCCGGCGTCGGCAAAGCTCTTTGAGGAGGCGCCGGACCAGGCATAGTCGAAGACGGTGGCCTGCGGCCCCAGCAGAAGCGGCAGCGCCTGTCCCCAGCCCGCGCGGGGGCGCTCGGACTGCTGGTACGCCGACGACGTCGAGTCCCCGACGACGAAGATCACCGGCTGTGTCCGCGGCCTGGCAGGGTCGGGGCTGGTGCGGGGGATCGCGTTGGCTATGCCAGTGCCGGAGAGGGCCATGGCCCCCGCTGTCAGTGCCAGGGATGTGAGGATGGTGCGGCGGGTGGGCACAATGGCGGCCATCAGTGTCCGCCTCCTGCCGTGAAGACCGGTCCGGTGGAGTCTTGGAGCAGGGCCGGCACGGCCTGCGCCGGGTGGACCTGGGTGCGCAGCGTCGGGGTCCAGGACGTGTCCTCGGCCAGTTGGTCCACGGGTGCCGCAGCGGCGTTGTAGGCGGCGCGAAGGTCGGTGATCTTCCCGTTGACGGCGTTCCCGATAGTGGTGATCGCCGTGCCCTTGAAGCGGGTGATGATGTCCGCGGCGTCGATCCCGGCCGGCAGCGTGAAGGCGTTCGCCTCGGCGTGGAGGTGCGAATCGAAGCCTGCGCCCAGCGTGTAGCCGTAGGTCACGGTGCTGTCCGCGTTCACCTTGAAGTGGTTGTTGTACACGTCCACCTGGCCGAACCGGACCCGCGGGGCGCGCTGGCCCACGTTCTCGAAGACGTTGTGGTGGATGGTGACGCGCAGCTTGCCCGGGTCCCCGCGGCCCGGTGAATCGGTGGAGCCGATCAGGAGCAGCTTGTCATGGTCCGCGAAGCGGTTGAAGGACATGGTCACCAGGTCCGAGCCGTTGGTGACGTCCACGGCGCCGTCGTGCACCTGGTAAGGGCGGCCGAAGTAGAGCGGCTGGGAACTGTCCAGGTTGGGGGCATCGGTGAATTCGGAGTGGTCGATCCAGACGTTGGTGGCCCGGTTGATGACCTGGAGCATGTCGTACTCGCTGTTCCAGTTGCCGTCCGCCCCGTCGGTTGGATCCCAGGCCGGGAAGCAGTCGTGCGCATCCCGCACCGTGAGGTTGCGGACGATCACGTTGCTGGCACCGTTGATGCGGAGGGCGGCGCCGGTGATGGTGCTGTCCGGCGTGGCACCCACGATCGTGGTGTTGCTGGGAATGTCCACCCGGATGTTCAAGGCTTGCTTGCCGGCGGCTGCCCGCCTGGCACTCTCCTGCGTCCCTTCGGGTTCCTGGCTGCGGCCGTAGGTTGCCGGGTCGTAGTCCTGGAGGTACTGCTGCAGGCTGTAGCCGGTGCCTTCGGCGTAGTTTTCGCACGTCACCGCTGAACCATCCGCAGCGGTGTTGGCATCGATGGTTCCATGGATCCGCACAATCTTCGGCGCGGTTCCGGCCGCCGCGAAGGCCGCCAGCAGCTCAGCCTTGGTGGAAACGTCGTAGACGTGGGCGTCCGTTGCCGCGGAACCTCCGGTGGTGCCCGCCCCGGCCGAGGCCCAGCCGTTTCCCGCGGCAAGAACCTGGCGCTCCAGCGGCGTCTGGGCCGTCTGGGCTGCAGGATCCGCCAGGGGGTTGGGCGAAGCGCCTGCCGGCGCTGACACCAGCAGCGCTCCGGCCACTGCCACGGCTGCGGACATGGATAAGGTGGTGCGTTTTTGCATGTTCTCTCTTCCGTCATTGGAATGAACTTCGCGCCCCTGCCGGCGGCTGCTATGACGCCGGTGCTTGTTAGCGCTGACAAGGACCCTATCGAGAAACCGCTTTCTCGGCAATGGTCAACTTACCTTCTTGTGACGAAATGGGAAGATCGATGTCCGGATTCTCCGGGCGGTGCTCCATAATCGGGGCAGTGCCGGTCCGTCTGCCGGCTTCCCTACCCCCACCTCACAACGCAGGACACCGCCCTATGGACAGTTCAGGTTTCATCGCACTCTTCCTCGCCGGAAAGGACGGCACGGCCCAGAGCGCCCTGCCGCACGCCCCACGGCAGCGCCGGACGCCCAAGCCTGAATTGTCACGCTGGGAGGCCACCCGCGGTCACGCCGCCAGTGCACTCCACCGCCTTGCCTGGGCCATCGAGCCCGATACGGACCGCATCTCCTGACCGGTCCCCGGCCATCAGTGGGCTCCGCTAGAGCCGGAGCTCCATGAACACGCTGTTGGGATCCAGCGAGTAGTCCGCAAAAGGCGGGCATTCCGTGAAGCCGTGCCGCTCATACAGGCGCCGCGCGGGAGCGAAGTAGTCCTCGGTTCCGGTCTCGAGGCAGACGCGTCCAAGGTTCCGGTTCCGGGCGTCCTCGAGGATGTGCCGGAGCATCAGGGTGGCCACGCCCCGTCCGCGTGCGCCCGCGGCGGTGCGCATGGACTTGATCTCGCCGTGCCGGACCGCGCCGGGTGCGGCTCCCAGGAGCTTGAGGGCACCGCACCCCAGCAGGGTGCCGTCCTCGCGCGCTGTCCAGAACGTGATGGACGGGTCGGACAGCGCGGAGTGGTCCAGTGCGTGGACGCTCTCAGCCGGGGAGGTGGCGAACATGTCCGCCAGGTGCTCGCTCAGGAGCCGGTGGACATCAGGGCGTGCGGGATCGTCCCGGTCAATCGAAATCATCGCCTCCAATGTACCGGCAGCCGCCCGGGCGATTACCCCGCGCTCTTGTCGATCACGCAGAAGCGGTTCCCGTCGGGGTCCTCCAGGACAAGGAAGTCCGGGTCCTCCGGGTACAGGTCCCAGTCCACCCGCCGGGCTCCGAGCGAGACCAGCCGCTCCACCTCCGCAGTTTGGTCATCCGCGTAGAGGTCCAGGTGGACGCGCGGGTGCTCCTGGACCGGCGTCTCGCTGCGCATCAGCGAGAGCTGGGCTCCAGGGCCCGACGCCGGGGCAAGGGTCACCCACGTGTCGTCACCGGGTTCGCGGGGGACATAGCCGAGGGCAGCGTGCCAGAAATCCGTGGCGCGGGCGACGTCATTGACGCCGAGGACAAGGGTGCCGATGGTCAACATCTGCCCAGCCTAAACCCGCCGGACAGAACCTGTCTGCGGCCATTGTGGGAGCCGCCGGCCGGGAGCACCATGGTCATATGGACGCCCAAACACCCGGAACCGTAGAGCTGAACCTGCCCCAGGCCTTCCTCCTGCTGGCCACGAACGATCAAGACGGCAAACTCGAAGTGCCGGTGTTCGCGCTCCGGACCACCCTGGCCGGGGCCATCCTCGCCGAGCTGGACATGGTCGGCGCCATCCGGCTGCAGGGAAAGCATGTCCGTGCCACCGGCGCCACCCCCGCCACCGATTTCCAGCACGAGCTGGACCTCATCCGCCACAAGTCACGGCCGCACACGCCCAAGGCCTGGGTGTCCATGCTGGAGGGCCGGGCGGAAGTGCAGCGGGTCTACGAGGGAATGGTGTCCCGGGGCATCGTGGAGCACGTGGGGGAGAAGCACCTTGGCGTCTTCCAGACCGTGCGGTACCCGGAGAAGGACCACGCTCCTGAAGCGGCACTCGTGAAAAAGCTGGAAGCCGCGCTCAGCGATACGTCGGCGCCTCCCCAGGTGCCGGAGTCCCCGGAAGCTGTCGGCGCGTCCTCTGATGCCGGCGTTCCTGACGCTGGCGCTGCCGCTGCCGCTGCGAAGCCTGCAGCCAAGGCACACGAAGCCAGGACCCTGGCCCTGATCGCGCTGCTTGAGGCGGCCGGGCTGCTTCCCAAGCTCTTCCCGGCGGCGGACCGGGTATGGGCCGACGAACTGGCCAAGGACTACTGGCCGGCCCGCGCTGTGGAGGACGAGCTGCGCATGATCAGGCTCGCGGAGGAAGAAGCCGCAAACCTGTAACCCTCAGCCGCCCCTGCCCTCCAGCGGAATCACGTCCACGCGGGCATCGGCACCGAGGATCACCAGGACGTGCCGCGCCGTGACGCCCTTCAGGGCCTGTTCAAGCCGGCCCATGCCCTCTCCGGTGGCAGCAAAGGTGCCCTGGCCCGGCGGGGCCGCCCCGCCGTCGTCGGCCCGCCGCCACACCGTGACCCTCGCACCTCCGGTGAGCTCAGTGAGAGCCTTTTCGACCGCCTCGGAACCGGAACCAGCCACCAGGGTGACCTGGTCGATTACCCGCTTGCGGACGGAACCGGCTGCGGCGAGAAGGGCCCGGTCGTGCCGCCACAGTGCGAAGTGGTACCCGGCCACCAGCCCGGCGGCCACCAGGAGCCCGAGCGGTCCGCGGATCCGGTCAACCACGCTGCCGCCGGACACCCCGCCCAACAGGAACTCGAAGACCCGGTAGGCGATCACCAGGAGGGCGATCAGTGCCACCACGGCGCTCACGCCGAAGAACGCAATGAGGTAGATCCGCCTTCCTGGCGGAATCGCATCAGCGCTCCGCGGTTGTTTGTCCGGTTTCCACGCCAGCCACCACACCGGGCCACCCACTGCCAGTGAACTGATGCCGCCCAGGAGCAGGGTCCGCTCCGTGCCGCCGGCCAGCGGCGATACTGCTGCGGCCAGGAGCGCGTTGATGATCACGCCAACCCCTGAGGCTGCCGCGGCCAGGGCCACAGCCGAGGTGACCAGGAGGCTCGCGCGCCGGTTTTCAGCGGACCGCTGCACGGCCACCGCCCGGTGGTAGCGCCACACCACGGCCCCGATCAGGCCGAAGCCAGGGCTGTTGCCAGGGGCTCCAGGATTTCGCCGGTCGAATCTGTGGGGTCAAACGCCAGCCTCAGGAGGACAAACAGCACAACAGCGCTTCCACCCAGCGCGGTGATTCCGGCCGCGAAGATTCCGACGACGATGGTGCTGACGTCAACCAGGCCGGTCCGCATCCTGCGTCCGTCCTCGTGAATCCAGTGCCACCACCAGACCGCGCCTCCGCCCGCTGCCCACACAACAGACCGGAGCACCGCATGCCACCACAGAGCTGTCCCGGTGAGCGAAAAGCTGCCGCGGATGGGGGCATCGAACAGGCCGCCCAGCGCGGTGATCGCTGCAATGGCGCCCACCACCAGGCCAAAAAAGGTTCCGATGGTGGTGCGGATGTCGGTCAGGTGCGGGGCCCCTTTGGCCGGATGCCGCCACATCCAGCGGTGCCACACCCAGACGGCGGTCCAGACCAGGCCATTGGCCAGCGGGGGCGCCCACTGGGCCCGTGCGGAACCGATCCAGGAGGCCGCAAATTCCAGCAGCGACGTGGTGGCGATGATCAGCGAGACTGCATACATTCCGGCCAGGTACAGGCCCCAGCCGGTTGCCGTGCGCTCCGCCTCGTCCAGCCTGCGCCACAGAAACCACCACAGGAGCAGGGCCAGCGGTCCGCCGATCAGGGTGAACGCAAGCCCGCTGGCGAGGCCCTGCGCATCGGTGGCGGCCAGAACGGACCCGGACTCGAACAGGCGTTCCAGCAGCCCGCTGGCGCCGGAGGCCGCGATCACCACCAGGGCAAACAGGAGGGCATATTGGATCAGCCGGCGCAATGTCACCTGGGCGTGGGACAGTGACGAGGTTCCCGGCTGCACCTGGAGGTTCATGGCCTTACCGGCGTTCCAGTGCAGGCAAGCAGGGTGTACGGGGCCGCAGCGATCTTCCACGCTCCGCCGGATTTCACCAGAGCGAAGGAATCCTCCGATTCGTATTCGGACGGGCCGAACGGTCCGCCGTCGGAAGACTGGACGATCGAGACCGTGACGGTGGCCGATTCCTGCCTTTCGTTGGTGTCCACCAGGACCACCCTCTCGGGACGGGGCATGCCGATGAACTTCTCGATGCACTGGTCCCGGGCTTCGTCTGTCAGGTAGGTGCCGGCAGCTGCGGTGTCACCGTCGATCACTGCCGCGCTGTACCGCTGGACCACGCCGGCGGGACTGTTCTCGTCCAGAGGCTTCGGATCACCCCGCAGGAACACCACAGCCAGCGCAACGGCCACCAGCACGCCGATGACACCGAGCAGAACCACGAGGATCCGGTCAGGTTTTCCCGCTGCACCATCATGCCGCAAGTATGGGTCATGGAATGCGCATTGGATGGTGCTTAAGGCCCCAATTTGGTCACCTTCTGACCCCGTCGGAGACGCTTTGGGGCAGCAGGTCTTAGACCCCGGCGCGGGAGAAGACGTTCCCGAAGAAAGCGGCAAGGCCGTCGGCTTTGGCCTGCGTCTCCGCCTGGCTGAGGGTCCTGCTCTCCGCCTCGACGGACAGCGTTCCCCTGCGTGCGCCGCTGCGGACGTGCCATTCGCCGGTGCCGTCCGGCAGTTGGTAGGCGAGGGCGTAGCTGGAGTCCGCGGCAGGGCCCGGGCTCAGTTGGATGACCGGGGACCACTGCCGGCTGGCGCCCCCGGGTACCTCTTCCTGGATGCCGGCACAGCTGCGAACCCCTTCAGCCCGGGCGTCGAAGGGGTAGGGCCGGGACGCCGCCCCGGGCATGCTGACGACGGCGAAATCGCTGTAGTCAATCTTGCCGGGACCCTGGATCTGCCCCTGCCCCATCACCGCGCCGGACAGGGACCCGAAGTACGCCTCGTCGCTGAAGGTGCACGGGGCCTCGGGCTCCCTGGATGAAGTGCCGGGAGTAATACCCGGGGGCGGCCCGAGGACGGAGGCCCCGCCCAGGGTGGCGGGCTCGCCGTTCGGGCCCGTGATGCCCTTGAACAACTCCACCAACTGTTCGGCCGTCAAGGAATTCGCCGGGACCGGTACAACAGACGGCGCGCCCTTGCCCGCCTCTGTGATGAGGTCCTTCGCCAGCGCTGCCATGGAGTGCAGTGCCGGCTGGGCGTCGGCGTCGGAGTCGAGCCCGGCGACGGCGAGGGTCAGTGTGATGGAGAGCGTTCCGGCCAGTGCCCGCAGCCCCACGGAGCCGTAGTCGCCTGGTCCTTTCGGCTCGGGGGACTGCCTGTAGCCGTACTGCCGTTCCGCCACCGGGGGAGCGGCCAGCAGTTGTACGGCGTAGGCCGAGGGCCGTCCGGACTCGGTCGTAACCAGGCCAAAGTGGCTGCACCGGGAAACAAGGTCTTCCGGATAGCCGAAGTCTGCCTTCGCGATGCCTTCTGCGCTTCGAAGCGTGATCATGATGGTGCTTGCCGGTCCCTGCTGCCCGCCGGCCACAGGGATGCCCCCTTCTGCGAAACTTACTGCCTTGTCCGCCCAGCGGACAAACGGGTTTTCGGGGACGAACGCCAGGCATTCCCCGGGGGTGGTCTCCGTGCTGACCGACGGAAACGAACCGCTCGCAGCGCCGCTGCGCAGGCGGGTGGGATCTTGGGCTGCGGCCATCGGCAGGTTGCGGGCCTGGGCAACACCGATGATGATGGCCGCCAGTTCGGCATCGGTGAACGGCTGAGACGGCCACCCGCCCGTGCCTGCAGGCGGGGGCGATGAGGACGCAGGCAGCGGGGTGTTCGAGGGGCTGGCCCCGGGAGCCGGGCCTCCGGCCGAGCATCCTGCCAGGACCATTGCGCCCGCGACGGCGGCCAGCACCAGCGGGAGGCGCTTCGGTTTTCGTGCTGTTGCGGGTTTTCGTGCTGTTGCGCCCATGCGGCAAGTGTGGGCCCGCCCGGGCCGGCCTGGCTTGTGCCTTTCGGCCCCTTTCCCGAACTCCACCGTCGAAGGGGCTGTGACGGCAACCTTGTTGCTTTTGCTGCAACGCCCAGTCCCAGGCTCGCGAGAGGCGCATAGGCCCCCTCCTCGCCGCTGGTGACACGGAAATCGAGAAATTAAAAGCTGTTGCTACCTCTTGACTGTGCTTCACGTCACCATCTATGTTGAAACAACCAAGTTGCAATGAATGCAACTCCAACTCTTCCTGGTGGTTCCATGAGTAACGAATCAACCCCAACCGGGTCGGGGATCCTTGCCGCTGACGCCAAGGACCCTTCCCGCAACCTGGATTCCCCGGTGAGCAGGGACACGCGCCGCCGGGTCATCACAGCCAGCTTCATCGGCAATTTCGTCGAGTGGTTCGACTACGCCGTCTATGGCTATCTCGCAGTGACCATCGCGACGGTCTTCTTCCCTGAGTCTGATCCGCAGACCGGCCTCCTGCTGACCTTCGCACTGTTCGCGATTTCATTCCTGGTCCGCCCGCTGGGCGGGTTTGTCTGGGGGCATATTGGCGACAAGGTGGGGCGGCGGACAGCCCTCTCACTGTCCATCCTGATCATGTCCGGAGCGACGTTCTGCATTGCCCTGATCCCCGGCTACGACACAATCGGCATCTGGGCGCCCGTCCTGCTCCTGATCATCAGGGTTGTCCAAGGCTTCTCCGCGTCCGGTGAATACGCCGGAGCATCAGCCTTCCTGGTGGAGTACGCGCCGGCAGGCAAACGCGGCCTCTACGCTGCGGTAGTACCGGGCAGCACCGCCGCCGGCTTGCTCCTCGGGTCACTGATCGCCGGGCTGCTCACAACCCTGCTGTCCGCCGAAGCACTGCAGAGCTGGGGCTGGCGGCTGCCGTTCCTGCTGGCAGCCCCGATGGGCCTCATCGGCCGGTACATCCGGACCAAGCTTGAGGACACCCCCGCATTCCGCGAGCTGGCCGCCGAGGACCATGCCGACAAGACGCCCGTCTCCAGCCTCTTCCGCAACCACTGGCGGCAGCTGCTGCAGGCCGTCGGCGCGGTGCTGCTCAACGCGGTCGGCTTCTACGTGATCCTCAGCTACATGCCCACGTACCTGTCCTCGGAGCTGGGCCTGGGTGAAACCGAATCCTTCCTGGCAACAACCATCGCGCTGGTCACCTACATCGGCTTCATCTTCCTCACGGGCATGCTCTCGGACCGGTACGGACGCAAGAAGGTGCTCATCAGCGCATCAATCACCTTCATCGTCCTCACCGTCCCCGCCTTCGCGCTGCTGGGCACCGGAAACTTCCTGGTCATCGTCCTGGTCCAGGTCCTCCTCGGCGCCATGCTCACCCTGAACGACGGCACCCTGCCCAGCTTCCTGGCGGAAATGTTCCCCACCCGCGTCCGCTACAGCGGCTTCGCCGTGAGCTTCAACCTGTCCAACGCCCTCTTCGGCGGCACTGCACCCTTCATGGCAACGCTGCTCATTGCGGCCACCGCCAGCGACCTGGCTCCCGCCTGGTATCTCGTTGCAGCCGCCGTCGTCTCCCTGGTGGCCGTGGCCCTCTCCAGGGAAACCGGCAAAGAGCCCCTGCGGCACGAATAGCTTTCCTCCAAACCAACACGCACCAAACGCACGATAGAAAGGCAACACCCCATGACCATCACCACCGACAACGCCTCCTCCATCGCCGAACTCGAGCGGCTCAAGGTCCTCCACAACGGCACCAAGGGCAAGCTCACGTTCTCTGATGCAGAGTTCGAACGCCGCCTGGGCGGCCTCCGCCAGATCATGGCCGCCAAGGACCTGGACGCGGTCATCCTCACCAGCTACCACGGCATCAAGTACTACTCCGACTTCCTCTACACCACGTTCGGCCGCAACTACGCCCTGGTGGTCACCGCCAACGACTCGGTGACGGTCACGGCCAACATCGACGCCGGCATGCCGTGGCGCACCTCGTACGGCGAGAACATCGTGTACACCGACTGGCGCCGCGACAACTTCTACTTCGGCCTGCAGGAGGCGCTGCGCCAGCGCGGCGTCAAGGCAAACCGGCTCGGCGTCGAGGACGACTTCCTGCCGGGCCTGACCCGCGAGAAGATCGCCGCCGCCTTCCCGGGCGCCGAACTCCTGGACGTCTCCCAGGACGCCATGCGCCAGCGCATGTTCAAGTCCGCCGAGGAGATCGAGGTCATCAAGCACGGCGCCCGCATCGGCGACCTCGGCGGCGAGGCCATCCGCGCCGCGATCCGCGAGGGCGTCACCGAGTACGAGGTGGCCCTCATCGGCACCGAGGCCATGGTGCACGAGATCGCCAGGACCTTCCCGGACCGGGAAGTCCGCGACACCTGGGTCTGGTTCCAGTCCGGCATCAACACCGACGGTGCCCACAACTGGGCCACCACCCGGAAGCTGCAGCAGGGCGACATCCTCTCCCTGAACTGCTTCCCGATGACCTCCGGCTACTACACGGCCCTGGAGCGCACGCTCTTCCTCGGCCAGCCGGACGAGCGCTCACTGGAGCTGTGGAACATCAACGTCGAGGTCCACAAGCGCGGCCTGGAACTCATCAAGCCCGGCGCCGTGTGCAAGGACATCGCCGCCGAACTGAACGAGATCTACATCAGCCACGGCCTGCTGGCCAACCGCACCTTCGGCTACGGCCACTCCTTCGGCGTCCTCAGCCACTACTACGGCCGCGAAGCAGGACTCGAGCTCCGCGAGGATATCGATACTGTCCTGGAGCCCGGCATGGTGGTTTCCATGGAACCGATGATCACGGTCCTGGACGGCCAGCCCGGCGCCGGCGGCTACCGCGAGCACGACATCCTGGTGGTGGGCGAGGACAGCGTGGAGAACATCACCAAGTTCCCGTTCGGCCCCGAGCACAACATCATCGGCGCATAGGCGCCCAGCACCCAGGCGGCGCCGCGGTCATCGCGGCGCCGCTTTCGGCGTCCCGGCGAAGATAAGGAAAGATGATGCCTACCATGACTCCAGCAGCAGCCAAAGAAACCGACGTCAACGGCACCAACGGTAGTGCGGACACCAAAGGCGCGTCCGTCGTCGTCAATGCCATCGCCGTGCTGCGCACCTTCACCGCGGACGAGCCGCTGCTGGGCGTCACCGAAATCGCCAACCGCGTGGGCATGCACAAGAGTTCTGTCTCCCGGATCCTGGCCACCCTTGAACAGGAAAACCTGGTGGAACGCGACCCGGAAACCCGGCGCTTCCGCCTGGGCCTTGGGCTGATCGCGGTGGCCGGGCCGCTGCTGGCGGAGATGGAGGAACGCCGCGTGGCCTACCCGGTCCTCCGCCGGCTCACCGAGCAGACCGGCGAAACCAGCGCGCTCATGCTCTGGAACGGCGACGAAGCCATCTGCGTGGAACAAATCGCCAGCCACCACCAGATCAAGCACACCACGCCCCTGGGCGCACGCTACCGGGACGCGATGAGCGCCTCCGTGCAGGTCTTCCTCTCCACCCTGCCCGCCGAACGCGTCCGCGAACTGCTCCGCAGCGGCACCATCACCTTCCCCGGAATGGACGACGCCGGCCTGGCCGCCTACGAGGCCCGGCTCCAGGAAGTCGCCGGCCGCGGATGGGCCGAAAACTACGGCGAATCCTCCATGGACGAGGTGGGCGTTGCCGCTCCCGTCTTCGACCACCGCGGCGACGTGGTGGCTGTCGTCCTGATCCCCGCGCCGCGCTTCCGCGTCTCCCGCGAGCGGCTGGAGGGCCTGGCCGAGTCATGCGTTGCGGCCGCTGCGCAGGTGACCAGCCGCCTGGGCGGGCGCGCAGTTCCCGCCAGCTGAGGAGCCACCCGTGCTCTCTGGACAGTGCACCTGTGCAGGCGGATACTGTGCCCAAGGGCCCAGGCCCTGACGTTTGACGCGACTGTTCCCCTATATGGGACCCGGCTTCTGTCCCGACATCCGGGCAGATGCATCACATGGATTTCTTCCATTAAGCAATCACACGACGGGCTCCGGCAGTTGGATCGTGAGCCGCGCAAGGGCCCGCCCAAGGTCTGAAAGGTCGTGGAGCAATGGCCGCCCTCAAGAATTTGGCCGTTCCAGTACTAACCATCGGGGCTCTCGCCCTCGGCGCCGGACCCGCGGGGGCCGATGTTCCGGAACCCTTCACAATAACGGAGACGATTGACTTCGAGGCGGAGGAGTTTTCGTTCATCGCGACGGGAAGCCTGTGCCCGTCGGGAACCTTTGAAGACGAGGTAAAAACTTTTGCCGCCGATAAGGGTAACTCGGGCAGGCTTGTGCTTCTGATCAGGACGGAATACATCTGCGACGACGGAAGCGGCTCGTTCGATGCCCTGAAGCACGTCATTATTACCTTCACCGGCGAAGACTCGTCCACGAGCTCCGGACCCATCAGCCTGAAGGGCGGCACAGGGGATTACGTAGGCCTGGCAGGACACGGAGTCGATGTCGGTCAAGCTGAGGGTGGACTTGGACTCGGTGAAATCTCGGGTGTTCTGGTTCGCTAAGGGAGGGTTTGACTAGGGCAGGCCGGCCATCCGCACCGCCAGGTGGAGTGCCGCCAGCCTGCCCGTGCCGCGCGGATCGCCGCCGCACAGCTCGAAGATCCGCTGCAGCCGGTGGTGCATCGACTGCCGTTCCAGGTGCAGCTCGCGTGCGGACTGCGCAGTGTTGCAGCCGGAGTCCAGCCACACCTGCAGGGTCTCCAGCAGCTGCGACTGGCGCTGTGCATCATGGTCCAGGATGGCGCGCAGCTGCCGGTTCACGAACGCGTCCCGCGCGGATGCGTTGATCCCCTTCAACGCGAGGCTCTCCACGGCGGTGTCCTCGGCATCCAGCACCACCAGGCCGTGGGACGGGTGGCGCCTGCGTGCTGAGGCGTTCCGGCGCCGGATCTGGCGGACATCCAGGGCGCGGCGGGCTTCTGCCAGCGACCAGGCAGCTTCGGCCACCCCGGCCGCCGGCGGGCCCACGGCAATCGTGGCATCGTGGTCGCCGTCCAGCCCCTGCAGGGACTCCAGGAGCTTCCGCCGTTCGCCCGCGGTATCGGTTCCGGGCAGGGCCATCATCACCACCAGCTCCGCGTCATCCTGGTAGGCGGCACTGGGAATCCGGCTGGAGCTCAGGAACGATTCGATGGCGCGGCGGAGCTTCTGCGGCGCCGCCGCGTGGATGGCGGCCACCACGGCAGGGGAATCCGGCGGGAACCCGGCCCCCGGAGCCAGCTGCTCCAGCCGCCAGGCCGGCGCTGCGGTCAGGACGGCCCGCATGAGTTCCGCCCCGGCCTGGGCGTGGAGCCCGGGAGGGGTGTGCTGCAGCAGTGCCAGGCCCAGGATGTCCACGGCGCGGTCACCGGCCACCCGGGCCAGCCCGGCATCCACACCGGCCGGGATCTCGATCTCGAGCCGGCCCATCAGCACGCCGCGCACGGGGATGTCCACGTTGATCTTCGTCCTTGCGGCCGTGTCCGTCACGGGGTCCTGCCCGCCCGGGCTGCCGCCGCCGTCGTCGTCCTGTTTCTGCCAGCCGGCGGGGACGGCGCTGCCCAGCGCGACGCCCCACGGCGAGACGAGGCTGACGGACGAACCGATGATGCCCGCCAGCACGCCCAGGATCTGGTCCAGCGACGCACCATGGGCCAGTTCGGCAGCCATGGCGCGGGTGGCGGCGTCGGCCTGCTGCAGGTGGCCCGCGGACTCGCTCACCAGGATGGAGTTGATGGCCTGCATGACGCCGACGAACGGCACCACTTTCCGCAGCTCCACCACGGCCAGGCCGTGCTCCTGCGCCGCCTCCAGCATGGCCGGCGGGATCTCCGGCAGGACGCCGCCGGTCTCCACCGCCAGCGCGGCGATGCCGCGCTGGGCCAGGTCGCGCACGTAGGCGGCCTGCTTCTCCGGCGTTGCGGACGCCAGCGTGATGCCGCCGCACAGGAGCAGTTCGCCGCCGCGCAGCAGGGGAGCGATGTCCAGCACCTCGCTGGAGTGGACCCAGCGGACGGGCAGGTCCTCCGAAAGGCCGGCGGCGTGCACCACCGGGTCGGCGGCGGCAAGGACAGGGTGGGCGAGGATATCGCCAAGGGAGACTGACATGACATTCCGTACGGTACTAGAAGCATCTGTTAGACACATCGTATCTTGTTGCTTGTGATGGGGGCCACATAGCCTTGAAGTACTCAATCACCTCATGGAGGCTCCCATGCAAGACAAGCTTTCTTCAGCAGCGCAAAGGCGCACTGCTGCCGCAGAAACCCAGAGCACGCAAAGCCACTCCGCCGAAGACCACGAAGCCTGGCTCCAGCCCATCCCCGAGTCCGCCCGCACCCACAAGGTCTCCGGCCAGTTCTGGATCTGGGCGGGCGCCAACCTGGCACCCATCAACTGGGTGCTCGGCGCCCTCGGAATCCACCTGGGACTCGGCTTCGCGGACACCGTGACGGTCCTGGTGCTCGGCAACCTGATCGGCATGCTCCTGTTCGGCTGCTTCGTCCTCCTCGGCCAGAAGACCGGCGCCACCGGCATGGTCCTGGCCCGCGCAGCCTTCGGCCGGAGGGGGAACTACCTCCCCGCCGCCATCCAGGCCCTGCTGGTCATCGGATGGTGCGCCGTCAACACCTGGATCATCCTGGACCTGGTGATGGCCCTCTTCGGAACGCTCGGATGGGTGGACCCGGAGGCACAGAACTACGCCTGGAAGATCGCGGTTGCCACCGGCATCATGGCGGCCCAGGTGGCCATCGCCTGGTTCGGCTACAAGGCCATCGCCGCGTTCGAAAAGTGGACCGTGCCGCCCACCATCATCATCCTGGCCGTCATGTCCGCCGTTGCCTGGTTCGGCATGGAGATCAACTGGGGCTACGCCGGACCCGCCGGTGCCATCCTCGAGGGCTCCGAGCGCATCGCAGCCATGAGCGCCGTGATGACGGCCATCGGCATCGGCTGGGGCATCACCTGGTTCACCTACGCCGCCGACTACTCCCGCTTCGTCAGCACCGAAGTACCCAAGAAGAAGGTCTACCTGGCCTCGGTCCTGGGGCAGTTCATCCCGGTGGTCTGGCTCGGCATCCTGGGCGCCAGCCTGGCAACGAACAGCGGCGAGGTTGACCCCGGCAAGCTCATTGTGCAGAACTTCGGCGTTTTGGCACTGCCGGTGCTGCTGATGGTGCTCCACGGCCCCATTGCCACGAACATCCTGAACATCTACACGTTCTCCGTGGCCACGCAGGCGCTGGACATCTCCATCAGCCGGCGCAAGCTGAACCTGTTCGTCGGCGTCTTCTCGCTCATCGCCGTCATCTTCTTCATCTTCCAGGAGGACTTCGCAGCGGTCCTGGACGCCTGGCTGATCGGCCTGGTGGCCTGGGTGGCCGCCTGGGGCGGGGTCATGCTGGTGCACTACTTCTGGCTGGACAAGCGCTGGCCGGGCGATCCCGAGCGGCTGTTCGACGGCGTGGGCACCCACCGGCTCCCCGGCGTCAACTGGGCGGGCGTCACCTCCCTCCTGGCCGGCATCTTCGCCACCTGGCTGTTCATGTACGGGCTCATCCCCGTCATGCAGGGCCCCATCGCCGTTGCCCTGGGCGGCTGGGACCTGTCCTGGCTGGCAGGCGGCCTGACCAGCGCCGCCGTCTACGCGGTCCTCGGCCCCCGGGCACACGTCCGCTACATCGGCCTCAAGAGCCCGGCCGCTTCCAAGTCCGAGGGCAGCGGCACCACCGCCGTCCTTCCCGTCCCCTAACTTCCTCCGCTACTTCCGGGCGGCGCGGCTGCCGCGCCCGCCGAAAGGATCCATCGTGAACCAGCCCGCCATCGCGGACCTCCTGCATCCCGTCACCTGGCCTGAAGGTTTCAAGGCTGCCGCATCCTTCACCTTCGACGTCGATGCCGAGTCCTGCACCATCGCCCACGACCCCACCAGCACCCGGCGGATGTCGCTGATGACCCACCAGTCCTACGGGCCCAAGGTGGCGGTGCCGCGGCTCCTGCAGATCCTGGAGCGGCAGGACATCCGGGCCACGTTCTTCATCCCCGGCTTCACCGCCGAGTCCTACCCGGATGTGGTCCGCGCGATCGTGGACGGCGGGCACGAGGTGGCGCACCACGGATACCTGCACGAGCCGATGCAGGGGATCGACGCCGCTACCGAGGCCAGGTACCTTGACCGGGGCCTGGAGGCGCTCGCCAAGGTGGCGGGAATCCGTCCGGTGGGATATCGGGCGCCGTGGTGGGAACTGAACTGGCACTCACCGGGGCTGCTGGCGGACCGCGGCTTCCTCTACGATTCGAGCCTGCTCGACGGCGATGCCCCCTACCGCATGGCCGTCGCCGCGGATGATCCCCGGGACATCGTGGAGATCCCGGTGGACTGGGCCCTGGACGACTGGGAGCAGTACGCCTTCTACCCCGGGGTGACCGGCAGCGGCGTGATTGAAAGCCCGGCCAAGGTGCTGGAGATGTGGACGCTTGAGGCCGAGGCGCACCATTCCCAGGGCAGCTGCTTCGTCCTGACCAACCACCCGTTCATCTCCGGCCGGCCGTCCAAGGCCGTTGCGCTGGAGCAGCTGATCGAGCGGGTCAAGGGCATGGAGGGCATGTGGGTGACCACCATGGAGGACATTGCGCTTCACACGAAGGCAACCATTGACGCGATCCACACACACGGCCGGATCGAGGTGCCCACCTACCCGGGCGCCGGCGCCCGGCTGGAACCCGCGACAGTGCGGGAGGGCGTACTCAAGTAGGACCGCAGGAAGGTGGGCGGACGACGGCGGGTATGTCCCGGCGTCGTCCGCCTTCCTGCACCTTCCCGCCGCCCCTGCCCGGTGGGACGATGTCCCTATGCAAGAGAAACGGATTGACAGCCCGAACGACGCCGGACCGCACCTGCATGCGCACACGGCGCCCACCACGGACCAGGTACGCACTGTGGGCCAGCGCCGCCGGGAGGCGGAGGAGAAGCTGGAACAGCACCTCGAAGAGGCGCGCCATAAGGACCATCGGCACCAGGACCGGCCGGAAGGGGATCCTCAGTGAACGACCAGCCTGAAAGCACGCATGCCGAAACCCCGGAAACCATCGCGGAGGAGATTCGCGACGAAATCCGCCTGGGCCACGTCCAGGACGACGTCAGCCACGTGCTGGAGGAGCGTCTGGAGGAGGAAGGCATCGACATGCGTCCCGAGGACGTGGACGAGCTGGCCGAGGACATCGAACGGGATGCCTCAACCTGAGTACGCCCTCCTAGTATTTAAGGGCGGGCACGAAACGGCAGGGAACAACCTGGCTAGTGCGCTGGCCGTGTTGGGCGCATGGCTCCGCGAGGAGTCATACCGGTGGTCCAGGTGGCCCGCACCCCCGCCCTTTAAACCGATGCGGACGGTGGCGGGATTTCCCGCCGCCGTCCGCATGCTTTGCCGCCGCCGAAGCGGCGCGCCATGCCCTACTGCGCGCTGTGCCCTACTGCCAGAGCCCCAGCGCAAACTCGGCGATCACCGTGGAGAGCAGGAACGATGCCGTGATGGCCACCAGGCCCACGGGGATGATCTTCCAGCCGATGTTCTTCAGCAGCGGGATGTCCTTGCCGAGGGACAGGCCCGCGAGCGTCAGCATCACCGTGGCGATGGACAGGAAATCAACGGTCTTGACCGCGGCGTTAAGCGGCCCGGCCGCGAAGAACCACGGGCTGGAGATGTACGCGCCGATGGTGGTGATGAACACGATGGCCGAGATTTTCCGGGTGGCCTTGGCCAGCGCGATGCTGAGCAGCACCAGGCCCAGCATGACGGCGTATCCGGCCACGATATCCAGGCTGAAGCCCTTGGCAGCCACCGAAGCTGTGCCGATTCCGAGGACCGCCAGCACGGACAGGGACAGCCACAGCGGCAGCCGGATCGCGGCGGAGGATTCGGCGACGCGCTCGCGGAAGCGCCGGTTCTCCTCCGCCTGCGCGGCCTCGCGGTCCAGGTCCGCGGCGGTGCGTTCCGCCGGTGCGCCGGCGGTCACGGCAGCAGCCTGGCGTGCTTCCTGCTTGCGGGTCAGCGCCTTGTAGAACTTGTCGGCCAGCGGCAGGGCGATGTAGATGCCCACGTACACGCCCAGCACGGTGGTGATCAGGTTGGACACCGCGGCCATGCCCAGGATGGCCTCCTGGTCCGCCGGGTAGGCGGCCACGATGCTCGCCGCGGACGCCGCCATCATGGAACCGGAGCCCACGCCGGCGCCCATTGCCAGGGCCAGCGGATCGAAGATCTTCCAGTTGGCCACGAGGGACGTCAGCAGCGTGATGAACACGGCCCCGAAGAGCGTGCCGAACACGTACATCGCCAGCACGCCGCGATACTGGTCGGAGTCCGGCCCGTACTTCTCCGACACCATGGCGAAGGACGGCTCACGGTCCAGCGAGAAGGTGGCGCCAACCGTCGCCTTGCCCATCCGCAGCAGCACGGCCAGGGGAAGGGCCAGCGCGATGGTGCCCAGCAGGTGGCCCACCTCCTGGAGCAGCAGGGCAGGGCCCGCCTTCAGCAGGGTGGGCAGGCTCGGACCGATATTGAACGCGAGCCGCGCCACCAGCAGCAGCACGGCGACGCCCACCAGGGCAGCCGCGACGCGCTGCAGGTCAAGGCCCAGCGGCTTGAACTTCTGCACCGAGACCAGCAGACCCAGGATGAGGCCCCACACCATGGGGAAAATGATGATGGCGCCGATGCCCACGTCGATCTTTGCCTGGCCGATGAACTGGACGGCGAGGGCGATCACGAACGCCAGGGCGGCAATCGGGACCGTCAGCTTGGTACCGGCCTTGTCAATCCTGGCCGCTTTGGTGGTGCTCATGATGTGCCTTCCTGGGTGAAAGAACGACGGCGGTACGCCGCTTGGGTGAAGCGTTCACGTTGGGTGGGGGTTGAGGCGGCTCCGGCGACCGTCCAGGCCAGCGCGGTGGCTGCCTCGAACATCACGCCGTATGCCTCGGGGGTGTCTGCAAGCGCGGCAAACGCATGCGAATGGATGGGCACGTCCGCACCGGGAATGCTCAGCCAGGGGTGCAAGGAGGGGATGACCTGGGAGATGTTGCCCATGTCCGTGGATCCGCCGCCCAGTCCAGCCGACGGCGAGGTGTCTTTGCCAAACGAGGCCATTGCGCCGGTCCAGTGCGCCGCCAAGTCGTCGTCCTGCAGCAGCGGCTCGTAGAGCGGCTCGGTATCCTCGAAGACCAGCGTGGTGCCGGTGGCCAGCGCGGCGCCCTCGAAGCAGCGGCGGACGCGCTCCAGCAGGGCCCGGAACTCCGGCAGGGTGAAAGCCCGGCACTCAAACTCCACCACGGCCCGTTCGGGGATGATGTTGGTGACGTGCCCGGCTTCGGCAACGTAGCAGGCAATCCGGTGGTCACCGGGGATCTGCTGGCGGAGCAGGCCGATGGCCACCTGGCTCAGCACGGCGGCATCCGCGGCGTTCACACCCAGGTGCGGGGCCGCCGCGGCATGGGCAGCCTTGCCGGTGAACGTCGCCTTGTACCGGCCAACCGCCTGCGCGCTGGTGCCGGCCGGGTTGTAGGTGACCCCGTCCTGGACGGGGTGGACCATCAAAGCCAGCCCGACGCCGTCGAACACCCCGCGTTCCAGCATCAGCGCTTTGCCGCCGCCGTGTTCCTCGGCGGGCGTGCCGATGGCCTTCAGCGTGATGCCGAGTTCATCCACGAACGGCCGCAGCGCAAGGGCTGCGCCCACCGACGCGCCGGCAATCAGGTTGTGCCCGCAGGCATGCCCGATGTTCGGCAGTGCGTCGTACTCCACGCACAGCGCCACGATGAGGCCGCCGGTCCCGGCGCTCGCCGTGAAGGCCGTGGGCAGCCCGCCGGTGCCGCGTTCCACCTCGAAGCCGCCCTCTTCCAGGAGGGAGGCGATGGCAGCGGAGGAGCGGACCTCCTCGAACGAGATTTCCTTCAGCGCGTGGATTTCCCTCGCCACCGCCTGCACCCGCGGTTTCCAGCGTTCGACGCCGTCCGCCAGGGCGGTCCGCAGGGCGCCCAGTGCGGGGGTTGTGTCAGTCAGTTCCATAAAAGCGCCTGCCTGTTCTGTTCGGGGGCTCTAGTAGGACAGCGACGGGAACGGGGAACCTGCCGCGCGGGTGGGCACCCAGATGGCCTTGGTCTGGGTGTATTCATCCAGCACGCCGGGCCCGGAGGAGCGGCCGTGGCCGGAATCGCCGAAGCCGCCGAACGGGACCGCCACGTGGATGGTCTTGTACGAGTTGATCCAGAACGTGCCGGCCTTTACCTCGCGGGCCACGTGGTGGGCGCGGGAAACGTCTGAGGTCCATACCGCGCCGGCAAGGCCGAAATTGGTGTTGTTGGCCCGGGCGATCGCCTCGGCTTCGGTGTCGAAGGCGTCCGCCCCCACCACGGGACCGAACACCTCAGTGGTTTCGAGCCGGTTCGCGGGCGTCACGCCGTCCAGCAGCGTGGGCATCACCCAGTGCCCGCCGGCCAGACCGGACCCGGCCAGCTCCTTCGGCAGCGTCGCCCCGGTGACCCGGCGGCCGCCGTCCGTCATTCCTGCCTGGATGAGCGAGGTGACGGTGGCGAACTGCTGGGCGGTGATGATGGGTCCCACCTCGGTGTCGGCGTGGAGCGGGTCGCCCACGCGCAGCCGGGCTGCCTTGGCGGCCACCATGTCGACGAACTGGGCGTGCACGCTCCGCTCCACCAGCAGGCGCGACCCCGCCACGCAGGACTGCCCCGCCCCGGAGAAGATGGCCGAGATGGCACCGTCGGCCGCCCGGTCCAGGTCCGCGTCTGCGAAGACGATGTTGGCGCTCTTGCCGCCGAGTTCCAGCAGTGCGGGGATCCCTGCCTGTGCGGCGGCGACCGCCACGCGGCGTCCTGTGGGAACGGAGCCGATGAAGCTGACCTTGCCCACACGCCGGTCCGTGGTCAGGGTTGCGCCCACCGTATGGCCAAGCCCGGCCGCAACGTTGAATACACCGGCGGGCAGACCGGCGCCGTGCGCGATCTGGGCGAGCCGGACAGAGGAGGCAGGGGTGAATTCGCTGGGCTTGATGATGACCGCGTTGCCGGCGGCCAGCGGCGCGGCGGAGTTCCACCCGGCCGTGAACATCGGGGCGTTCCACGGTGTGATGGCAACGACGACGCCCCACGGCACCCGCTCCGTGTAGGTGTGCCAGTTGCCGGGGACGGGGATGGTCTGGCCGGTGAGCTTGTCCGCCCAGCCCGAGTAGTAGCCGAACATTTCGGCGACCTTCGCTGCTTCCACGCGGGCGTCGCGGATGGGTTTGCCGGTGGTGGCCGATTCCAGGATGGCCAGTTCCTCCGCGTGGTCCTCGACGGCGCGGCTGACATTGCGCAGGATGGCCGCCCGCTCGAAGCCGCTCATCGCGCCCCAGGTGGCGGCGCCCGCCGTCGCGCTTTCCAGGATGGCTTCGGCGCCCTCGGCGCCGGCATCCGCGAAGGTGGCGAAGGCTTCGCCGGTAGCTGCGGCGGTGAGGGTGATGTTGTCGCCGCTGCCAGCCAGGACCCGGCCGTCGACGAATGAACCGAGGCCGGCGGGGAACGCGGCGTCCAGGACCGCCTTGGCGGTGGCTGCCGAGGACGACGTGGGTGCTGTGGTGATGGTCAAGATGGGGGTTCCTTAGGTGGTGTGCGCCTAGGTCAGGCGGCGGGGGGTGGTGTCCGGGGCCCCGCGGGCGTGACGGCAGGGGCAACGGTGCGGGCGATTTCGGTGAAGTCGGCGCGCGGGCCGAGGATGGCCAGGGCTTCCTGCCATTGGTTGGCGACGGCGGCCAGCAGCGACGGTGTTTCGCCGATCTGCGCGGCGACGTCCACCGCGAGGGCCGCGTCCCGGGCCATCAGGCCCATCGAGAAGCCGGAATCATGGGTGCCGGTGAGGACCCAGTTGGGGTACATGGCGGCGGAGACCTTGCTGCCGCCGGAGGCTTCGCTGATGCTGGCCGCGGCTTTGACCGGATCGATGCCGTAGGCCTTGGCCACGCCCAGGGCCTCACCCACGGAGACCAGGTTGGCCGCCGCCAGGACGTTGTTAAGGAGTTTGACCACGTTGCCGCTGCCAGGGCCGCCGATGTGGCTGTACTTGCCGCCGGTGAGGGCGAGCAGGACCGGTTCCGCGGCGGTGAGCGCAGCGTCGGTGGCCCCGACGAAGGCGCTCAGGGATCCGGTGGCCGCGCCGTCCCGGCCGCCCGACACGGGGGCGTCAACGAAGGCCGCCCCCTGTGCCTCGGCGAGTTCTGCCATCTTCTTGCTGGTGCCGGGTTCGGAGGTGGTGGTGTCCACGATGGCCATGGTTCCGGGTGCCGCCAGGAGCTGCGGAACGGTGGTTTCCACCATGCTGGCAGCGGGGAGGGAGAGCACCGCGTAGGGGGTTCCGGCCACGTCACCGAGGTTGGCGGTGGTGGCGATGCCGGCTGCTTCCGCTGCGGCGCGGGCGGCGTCGAAGGGATCGAACCCGGTGACCTCCCAGCCTGCCTTGTGCAGGGTCGAGGCCATCGCTCCGCCCATGGCGCCGAGGCCGATGACGGCGATCCGCCGGGTGTTCGAGTGGTTCATGAAGGTACTCCTGGAAGTCTTGGTAGCGGTGTCAGTCGAGGTAGATGTCAAGGTCTTTCCACAGCTGCTGGGTGCGCCGGATGGCTGCGCGGCTCCGCTCCGGATGCGCCGCCTCCATCCCGGCGAGCAGGCCGTAGACCAGGGAGTTCGCGGCGGTGACGGACTGGAAGAAGGAGATCCCTTCGGAAGCGACCACCAGGAGGTGGTCCGCCGCCGCCGCCAGCCGGCCGCGGCGCATGTCGCTGATGGCGATGACCGTGGCACCGGCCTGCTTGGCGGCTTCGGCGGCCAGGATGATCTGCTTGACGGAGCGCCACATGTTGATGACCACCAGCACGTCGCCCTTGCCCAGCGTGTTGGTGCTGGACGCCAGGTGCACGCCGCCGCGGTTTTCGAGGGAGATGGGGTAGCCCATGGTGGCGCCGAGGTGGGCCATCACGCTGGCGGGGCCGGCAAACGAGCCAATTCCGACGACGGTGATGGACCGGGCGGCGGCCATCGCCGCAATGGCGGCCTCGGCGTCGCCCGCGGTATTGGAGTCGAGCGTCAGGCGGAGGTTTTCGATGTCGTGGTTCAGGGCATCATGGAGCGGGCTGCGGTGCTCGCCGTGTTCGGTGAGCGTGTCCTCGGTGGAGATCATCACCAGGTACCGGGAACGCAGCTCCCGCTGCAAGTCCGGCCAGCCGCGGTAGCCCAGGTGCTGGGCGGCCCGGACCACGGTGGAGCTGTTGACGTCCGCGCGCTTCGCGATCTCGGCGATGTCAGCGTACGAGGAGAGCTGGGGATTGCGGGCGATCACCTCCACCACCCGGCTTTGGGATTTGGTCAGCGGAACGTCCGGAAGCGCGTCGCCAAGCCAGGCCTGGGAGCTGTCGCCGGAACCGGAAGTTCCTGCGTCGGCTTCGGCGGCTTCCACTGCTGCGGCATTCGAGTTCAAGGACAGAACCTGTTTCTTGTAACGCAGATCACTCTGCAAGCTGAATTGCATTAAATGTACTCTGCAATTCTTATTGCGGCTAGTGGTATTGGTTTCGGCGTTGTAAAACTTCGTTGTGGGAAGCGTCCGGCAGCGGGACCATGGACGTATGGATGCTCAAACTCCAAAGGCCTGGGACCTGAGCCTTCCCCAGGCGTTCCTTCTCTTGGCTACCAACGACACCGACGGTGAGCCCGAGGTGCCGCAGCCCGTCCTCCAGGCCGGCGTGGCCGGGGCGATCCTGGCCGAGCTCGAACTGCTCGGCGCCATCGAACTGCGGGGCAAGCACGTCTGGACCACCGGCGTGGACGTGGACTCCGACTACCGGGAGCAGTTGGAACTCATCCGCCACAAGGCACGGCCGCACACGCCCAAGCGCTGGGTGTCCATCCTGGAGAGCCGTGCCGAGGTGCACCGGATCTATGAGGGTATGGCCGTGCGCGGCATCGTGGACCACGTGGGCGAAAAGCACCTTGGCCTGTTCCGCACCACCCGGTACCCGGAGAAGGACCACGCCCCGGAGGCGGCTTTGCTCAAAAACATCAGCGAGGCCCTGCACGGCGGCGGGGCCGATGCCCGCACCAACGCCCTGACTGCACTGGCATCAGTGACCGGGCTCCTGGACAGGCTGTTCCCGGACGCCGATCGCAGCCGGGCCAGGGAACTGGCCGCCGATCATTGGCCCTCCCATGCCGTAGCTGAGGAAATCCGCATGATCAGGGTGGTGGAAGCGGAAGCCGCAAGCTAGGGGCTGACGGATTTCCCCAAAGCAAAGGCGGACGGCGGCGGAAGATTTCCGCGGCC
Organism: Arthrobacter nitrophenolicus; assembly: GCF_000332815.1. Taxonomy (GTDB): domain Bacteria; phylum Actinomycetota; class Actinomycetes; order Actinomycetales; family Micrococcaceae; genus Arthrobacter; species Arthrobacter nitrophenolicus. The sequence continues at coordinate 125,723 of NZ_AOFD01000006.1, forward strand.
GTCCGCCTTTTACGTGTAGCTAAGGCTCTGGCCCCAAATGTGGGGCACCGTGCCTAGTCGTCGTAGGTGTTGGCGATATAGACGTCGCACGGGGCGTTGTGCGCCACGCTGTTGGCCACGCTGCCCAGGAGCCGGCCGATGCCGCGCATCCTCCGGTTGCCCACCACGATCAACCTGGCGTCCAGCCGGATGGCTTCCTTGATCAGCGAGTCGGCAGGCTTGCCGCGCGCCGCGAAGTGGGTGACCTGGACGTTCGGCCTGGACGCGGCCAGCGACTCGGCGACGTGCTGGGCGCTGTCTCCGCTGTAGACGGTCACCCGGTCCGACCCCGCACCGAAGGTCTCGGCATTCTCGGATTCAAACCCGGTCACGACGTGGAGCGATGCACCCAGCGATTCAGCCAGGTCCAGCGCCACTTCCGCCGCTTTCCGCGCCGACGCGCTGGCGTCCACGCCTACAACTACTACTCCACTCATACAGTTGCCTCTTTTGCTCGCTCGTTGTGTTGGCTGGCGTTCGTCCCCGTGCCCGACCTTACTAGAGGACGGCCACCAGGCAACGGATCACAGAGGTATGGCCTGCGGCCCGAAGGTCAGGCCAGGGCCGGGCCTGGTTGGGCCGCGGGCGTCTGTTTTCGTTGCCGCCTGGACGTTGCAGCCGCAGTCCGCCGTAGCGCCCCGGGCAGCGGGGGTGCGGTTGAGTGGTAGGTGTGGCCGGTGGGGGTGCGGGTCTGTACGGTGTGCCCGAGGCCGGGAAGCCTGAGTGGTTTTGCCGACCAGCCGGGGGTTTCCTTGGTGTGGTTGCAGGCTTCGCAAAGCCCTTGGCCGTTGCCTGCGGTAGTGGTGCCTCCGTGGGCCCAGCCGAGAATGTGGTCGTGGTGGCGGATTGGCGCGTCGCAGTACGGCGTCCGGCAGGTGTCGTCCCGGACCTGGAGGAACCGTTTGAGCCCGGCGGGGAAGAGCCGCGCCCGGGAGTCCATCGCGACCAGCTCGCCCGTTTCGGGTGTGGTGTAGAGCCGGCGGATCCAGAGGGCCAGGTCCTGCCTGTCTTGGACTTCGGTACCGATGCGTTCGGTGTTGAAGAGGAGGGTGCGGGCGGTTTCGGCGGGGATGATGCCGTAGCCGGGGATCCTGGCCGGTTCGCTGTCGCCCTGGAACAGGGCCCGGTCGGTCATCACGACCTGGAGGTCGATGCCGGTGATCCCGGCCCGGGTGCCGGTGACGCGTTCGACCAGGGTGTCGGCCATGACCTGCCCCCTGGTCCGTTCGTCCCCTCCCGCCCGGGCGCCATCGGCCTCCCGGACCAGCGCGGCGTAGGCGGCCACTCCCTGGGCGACGGGCAGCAGCGCGGTCAGGTACGTCATCGCATCCGGCGCCGGCCGCAACGACACCGTCCGCTCCGTCACGGCATGCGCCGCCCGTCGCGCGACGGACCGGGGGTCACGCCGGTACGCTGCCGCGCGGACGGCGTTGATGATGGCGCGGTCCCCGGCCCCGTCCAGGGCGCCGGTGTCCGCGGCGAGTTCCTCGTCCACCGCCATGCGGTCCTCCACGGTCAGGCAGGCTGTCTCTTTCACGACCAGGGTGGTGCGCCACTCGTTCAGCTGCCCTGACCGGAACGCGGCGAACGTCCGCGGCATCCCCGTCAGCGCTTTCGCC
>NZ_AOFD01000007.1 GCF_000332815.1 Arthrobacter nitrophenolicus
CCCAGCCGCCGCCGTCGCTGTGGCCGCCGCCCCAGCCGGCGCCACCTCCGCCGTTGAGGATGGAGTTGATCAGGATGCCGCCCAGGATGGCGCCGCCCAGGCCGCCGCCTCCGCCTCCGCCGAACATGCCGCCCCGGCCGTAGCCCTGGTTGGCGTAGCCGCCGAAGTGGTCCACGTCCGCCTGTGCCAGCTGGGCTGCCTGCGCCGCCAGGGCGTGGGCCTGCTGGGCGTAGGTCAGGGCCGTGACGGGATCGGTCCGCGAGATGGAGAGGGCGTAGTCCAGATTGCGCTGCGACTCGGCCAGCCGGGTCCGGGCCTCTGTCCCCACGCCGCCGCGGCGGGCCGTGATGTAGTCCGAGGTGGCGCTGATCTGGGCCTGTGCGGACATGATGGTCTGCTGGAGCGAGGCCTGCGCACGGCGGGACTGTTCCTGCTGGTCCCGGATGCCGGTCAGGGCCTGGTCCAGGGACTGGTGGGCTGTTTCCACGCGCTGGAGCGTGGCGATCGGATCGATCTTGCCGCCCTGGATCTCCGACTTCACCTGTGCCAGCGCAGCTTCCACGCCGGCCACCGGCCCTGCCAGTTCGGGGTGGGCCCCGGACTGAATCATGGCCCGGGCCTGGGCGAGGTCCTGGGATGTGTCCACGACCGACGCTTCGAGCCTGTTCCGTGCCTCGTCGAGGTTGGACGAGACCTTGGAGATTGCGTCCAGCAGGACATTGGTCTGGTGCAGGCTCTCTTCGGCGGCACGGACAGCGACGGCCGCCAGGCTGCCCTCCCTTCACTGAGCTTTTGCTCCGCGGTGGCCGTGGCATTCTGGACGAAGGCCAGGCGTTCCTTGGCCTGCAGGATGTTGTCGGCGACCTGCGTCAGGGCACTTTCGGCATACTTTTCACGCAGGCCGGCCAGGGACTGCTCCGCGCTGGCAATCTTGGCATCGGCCTCGCGCGCTCCGGCGTTGACGGTGGCGAGGGCCTGCGGGGCGTTCTTCTCAAGCTCGCGCAGGGAATCGAAGTCCGCCTTCTGCTCCTGGAGCGACGCCAACGCGGCCTCGGAACGGCGGATGATTTCGCCGTACCACGTGCGCTGCTGCTCCTCGGTGTCCGGGATATGGTCGTCCAGTTGCTGCTGGAGCTTGAAGGACTCGCTCATGTGGCCCTTGGCTTCATCCAGCGCCTTGGTGAAGTTCCCGACGGCGGCGTCCCCGTACTGCGCCTGGGCGAACATGAGCTCCTGCTCGCTGGACTTGATGGCGTCGTCGGCCTCGATCAACAGCGAACCGCTCTTGCGCCGCAGCTCCTCGAGGCTCAGCGACGCCAGCGGGTCCACATGCTCGCCCTGGGGCCCATAGCTGGCACTGGACGCCTGGCCGGCGGCCTTCCTGCGCTTGTTGCGGAAGTACAAGTAGGCGCCCGCACCGCCTGCGGCCACAACGCCTGCCCCTACGAGAACAGCCGCACCGGCACCGTCACCCGGGACGTTGCCGCTTCCGCCGCCTGCTGCATCACCGATTGCGGCTGCAGCATTGATTGCGGCTTGGGCGTAATTGTCATTGGCAAGTTGCGGACCGATGGCCTTGCTCTTAATGTTTTCGAGCTGGGCATTGGTGATCTTGCTGCCGCCCTTGTTCAGGGTGTACTGGCGGGTTTCGGTGGCAATCGCGAAAATCAGGGCGTTGGACCCGAGGCCTGCCTTTTCCGCCACTGCATCCGTCCAAGCCTCCCGGTCACTGGGGTTCTCGAACCTCTTGACGGTGACGACGTGGAGCACGGTGGAATGCTCGGCCCCAAGCTTTTTGATGGCGTCCTGGACCTCACCCTTTTGAGACCCCAGGACGCCGGCGGAGTCCACAATCTTTGTTGCCGGATCCAGGGTGACCGGGTCCTCGGCCCAGGCCGCGCCGGCCGGCACCGAAAACAGGCCCGCAAGGCCGATCACGGCGAATGTACGTATGAACTTTGACCGCATGTGCAACCCTTCAGCACGCCTGACACCGATTCGGGACGAATCAGTCGTCTCAGAATCCAGCAGCGCCCCCACGCTTGGTGTGAAGCCGCAGGTCGCTGTGGCAATTCATCTTGATTCTATGGTGCACCCCACACCCCGTCCATTGGGGTGAATATGCCACCAGCGAAACGGTGAGGGGGCGGTCCTGAAGGGCCGCATGGACCCTTCAGGAAGCTCTCAGCAAACATCCGAGATTGATCCAGCGAAGGGGGCCATAGTTAATGCAGACGAGGATGAAAGGAAGTCCCATGACTGAGAACCAAACTCCCGGACCGGCTCCGGACGGCCGCGCCGGCCGCCAGAACCCCTGGGAGCAGCACTCCGCCCGCCAGGAGGAACGGAGCCCGGAGGCTCGGCATGAGGACAATGCGGGGGCGGCGAACGGGACAGCTCCGGCTGCCGGCGGACCGGGCACTCCGCCGTCGCAGCACCCCACCGAAAACCTGGGCCAGTACGGCACGAACCCCACCCAGGAGCTTCCCGGCGCGTCCCGCCCGGACTACCCGCAGCGCCAGCCGTTCTATGGGCAGCAAAACTACGACCAAGGCCAGTGGTCCGGCCAGCAGTACCAGCAGCACGGCCCACAGCAGCCCGGGAGCTATACCCCCAACCCCAAGGATGCGCCGCGCCGGAAGGCAAGTTTCGGCGTCGGAACCCTGGTGGCCAGCATCCTCGCTGCCGGCCTGGTGGGCGGCGGCGTGGCGACGGTCGGGTCGGCGGAGTTCTTCGGCAACACCGGGTCCTCGACGGTCGCGGGCAGCAACAGCCAGCCCGGCACCGTCATCGTCAACAACCAGGATTCCGTGAACGAGATCACCGCAGCGGCGGTGAAGGCATCCCCGAGCGTCGTGACCATCAGTGCATCCAGCGGCAGCGCGGGCGGAACCGGCTCGGGCATCGTGCTGGACGACGATGGCCACATCCTGACCAACACGCATGTCGTCACCCTCGACGGCCAGACTGCGAATGCTGCCCTTGAGGTCCGCGCCAGTGACGGCCGGGTCATCCCCGCCAAGCTGGTGGGTACCGACCCGCTCTCGGACCTCGCCGTCATTAAGGTGGACGCCGGCTCGGGCCTGACGCCCGCCACCCTGGGAGATTCCGGGAAGCTCAACGTGGGTGACACCGCGATCGCCATCGGTTCCCCCCTCGGCCTCACCGGAACCGTCACGGACGGCATTGTTTCCACCCTCAACAGGACCATCAGCGTGGCCTCCGCAGCAGCCCCCGAAGAGGGTGACAACGCCGAGGGCGACGACGAGGGCGGCTTCCAGTTCGCGCCTCCGGGCGGCGGCCAGAGCCAGCAGACGGCGGACCAGGGCGAGATTTCCATCAACGTGATCCAGACAGACGCGGCCATCAACCCCGGCAACTCCGGCGGCGCCCTGGTCAACACCAGCGGCGAGGTCATCGGCGTCAACGTGGCCATCGCCTCCGCGGGCTCCAGCGCCTCGTCCACGAGCGGCAACATCGGCGTCGGCTTCAGCATCCCGATCAACCACGCCAAGCGGGTGGCCCAGGAGATCATCGACACCGGCAAGGCTTCCCACGGGCAGCTGGGTGTCAGTGTCAAGCCGAAGGCCGCCTCCAGCACGTCGTCCGAATTCTCGGTGGGCGCGGAGGTGGCCACCGTTGAGCCGGACTCGGCAGCCGCCAAGGCCGGGATCAAGGTGGGCGACGTGATCACCAGGTTCAACGACCTCACCGTCGGTGAACCCGAGCAGCTGACCGCGGCGGTCCGCGAACAGCCCGCCGGGTCCAAGGTCAGCATCACGGTCCTGCGCAACGGCCAGGAACAGGCCCTGGACGTCACGCTGGGCGCCGCGGCCAGCTAGGCACCATAAGGCAGGACCAGCAGGCAGTGCGACGGCGGCGTCCCCACCTTGGGCGTGGACGCCGCCGTCGCACGTTCTTGATGGGTGGTGCTGACACAGGCGTTAACGGAAGAGGGCACAGGGGCGCGCCTTTGTGGTTAGCTAGGAGCTACCCGTATGCCGGGCATCCCGCGGCCATGACCTCACCCGGCTGGCTGTCCACAAGCATGGAAGGCTGCTGTCACTACAGTGGAAGATACATTGAAGATCATCGTCCTGGTCAAGCATGTACCGGACGCCCAGTTCGACCGTCACCTCAACGGGGAGGGCTTCACGACGGACCGCGATGAGAGCATCCTGTCCGAACTTGACGAATACGCGCTGGAGGCGGCACTGCAGCTGGCCGAGGCGCGCGGCGGAAGCAAGGCCGGCAACCAGGTCATTGCACTCACCATGGGCCCGGCGGGCGCGGCCAACGCCGTCAAGAAGACCCTGCAGATGGGCGCCACCGAGGGCGTCCACCTTTCCGACGATGCCTTGGCAGGTTCGGATGCCGCTGCAACCTCCCTGGCGCTGGCCGCTGCAGTCCGCCACGTGGGCCAGGCGGACCTGATCATTACCGGCATGGCCTCCACGGACGGGGAAACCTCGCTGGTGCCGGCACAGCTGGCGGAACGCCTCGGCCTGCCGCAGGTCACGTTCGCCTCGTCACTTGAGGTGTCCGGCGGGCGACTGACCGCACGCCGGGATGCGGATACCTCCTCGGAGACCGTGGAAGCGCCGCTGCCCGCCGTCGTGTCCGTCACGGACCAGATCAACGAGCCCCGCTACCCCAACTTCAAGGGCATCATTGCCGCCAAGCGCAAGAGCATCACCACCCTGTCGCTGTCGGACATCGGCGTGGACCCCTCCCAGGTGGGACACAGCGGTTCCTGGACCAGTGTGGTCAACGCCGAGGAACGGCCGCCGCGGACCGCAGGCACCATCATCACTGACGAAGGCGACGCCGGCATCAAGCTGGTCGACTTCCTGGCCGCACAGAAGCTGCTCTAAGAGGGATCACAGACATGGCAAAAGTACTCGTATTTCTTGACAACCCCGGCGCTGAACTGAAGAAGAGCAGCCTGGAGCTGCTGACGCTTGCCCGTTCCCTGGGGGAAAGCGCTGTCGCCGTGAACGGCGAGGTCTCTGACGCTGCCGCGGCAACGCTCGCCGAATACGGCGTCAGCACGGTGGTCCGGCCTTCCGCCCAGGACCTCAACGACTACCTGGTCGCTCCCAAGGCGGCCTACGTGGCAGCCGCCGCTGAGGCAACGGGTGCCGGCGTCGTCCTGCTGGACAACTCACCCGAGGGCAAGGAGATTGCCGCCCGCGTCGGGATCCGCCTCAACGCCGGCGTGATCACCGACGCCGTGGGCGTGGACGCGGACGGAACAGCGCACAAGTCCGTCCTGGCCGGTTCGTACAACACGTCCTGCAAGGCAAAGACCGCTGTGTCCGTTGTGACCCTGAAGGCCAACAACGTAACCCCCGAGCCCGCCGCCGCTCCGTCCGCACCGGAATCCCTGACCGTGGAAGTGCCCGCAACGGCAGCGGTTGCCCGCATCACCGCCCGCGAGCAGAAGGTCGCCAGCGGCCGGCCGGACCTCACCGACGCCCGAATCGTGGTGGCCGGCGGACGCGGCCTGGACGGCGACTTCGGACCAGTCGAGGAGCTCGCCGACGCCTGGGTGCAGCAGTGGGGGCGTCACGCGCCGCCACCGACGCCGGCTGGATCAGCACGATGCGCAGGTTGGCCAGACAGGCAAGACAGTCTCGCCGCAGCTGTACATCTCCGCGGGCATCTCGGGTGCCATCCAGCAGAAGGCCGGCATGCAGACCTCCAAGGTCATCGTCGCCGTCAACAAGGACGCAGAGTCGCCGGTGTTCGAAATCGCCGACTTTGGCATCATCGGTGACGTCTTCGACGTGCTGCCGCAGGCCACCGCGGAGATCAAGAAGCGTAAAGGCTGAGTCTTTGACTGCACTGGACCAGCAGGCACAGAGCCCGTTCAACCCGGCCACGGACCGGGTTGGGCGGGTCCTCTGTTTTGCGGCGCACCCTGACGACATCGACTTCGGCGCCGCCGGCACCATCGCCGCCTGGACGGCAGCGGGCGTCGAGGTGAGCTACTGCATCATGACCGACGGCGATGCAGGCGGCTTCGACCCCGCCCACCGCGCGGACATTATCGCCCTGCGGGACGCGGAGCAGCGCCGTGCCGCCAAACTGGTGGGTGTCACCGATATCCATTACCTCCACCAGCGGGACGGGTACCTGGAGCCCTCGCACGAGGTGATGAAGGAAGTGGTGCGGCTGATCCGGAAGATCCGGCCCGACGTCGTGCTGTCCATGCACCCCGAGCGGAACTGGCGGCGCATCCAGAAGAGCCACCCCGACCATCTGGCGGTGGGCGAAGCGGTGACCCGCGCCGTCTACCCGGCCCTGGAAAACCCGTTCGCCTACCCGGAACTTACCGAATCCGGACTGGAGGCTTTCAAGCTGCCGTGGCTCTGGCTGTACGCCGGTCCGGAGGAGCGGGAAAACCACTTCGTGGACGTCACCGGCCAGGTGGAGGCAAAGCTGGCCGCCATCCACGTCCACGTCAGCCAGCACCCGGACGTGGAAGCCATGGAAGCAACCGTCCGCCACGGCATGCGGGCCAATGCGGCCCGCGCGGGACTCCCTGAGGGCAACAGCGCGGAAGCCTTCCATGTGGTGGCCATCAACGGACCCGGCACCATCGCCGGGTTCTAGCCTGCAACAGGAAACGCCCCGTCCCCTTCCAGCGAAGGGGACGGGGCGTTTGCCTTTTGTCGTTCGGTCCTAGGCGCCGAGGGGTGCTGCGGCGACTGTGGGCAGGGTGGGGGACTGGGACCCGCCCACCGGTTCCACCGTGATGCCCAGGGCGGACGCGGACGAGATGCCCTGGACAACGGCCGGCTTGGACAGCGCGTCCTCGTCCATCAGGCCCTGCGAGACGGGGGCCGAGCCGTCCTTGGGGATCAGCCACATCTGGTAGACCTTGCCCTCCGGCGGAGCGGGGACATCGTTCATCTTGACCACCGCGGCGTCTTCGGACGCGAGATGAGCAGTGTGGCGGTGCCGCCTGCGGACACGTCCACGGACGCCTCGCGAAGGTCGCCGGCCCGGATCACCTGGTTCACGGGATCGTTCTGGTCCGCAAGGTAGGAACCCACGCCCACGCCGCCCAGCGCAATGGCTGCGGCAGCCGCAACCCCGGCAAGCCAGCGGCGCGCTCCACCGGGCCGTCGCCGTTCCTCCCGCCGCTGCCGTGCGGCGGCGAGTTCATCCACGCCGGCCGTTCCCGCAGCCGTGGCCGGCGGCGCCGAGATGGTTCCGGCGTTGGGCTGCCGGTCGTTCCGCTGGGTGGTGGCGTCAGGCAGTTGGGCAACGATGCGGTTGAAGAGGTCGGCCGGCGGCTCCTCCTCGAACCGGAATGTCGTGGCGAGGGTCTCGCGGGCCTGGCGGACACGCTCCAGGAAAGCAAGGCGCTCCGCGTCCGGGGCGGCCGAGATGTAGTCCTCAATAGCCTGGCGCTCGTGGTCCGCCACGGCGTCCAGGGCGTAGAGTTCTGCAAGGTCCACGGCACGGCCGGAGGCAAGGTCCATGGCAACGGTGTCGCCGAAAGCTCCGGAGCGGCCGTTAGGTCCTTGGTTCATTTCTGTCATCTCAACTCACCCCCAAACAGGTCTTCAGTCGGATCAGTCCGTCGCGGATGCGGGACTTGATGGTTGGTACTGCTGCGTTCAGCCGCTCTGCCACCTCGCGGTAGGTGAGGCCGCCGTAGTAGGCCAGGCGTACGGATTCCTGCTGTGTTTCGGTCAGGGTTCCCAGGCAGCGGACCACCGCTTCGGCCTCGAGCCTGCTGCCTACTTCATCGGAAACCGTGTCATGGTCAATGTCCTGCGTGCTTGCCCCGTACTTCGCCTCGCGGTCCGTAGAGGACTGCGAGGACCTGACCTTGTCCACCGCACGCCGGTGCGAAATGGTCATCAGCCAGGACAGCGGGCTGCCGGCGGCGGGATCGAACTTCGCCGCGCTCTGCCACACCTGCAGGAAGACCTCCTGCGTGGTGTCCTCGCTGAGCTCGGGGTCGATCAGCACCCTGCGCGCCATGCCGAACACCCTGCGGGACGTCAGCTGGTAAAACTCCGCGAAGGCCGCCTGGTCCCCCTGGGCAATGCCCGCCAGGAGAAGCGCAAGGCGGTGGCTAAGGTCAGCCGGCGGATCTGTCACCGCGGCAGAAGCCTCGGCATTTGGCGCATTGGGAGTTTCCATTACTACCAAGCATAAGTCTCCCGGCGGTGAATCCTTAGCAGTTCCGCTCCGGCTGGTGGGGTTAGCCCGAGAGCCTGCTTCCAGTAGTGTCACCTGCCGCTCCTTGATCAGCGCCGGAAATGTTTCCAGGAGTCATTCGGGGCAGAACGGGAAATGGATGGGTGGTGCAGAAGAATCTTTTGGACCGGGGGCGCGCCCGGGGTTTCAGATGCGCGCGCCCGCAAATCCCTGTTGCCGCCAGGCCTCGTAGACGGCGATGGAGGCGGCGTTGGCAAGGTTGAGCGAGCGCAGGGCAGGCAGCATGGGCAGCCGCACGGTGGCAGTGACGTGGGGGTCCTTCTTCAGCTCTTCCGGAAGCCCCACGGATTCCCTGCCGAACATCAGCACGTCGCCGGGCTGGTAGGAGATGTCCGTGTAGCTTGCCGTTCCGTCCGACGTGAAGGCATACACGCGTTCCGGCTGCAGGTGCTGCCAGGCGTCCTCGAGGGTCTTGTGGACCGTGACGACGGCGAGGTCATGGTAGTCGAGGCCGGCGCGGCGGAGTTTGGCGTCGGAGAAATCGAAGCCCAGCGGTTCCACAAGGTGCAGTTCAGCCCCCGTAATGGCGGCAAGCCGGATGGCGTTGCCGGTATTGCCGGGGATTTCAGGGGCGTGGAAGAGAATGCGGAACACGGTTCCATCCTAGCGACAGCCCGCTGGCCATGGCGTTTCAGTGCATGCCGCGCAGCAGCCGGGCCAGGACGGGGACGTTGACGGTGTTCGGCGCCGGTCCGGAGGCCAGGAACTCCTTGATGCCCCGGACCATGCCGGCCGCGTTGACGATCTGGACGGTTTCCAGGGCTCCGGACGGGCGCCGGTGGTGGTCGATGACGGGCTCGTGCAGGTTGCCGGTGGGACTGAGGACCACGGTCCAGCCGGTTACATTCAGTTCCGGAAAGATGTCCTGCATCGCCCGGACCAGGTGGGCCAGCTGCGGTGGGGCTATGGTGCGGGCGCCATGATTGAGGGTCCTGCCGTCCCAGGCATACGCGCCTTTGGGGAGGAGCATGGAATTGACCAGGGCCAACCGGTATCCGGAGAGGACCGCGTGGTCGATGTGGCTGTTGTCTGCCGGCGACTGGAGGCCGTTGACAAGCCGGGCGGCCGGAATCGCCGGCAGGACCTGGCGGGTCAGGAGCTGCACCGTGCGCATCTCCCGCTGGATCCGGGCCTCGGCGCCGAAGATGCCGCGCTTGCGTGGCATGCCGTGTACCTGCTGGCTGGCCTGTGCCAGGGGGATGAGTGGGACGCTGCCCGGCGTCACGCCGTCGTAGGCAGGTACGTAGATGGGCGGGTCTCCGGCAGTGTTCCGGGCGCTCCCCGGCCGGTGGACGGTGGCTGACGCGCGGCTGCCCGCTGGAGGGGCGTCGAAGTGGGCTTCATCGTTGGCGGTATCGCGGACAGTACCTGCCGCGTAGGACCGGTCATAGGCCTTGCGGCGTTGCGGATCGATGAGGGTCTCGTAGGCGGCAGTCACCCGGCGGAAGGCAGCAGCGTCACCCCCGTGGTCCGGATGGGCGGTGCGGGCGGCACGGCGGTACGCCACCTTGATCTCCTTGTCAGTGGCAGTGACCGCGACCTGGAGGACCTGGTAGTGGGAGCTGTTGCGCTCGCTCAAGCACACATCCTTTTCCTTGTGGACCGGCCCGTGAATGGAGCCGGGCCAGCCCAGTTTAGCCAGCATTGCTGCCGGCCCTGATGTGACAACGAGCGCCCGGGTTCCGCAGGTTCCCGCGTACCCGCAGTCTAGACTCGTGGGGGCACGGCTGGGCGGCCGATGGGGAAGGCAGTGGGTGGAGATGGAAACACCGACGGCGGGACGGCCTGCCGGAGACGGCCGGCGGAGGGCGGTGCTGGCGGCCGCGCTCGTCACGGTCCTGCTCAGCGGGTGCAGCCTGGACGTGCGGGATCCCGCCGCACCGGAAGCCGCGGAGAGTCCAACGGTACCCGCCACCCCCACCATCACCCCGGGGCATGATGCCGAAGCCGTGGCCGCGCAGGACCTGCCCTTCAGCGCCGGCGGCATCCTTGCCCGCGGCGTGCCCGTCGGGATTTCCGACGGGTTGAGGGAGGCGCCGGCTGGCAGGTCGTCAAGGAAAACGTGGCGGGGGAAAGCCAGTACCTGAAGGCGGACGGTTGCCTGGTTTCTGCCAGGGTCCGCGGCAACCAGGAAGCCCTTGCCCGGGCGGACGACCGTGAATCGACTGTTGCGCTGTTCCAGTACCTGGACCCCACTGTCCTGCCGGGCTACCTGAAGACAGACTCGTTGCGGTGGGGTGAAGATCTGGAAGCACCGGAGCGCCGGGTGGAGGTCCTGCTTCTCGAGCAGGCCGCGCCCGGCGGCAGGGCAACAGCTGTCATGGCGCGGCTCTTCGCAACGGCAGGCTCTTCGGTCTACGTCTCCGTTTCCTGTCCCGATGCCCCCTCCCTCGCGGGAGCCCGTGCGGACGTGGCCACCCGGCTCCAGGTCCTGCCGCCGTCGAACTAGGCTGCGAGGTAAACGTGGGCCATGCTTCCCGGCATGTTTTGCCGGGAAGCCGCCGCACCCGAAACGGCTAGAATTACAGGGTGCCCGCCTACCTCGATCATGCTGCAACTACCCCGCTTTCCGCTGAGGCTTTGGCTGCCCTGACCCGCGAACTGGCCCGCACCGGCAACCCGTCGTCGCTGCACGGCTCGGGCCGGCGGGCGCGCCGGACGGTGGAGGACGCCCGGGAAACAATAGCCGCTGCCGCCGGGGCGCACCCGTCCGAAGTGATCTTCACCTCCGGTGGCACCGAATCGGACAACCTTGCCGTCAAAGGCCTCTACTGGGCCCGCCGGGCCGAAGACCCTGCGCGGCGGCGCATCCTGTGTTCCGCCGTCGAACACCATGCAGTGCTGGACACCGTGGAGTGGCTGGAGCGCCATGAAGGCGCGGAGGTGACGTGGCTGCCCGTTGACGGCGAAGGTGTGGTGGACCTGCCGTTCCTCGAGGCCGAACTCGCCCGTGATCCGGCCGGCGTCGCGCTGGTGACCGTGATGTGGGCCAACAATGAGGTGGGTACCATCCAGCCGGTCCACCGCGTGGTGGAGCTTGCCCATGCCGCGGGCGTTCCGGTGCATTCGGACGCCGTGCAGGCGTTTGGTTCCCTGCCCGTGCATTTCAGGGACTCCGGCCTGGACGCCATGTCCATCAGCGGCCACAAGATCGGGGGACCGGTGGGCGTGGGTGCCCTCCTGCTCGGCCGTGCGGTCAAACTGACGCCGGTCCAGCACGGCGGCGGCCAGGAACGCGACGTCCGGTCCGGCACCCTGGACACCGCCTCCATAGCCGCCTTCGCCGCTGCCGCTGCCGGGGTAACCGCGAATCCAGCCGACGAAGCCGCGCGCATCGCTGCCCTGCGGGACCGCCTGGTCGAGGGCGTCCTCGAACGGATTCCGGAAGCCGTCCTTCGAGGCGCCCCGGGAGCCGGGCGGCTCCCGGGCAATGCGCACTTCACCTTCCCGGGCTGCGAAGGTGACTCACTGTTGTTCCTTCTGGACCTCGCAGGGGTGGAGTCATCAACGGGATCCGCGTGCACCGCCGGAGTGCCGCGCCCCTCCCACGTCCTGCTGGCCATGGGGCTTGACGAGGAGACCGCCCGGGGTGCCCAGCGCTTCACGCTGGGCCACGCTTCCACGGACGCCGATGTCGACGCCCTCCTGGCTGCCCTGCCGGATGCGTATGCACGTGCCCGCCAGGCCGGTATGGCCGGTCACGAGTCCTCGATCCAGACAGCCGGGACCATTGCCCGCCAGGTGCCGGGCAGCCGCTGACCCGGCACCCGCGGCGGACGACTTTACTCGAGGCCGTAGAATAGATAGGCAAGGATCGTCTCCGGGAGCCTGCCTGGTCGATTTGCGCAGTCCATTTGCGCAGCCGATCCGGGCAGTCGATTTTCACAGCCGGTCCGCGCCACCGGGCGCCGGCCAAAAACCTTCCCCTACAGAAAGCCAGCATGCGAGTTCTAGCAGCCATGAGCGGTGGAGTTGACTCCGCCGTTGCCGCCGCCCGCGCCGTCGAGGCCGGGCACGACGTCGTCGGCGTCCACCTGGCGCTGTCACGGATGCCGGGCACCCTGCGGACGGGCAGCCGCGGCTGCTGCACCATCGAGGACTCGCGCGACGCGTGGCGGGCCTGCGACGTGCTGGGCATTCCGTACTACGTGTGGGACTTCTCGGAGCGCTTCAAGGAAGACGTGGTCCAGGACTTCATTGACGAGTACGCTGCCGGCCGCACTCCCAACCCCTGCATGCGCTGCAACGAGCGCATCAAGTTCGCGGCGTTGCTGGAGAAGGCGATCGCCCTGGGCTTCGACGCCGTCTGCACCGGCCATTACGCCAAGGTCATCGAGGACGCCGACGGAAACCGCGAACTGCACCGCGCCGCGGACTGGGCGAAGGACCAAAGCTATGTCCTGGGCGTCCTGACCCACGAACAGCTCAAGCACTCCATGTTTCCGCTGGCCGATACACCGTCCAAGGCGGAAGTCCGGGCAGAGGCCGAACGCCGCGGGCTGTCGGTGGCCAACAAGCCGGACAGCCATGACATCTGCTTCATTCCCGACGGCGACACGGCAGGGTGGCTCGCCGAGAAGATCGAGATGACCCGCGGCGACATCGTCGACGAGACCGGAGCCAAGGTGGGCGAGCACCCGGGCGCCAACGCGTTCACCGTCGGCCAGCGCCGGGGCCTGAAACTGGGTACCCCTGCCGCCGACGGGAAGCCGCGCTTCGTGCTCGAGATCAGGCCCAAGGAGAACAAGGTGGTCGTCGGCCCCCAGGCATTGCTGGCCATCGACGAGATCCGCGGCATCAAGGTGTCCTGGGCGGGCCTGCCCATCCGGGAAGTCGAAACCGGCGAGGAGTTCGATTGCTACGCCCAGGTGCGTGCCCACGGCGACCCGGTGCCCGCCGCCGCCCGCATGGAGACGGCCGGGGACTCAGCTGGGCAGCTGGTGGTCCGGCTGGCAGACCCCCTCCGCGGGGTGGCGCCCGGGCAGACCGTTGTCCTTTACCAGGGCAGCCGGGTCCTTGGCCAGGCCACCATCGACGCCGCCCGGTCCCTGCAGCGGGCCGTGCTGTAGCCCACGAATCCCACTAACGCCGCCCCGGTCCCCGGGGCGGCGTTTTTGTTGTGGAAGCACATTTCTGCGGACCGGACGGGGCGGATCGGGCCGGCACTTAAATTTTGTGGCGCGACTCACACAAATGGTCCGAGCTGAGTGTTGACTCTCTGATTGAATCTTTCCCATCCGTACAGCGTCCCCCGCCTAAGCAGACGAACCCCATGTGGTCGGCGGGCGCGCACTCATCGAACAGAAAGTTCACTGATGACGAAGAGCACCAAAACCCTGCACGGCGCCATCGCGCTCGCAGGCATCTCTGCCCTGGCCCTGACTGCCTGCACGGGCCCCTCGGGCGGCGGCGGAACCTCGACCGGCAGCGCCGGGGGCGGCGCCATCACTTACGGGACGACGGACAAAGTGGTCACGCTGGACCCCGCAGGCTCCTATGACGGCGGCTCATTCATGGTGATGAACCAGATCTATCCCTTCCTGCTGAACTACGCCCCCGGAACCGCCGACGCCGCTCCGGACATCGCGGAATCAGCCTCCTTCACCAGCCCCACCGAATTCACGGTGAAGCTGAAGCCCGGCCTGAAGTTCGCCAACGGCCACACCCTTGACTCCTCCGACGTCGTCTTCTCGTTCAACCGGGTCATGAGCATCAACGACCCCAACGGCCCGGCCTCCCTGCTGGCGAACATGGAAAAGATCGAGGCGACCGACCCGGACACGGTGGTCTTCACCCTCAAGGCCGGCAACGACCAGGTGTTCCCGGGTGTCCTCGCCTCCAACCCCGGCCCCATTGTGGACGAGGAAGTCTTCCCGGCCGACAAGATCATGGACGATGACGCCATCGTCGCGGCAAAGCCCTTCGCCGGGCAGTACACCATCGACAGCTACAAGAAGAACGAGCTGGTCAACTTCAAGCCCAATCCCGACTATCAGGGCTTGCTGGGCGAGGCGGCGAACGACGGCGCCACGCTCAAGCACTACGCGGACCCTAACAACCTGAAACTGGACGTGCAGCAGGGCAACATCGACGTCGCGGGCAGGATCCTGACTGCCACCGACGTTGCCGACCTCGAGTCGGACAGCAACGTAAAGGTCCACAAGGGCCCCGGCGGCGAGCTGCGCTACATGGTCTTCAACTTCGACACCATGCCGTTCGGAGCCAAGACCCCCGAAGCCGACCCTGCCAAGGCCCTGGCAGTGCGGCAGGCAATCGCGCACCTGGTGGACCGGGATGTGATCGCATCCCAGGTTTTCAAGAACACCTACACCCCGGTCTACTCCTACGTGCCCAAGGAATTCGAGGGAGCAACCGAACCCCTGAAGAGCCTCTACGGGGACGGCAGCGGTAAGCCCAGCCTGGAAAAGGCCAAGCAGGTGCTTACTGATGCCGGCATCACCTCCGTGGTGGACGTCAAGCTGCAGTACACCGACAGGTACGGCACGTCCGCCGCGGACGAATACGCCCTGGTGAAGGAACAGCTGGAGAAATCGGGGCTCTTCACGGTGGACCTCAAGTCCACTGAGTGGACCACCTACACCAAGGAACGGCGCAGATGCCTACCCCGTCTACCAGCTCGGCTGGTTCCCGGATTACTCCGACGCCGACAACTACCTCACGCCGTTCTTCATCCCCGGCAACTTCCTGGGCAACCACTACGAGAACCCGGCCGTGACCGACGTCGTCAACAAGCAGCTGGTCACCACCGACAAGGCCGAACGGAGCGAGCTGCTTGGCCAGGCCCAGGAAGCCATCGCCAAGGACCTCTCCACCCTGCCCCTGCTCCAGGGTGCCCAGGTGATGGTCGCCGGAACTGATGTCAAGGGCGTGGAAAAGACCCTCGATCCGTCCTTCAAGACCCGCCTTGGCGTGATGTCCAAGTAGGTCCAGCCGGCAAGCCGCACCACGGGGCGGGGCGCCCGCACGGCGTCCCGCCCCCGGTGCTGGCTGATGGCGCTGGCAGGACCAGCGCCCAGACGATCCGAAGGTTCCCATGACCACATTGATTGACGCGCCGCCCGGCGACACGGGCGGAATTCTTCCTGCCGCCAGGAAGTCCTCCGGCGGAGGACTGGGGCAGTACATCCTGGTCCGCTTCCTGCTGATTTTCCCCACTATCTTCATCCTCGTGACCATGGTCTTCTTCCTGATGCGGATTACCGGCGACCCCATCACGGCAGCCATGGGCGGACGGCTGCCCGCCGACCAGCTCCAGGAACGCATCGAGGCTGCAGGCTACGACCGGCCCATCCTCGTCCAGTACTTTGAGTACCTCGGCCAGCTGGCCACCGGCAACTTCGGCCGTACCCTGACCGACAATCGTGCCGTCGTCGAGATGCTCACCACATACGGTTCGGCCACCCTGGAACTCAGCCTCAACGCGCTCGTCGTGGCCCTGCTCGTGGGCATTCCCCTGGGAATGCTCGCAGCCCACCGCCGCGACAAGGCGCCGGACGCCGTCCTGCGGGTTTTCGCCATCCTGTGCTACGCCACCCCGGTGTTCTTCGCGGGAATGCTGCTGAAGCTCACCTTCTCGGTGTGGCTGGGCTGGCTGCCCGTGGCCGGCAGGGCAAAGACCTCCAGCGAACTTGCCCTGACCTCGCTCGAGGCCCCGACCGGCATCTACTGGCTGGATGCCCTGCGCAGCGGCAACATGGCCGCCTTCGCCGACGTCCTGGCCCACGCCGTCCTTCCGGCCGTGGCGCTCGGGCTGCTGACGGCTGGCATCTTCCTCCGCCTGGTCCGGACCAACGTCATCGGTACCCTGGGCCGTGACTACATCGAAGCCGGACGGTCCCGCGGCATCAGCGAGTACCGGCTGGTGACCAAGCACGCCTACAAGCCGGCCCTGATTCCCATCATCACCGTGATGGGCCTGCAGATTGCCGTGATGCTCGGCGGGGCGGTGCTGACAGAAAAAACGTTCGAGTGGAAGGGGCTTGGATTCCAGCTGGCCAACTACCTGACCGCACGCGACTTCGTGGCGGTGCAGGGCATCGTGGTGCTGTTGGCGATCATCGTGGCCCTGACCAACTTCATCGTGGACATCATCGCCGCGCTGATCGACCCCCGCGTGAGGTACTGACATGGCCAATCCCGACGTGCCCCTTCCTGCGGCAAACCCCAGGGCACCGCTCCTCCGCCGCCTTCCGGTCATCTCCCATTACACCCGGAGCGTGGGACTCCAGCGCGGCATGCTGGTGGCCGGGCTGGTCCTGACCGGCGCGTTCGTACTGACGGCGCTCTTCGCCCCGCTCCTTGCGCCTTACGGCTACTCGCAACTGTCCGACGACGACGGCAACTTCCCCACGCAGCAGGCCCCGGGCGGCAAACACCTCCTGGGCACCACCGTGGGAGGGTACGACGTCCTGTCGCGGGTGATCTGGGGTGCGCAGACTGCGATCCTGGTGATCGTCGTCGCCGTCGCCATGTCAATCGTCATTGGCGTGGTCCTGGGCCTGGTTAGCGGATACCTGGGCGGCTGGCTGGACAGGATCCTCGTGGTGGTTGCCGACGCCGTCTACGCGTTTCCATCGCTCCTGGTAGCCATTGTGATGGCCATCGTCATCAGCGGCGGCCAGTCCAGCCTGGCGGGCGGCATCTTCGCCGCCGGGACCGCCATCACCCTGGTTTTCATTCCACAGTATTTCCGGGTCATCCGGGCGGAGACGGTCCGGCTGAAAGCGGAACCCTTCGTTGAATCCGCCAAGGTGGTGGGGGCGTCCAACATCCGGATCATGGGCAGGCACATCTACCGCAACGCCACCAGGACCCTGCCCCTGATCTTCACCCTCAACGCCTCGGAGGCAATCCTCACCCTCGCCGGCCTGGGCTTCCTCGGTTTCGGCATCGAGCCAAGCTCGGCCGCGGAATGGGGCTTCGACCTGAACAAGGCGCTCGCCGACACCACCTCGGGAATCTGGTGGACAGGCCTGTTCCCCGGGATGGCCATCGTGCTCACGGTGGTGGGCCTGACGCTGGTAGGAGAAAGCATCAACGACCTGAACGATCCCCGCCTGCGGGGCCGGAAATCCGCAGCAGGCAAAGTGACACCGGGTCCTGCTGCCGCGGGTCCAGGCACTGCGGCGCACGCCGCCATTGAAACGGAAGTGAGGGGATCATGAGCGCCAACGCTGCTGCAGCCACCGCGAGCGCGGACCAGCCGGATATCCGGGTCCTGGACATCGGGCATCTGAGCGTTACCTTCGCTACGGACGGCGGCGACGTCCGGGCCGTCAAGGACGTCAGCCTGGACGTCAGGGCGGGGGAGGTGCTGGCCATTGTGGGGAGTCCGGTTCCGGGAAGACGGTGACCGCCAAGACCATCCTGGGATTGCTGCCGGAAACTGCCAGCAGCTCCGGCACTGTCCTCATCAACGGGGCGGACGTGATCAGCGTCAGTGCCGAACGGCTGCGCCAGATCCGCGGGCGTGACGTGGCAATGGTCTTCCAGGAGCCGTCCACGGCGCTGAACCCGGTGTTCACTGTCGGCTGGCAGATCGCCGAGGGCATCCGTGCCCACTCCGGCCGGAACGGCGGGAAGCGTGTCTCAGCCAAGGAGGCCAAGGCCAGGGCCGTGGAGGCGCTGCGCAAGGTGGGCATCCCGGATCCCGACCACCGGGTCAATTACTATCCGCACCACTTTTCCGGCGGCCAGAAGCAGCGGGTTGTCATCGCCGCGGCCCTGGCACTCAATCCGGGCCTGATCGTTGCGGACGAGCCCACCACCGCACTGGACGTCACGGTGCAGGCCGAAATCCTGGAACTGCTCCGCGACCTGCGGGACAAGTACGGCACCTCCATAGTGCTGATAACCCACAACATGGGCGTGGTGGCGGACCTCGCCGACCGCGTGGTGGTCATGTACCAGGGCAACGTTGTTGAGGAGGCGCCGGCGCGCAAACTCTTTGCCGAGCCCAGGCAGGACTACACCCGGAAACTGCTGGCCGCCGTGCCGCACCTTGGACACAATTCGGCTTCGGAGGGCCAGACCGTGCGTCCCCACCAGGATGCGGAAGTCCTGGTGGCTGCCCACAACCTGTCCATCGAATACCCCGGCCGGCTCGGTACCCCTGCTTTCACCGCCGTGGACCGGGTCAGCTTCACCGTCTCCAGGGGTGAGGTCTTCGGGCTGGTGGGGGAATCCGGATCCGGCAAAACCACCATCGGGCGGGCCATCGCCGGACTCAACCGGACCACGGGCGGCAGCCTCAAAGTGCTGGGCTACGAGATGCTGGACTTCCGGGAGCGGACCTTCAGGCCCCTCCGCAAGGACATCGGCTTCGTGTTCCAGGATCCCGCGGCGTCCTTCAACCCGCAGCTGACCATCGGGGAGTGCATCGCCGAACCTATGGTCATCCACACAAAGCCCAGCCCCGCCCAGGCCCGCAAACGCGTCGGTGAACTGCTCGAATCAGTCCAGCTGCCGGCGTCGTACGCCTGCCGCTACCCGCACGAACTCTCCGGCGGGCAGCGGCAGCGGGCGTCCCTGGCCCGCGCCCTGAGCCTGAATCCCCGGCTGCTGATTGCCGACGAACCGACGTCGGCCCTGGACGTTTCGGTCCAGGCGAAGGTCCTGGACCTGTTCAAGGACATCCAGCAGGAGTTCGGGTTCGCCTGCCTGTTCATCAGCCACGACCTGGCGGTGGTGGACATCCTCTCGTCCTGGGTGGGGGTTCTGTACAAGGGCAGGCTGGTGGAGCAGGGAGTCGGGAGCCAAGTCATGGGCAATCCCCGGCATGACTACACCAAACGGCTCATTGCCTCCCTTCCCGTGCCGGATCCGGAGGAACAGGCGCGACGCCGGGAACAGCACCGGGCGCTGCTGGGCATCTGAGCGCAGTGCCGCCAAGCGCCGGTGCCGGGGCGGCACCCCGGCACCGGCGCTTAACACCCGGCCCATCAGGCCGGCTGCCCATAGACTGGGATCATGACGCAGCACAACCTCCCCTCACCCGACTCAGACGAATACGATCCCTCCGCCAGCTCATTGGCTGGCCAGGTTGACAGTTCGGTGATGGCTGAACTGCTGTCCATCCGCTCCAGCATCGACAACATTGACGCCACGCTGGTGTACCTCCTGGCGGAGCGTTTCAAGGCCACGCAGAAGGTGGGTTTCCTGAAGGCCGCCCATCGGCTTCCCGCGGGTGACCCGGGTCGCGAGACAGCGCAGATCGCACGGCTCCGCAGGCTCGCCGAGGATGCCCACCTGGACCCCGCCTTTGCCGAGAAGTTCCTGAACTTCATCATCGGCGAGGTCATCCGCCACCACGAGGCCATCGCCGAGGACCACCAGGCCGCCGCCGGCCAGCACCCGCAGGCATCAGCACTCGCGTGACCGTGGTTGAACGGCACGAACCCGCCGCCGCGCCGGAGAAAGCCCCGCCGGCGGAAGTAACGGCAACCGGGCTGGGACCATGGCCCGGCGAGGACCCCTTGGAAGCTGCCAGGATCATCCGCGGAGAGCTCGGCAGCCCGCACCTGCCGTTCCTGGCCGAACTGCGGCCCGCGGCGTCGGTTCCGATTCCCTGGGCCGCACCGCATCCCTGCTCGAGGAGCTGGCCGTTGATGTGCAGCCCTACGGGTGGCGGCTCGTGGACCGTCCGGGCAAGGATGTGCGCCGGGCAGCCTCGGCGCTTGCCACCGACATCAACGTCCTGGCCGATGTGGCGGGGACCGAGGAGGCGTCCGCCGAGGAAATCAAGGTCCAGCTGGTGGGCCCCCTCAGCCTGGCCGCCGGCCTGCACCTGCACAACGGCGAACGCGCGCTGATCGATTACGGTGCACGGCGGGACCTGGCTGAGTCGCTGGCTGCCGGCGTCGGTGGCTACCTTAGCCGGGTGGCCGCAGCCGTGCCCGGTGCACGCCTGATGGTCCAGCTGGATGAACCTGATATCGCCGCCGTGCTCGCCGGCACCATCCCCACGGCCAGTGGCTACCGCACGCTGCGGGCTGTTGCCACGGCGG
Organism: Arthrobacter nitrophenolicus; assembly: GCF_000332815.1. GTDB lineage: Bacteria > Actinomycetota > Actinomycetes > Actinomycetales > Micrococcaceae > Arthrobacter > Arthrobacter nitrophenolicus. The sequence continues at coordinate 20,268 of NZ_AOFD01000007.1, forward strand.
AAGCCCGCGAAGCGTGGCGGCTGGTGATTGAAGCCCTTCGGGCCGCGGGAGCCGTTGAAGTGGTGGTGTCCGTTCCCGCCGTCGAAGCCCCTTTCGAGCCGATCCTCGCTTCCGGTGCGGACGGTGTCGCGGTGCCCCTGAAGGCCCTGACCACCCGCCAATGGGAGCACCTTGCCGGGGCCGTGGAGGCAGGCAAGCGGCTGTGGGCCGGGGCGCTGGATGTGGACGGGGACACCCTTCCCAAGGTTGCGGACTGCGTGGAATCCGTGTGGCGGCCGTGGCGGCAGCTCGGTTTGCCGGCGTCGTCCCTGCGGACCCTCCGCGTCACGCCTTCGGCTGGCCTGGCGGACCGCACCCCTGCGCAGGCCACCGCGGTGCTGGGCAGGCTGACGCAGCTGGCGGACGGGCTGAACCAGCTCGCCCTCGGCTGACCGGCGGAACCGGTCAACTCCCGTCGTCCTAGACCCGGTTCTCCCAGCGGTCCGGCTGCGCGTAGCGGGGAAGGAAGCTCTGGGCCGCGCTGCGTCCGGTGTAGGGCCGCAACCTGTAGTCGAAGCTTCCGGCGTAGACCAGGACCAGACCGATTTGCGGCTGGATGACCTTGACCTGGATGCGGTGCTTGCCGTTGGTGCCGCCCGCGGGATCCCACCACTGCTCGGCGTACGCCTTGGCGTCCACCGGTGCCGGCAAGGGCACCCGGAGCGGGCCAAGGAACAGGCGGGAGGCTTCAGAGACGCCTCGCAGCCGTCCCTCCGGGGTGACACTCAGGTTCAGGTCGGTCACCATGCGGCGGTAGCGGCCCACGTAGTCAACCAGCTGCGGTGACCCGTTGCGGATGGTGGCGCTGGTGGTGTCCTGGAAAATCCGGGTCCTTCCGGGAAAGCGGATCTCCCGGCGGGCGGTAAGGCTGGAGCGGCCAAACGGGTCCTGGTGGGCGTGATTCTCGATCCGGAATGGAATGTTCTCGCCATATTCGGGGAAGAAGGCCTCCTCGCTGCTGGTCAGCCGCAGCAGCGGCCGCAGCCATTCCTGCCGGCAGCCCACTACATCGAATGTCCCTTCACCGATGCCGTAGCGGCCCGAACCGGGCACCAGGGAGAAGTACTCCTGCAGTTCCGGCTGCAGCCTGGCAAAGTCCGTTCCAAGGACCTGCTGGTAAATCGGTACGTTCACGAAGCTCCTCCTGCGGGCAACACACTACTGGTCTCACAATTTACCGGCAGCCTTGAGCCGGATGTACATGTCCGCGACGCGCGGCGGCAGCTGGTGCGGTTCGGCGTCCACCACTTCCACACCGTACCGGCGAAGCTCGGCGCTGACGGCGGCGCGCTGCAGGAGGGCCCGTTCCGCAGCGGCGGCCCGGAATACCCCGGCAGCATCGCCGCGCTCCCGGACCATGGCGCCCAGCTGCGGATCCCGGACAGCTGCCACCACCACCACATGGTCCTGGGCCAGCCGGGCGGCGGCCGGCAGGAGCCCTTCCTCCGGCGCGCCGCCGTCGAGGGAAGTCAGCAGCACTACCAGGGAGCGGTGGGCCGTGACGGCGCGGACCTGGGCAGGGACGGCCGGCCAGTCCATCTCGATGAGCTCCGGATCCAGCGGTGCCATGGCCTGGACCAGCTGTCCCAGCAGATTGCCCTGGATGGCGGTTCCTGCCCGGGCCCGTGCCCTGCGGTCAAACGCCAGGAAGTCCACCCGGTCGCCGCCGCGCTCGGCAAGCACACCGAGGAGGAGCGCCGCTTCCATCCCGGTGTCGAGGCGGGTCTCGTCGTCGATCCTCGCTGCCGCTGTCCGTGACGTGTCGAGGACCATCACCACCCGGCGGTCACGTTCGGGCCGCCAGGTGCGGACCACGACGGCGGACCTGCGGGCGGTTGCGCGCCAGTCAATGGACCGGACGTCGTCGCCCCGGACATAATCCCGCAGGGAATCGAATTCGGTGCCGGCCCCGCGGATCTGGACGGCAGCTTTCCCGTCCAGTTCCCGCAGTTTCCGCAGTTTGGAGGGCAGGTGCCGGCGCGAATGGAACGGCGGCAGGACACGCAGCGCCCCGGGGCAGTCAATGGTGCGCTGGCGTGCTGCCAGGCGCAGGGGGCCAAAGGAGCGCAGCGTCACGTGCGGGGCCTTGAGGTCGCCGCGGCGGACCGGCCGGAGCCGGACAGTGATGCGCCGGCTTTCATGCGCGGGAACATCAATGCCCTGGACCGGGTCCTGTGCTCCGGCTGACGGCTGCCAGCCGTCCCGCAGCAAGCCGTGCAGCCGCCGGCTCCCGTCATTGCGGACAATGAGCCTGGCCTCCGCCGTCCCGTTCAGGGTGACGTTGCCGGGATCGGAGCGCAGCACCTGGACCGGTTTCAGCGCGCCGGCGAGGAGCAGGTCGGTGCCGCACAGGACGGCGAGGACGGCCAGCACGGCACATACGGTTCCCCATCCGGGCAGCAGCAGGACCGGAACCAGGCCCAGCAGCACCAGCAGGACAAAGCGCCCGGAAATGGCCATCAGCGCGGAACGGGAACGGACGCCAGGATGCTGCCCAGCACGTCATCCACCCGGACCCCGTCCATCTGGGCCTCGGGCTGCAGCGCCACCCGGTGCCGGAGGCAGGGCAGGGCCAGCGCCTTGACGTCGTCGGGGGTGACGAAGCTCCTGCCGGACAGCCAGGCCCAGGACCGGGAGGTGTTAAGGAGCGCTGTGGCTCCACGCGGCGAAACGCCCAGCAGGAAGGACGGTGCCGTGCGGGTGGCCCGCACCAGGTCCACGATATAGCCGATGATTTCCTGTTCGACGGCGACGCCCGTGACGGCCTGGCGGGCCCGCTCCAGGTCTGCGGCGCCCGCGACGGCACGGACCCCGGCCGCTGCCAGGTCGCGCGGGTCGAACCCGGCCGCATGGCGGCGGATGACTTCCATCTCCGCCGAACGCTCTGGCAGGGGCATGGTGAGCTTGAGCAGGAAGCGGTCCAGCTGGGCTTCCGGTAGGGGATAGGTGCCCTCGTACTCCACCGGGTTCTGCGTGGCGGCCACCAGGAACGGGGCGGGCAGCGGGCGGGACACGCCGTCCACCGAGACCTGCCGTTCCTCCATCGCCTCCAGCAGCGAAGCCTGGGTCTTGGGCGGCGTCCGGTTGATTTCGTCCGCCAGCAGGAGGTTGGTGAATACCGGCCCTTCCCGGAACGTGAACTCGGCGGTGTGCGCGTCGTAGACCAGGGACCCGGTGACATCGCCGGGCATCAGGTCCGGGGTGAACTGCACCCGCTTGGTGTCCAGGTCCAGTGCCGCGGACAGGGCCCGTACCAGCAGGGTCTTTGCCACGCCCGGCACACCCTCCAGCAGCACATGCCCCTGGGACAGCAGGGCGATCAGCATGCCGGTCACCGTAGCGTCCTGTCCCACCACCGCCTTCGACACCTCGTGGCGCACATCCAGCAGGGCCTGCCGGGCGGAATCGTGCTCCATCGGGTCCAGGACCCGCTGGCCGCTGCCATATTCACTCATCGGCTGTTGACCTCTTTCTCTAGGTTGTCCAGTTCCTGTGCCCAGGCGACCAGCCGGGACTCGCTGCCGGGATGGTGGTTGAGGAGGTCCCGTATATCGGCTGCCGGCCGGCCCAGCAACCGTGCCGCCGCCTCAATGACGGTGCCGGCAGAGGCTCCCGGGCCGGGCCGGAGCCTGGCGGCCAGCCGTACCAGGATCCCGGCGCGGAGGTTGTCCCGTGCCTGGTCCACCGCGTGGGCGTCGTGGTACATCCGGGCGCGGCCCTCTGCGGTTTCCACTGCCTTCACCACCACCGGCAGCGGCTCGAACACCAGCGGGCCGAGCCGCCGGCCGCGCCACGCGATCGCGGCCAGGGCAACCACCAGCAGCCACGGGCCCAGGAAACGGACCCACTCCGGTGCGAGCTCGTCCAGGGTCTGCCCTGACCCGGACGCGGCCACATCCTCCAGTGACGGCAGGTACCAGACCAGGTCCGGAGACTTGCCCAGGGTACGGAGCGCAAGGGCAGCATGGCCCCGCTCATCCAGCTGCCCATTGCCCAGGACCACCGTGCTGCCCAACACCGTCAGCTGCCCGTCGCCGCTGACAGCCAGCAGCCCGGCGGCACTACCGGCAGGCCGGTAACAGGACACCCCGCCGTCGTACACGAAACCCTGGCTGCCCGAGACCTCCCCCGCGGCCAGGGCGTCCGGGAGCGGACAGCCGGGGGCCAGCGGGGGAGCATCGTCGGGCACCACTCCCGCCTGCCTGATACCGCTGCCCAGTGCGGTGAGTGTTTCCAGCCGCGGCGTGACCACTACAACCTCCCCGGCGGCGGCCGCCAGATCACGGAGCCGGGGTTCGTCGAGGATCCCGTTGCGGTCATACAGCAGGAGGGTTGCGGCTGAACTTTCCCCCAGCGCGGCCATCGCCTCCTCGAACGTTCCGGCTGTGTGCACGTCCACTCCGTGGCGCCCCAGGATCTGGGTGACGGCCCGTGCGCCGTCCGGACCTGCGTTGCCGGGGGACAGCGGAACGGCGTCACCCCGGGGAGCCAGCTGGCCCCAGACAACCAGGCCCAGGGCGACGGCCACCACCGCGCAGAGGGCCGTCAACGCACGGTGCTTGCGGAGCCAAGGCAGTGGTGTCCGCCCGGGAGCGGGAGAAGGAGCTGCCCCGCGGACACCGGCGGGAAGGGTGTCCGTCATCCGAGGGCCGCCGGGGATTGCAGTGCCGACTCCGGTTTCGCCGCCTCGAGATCCGCGTCCAGGCCGGCCAGCTCCTGGTAGTCGCCCCGGCCTGCCGGCCGGTTCCCGTACCGCACAGCGTCGAAGACGCCTGCCGCGCGCTCCAGGCGCCCTGCTTCCCTGGGGAACGGCACGGCCAGCTCCCGGGCCACCTCGTCCGCCGTGCGCCCGGGCTGCGGTTCGAGGATGGTCCGGTCTTCAGCCGCGCGGACCAGTGCACGGAAGCGTTCGACGACGGCGTCCCCCCATTCACCAGACGCGGCCGACGCCTCGGCGCGCTGCCTGTATTCAGCGGCGGAAAGGACGCTGTCCGCCTCGAAAACATCCCTGGTCCGGCGTGGCGCTGCGTTCAGGCGCGGCCTGGCCAGGATCACGGCGGCCGCGATGACGAGGGCAATGACAATCCCGATCACGGGACCCGGCAGGGGACCTGCGGACTGCGAGGATCCGTCCAGGGACGAAAACCAGTCAAGGAAGTTCTCCCAGACTGTTTCGATCCACGACGGTGCAGTCTCACGGTATTCCGCCTTGGCGATTTCTTCCTCAGCCCACCGCCGGGCTTCCCCTGCCCCGGGGAGCACGGGGGGTTCAGCGGCCATGCGCCCACGGGCCGGAGGAAGGCCCGTTGTCCGGTCCCCGGACGTTGTCAGCCCCGCGGCCCGGAACGCCGTCGGGATCGGCGCCCGATTCGGCAAGGCGCAGGAGGCTGATGTCCAGGCCGTCTTTCCGCATCCGCAGGTCCATGTAGAGCAGCGCCATCACGGACGTCTGGAACGCATACCCGAGGGCGCCAACCAGGGCGCCGAGGACAGCAGTAACCACGCCGAGTGCCACGCGGTGGCTGCCGCGTCGCCGCCCCCGCCAAGTGGATCGGTGAAGGTGGTGAGGAACCCTGCCAGAAGGCTGACCGGGATCATCACCACCTGGCTGATGACCCCCACCAAAATGCTGACAACCAGCGTGATGCCGAGGATCCGCCACCAGTTGGCACGGGTCAGCTCCCAGGACCGACGGAGCCCGGCCAAGGCTCCCAGTTCCTCAATCACGACGGCGGCGGGAGCCACCATCAGTTTGACGGCGATCCAGATGAACAGCGCGATAAAAGCAAGGACAAGCGGAATGAGCAGGAGCGCCCCGGTTCCTTCCATGCTGGACACCAGGGCTACCGCAAGCGCCGCGAGGAGACCGAAAGCCAGGATCCCGGCGGCCACCAGCAGCAGCGCCAGGCGGACCAGCGCCCCGGCCCGCGACCGGGAGAGTGCCCACATCTGGCGGAACCCTGTCCGCCGGTTCAGGATGGCGCGCGCCACCGGGACCACCATCGCACCCTGGAGAACTGCGGAAATCAGCAGCGTGAGCAGGCCGACCACGAGGAAGGCGGAAAAGAAACCGATGCCCAGTGACGCCGCTTCCGCCGGGCTGGCACTCTCCGCCCAGGCTTCGATGGATCCCATGGAGGTGGCGGTGACGGCGGTGATGACGGCCGCAAGGATGGCTGTCAGGGACTGGGCAAGCACGGCGGCCCCCAGCATGGCTTTCGGATTCCGCCGGATGGCCTGGAAGGAGCCGTCCATGATCTCCCCGAACATCAGGGGGCGGAGCGGGACGATGCCGGGCTTGGGCGGTGCAATGTAGCGGGGCTGGCCGTAGGGGCCGCCGTTCTGCATTCCCGGCTGCGGAGCCCCGGCGTAGGGGGAGCCGGGTGCGGGCGGCGGTCCCCAAGGTGGCTGCTGGCCGGCAGGCTGCTGCCAGCCCGGCGGTCCCCAGGGCTGCTGCCCGGGAGGCTGTTGCTGGCCGGGCCACTGCGAACCTGGCGGCTTTTGTCCCGGCCAAGGTTGCTGCCCCGGCCATGGCGCATCAGAGGGCCACTGCGGGCCTGAATCCTGTGGTGACACCCTGTTCCTTCCCCCGTACCAGGCCGTCGGCTGCCCGCCGCGCCCGGCGCACTGCGCGGAGGGCGCCGGGAAGGTCCGGCATGCCCCCAGCCTATAGTTCCGGCGTCGGCCGTCCTAGCGTTCCGCCATGCCGGGGGCCGCTGAACAGGACAAAGACTGCCTGATAAGGGAATATATAACTATGAAGGCACGCATTCTGGTGGTTGATGATGACGAAGCGCTGGCCGAAATGATTGGAATTGTTCTCCGCAATGACGGCTTTGAGCCGGTCTTCTGCGCCGACGGCGCCCAGGCGCTGGACGTATTCCGGTCATCCAGGCCGGACCTTGTACTGCTGGACCTCATGCTTCCGGGCGTGGACGGCATCGAGGTCTGCCGGCAGATCCGTGCCGAATCGGACGTGCCCATCGTCATGCTGACCGCCAAGTCGGACACATCCGACGTCGTCCGCGGCCTGGAATCCGGCGCTGACGACTACGTGCCCAAGCCGTTCAAGCCCGCCGAACTGGTGGCGCGCGTCAGGGCACGCCTCCGTCCCGGCGACCAGAAAGCACCGGAAACCCTGCGGATCGCCGACATCACCATAGACGTCGCAGGCCACACCGTCAGCCGGGGCAACGAACGGATCTCGCTCACGCCGCTCGAATTCGACCTCCTGGTGGCACTGGCCCGCAAACCGTGGCAGGTGTTCACCCGCGAACTGCTGCTCGAACAGGTCTGGGGCTACCGTCATGCTGCGGACACGCGCCTGGTCAACGTCCATGTCCAGCGCCTGCGGTCCAAGATTGAACGCGACCCGGAGGCCCCGGAAGTTGTAATGACGGTGCGTGGTGTCGGCTACAAAGCAGGGGCCTGACCCCGCTGCTTCCGGTGAGGGACGCAAAGCCGGCGCAACGCCGCCCGCGCCCCACTCATCCGGAGGCCCCCCAGGCGTTCAGGGGGCAGACGGGGAGCACCCGGCCCCGGAACATACAGAGTCCCTGACCCCCGGATTCCGCGAACTGGCCTTCCGGGGGCGGATCTGGCAGCGCCGGGCCCTGATTGTCAGTCTTCGCGTGGCGCGGCTCGTCGGGACGGGCTTCCGCCGCTTCCTTCCCGCACTGCGCCACATCGGCCGCGCCCTCCAGCGCCGGTGGCGCCGCTCCCTTCAGTTCCGCACCGTCCTCACCACGCTCCTCCTGGCCGTGACCTCCTTCGCAGCGGTGGGGGCATACCTCTCCCACCAGATCGCCAACAACCTGTTCCAGGAGCGACTGACACAGGCGGAGTCGGAGACCCGGTACAACGTCAAGCAGGTCCAGGACACGTTCGACGGCGCCCAGGTCACCGACCAGTCCAGCGTCATCACCCTGGTCTATGACACCCTGAACGCCGTGGAAGGCAGGGGTTCCGTCATCCAGCGCCGCTACGTGTTCGAGGCGATGCCCGAGCAGACCAAGCCCAGGAACCGGTGGGTTGAGTCGCGCGCGTCGGACCAGTTGACGGTGAGCGTCATCCCGCCCGAACTCCGGAAGGCAGTCCAGGAATCCGGGAAGGACCAGTACTGGGCATCCACTGTCATTCCCGTGGGCACCGAGGACAGGCCCGGCATTGCCGTCGGCAACAAGGTGACATTTAACGGCACCGTGTACGAGCTGTACCTGATCTATGACCTGAACACCGCCCAGCAGACCTTGGATGAGATCCAGCGCGTGCTCTGGGCCGGTGGCGCGGTGCTGGTGCTGCTGATCGGCGCCGTGGCCTGGTACGTCACCCGCAACGTGGTCAGCCCGGTCAGCCATGCCGCCATGGTGTCCGAAAAACTAGCCGCCGGGCAGTTGCAGGAACGCATGGTGGTCCGCGGCGAGGACGAGGTGGCGCGCCTTGGTGCTTCCTTTAACCACATGGCTGCCAGCCTCCAGGAACAGATCACCCAGTTGGCCACCCTGTCCCAGATGCAGCAGCGCTTCGTCTCCGACGTCTCGCACGAGCTCCGGACACCGCTGACAACCGTTCGGATGGCAGCCGAGGTCCTGTACGACGCCCGCGACGATTTCGACCCCATTAATAAGCGGTCGGCGGAACTGCTCTACAACCAGGTGGAGCGCTTCCAGTCCCTGCTGTCGGACCTGCTGGAGATCTCGCGCTTCGACGCCGGCGTGGCCGTCCTGGATGCTGAGCCGGAGGACATCCTGCAGGTTGTTGCGCATGTCATCGAAGGGGCTGCGCCCGTGGCGGCGGAGTACGGTTCCGAAATTGTCCTCAGCGCACCCGCGCAGCCCATCATCGTGGAGATGGACGCGCGTCGTATCGACAGGATCCTGCGGAACCTGATCCTCAATGCCGTTGAACACGGTGAGGGGAAACCTGTCACCGTCACCGTCGCAGCCAACCAGGCCGCCGTCGGAATTGCCGTCCGTGACCGCGGCATCGGCATGGAGCCTTCCGAGGCTGCCCGCGTCTTCGACAGGTTCTGGCGTGCCGACCCTGCCCGCGCCCGCACCACCGGCGGCAGCGGATTGGGCCTGTCGATCGCCATGGAGGACACCAAACTGCATAACGGCTGGCTGCAGGCCTGGGGCAGGAAAGGCTCCGGCGCCAACTTCCGGCTCACGCTGCCGCTCCACCAGGGGGAAGACATCGATACGTCGCCCGTCCAGCTTGAACCCGACGACGTCATGGCACCGGGCGAACCGCGCAACATCCCCAGGGAAACGGACAACCGCAACATGCTGGTCCTCGAAACCGGCGCAGCACGCCTGGCCCCGGTGCCGACGTCGAAGGAAACTCCATGATGCCCCGCCGCCTGCGCCTGGTGAAGGGCGCCGCGTTCCTGCTGGCCCTCGTGTTCGTCCTCGCCGGTTGTGCGCGGATCCCCACTTCCGGGCCCGTGGGAAAGAGCAGCGAGGGCAGCGCGGGCAACCTCAGCGCACCCGTCTTCCTCCCGGCAGCACCGCAGCCGGGCGCCTCGCCCGAGACGATCATCGACTACTTCTACCGGGCCGGAAGCGGCTATGAGGACGACTACGCCGTCGCTCGCCAATACCTGACCCAGGCTTCCTCCGTGTCCTGGAAGCCGGACCAGCGTGCCCTCGTCTACCGGGACGCCCGGGTGGTGGCTACAGACACCGAAAACGTCTACAACTACGATCTCGACGTCGCCTACACAATCGACGCGGACGGGATCGCCACGCAATCACCCGAAGGAACAGTGGAGAAGATCCCCGTGACCGTCACCCAGGTGGACGGTGAGTGGCGCATCTCGGCAATTCCCGACGGCACTGCCATCGCCGAGGAGACCTTCAAGGTGATCTACGGCGCGTATCCCATCTACTTCTACGATCCCACTTTCACCTTTGCTGTCCCGGATGTGCGCTGGTTCATCAGGAACAAGACGGTGAAGTCGATGACCAGTGCCCTGCTTGCCGGGCCCGCCCCGTACCTGCGGGGCGCGGTAGCCAGTGCCTTCCCCTCCGGCATCAAGCTGGCCCGCGAATCCGTCCCGGTGGTGTCCGGGGCAGCGCAGGTTGACCTGACGGCCAAGGAACTGATGGAGACTTCGCCGGCGGACCGGCTCCGCATGCAGATGCAGCTGACGCTGACGTTCCGCAGCCAGCCCGATGTGGTCAATGTGGAACTGCGGGCGAACCAGGACCTGGTCCGGGTGGAGGATGACGGGTCCGTGCTGCCGCCGGTGCAGGACAAGAGCGTGCCGTCGCGCCAGATCGCCATCAGCGGCAACGAACTGGTGAGATACGAGAACAACAGGGTCTCCCCGCTGCCGGACATGCAGCCGGTCTCCGCCCTGAATCCGCGGTTCCCGGCCGAATCCCCGGTATCGCAGACAGCAGCGTTCCTCAACGACGGCAGGACCACCCTCTACGGCATCAACCCGGGCCAGCCGGCACGGTCCCTTACCACCCGAAGCACGCTGAGCCGCCCCTCCTTCGACCTCAACGACTGGGTGTGGACCGCCGGGCCGGGAGGGAACGGCGCCACTGAAGTGGTTGCCTACCGCCCCGGCGGGGTGGCCGAGGGGGCGTCCGTCCCCGCGGTCACGTTGGCGCCCGCCTGGCTCGCCGGGCGGACCGTCAAGGAACTCCGGATCTCGCGGGAGGGGGTCCGGGCCCTGGTCATCTCCGAACAGAACGGCAGGACGCGGGTGCAGGTGGCAGGCATCATCCGTGGCGGTGACGGAACACCCCGGGAACTGACGGCACCGGTCACCCTCGCCACCGACAGCAACCCTGACCAGGGGGCGTGGGTCAGCGACACAACGGTGGCGGTTATGAAGGGGGCAGCGGCGTCCAACGTCACCCCGGAACTGCTGTCCCTCACGTCCGGCCAGCCGCAGCAGCTGGCTCCGTGGCCCGGGCTTGTGGCACTCAGCGCGGGAAATGGTGCCGAGGAGGTCTACGGGCAGTCAGCCGAGGGTATTTTCCAGCGGCTGGGCAACGGGTGGTCACCGCAGATCAAGGGCCCTATCGACCCGTCGTTCCCCGGCTGACACGGAGGAGCTGCGGCGCATCCTGCCGCCGCTCCACCGGCATTGTCCACATGCGACGACGGAGCATTGTCCTTCGATGCCCGCGGCGTGGAACGTGGAGCCATGACCAGTCCAGCGCTGCTGCCTCCTCCCGGCCGCCGGCCCCGGCTGATCCGGATCTCTTTCCCCCGCCGCCGCGGTCAGCCCGGCACCGGTCAAGGCGCGGCAGCCGGCTGCTCCGCCTTGGGGATGAGCTGTCCGGCGCCGCCGCCGACCTCCTGGCATTGGCCGTTCCGGTGGATTGCGTGTGCTGCGGCGCTGAAGACTTTGAACTCTGCGCCGCCTGCGACCGCCACCTCAGACGCCTGACCAGGGATCCGTTCCGCGCGGAGACCGGGGCGCCTGCGCTGATGGACATTGGCGGCAGGGTGCTGCTGCCCGTCGTAGCCGCCGGCGTTTACCGGGAGGAGCTTGCGCAGGCGCTCCTCTCGTTCAAACGGCACGGCCAACGTCAGCTCAGGAGCAGCCTTGGCCGGGCACTGGCCCGTGCTGTCCTGGCGGCGGCGGGGGAAGATCGGGCGGTATGTCTTGTCCCCGTCCCCACCAGTTCCGCGGCCTACCTGAAGAGGGGTTTCAGCCCCGTCCACCTGCTCCTGGCAGAGGTGGCGCGGGCGACGCCGGGAGTCCCTGTGGCGGACGTCCTCGGCAAGGCAGGCAGGGCGGGACTCCGGCTGGCCGGAGGGCAGAAGGGGCTCGGCCGCGGGGCCCGGGCCAAGCGTGTTCGGGGCTCTATGAAGGTCTGCCGCCGCGCCCGGGCACGGATTGCCGGACGCCGCTGCATCATCGTCGACGACGTCCTCACTACCGGTGCCACCCTCGCCGAAGCGGCCCGGGCCTTGCACCAGGCGGGGGCCATCGTCACCGGCGCGGTGGTCCTGGCTGCGACACGCCCGCCCGACGCAGGTGCCGCCGGGGCGGATGCCTCCGGTGCCGCGGAAGCAACCATGACTTAGAAAAAAATAAACCGGGAAAGGATGAATAACGGATGGCTATGAACTAACGTCGGTGGTGGGTACCAAGAACAGAATGTACCTGTCGATGGCGGCTCGGAGAGGGGCTTGACTGTCAAACAGCTCGGCCCAGCGAAGTGCCGCCGTCGTGTCACCGAAGTCATTTGGAGGGCACCATGGAGTTTATGATCAGCGGACGAAATCTGACAGTTTCAGACCGGTTCCGCGAATATGCCGGGGAGAAGATCTCAAAGATCGAGTCGCTTGGAGACAAAGTCCAGCGCGTCGATGCCAAGGTCTCCAAGGAGACGAACGCCCGGCAGACCGGCGACCAGCTGACCGTTGAGGTGACAGTGTTGGGCCGTGGACCTGTGATCCGTGCCGAAGCCAGTGCCGCCGACAAGTTCGCAGCGTTCGATCTTGCTTACAACAAACTGCTTGAGCGTCTCCGCCGCGCCAAGGACCGCAAGAAGGTCCACCACGGGCGGCACACTCCGAAGGCCGTCCGTGAAGCGACCGCCACACTCGAACCTGCCAGTGCCCATGAACCGCTTTATGTCGAGGCGAGCCACCGGAATGACGCCGCGGCAGCCCCTGCTGACAAGTCCCCGTATGACGTGGACAACGACATCCCGGCCGGCGATTCCCCCGTGCTGATCCGCCGCAAGGTCTTTCCGGCCGCATCCCTTTCGCTGGATGACGCCGTCGACAATATGGAGCTTGTGGGCCACGATTTCTACCTCTTCGTGGACAAGGCAACCAACACGCCGTCGGTGGTCTACCGGCGCCGCGGCTGGACGTACGGTGTCATCACGCTTGACCACGAATGCGAGCCCGGGGACACGGTTATCGAGGAGAAAATCCTTGCCTACGCTCGGATGACGCTGCAGCCAACGCCTAGGGTGGCTGCAGCCACCGGGGAGGACTGATGTGCCGCCGCTGAGCCTGGAGCAGGCACGGCGGATCGCTTTGGCAGCGCAGGGACTCCACAAAGGACGGCCCGCCGGCCCCGTGACTTCACGGACGGTGGGCCGGACCTTTGCCCAGATACAGCTGGTACAGATCGACTCCGTCAATGTGCTTTCACGCAGCCATTTCCTTCCCTTTTTCTCGCGGCTCGGCAATTACGACCGCACCATCCTGCAGCGGATGTCCGGCGTCCATCCACGCCGCATGGTGGAGTACTGGGCCCACGAGGCGAGCTACATACGTCCCGAGCACTACCATGATCTCCTGCTCTGGCAGCGGCGCGCCTGGGTTGGCGCAGGACGGATGGATCCTGGCCAACGAGCCGCCATTGCCGCCAAAATACTCGACACCCTCGCGAACAGCCGCCCCCTGACTGCTTCGGAACTGACCGCCAGGATTGGCCATATCGAGGAAAGACAGGAACTGAACTGGGGCTGGAACTGGAATGCAGTTAAGCGGGTGCTGGAGCATCTGTTCGAGGAGGGCCTGGTCTCCGCGGCCGCACGGACAGAACAGTTCGAGCGCAAGTACACACTGACTCCCAGAGTGCTGCCCCACCTGGACCGGAACGGGGACCCGGATCCGGCAGGCGCGCTGCACCGCCTTACGGAGGCGGCAGCCCAGGCGCACGGTATTGGAAGCATCCGGTGTTTCGCCGACTACTTCCGCACGCCGGTCAAGGCAACGGCCCAGTCCGTTGAGCATCTGGTGCGCACGGGCAGGCTTGAGCCGGTAAAAGTGGCCGGCTGGAACCGAGACGTCTACCGGCACGTGGAAGCCGTGCTGCCGCGGCGGGCCGTGGGGCGCGCCCTGCTCAGCCCGTTCGACTCGCTGGTCTTCGAGCGCCGCCGGCTCGAGGAACTGTTCGGGTTCCACTACAGGATCGAGATCTACACGCCGGAACATAAAAGGCGGTTTGGCTACTACGTCCTTCCGTTCCTCCTCCGCGACAGGATCGTCGCCCGCGTGGACCTGAAGGCCGACCGCGCCGGCGGGAAGCTGCTGGCGAGGTCCGCCTTTGCCGAGCCGGAAGCCCCGGCGGACACCGCCGTCGAACTCGCCGCGGAGCTGGCCCTCATGGCCCAGTGGCTGGGGCTGGGGAAGGTGGAGGTGCAGCCCACGGGCGACCTGGCGCCGGACCTCGCCAAAGCCGTGGCGCTCGGATAGACGAGTATCAGCTCTGAGGGAAACCGGCGTCTGCCGGTGGTCTCTCCCGTAGACTAAAAACGCCAGAATTCGGCGGCATGAGACTGGGAGCATTTTCACGTGGCATCACTTATCGAAAAACTACTCCGCACGGGTGACAAAAAAACCCTGCGGCAACTGCGGAACTATGCCGACTCCATCAATGCACTCGAAGACTCGTTCAAGACCTTCACCGACGCTGAACTTCGCGAGGAAACGGACCGTCTGCGCGAACGGCACCAGGACGGCGAGAAACTGGACGACCTGCTTCCGGAGGCCTTCGCCGCGGTCAGGGAAGCCTCGTCCCGGACCCTGGGCATGCGGCACTTCGACGTCCAGCTGATGGGTGGCGCCGCCCTGCACCTTGGCAACATCGCCGAAATGAAGACCGGTGAAGGCAAGACCCTGGTGGCAACCGCTCCTGCCTACCTGAACGCCCTCGCCGGCAAGGGTGTTCACGTGGTCACCGTGAACGACTACCTGGCCGAATACCAGTCCGACCTGATGGGCCGCGTCTACCGGTTCCTGGGCCTGACCAGCGGATGCATCCTGTCCAACCAGGATCCTTCGGTGCGGCGCCAGCAGTATGCAGCCGACATCACGTACGGCACCAACAATGAGTTCGGGTTCGACTACCTGCGGGACAACATGGCCTGGGACCGGAACGAACTTGTCCAGCGCGGGCACCACTTCGCGATCGTGGACGAGGTGGACTCCATCCTGATTGACGAAGCACGTACGCCACTGATCATCTCCGGCCCTGCCCAGGGCGACACCAACCGGTGGTACAGCGAGTTCGCAAAGGTTGTTCTCCGGCTCCAGCCCGAGAAGGACTACGAGGTCGATGAGAAAAAGCGGACGGTCGGCGTGCTGGAGAGCGGCATCGAGAAAGTCGAGGACTACCTCGGTATTTCCAACCTCTACGAATCGGCAAACACTCCGCTGATCGGTTTCCTCAACAACGCCATTAAGGCGAAGGAACTGTTCAAGCGGGACAAGGACTACGTCATCCTCGACGGCGAGGTCCTGATCGTTGATGAGCACACGGGCCGCATCCTGGCCGGGCGCCGCTACAACGAGGGCATGCACCAGGCGATCGAGGCCAAGGAAGGCGTCGAAATCAAGGCCGAGAACCAGACGCTGGCCACCGTGACCCTGCAGAACTACTTCCGCATGTACGCCAAGCTTTCCGGCATGACCGGTACCGCGGAAACCGAGGCCGCCGAGTTCATGAGCACCTACAAGCTCGGCGTCGTGCCCATTCCCACGAACCGGGATATGCAGCGCATCGACCAGCCGGACCTGGTCTTCAAGAACGAGACCGTCAAATTCGACGCCGTGGTGCGTGACATCGCCGAACGCCACGAAAAGGGCCAGCCCGTCCTGGTGGGCACCACCAGCGTCGAAAAGAGCGAATACCTGTCCCGGCTCCTTGCCAAGGAAGGCATCCGGCACGAGGTCCTCAACGCAAGAACCATGCCCGCGAGGCTGCCATCGTTGCCCAGGCCGGCCGCAAGGCGCCGTCACCGTGGCTACCAACATGGCCGGCCGCGGTACGGACATCATGCTGGGCGGCAACGCAGAATTCACCGCTGTTGCAGAACTCGCAAAGCGGGGTCTGGACCCGGAGGAAAATTCGGAGGAGTACGAGTCCGCGTGGCCTGCCGCCCTCGAATCAGCCAAGCAGTCGGTCAAGGACGAACATGAGGAAGTGCTGAACCTTGGCGGCCTCTACGTCCTGGGCACGGAGCGGCACGAGTCCCGCCGCATCGACAACCAGCTCCGCGGCCGGTCCGGCCGCCAGGGAGACCCGGGCGAGTCCCGCTTCTACCTGTCCCTGACCGATGACCTGATGCGGCTGTTCAACTCCGGTGCTGCCGAACGCCTCATGAACAGCTCGGTACCGGACGACGTCGCGCTCGAATCCAAGCTTGTCTCGCGCGCCATCGCCTCTGCCCAGGGACAGGTGGAAGGCCGCAACGCCGAGCAGCGCAAGAACGTGCTGAAGTACGACGACGTCCTGAACCGCCAGCGCGAGGCCATCTACAGCGACCGGCGCCGCATCCTGGAAGGCGACGACCTGCACGAGAAGGTGCAGTTCTTCGTCGAGGACACCATCACGGCCCTGATCAACGACGCAACGGCAGAAGGGAACGGCGACGACTGGGACTTCCAGCAGCTCTGGACCAACCTGAAGACGCTCTACCCTGTCACCGTCACTGCCGAGGAAATCATCGAAGAGGCCGGCGGCAAGTCAAGGGTCACTGTCGAAATGCTGAAGGAAGAGCTGCTGTCCGACGCCCGCCTGGTGTACCAGGCGCGGGAGGAAGCCCTCGGCTCCGAGAGCATGCGGGAGCTGGAGCGCCGCGTGGTCCTGTCCGTCATCGGGCGCAAGTGGCAGGAACACCTCTACGAGATGGATTACCTCAAGGAAGGCATCGGCCTGCGCGCCATGGCGCAGCGCGACCCGCTCGTTGAGTACCAGCGTGAAGGTTTTGTCCTGTTCCAGAGCATGATGGAGGCCATCCGCGAGGAAAGCGTGGGGTTCCTGTTCAACCTGGAAGTGGAAGTCACCCCAGCCCAGGACGTCGTGGTGCCGGACGCGGCCGGCGGACATACCGAGCACGTTGAGCCTCAGGTGAAAGCGGCCGGCCTGGAAGCGCCGGAAAAGCCTGCGCAGCTGCAGTACACGGCACCGAGCGAAAGCGGCGGAACCCAGACCCGCGTCGAGACCCGCTCGTCCGGCCGTTCCGGAAATCCCGCCAAGGCAGCGGCACAGGATGCGGCCCGGCGTTCCACGGGCAAGAAGAAGCGCCGCTGAACCAGCAATTGTTGATGTAGCGCTGCCGGATGGCACGCAGCACAGGAGGCAGGTCCGCAAGTTCCGGACCTGCCTCTTGTCTACGCATCAGCCGATGACAAGTTCGGTCACCCTCACACTTGCTTGCTGCGCTCCAGCCGGACGGCGACGGCGCGGGCACGGACGTCATCCACCACCACCGCGCTTGCTTCGAAAACACCTTCGGCGACTTCGCAGACGCGGACCGAGCGGACGATGGAATTCCGGTGGAGGCGGGCCAGCGCGGGGTTTCCGGTGCGGGTTATCTCCCGCCTGATGAGGGAAGCCCGATGCTGCAGATTTCCCAGGCATCGCGGATCCAGCCGACGGGCCAGTTGGTGGACGGGCCGGATCCCCGCCAGTACTTCCATCGCGGCCTGGACTGTGCCGCGGGCTATGGCCCGTACCTCTGCTGTTTCGTCCACTGCCCGAAGCTCCGGTGCATTGGGAGGCCGCGGCGTCCTGCTGCGGCCGTGGTCCATCTGAGCTCCCGCTGTTCTGGGGGCGCGTCCTGTTCCCGGTTTGCTGGCTGTTGGTCCCTGGACGGCACGGATTGGCGTGACGGCAGACATGGGTTCCCCTTTGGTATTGGTTTCGTTTTTTGGATTCGTGCCTCTGGTGCCGCCGGGCCGCGTTCCTGCAGGGTGACGGCTGGTTACGCAGGTGCCGGCGGCAGCAGGATCTGTCCCGGCAGAAGGACATCCGGGTTCTGGCCAATGAGTTCCTTGTTGGCTTCATACCAGCGCGGCCATTCGAGGGCTATGTCCACGTCCGACGCCCCGTGCCCCAGATGATTCGCCACAATCGTCCACAGACTGTCGCCGGCAAGGACGGTGACGCCTCCGGCAGGCCAACCCGTTGCACGTGAGGAGAACCCGCCCCGCACGGGGGACGCGGCCAGCGGCCCAGGTTCGACGACGGGTTCCCGCGGCTGCCACCCGGGTTCAACCGTTGACGGGGGAGCGGGGCTGGAAGGGGCCTTAGAGGCCTTTGCAGCAGAGGGTCGGGCGGCTTGTGGCTGAGCCAGGGAGTCTTTCCCGGCGGCAGATGAGGTGCTTTCCTGACCTTGGCTTGTGGGTAACCATTCAGGCCCCGGTACTGCCGCGTTGGCAGCAGCGCCCGACAAGAGCTGGAACGACACTGTGGCAATGACCAGCCGCCGCATAAAAGCCGGAGACATCCTGCCTGCCGCTGCTGCGGCACGCCCCCTGCCACGTCTCTCAAACATCACACTGGCTGTCGCACAGGCGAGGGAAGCGAACCACCAGAGGAGGAGGACAGTACCGAAGGCTGCTGCGCCCGCCCCCAGAATCTGGTCCAGAGTGAACTGATGGTTCCGTGCCATGGATTCCTGCCATTGGCCGAGAAGTCCCGCTCCGATGGCGAGAAGCAGCCCGCCCAGGAGCAGCAGGGTGGCGGCCATCACAGCGTCCGCGCCGAGGGTGGTGCCCGGTCGTGCCATCTAAGTCCCCTTTAATGCACTTTGATGCAGTTTGATACTGACTGAATCAGTTTGCTCGCATATTTGCGTGTTTGTCCAGACGCTGGAGCATGGAAATTGTTTTGTTGACCGGCCGGGGATGCGGCCCTACTCTGGCCGGATGCGCTGGGATGCACTCTTCAATGACATGGAAAGCCAGATGGCGGAATCGGACCGGCTGTCACTCGACGCCGAGGTCAATGAACGCGCCAAGGTGGAGGAGGTGGAGCTGGGGCTGGCCGACAGATTGCGATCGGCACTCGGCTGCTTGGTCACTGTGCACCTGTCCGGCGGGGAAACGCTGCACGGCACACTGGCGCACGCCGGAGCGGACGCCCTGGTGCTCCATGACGATCCACACCAGATCCTGGTTCCCTACGCCGCGGCGGCCCGATATGTGGGCCTGGGCAGGTTCTCGCATTCCGAGCCGTCGAAGGTGCGCCGCGGGTTGGGTCTCGCGCACTCTCTGCGTGCCTCGCGAGGGACCGGGCGGTTCTTACCGTTACCTTGGGGTACGGCGCCGGCCCCGTCCGCCTGGAAGGGGTCATCGACAGGGTGGGAAGGGACTACTTCGACCTCGCGGCAGTGGTTCCCGGGGAACCGCGGCGAAGCGTTCACGTCACGGGCGTTTCGAGCATTCCATTCGCGGCGCTGGCAGCCATCAGGTCGCCCCTTCTGCGGGACATGTGACAGGCCCGGCCGGTAGGCCTGTGGTTGCGCGTGCCTGGTCAGACAGACCGGGACTTGGACTCCTGGATCATGCGGCTGGCCTCGGCGTAGCGCTCCTCGATGTACTGCTCGAGCATTTTCTCTTCGACACGCCACTGGCCCCGGCCGCCCACCTGGATAGCCTTCAGTTCTCCGCTTCGCACCAGTGCGTACGCGGCAGGCGAATTGATCTGGAGCTGCTCAGCGACATCCGCGAGCGTCAGGAACCTGGGCATGCCTCCATTTTGCCATCACTTGGCTCACTTTGCGTCCGTTATCCACAGATTGGCATTGTTTGCGCCAATGACTTTCGTTTGGCAGCCCTTGCCGCAACAATGAGGTGTCCGGCCGCAACGGGGGTGCCGGCGCTACCAGGGGGAGAAGCGGCATGGTTCCAGAATCGACGGCCACGGCCACGGCTGCGCGCCTGAGGCGCCCCTCTTGGAAAGATCCCCGCCTGCTGGTGGGCATACTGCTGGTCCTCGTGTCCGTGGCAGGCGTGGTCTTCCTGGTCAACGGTGCGGACCGGACGACGGAGGTTTACGCAGCCCGTGACGGCATCGCCGTGGGAGAGCAGCTCACCCCCGAAAACGTTGTCCGGGCCAAGGTCCGGCTGGGTGAAACCGAGCAGCACTACATCCCCGTCAAATCCGGTTTGCCGGAGGGGATGGTGGCCGTGCAGCGGATCGGCAAGGACCAGTTGGTTCCCCGGGCAAGCCTGGGTGAAGTAGATGACCTTGACCGCAAACCGGTGGCCATCAGCGTCGAGGGGACCCTGCCGTCGCAGGCTGTGGCAGGTGCAAGGGTTGACGTGTGGGTTGCCCAGCCTGATGCGAAGAACGGCTTCAGCGAGCCAAAGCTCCTTCTTCCCGGAGCTGAGATTGCTGAGGTGGCAGAAGGTTCTTCTGCCCTCGGTTCCACTAAAACAACCGTGCTCATGGTCCTCGTGGAGGACGGCCAGATGCCGGCTCTGCTCGGCGCACAGGCCAACGACGCGAAGATCTCGGTTGTCTGGAATCCGGGCGGCGGAACGCGATGAGCATCCCGGTGGTCACCGTAGGCCAGAGCCGGGAGGATCTGGTGGGCGGACTTGAACGGCTGCACGGGCCTGTCACGGTTGTCAGAAGATGCGCGGAGCTCGCGGAACTGCTGGCCGCATGCCAAAGCGGAATGGCGCGGGCGGCCGTAGTTGCGGATGGCAGCGAGGGATTGACGGCTTCGCTCGTGGACAGGCTTGAAGCCGTGGGAGTCGCCATCATTGCGCTGACGGACAATGCCGAAGAAGCCGCAAGGCTGCGAAAGATCGGCGTCTCCTGTGCATTGTCCGCGGTTGAATCAGCTGAGTTGTCCCAACGGATCTCGGAGGCAGTGGAGCAACTAACAGCTGGCGGCCGGGGATCAACAGGCCGGGGATCCTCCCTGGCGGACACCGGTGCAGCCCTTCAAACGAAGCTGGCGGACACACCCGCAACTTCTCCCGACGTCCCCGGGGCCGGACGCGTTATTGCCGTGTGGGGTCCGGCAGGGTCTCCGGGGCGCACCACCCTCGCGGCGAACATCGCCGGCGAACTGGCCGCGGACGGGCAGCAGGTTCTCCTCATTGATGCCGACAGTTATGGCGCAAGCATTGCCGCAGTGCTGGGTCTGCTGGATGAATCGGCAGGCCTGGCGCAGGCCTGCAGGCTGGCTGACCAGGGGAGCTGGATGATGCCGCCCTTGAACGGATTGCCACCCCTGTTGCCACTGTTTCCGCGACGTTCAGGGTGTTGACCGGCATTACCCGCGCGGACCGGTGGACCGAGCTTCGGGCGCCCGCCCTTGCGCTGGTCCTGGAGCGGGCGCGCCGGAATGCCGACGTCGTGATTGTTGATACCGGTTTTTGCCTCGAAGCAGATGAGGAGCTCAGCTTCGACACTTTGGCCCCGCGCCGAAATGCCGCCACGCTGCGTCCGCTGGAGCTGGCCGACACAATTTACGCCGTCGGCGCCGCCGATCCCGTAGGAGTGCCGCGCCTCGTGCGTGGGCTTGCAGAACTTGAGGCCGCAGTGCCGCAGGCCTCTCCCGTTGTGGTGATGAACAAGGTACGTGCCTCGTCCGTGGGCAGGAATCCCGAACGGCAGCTGCGGGAAGCATGGGAAAGGTTCGGTCCGGCGTTCGCCCTCAACGAGTTCCTTCCCTATGATGCGGCAGCTGCTGATGCAGCCCTGCTGTCAGGGTCACTGCTGCTTGAGGCAGCACCCGAGTCGATGCTGCGCCGCGCTGTGCGGAGGCTCGTTTGTGCACCTGACCAGCAAAAATCTCAATCCTCTGTCTTTTCTTCCACAGCAAGGCGTCGGGCAAAGGACTAGGCTCGCCATAAGAGCTGCAATGGAGCGGCAAAAACTTGTGATGGAGGCGTGTGTCGATGTCGTCGGGATCCAGCGTGGAGGATCAGCCCCTTTCCATTGAAGGCGCGGAAGGCTTCATTGGGGACTACTACCAGCATCTGGCCGAGGAGGACGCGCGGAGCTATCCCCGCGAAGTACTCGTTGCCCGGGCAGAGAACCACCGTGAGGTTGCGGCTGTGCGGCGGCCCGGCCAGGCGAAAACCGCCATTATTGACGAGGAAGACAGCAGTGTTGTCTTCGTGGTCACTGACGACATGCCGTTCCTGGTTGACTCGGTCAATGCCGAGCTCGTCCGCCAGCACGCCGCCATCAAGCTGGTGGTCCACCCCCTGATTGTCGCCACCCGCGACAGGGACAACGGAAACCTGGTCAAAGTGAACAGGGTCCCGTCCCACATCGGAATCTCCAGCGGTGACACGGCAGCAATGCCCAGCCTGTCCCACCTCATCGCGCAGGGTGAAAATGCCTCGCACATGGAGTCCTGGATCGCCGTCGAAATCAACCGCGTGTCCGAGGAAACCAAGGCGTCCTTGCTGGAGGGCCTGAACCGGGTCCTTAATGATGTCCGGGCTGCCGTGGAGGACTGGCCCAAAATGCGCCAGAAGGCGCGGCAGATCTCCGAAAGCCTGGACCAGGTGGCAAACCCGGCACAGATCGCGGAGCTGCGGCAGGCGAAGGACCTGCTCCGCTGGCTGGACGACGGCAACTTCACCTTCCTGGGGTACAGGGAGTACGACCTCATCAACGTGGATGGCGAGGACGTCCTTGAACTGCGCGAGGACAGCGGCTGGGGCTTCTGCGGGCGGCTGCAGACTCGCCGCACATCCAGCACCTCACCGACACCGGGCGGAAGAAGGCCCGGGAAAAGCGGGCCCTCGTCATCACCAAGGCCAACTCCCGCTCTACCGTCCACCGCTCCGCGTACCTGGACTACATCGGGGTCAAGAGCTTTGACGCCGCGGGCAACGTCAACGGCGAACGGCGCTTCATCGGACTCTTTGCCACCAGCGCCTACACCGGCTCGGTCCGGAACATCCCGATTGTCCGCGAGAAAGTCGATGCCGTCCTGCGCAGTGCCGGCTTCCCGCCTGACTCCCACTCCGGCAAGGACCTGCTGGGAATCCTGGAAACCTACCCCCGTGACGAACTTTTCCAGATTGAAGTCCCGGACCTGGCAGCAACCGCCCTGGGCATCCAAAAACTGCAGGAACGCCGCAGGACGCGGCTGTTCCTGAGGCCGGACATCTACGGACGGTTCATGTCCGCCGTCGTCTACCTTCCGCGCGACCGGTACACCACCAACGTCCGGCTCCGCATTGAACAGGAACTGCGCGAAACCTTCCAGGCCGTGTCCATCGACTATGAGGCACGCATGACCGAATCGGCACTCGCGCGCCTGTTCTTCCGCATCCGCCTGCCCAAGAACGCCGACGTCAGCCACGTGAACACCGCGGAACTTGAAAAGCGGCTGGTCCGCGCGGCCCGCTCCTGGAGCGAAGGGATTGCCGAGGTCCTGCGCGAGGGCCGGGACGCCGAGGAAGCCAAGGAGCTCGCCGCCATCTGGGCTGAAGCCTTCCCCGCGGGCTACCGGGTGGACTACGAGGTGGAGGACGCCCTCGAGGACATCGCCCGCTTCGAAAGATACGGTGCGGCCGCGGAACGTGCGGTGGGGGCCCGCCAGGAACGGCCCGGTGTGCACGTCTACCTTCCCGAAGGGGCAGGGGCGACGCTCGAAGAGGACGCCCGCGTCAAGCTCTATATGCTTGAGCCCAAGAGTCTGAGCCAGATCCTGCCCTACTTCCACAACCTGGGGCTTGAGGTGCTCGACGAGCGCCCGTTCGAGATCGAAACCGCGGACCGCCGTGACTTTTTCCTCTACGACCTGGGGCTGAAGTACCCGGCCGGTGTGGATCCCGTGTCCACCGGGGAGCTGCTGGCCGATTCCTTTGGTGCCGCCGTGACAGGCGCCGCCGAGTCCGATGCGTTTGACCGGCTGGTCCTGCGCGAGGGCATGCACTGGCGGCAGGTCACCGTGCTCCGCGCGTACGCCCGGTACATGCGGCAGATGGGCAACAGCAACTCCTTCGGCTTCATGGCGGACACCCTGCTGGCCAACGCTGACGTCGCCAGGGGCCTAAGTGCGCTGTTTGCCGCTCGCTTTGACCCGGAGCTCAACGACGCCGAGCGGCTGGAAGCCCAGGAGACCGTGCGGCAGGAGCTCGCTGCCTCCATTGAGAAGGTGGCCACGCTCGACGCCGACAGGGTCCTGCGTACGTTCGCCAACCTGATCGAAGCCACGCTGCGGACCAACTACTACCAGGACAAGCGGCACCTGAGCTTTAAGCTCGATCCCTCCCGGATCGACGGGCTGCCCTTCCCCCGGCCAATGTTCGAAATCTGGGTATACGCACCCCGCGTGGAGGGCGTCCACCTCCGCTTCGGCAAGGTCGCCCGCGGCGGGCTCCGCTGGTCGGACCGCCGCGAGGACTTCCGCACGGAGGTCCTGGGCCTGGTGAAGGCACAAACCGTCAAGAACGCCGTCATCGTGCCCACCGGCGCAAAGGGCGGGTTCTTCGCCAAGCAGCTCCCGGACCCCGCCGTTGACCGGGCCGCGTGGATGGCTGAGGGGGTCGAGAGCTACAAGACGTTCATCAGCGGCCTGCTGGACCTCACCGACAACCTCGTGACGGAAGGCGACGGCGAAAGGCTCGTGCCGCCGTCGAACGTTGTCCGGCACGACGATGACGACTCCTACCTCGTGGTGGCGGCCGACAAGGGAACCGCCACGTTCTCCGACATCGCGAACGGGCTCGCCGCCGAGTACGGGTTCTGGCTGGGCGACGCCTTCGCCTCCGGCGGATCCGTGGGATACGACCACAAGGCCATGGCATAACCGCCCGCGGTGCCTGGGAGTCCGTGAAGCGCCACTTCAGCGAACTCGACCTGGACACCCAAACCCAGCCGTTCACGGTTGTGGGCGTCGGGGACATGTCCGGTGACGTCTTCGGCAACGGGATGCTGCTTTCACGGCATATCCGCCTGGTGGCGGCCTTCGACCACCGCCACATCTTCCTGGACCCCAATCCGGACGAGGAGGCCTCGTTCGTGGAACGGCAGCGGCTGTTCGAGCTGCCGAGGTCGTCCTGGGACGACTATGACAAGTCGCTGATCAGCGAAGGCGGCGGTGTCTTCCCCCGGCAGGCCAAATCCATTCCAGTGTCGCCGCAGGTCCGTGCCGCGCTCGGGCTTCCGGCCGAGACAACGGAACTCAGTCCGCCGGAACTCCTGCGGGCTATCCTGCTCGCCCCTGCCGACCTGCTGTACAACGGCGGCATCGGGACATACGTCAAGGCCAGCACCGAATCCAACGCATCGGTGGGGGACAAGGCGAACGACGCCATCCGGGTTGACGGCCGGGACCTGCGCGTCAAAGTCGTGGGTGAAGGTGGAAACCTCGGCATGACGCAGCGCGGCCGGATCGAAGCCGCCCTGCAGGGAGTAATCCTCAATACCGACGCCATCGACAACTCTGCCGGCGTGGACTGCTCCGACCATGAGGTCAACATCAAGATCTTCGTCGACCGGATGGTCGCGGCGGGCAAGCTCTCCCCGGAAGAACGGCCCGGGTTCCTCGCCTCGATGACCGATGAAGTCGCCCGCCTCGTGCTGGAAGACAACATCGACCAGAACATCCTGCTGCTGAACGACCGGACCAAGGTGGCCGAGTGGAGCCCGAGTTACGAGAGGCTGATGGACTGGCTGGAGAAGTCGGCCGACTGAAGCGGGACCTTGAAGCGCTGCCCAGCACGGAGTCGCTGCGCGAGCGGCTGCAGCAGGGACAGGGGCTGACGTCCCCCGAGCTGTCGGTCCTCGCGGCGTACGCGAAGATCGAACTGACGTCCGCGCTCCGGGACAGCAAGCTTGCGGACGACCCATGGTTCCGGCAGACGCTGCGGGACTACTTCCCCCTGCAGCTGCGCGAGCGGTTTGACGAGGAACTGGACACCCATCCGCTGCGCCGCGAAATCATCGCAACGGTCGTGGCCAACGACATCATCAACCTCGGCGGCATCACCTTCGCCTTCCGGGTCATGGAAGAGACTTCAGCCAGTGAAGTGGCCGTCGCCAAAGCGTTTGTGGCGCTGCGGGAAATCTACGAGCTGGACTCGATGGTCGGGGAGCTCAACAGCCTGCCTGCATCCTTCCCGACCGAGCACTGGAGCGCCGTCCACCTCGACATCCGGCGGCTGCTGGACCGCGCGGTCAGGTGGCTCCTCACCCAGGGAACCATTTCCCAGCCGATCGCGGATGTGGTGGCCGAGTTCAAGCCGCTGATGGATCCGATGCGTGCCCGCCTCCTGGACTACCTGCGCGGCGATGACCGCGAACGGGTTGCCGGCTGGCTCGAAACAGCGCGTGAATGGGAACTTCCGGAGGGGCTGGCACTGCGCTGGGCCGAGCTCTTCGAGAGCTTTGTGCTGCTGGATATCGCCAAGATTGCCCGGGCCCGGAAGGAACCGGTGGAGGAGATCGCCGCCGTCTACTACACGGTGTTCAACCGGTTCCATGCAGACTCGCTGCTGGAACGGATCAGCAGCCTTCCACGGCAGGACCGGTGGCAGGCCCTGGCCCGGGCGGCGCTCCGGGACGATCTGTATTCCACAGTTTCGGATATGACGACGGCGGTGCTGGACGCAACCGAGCCGGCTGACTCGCCGGAGGCGCGGCTAAAGGAATGGGAGGCCCGGAACGCCGAGCAGCTGGGACGGGCGAAGAGCATGTTCGACGAGGTGAACGCCCTCGAGTCAGACGATATGGCTTCACTGTCGGTAGCATTGAGGCTCTTGAGGTCAATCGTCCGACGCTAGCAATCCGGCGTCGCAAATGGAGGTGCAGTGGCAATCTTTACGGACCCCATCAGGGAACACGCTGATTTCGGGCCGGGCGATGCCGAATGGCTGCACCTGCTGGTGGGGGACTGGCAGATGGTCGCGGACCTGGCGTTCGCCGACCTGGCGCTCTGGTTCCCCCACCCGGAGCATGGGTATATCGCACTGGCGCACGTCCGGCCATCCACCACGCACACGGTATTCCACGGGGACTTTGTGGGTGAGGGGATCCGGTCGGACCTGCAGCCGCTCGTGGACAAGGCATGGAACAGCCGGGCTATAGAGCGCTCGAGCGAAACAAACTGGAGCAGCGAGATGGCACTCCGGGTGGAGGCCGTGCCCATGGTCCGTAACGGCCGGACGCTGGCAGTGGTCACCACCCACATGGACCTGTCCAGTTCGCGGATGCCGTCCCGCCTTGAACTGACATACCGCCAGTGCGCCTATGACCTGCTTCGCATGGGCACGCTGGGTCTGTGGCCCGACTTTGCTTCGCCCACCGGGTCCCGGCGCGGTGCTCCGCGTGTGGGGGATGGACTGATCCGGCTCGATGCGGAGGGCGTGGTGCAGTACGCCAGTCCCAACGGGGTCTCGGCTTTCCGGCGCCTTGGCGACGGCGAGTCCCTGGAAGGCCGCTCACTCGCCGAAGTCACGGCCAGCCTGCTCAAGGACCGGCGGATGGTGGACGAGACGCTGCCGCTGGTGGTCACGGGCAGGATGCCGTGGCGGAGCGAGATCGAGTCGCGGGGTGTCAGCCTGTCCCTCCGGGCCATCCCGCTCCGTGACGAACAGCAGCGCTTCGGTGCGCTGGTCTTGTGCCGGGATGTGTCCGAGCTGCGGCGGCGCGAGATGGAACTGGTGACCAAGGATGCAACCATCCGCGAGATCCACCACCGCGTGAAAAACAACCTCCAGACGGTCGCGGCGCTTTTGCGGATGCAGTCCCGGCGGATGGTCAGCGAAGAGGCGAAGCAGGGGCTGGAACAGGCGATGCGCCGGGTCGCCACGATTGCACTCGTGCACGAAACGCTGTCGCAGGGACTGACCCAAAGTGTCGATTTTGACGAGCTGATCGGACGCCAGTTCAGGCTGTCCGCCGAAGTTGCCTCGCCTTCCCAGCAGGTCAGGACCGAGAGGTCCGGCACCTTCGGTGAGCTTCCCAGCGACCTGGCCACGCCATTGGCTCTTGTCATCAATGAACTCGTAACCAACGCAGTGGAGCACGGCCTGGAGGGCAGGGCGGGAACCGTGTGGCTCATTGCCGACCGTTCTGAAGGGGAAGACGGCGAAGAACTTACCGTAACGATCGCCGACGACGGGGTGGGATTGCCGGATACGCCCCACGTTGAAGGACTTGGCCTGCAGATTGTGCGCACGCTGGTGACCAGCGAGCTCGGGGGCACTATCCAGTGGCGGCCGCGCGAGGGCGGCGGCACGGCCGTGCAGATCCGCCTCAGCCTGTCGGGCAAGTAGCTCCGCAAGGGCGCCAGTCGCCGCCTTTGCCTTAAACGGAAAAAGCCCCTGCCGCAGTTTGCGGGAGGGGCTCTTGCGTTGTTGTTAGGAAGCGCGGCGTGCGCGGGCTGCGCGGCGCTTGAGGGCGCGGCGTTCGTCTTCGCTCATGCCACCCCAGACGCCGGCGTCCTGGCCGGATTCAAGTGCCCACTGCAGGCAGGTGTCCACCACTTCGCACCGGCGGCAGACGCTCTTGGCTTCCTCGATCTGCAGCAGGGCCGGGCCCGTGTTCCCCACGGGGAAGAAGAGTTCCGGGTCCTTATCCAGGCACGCTGCGCGGTTACGCCAATCCATGCTGATCAGTTGCTCCATTTCTGGGAAGTGCTATTTGTGAAATAATTCACTAGTAGCTACAAAGGAAAAGGGCCCGGCAGGCCCCCTTGGTCATCTGAATCAAGCCTGTCATGTTAACGCTGTGTAAACAAGGGGTAATAACGCCTGATATCCCCGTAACGCTGAGCGATACATCACACTGCCCATGCTGGCCCTCACCAATGTCCGACTATGTCCGGTAGGGTGCCAGTGTGTCAAGACCCCCTGAAAACCCCGAACCTGGGTCCCCTCCAAGCGGGCCGCAGCCTGTCCCTGGCCGCGGGAGTGCCGGTCCGGATGGAAGCGCGCCGCCGGCGGTCATCATTGTGGCGCTCATCGTGGCTGCCGAGGCGACAGCCCTCCTGGTGGCGGCAGGCTGGTACGGCTATCAGCTGCTGGCCGGAAGCCCTGTCCTGTCCTTGTGGGGGGCGGTTTTCACCCTGGTGCTCCTGCTTGCGTTCGCTGCTTGGCTGTACGCCGTGGCGGTCTTCCTCTACCGGGGGTACCGCTGGACCCGTGCTGCTGCCCTTGTGGCCCAGCTGTTCGTCCTCACCATCGGGTTCCCCACCCTCACCGGTGGCCTTGTCGCGGCCGGGCTGGCGATGCTCGTACCAGCGGTCACTGCCATCCTGCTCCTGTTCCACAACAACGTCATCAGCTATGCATCCCGCACCGGAAGCGCTCCGCCCGCGCTGTAGCGGGAAGCAGCTGCCTGGTTCCGGGCCTGCTCCTTCAATTCTGCCTCCGAGGCCCGGGCCACTTGGATGGCCTGGGCCCGTCCTGCGGAGATGAGCACCGCCCTGCCCGGGGGCGGAGCCGGTTCCACTTCGAAACGGACCCCAAACGCGTCTCCGTCCGCAAAGGATGCCGGTCCGAGCAGCAGGGCCGTTCCGGCAGCACGGGCACCCATGGCGGGCGGAACACGCTGCAGGAGCAGCGGGCTGTAGCTGGCAGTCAACACCAATGGGTGGCCGAGCGCCTGCAGTTCCGAGAGGTCGCGCATGGCGGCCGGCGACAGGAGGTCTGCGTCGTCCGCGAGAAGCACAGCATCGCTGGGCAGATCGCCGGCGCGGGCAGCCGACAGGATCCTGATCCAAGGGTTGGCCGCCGGCGTTGGGGAGTTCGGGCTGAGCCAGTGATGAGCGGGGTTCAGTTCCTGCAACGACTTCAAGGTGTTGGTCTTGCCGCTCCCGGACCTTCCGAGGACGGCGACGGTGCCCGCGGCGGCCAGCCGAAGGTAAACAGGGGAAAGCTCGTCTCCGCCCACTCCAATCAGCATGTCCTGCGTGGACCGTGTTAGTGCAGCATTTGCCGATACCCCCTCACGCTCATGGATGCCGCGGACCTCTGGCGCCGTGACCCGGAGGGGCAGCGGCTCCACCCGGAATGGCAGTGGTTCAGCGGGGTCGCCGACGCCCAACGGACCTTCGGGCCACTGCCGGCCGGGCGCCAGCCGGAACACCTGGCAAACTGCAGAGTCACCATTTGCTACCGGACCGAAAGCCACCGCCCTGCTTTTGATTGCCGTCGTGGACGGCAGCCGGGGCCAGGCCACCCTGCTGTCCTGGTTGGACCCGGCAGGAAAATACAGCCGGCTGGACAACGCCCCACAGAACCTGGCGCTGACCAGCTCCCGGTCACCCGAGATAACCACGGTGACGCCCGCCCGGACGCCGTCCCTGACCACATCGTGCATGAGTTCCTCGGCCCACGCCAGCGGACCTGATCTGAAGGCCGACACCCACGCGCCCCAGCCGGAGACCAGCACCACCAGGGGAACGGCAGCCTCCGCGGGCCTGCTGAGCCGGCGGGTCATCTCCAGGGCTATACGCTCAAGGATCCGCACCGCACGGCGAAGCTCGTGAAGACCCGTGGCAGCCCCCACACGCGGGTGCCTGGCCGCAGAACTGAAAGACCCGGTGCCGTCGAGGATGTAGCAGTGCGCCGGCTCGCGGTGGAGCAGCAGGCCCCGAAGCACCAGTTGCGCCGCTT
Source organism: Arthrobacter nitrophenolicus (assembly GCF_000332815.1). Lineage (GTDB taxonomy): Bacteria > Actinomycetota > Actinomycetes > Actinomycetales > Micrococcaceae > Arthrobacter > Arthrobacter nitrophenolicus. The sequence goes on from NZ_AOFD01000007.1 coordinate 50,631, forward strand.
CGTCTGCGCCGGATTCGGGGGCACCTATCAACGCCAGGTGACTGTCGGCGCCCGGTCTCCAAACGAGCGGATGAACGGACTGCTCCTTCGGCAGGTCCATCGCTCCAAGTGTGAGGGCCCAGGCCGGGTCGCCGGGAAAGGGATCGGGCCCGCTGCAACCCATCGATGGCTCCACGATGTCATCGGGCAGGGGAGGGGCGACCGGAACACGTGGCGCTGCCCCCTCCCTGGAGGTCCACGCACCGCGAATCATGGCAATCAGGGGTGCCGCGGCCTGCGCTGGAGTCTGCGGTTCCGCGTGCCCAGGCTCAGGCGCCCCTGCAGTAAGGTGCTCGGTGGTGAGCTGCACGGTGATGGCCGTGAGAGGGGCTGACTGTGTCCGGACCAGGTTTGTTGTTGCGGCCTGGAACTCCCGGGCTGGTTCCGTACCGCGCGTCATGAATGCCCGCCCCGGGGCGTCAAGCCGGATGGCAGCTGCCTCCTTGGAGCCGATGATGTCAACGGATTCCATGTCCGACTGCACCCGCAGGGCGATGCTGGAGGTAACGTTTGCCCGGATATCAGCCGTCAGGGCTCCCTGCGGCCGCTGGGTCGCCATGACGAGGTGGATCCCGAGGGACCTGCCGATGGATGCTATCCGCATCAGCTCGCGGAGTACCTCCGGTGCGTCGTCGACGAGCATCCGGAATTCGTCGATGATGATCACCAGGTGGGGGATGGGGAATCCTTCGGCTTCCGCGGTGGACCGGTATCCGGCAAGGTCCGGAACGCGCGCGGCCGCGAGCGCTTCCTCACGCAGCCGGATTTCCGCCCGCAGCGAGGTCAGTGTGCGTTCCAGTTCATCCCTGGTCAGGTCGGTCAACAGCCCCACGCAGTGCACAAGCCCGGTCAGGGGGCCGAGCCCGGAACCACCCTTGAAATCCAGGAACAGGAAGTTGATGCGGCTGGGCGGATGGGTGAGCGCCAGGGCCAGGGTGAGGCTGCGCAGCAGCTCGGATTTCCCGGCCCCTGTGGTCCCGGCCACGAGCACATGGGGTCCATCGGCCTGCAGATCAATCACCAGGGCCCCGTCCGCATCGAGTCCCAGCGGCGCGGCAAGGCCCGCTTCCCCGATGCTCGAATCCCAGCGTGCGGCCAGGTGGGCGGGTGACAAAGGCAGGACATCCTCCAGCGCGCAAGTGCGCGCGATTGGGTGTTTCCCCATGTTCGGCCGGGGTGGCGCAGCGGCCAGCTGCCGGCAGAATCCGTCGAAGACGTCGTTTTGTGCCAGGTCGGCCACGAAGGTGATGTCTTCGCCCTGTCCTCGCAGCGTTGAGCCGTGGTGGTGCAGGACGACATCGACGGCGGGTGTGCCGGCCGCTGCCCTGGAACGGAATTCAAGGACCTGCCAGCCGTGCCGGTGCGCTTCTTCCATGAGCATGGCTGCCGTCCTGCCGTCAGCTGTGGCGTCCGCGAGCAGGAGGACACCGTGCTCATAGCCGGGTGGGAATCCCTCTTTTAGGGAATCACGGCAGGCCTCCGCTGCCACCATCAGGACCACATCAGGAAGATATCGAGCGGCAAGGGGAAGACTTGTTGCCGGTCCGAAGATAATGATCCGGGTGCTCCTGCACCTGGGATATCCCGAGAGCTGCATGACAATGGCCCTGATCATTCCATCCCGGAGTGGCTTTGTCCCCACGAAGACTGTCCGGGGTTGCAGCAGGTCAAAGGTCACCGGAACCGAATCAACAGATGGGACCTCGAGGGCGGCGGCCGGCACGGTTGTGACGTTCGCGTCCTGCTCCGCCTCGCCCAGCCGCAGCCAGATGCCACCGGTATCCGGCACGGAAGCAGCTGACCTTGCCCCCTTCCGCGTGGCCAGGGCAGTAACCGCAAGCGAAGGTCCCGAGGCCAGGCGCCTTTCCCGGTCCTGGGCCGCCGCCTTCCTGACTGCCCTGGCGGCATCCCGCCGCTGGCGCCGTCCGGAAACAACGGGAACCAGGAGGGCAACCGCCGAGGTGGCCGCGAAAGCCAGGAACATCCACATGCCCGTGAAGAGGGCCAGGCCGATGCCTATGGCCAGTGGGAGCGCTGCTGTCACAAGAAGGGCAGCCCGGTTTCCCGGATCGCCCCGTCCAGGCACAGTGATCGGTTCCTGTGCTGAAACTCCGGCCATGGCCAGGGACTTGATCGGGACGTCGGCGAACATCAGCGACATGGTTGAATTACCGCACCTGATGGTTGACCCCGCAGTGACGGCAGAGTGGCGGATTCTCTCGCCGTCCACGTAGGTGCCGTTGGCACTGTCCAGATCCTCAATGAAGATGTCTTTGTCGGTCAACGTCAGGCGGGCATGCTCCCGGGACAGCTCAGCATCGGGAAGGACGATGCGTGCATTGCTCCTGCCCACGGTGTATTGGCCACGCTGCAGCGGTACGACTGTTCCGGCGCCGGCGCCGGTGTGGACGGCAAGGACGAGCCCGGCAGGATGGCCGCCACAAGGACTGCGCCGTTGCTTCCGGCGCCTTGGTTCCGGGCCGCCGTCGACAAGTATTGCGCCTGGGATGAGGGGCGGGATCCCCAACCGTGCCGACTGGAGATCCTCGCCTGCGACGGTGACCATCCCTGTTCCGAATTGTTCCGCGAGCTGCCGGCAAAGTGCGGCGCCTGGAGCGCCTTCCGGGGCGTCGATTGTCAGCTCAAGCGGGTGGGAAGCCAGGCCGGACCCGGGTCCACCCACCAGTGTGCAGTGCAGCCTCATAAGCACCGATCCTTCTTGCCGTTGACCCCACGCTAGCCATACTTGGCTGGTCCTGGCGCCGCCGAAGGAGGCTATGTGGACAACCATATGCGTGCCCTGGGCGGGCGGCGCCAGTGGCCGCTGATTCGACGGGCGCCGTGATGCCTCGGGTAGGCTAGAACAGCAGACAATGCGCATCATTGCGCTGCCCGCATTCAAACCAGGAGATTTTGTGACCGCTGACCTTGTCATCGTTGGGTCTGGCTTTTTTGGCCTGACAATCGCAGAACAGGCCGCTACCGAGCTCGGCCTTAAGGTCGTCGTCATCGACCGCCGCCACCATATTGGCGGCAATGCCTACAGCGAGAAAGAAGAGCAGACCGGCATCGAGGTGCACCGCTACGGGGCGCACCTGTTCCACACTTCCAATGAGCGGGTGTGGGAGTACGTCAACCGGTTCACCACCTTCACGAACTACGTCCACAAGGTTTACGGCGTGCACAAAGGCGAGGTCTACTCGCTGCCGATCAATCTCGCCACGATCAACCAGTTCTTCCGCGCAAACATGACCCCCGGCCAGGCGCGTGAGCTCATCCAGGAGCAGGCCGGTGAACTGGCGGGTACGGATCCGCAGAACCTGAACGACAAGGGCATCCAGCTGATTGGCCGTCCGCTGTACGAGGCCTTTATCAAGCACTACACGGGCAAGCAGTGGCAGACGGATCCGAAGGACCTCCCCGCCGGGATCATTTCGCGGCTTCCAGTGCGCTACAACTATGACAACCGGTACTTCAACGACAAGTACGAAGGCCTGCCCACCAACGGCTACACCGCGTGGATCGAGAAGATGGCCGAGCACCCGAACATCGAGGTGCGCCTGAACACGGACTTCTTTGACGAGTCGCACGAGTACAGCAAGACCAAGGTTGTGGGCAAGATCCCGGTCGTTTACACCGGACCCGTCGACCGCTACTTCGACTACGCCGAAGGTGACCTTTCCTGGCGCACCATCGATTTCGAGGAGGAAGTGCTCGACATGGAGGACTTCCAGGGCACCTCCGTCGTCAACTACAACGACGCCGACGTTCCCTACACCCGCGTCATCGAACCCCGGCACTTCCACCCCGAGCGCGAATACCAGACGGAAAAGACCGTTATTATGCGCGAGTTCTCGCGCTTCGCGGAAAAGGGCGACGAGCCGTACTACCCGGTGAATACGACGGCGGACCGCGAGCGGCTGCTGAAGTACCGCGACCTTGCGGCTGCTGAAAAGGACGTCCTGTTCGGCGGACGCCTCGGAACCTACAAGTACCTTGACATGCACATGGCCATCGGGTCGGCGCTGAGCATGTTCGACAACAAGATCCGCCCGCACTTCGAAAGCGGCGTCAAGCTGGAAAGCGGAGGCGTCGACGCATGAGTGCCGCGCCGGGCTGGTCAACACTTCAGAGGGTAATTTTCCCGCCGGAGTCCGGGGTGGACACTATGTCCCTCTATGCAGATGCCGGCCCGGCAACCGGGGTTCGCTTCAAGGAAAGCGATGAATTCGCCAGGAACCCCAAACCTGTTGAACAAAAACTGCACCTCGTCGGCTCCAATACCCGCGAAGTGCACGTGGACGATTTGCTGTCGCGGCAATCCGTCCGGGTACGGTCCGGGGAGCAACTTTCCCTGGGGACGTACTTCAACGCCTTTCCCGCCAGTTACTGGCGCCGCTGGACCCACCTTCGGGACATCCGCCTGGTCGTGGAGACTTCCGGGCGGGGATCCGTTACCGTCTACAAGTCAAATGCCCGCGGCACCATCCAGCGTGTGGATGGCGCCAGGGTTGAGGATGACGCGCGCACCGAATTTGAGTTGTCCATCAAGCCGTTCGGCGACGGCGGGTGGTATTGGTTCGATCTGGCCTCCAGCGGGGGAGACCTCGTCCTCAAGGAGGCACGGTGGGAGGGCCCGCCGCCGGTGAGGACCGGGGAGACGGTAACGATCCAGATCACCACCATGGACAAGCCGGACTTCTGCCTGGCGAATGTCCGGACCTCGCCGGCCATCCGGAAGCCTTGGAACTCGCCAGGGAAGTGCTCATTGTCGACCAGGGGTCCCGGAAGGTGGCAGACCAGCCGGGGTTCGCGGAAGTAGCGGCCCTGCTCGGTCCAAAACTCCGCGTCATTGACCAGGCTAACCTCGGCGGCTCCGGAGGGTTCGCCCGCGGCATGTACGAAAGCGTGGAAAACGGCAGCGACTACGTTCTCCTGCTGGATGATGATGTGGTCATGGAACCGGAAAGCATCATGCGGATGATGGCATTTTCGGGAAGCTGCAAGAGCCCAACGATCGTTGGCGGACACATGTTCGACCTTTACAGCCGCAGCACCCTGTACTCGATGGGTGAAACCATTGACTCCCGACGGTTCTCCCCGGGCCAGCCGCATCGTGATATGCAGATGCGGCACGATTTCAGCGTGTCCAACCTTCGGCAGACTCCCTGGCTGCACAGGCGATTCGACGTCGACTACAACGGGTGGTGGATGTGCATGATCCCCACCTCCGTCATCCGGCAGGTGGGGCTTCCCCTGCCGCTGTTCATCAAGTGGGATGACTCAGAGTACGGACTGCGTGCACGGGCAGCAGGATTCCGTACTGTTTCCCTGCCTGGAGCGGCGCTCTGGCATATCTCCTGGATCGACAAAGATGATCTTGTCGGATGGCAGGCGTATTTCCACAACCGCAACAGGCTCATCACCGCGCTGCTGCACAGCCCCCACCCAAAGGGTGGCAACGTTCTTCGCGAGTCCTTCCAGGAAGACGTCAAGCACCTCGTATCCCTCCAGTACTTCACGGTCCACAACCGGCTGAGCGCCCGGGAGGACCTGCTGGCAGGCCCCGCGCATCTCCATCCCGCACTGCACGGCAAGCTGGCCGAGATCCTGGCCCGCCGCGGCGCCTACTCGGATGCGCAGATGCTCGAGGACGTGGACGAATTCCCTCCTCCCGCGTTGGGCGCCGGGCTGTCCACCTCTGCGGACATCCAAATGCCGGCGAAGAAGGATATGGTGCAGTGGGGAGTCGCCACAGTGGCGCGGCAATTGCTGAAGCGGCCCTCTCGGGAAGCGCTGGAACGCCCGCAGGCCTACCTTGCCCATATCGATAACCGCTGGTTCCGGATCGCGCACTACGACTCTGTGGTCGTGTCCAATGCCGAGGGAACCGCGGCGTCCTGGTACAAGCGTGACCCCCGGAAACTCAGGGAAATGCTCAAGCAGTCGGCCAGCCAGCATGCCCGGCTGTACAAAGAATGGGACGACCTCGCCGAGGCCTACAAATCCGCCTTGCCGGAACTGGTGTCAACGGACTCCTGGCGCAGGACCTTCCAGGCAGCTGCCCCCGGGCAGGACCACGCCGGTGGCCCTGCCGCCAGGAGCGCTGCGGCTTCCAGCTGACTAGCCGCTGTGCGAGTGCTCGGCCGGCCGGGCAGCAGGTGCCGGGGCTGCCAGCCTGGACTGCCATGCAGGCGCGGTCAACAGGCGGTACAGCAGGGTTCCGCTGACCGCCAGCAGCACGAGGTAGGCGACGGCGAGCACCTGCCAGGTGCCCGGCGGCTGCCACTCCGGCTGGAACATCTCCGTCCAGTTGACGTGGTCCATGACGCCGATCGTGTAGCGCCGGAGTCCTTCCATGAACACGTAAAAGTGGGCCAGGGCTCCCAGCACCAAACCCCACCGCACCATGGACTTTGTCCACGGCGTGATCCTGAAGCGGCGGAAACGGGTGGTCACACCGGCAGCCAGGATCAGCGTCACCACCATGGCCAACGTATACCGTCCCTGCCAGATCCAACCCAGGGTCTCGCTTGAACTTGCCTGCAGGGCGGCCGGTACAACGATGACGGTCAGGGCCAGGAGGGCCATGACCCACCGTCCCCGGACCGGGCGTGCCGTAAAAGCCAGGAAGAGCATGGCACCGAATCCAAGGACCCACGCGTAAACTGCAGCAGGAGGAGGCAGGGTGTCGATCCACCCAAGAACCCCAACGTACTCGACCATGAAGAACACGGTCTTGTCCAGCATCGCAACGGCGGCTTCCTCGGCCGGTAGCGGAGCACCAGCGAGCAGGCTGTCAAAGCTCTTGGCGGACAGCACCCACCACAGGGCAAACAGGCTGGACAGGCCGACAGCGAGGACGGCCAGTTGGAAGCCACGGACCGCAAAAGTGCGAATAAACGTCTTGAATCCGAAGCAGAGAATAGCGGACACGGCGGCGATCGCAAGCATAGCAGGGAAAGCGGCCGGGTATGGGCCAGCAGGCTGCCGGACAGCGCTGCAATGACAAAGAGCAACCTGCTGCCGGGCATTCCGGCCGCGGTCCGCTCGAAGATCGCACACAGGCTCATGAAGACAGCACCTGCCGCAGCGATCTCAAGGCCGTTGGGATTAACGGAGCCGGACAGGAAGAAGACGGCAGGCGTCAGCGCGATGGCGCAGGCTATGACCGGTCGATGGTAGTGACGCAACGACGATGCAGCGCACATTATGGCCGCGAGGAAAAACGCAACCAGCCATGCGCTGATAAGCCGCATCGCATACAGCGCCGGCTCACCACTGAGACCACGGCTTCCGATTCCCACGATGCCGTAGTACACCGGATTGTAATTTCCGGCGGAAGTCTGTGCGGGTACCCAGCCGCGGTCTGTCGAATCGATGGGTGGCGCGCACGCCGGAGTCAGGTAGGGGTGGTGGGCGAAGCACTTGTAGGCGTCGAGGCTGGCCACATAGCCTGGAACGTTTACAGTCAGCCGTTCCCCCTGGACACCGGTACTGGCGCCGCTGAACTGTCCCCGGGCAACGGCCGCGGCTTGATGGCGTGCGCCGGCTCATCGGGTATGGACATCAGGGGAGAGGCGAAGCTCCAGAGGGTGCCAATGCAGCCGAACAGAAGCCAGGAAACCAACAAAACGCGCAGCGGCGAAGGGCGTTTTTTGTCGGGCAGGGGTGAGTTGAGCGGACGCGGCAGCGTCGGCCTGAGGGAATTTTGCATGATAGGTTTAACCATACTTTGGACGTACGGGGTTTATATCTGTGCGCTCCAGCTTCCGGGGAGGATAACAACGATGCGCAGTTCTATTTCTGGTGCATCGTCGTCTCCACAATCACCTGCAAGCGCCCCCGTCAGTCCCGGGGCTTGCCCTTGGCCTTTACCAGAACGCTGTTGTCCGGTTCCTGTTTGTCGGCGGTCTTTCCTTCGCCCTTGACCTGGGGCTCCTTGCACTGCTGCATGAAGTCTTCGGAGTGGAACTGTGGCTTGCGACACCTATTGCATTCGTCGTCAGCCTGGTGTTCAACTTCCTGTTGCAGAGAATGTTCACCTTCCGCGCCACCAACAAGGGCAGCGTTTCCGCCGTTAAGTACATCCTGCTGGTGATTGTGAACATCGCGGTCAGCGACCTCGTGGTGACAGGGTTTGACGCCCTCGGCTGGTCCTACCTGATCGGTAAGGCATGTGCCACGGTCATGACCACGGTCTGGAATTACTTCCTGTACCGCCACTGGATCTTCAAGCGGGACGCGGGAGAATAGCGCTGGCGCTCACTGTCGGGTTCTCCTGAACACGCCAGGACTCCGCCTCCCGCTCCAGCCGCCGGGTACCGCATCCTAAGTGGTCAGGCGGATACAGCTTCACCCATAGCCGGCAGGTCACGCGCCGGTGAATCCGACGGCAGCGCCGTCCGGGCGACACAACGTAAGCCCCACGGCCTTTGACGGGCTGAAACCGTCTCCCCGGGCGGCGGGAGATGACGCCTTTGTCCCCTCCCGCCCCTTGGAACGGAACCTAGGACTGGCCGGGACCTGTCTTTACCTCGGACCCGGAGGTAACAGGGTCTCCGGTATTCGGCATTGTAGAGGCCGTTTCCCCCACGTGCGGCTGCTCATGCTGCCTGCCCGCCCTGGCCGGACCCTTACCCTTGCCGCCAGAAGCGGCAGCCCGGACAATCAGCGGCTGGCCCGGGTGCAGGTAGCGGAACAGGAGCAGGACCCCGGCTGCGGTCACCAGCAGATAGGCCGCCGTTAGAGTGAACCAGCCGAGCGGCGGCTGCCAGTCGGGTGAAGAGAAAAGTGTTTGCCAGTTGGCAATCTCACTGATTCCCACCACATAACGGCGGAGGACGTAAACGAACGTCAGGGTGTGGCAAAACACAATCAGCCAGAACATCACCCGCGAAATGTGCACTGCAACCGGGGAGGTCGGGAACCGGAGCTTCCGGAGCCCCAGGCCAACACTGACGAACAGCACGACGACGAGAGGCAGCGTATACCGTCCCTGCCAGATGAATCCCATGCCGCGCCAGAGCGCCGTCTGCAGGAGTGCAGGGACAAGGTAGAGCATGGCGAGGGCCACCCAGTAGCCCGTCCAGTTGCGCAGGGGGCGGACGCAGAAGGGAACAACCAGTGCGGCGATCATCAGGCCGCCCCACACAAGTGTCACCAGCTCAGGCGCCGGTGTGTCCAGCCATCCCATGGTGCCGATGTACTGCGGGAAGAAATCGTAGGTCCGGTCGAGCATGATCATGAAGCCGCGGTAGAGAGGGGCGTCCGGGTGCGGATTCGCTATCCCCTCCGGTGCCACGCCGACATTCGCAGGCCCGTTGGCGGCAACGTACATCCACAGGAATCCCAGCAGCGCGCCCGGGACAGCCACCGCGACGGCGGTCAATACACGCTTGTCGGTGAAGACGGCGAGCGTGCGGCGCAGCCGGAACGAACATACGCCGACGATCAGGGCACACAGCAGCCACACCAAGGAAATCTGGCGTGCATTTGCCAGGACCACTGTCGCTGCCACGACCGTTGCGAGCGCTGGCAGGACCCGTCGTGTGTTGCGCCAGTTGTCCAGCACCACGACGAAACCGGCAAAGGCTGCCATGGTGGCTGCGATTTCGAGGGAGTTCGGGTTGATGCCTCCGCCGAGGAACAGGATCATCGGAGTCATGGTGAGGGCCGCGACGAGGACGGGGTATTTGGGGCGCCGCAGTTCGGTCAGGGCGGTGAACCCGGCGGCAAAGAACAATGCGCAGAGAGCTGCACTGACAAGCCTCATCGCATAGATGGCCGGAGCGCCGGACATGAACAGGGTGGGGAGCCCGACCACCCAGTAGTACATCGGGTTGTAGGAGCCGGCGGAGGTCACACCGATATTCGTGAAAGTGTCGTCCGCATAGACCGGCGCTGCGCAATCGGCTGCTTGTGCGCGGTTGAATTTATAGCAGCTTTGGGCGTGAAGGCTTGCGATGTAGTTGGGGACCCGGACATGAACACCGTGACCGAAGGAAGTGCCCTCCTCCACGAGGACCTGGCCGCGGACCACGGCTGCGGCCTTGATCGTGTGTGCGGGCTCGTCGGGTGCACCCATGAGCGGGGTGGCAACCGCCCACAGCCCGAACAAGAGGGCGAAAATTGTGGCCAGGAGCCCGAATGTCGGCAGGGGACGTGGAAGTCCGCGTCGGACGTTGCTGAGGAAAAGGGTCATTGTCCGTCTCCGTTGGTGCCAATCAATGCACGGGCTTCGCTTACTGCCGTCTTGCTGGGTGACATGACAAAGGCGAATGCGTTGGCGTTCTTCTGCGCGTCTTCGCTGAGGAGGCTCTGGCCCAGGGACCGGCTCAGCCGGGTCAAGGCGGGCTCGGAGTATTCCCGGCACATATGAACGTAAAGCACGGTGCCCAACGCATAGCCGGAGGCCCCGTCCAGTTTCTGAACCACGCCGCGCGGGGACGAATCCACTTCCCCTGTGGTGACGGCGTCGACGACAGAGGAGGCCTGCAGCCGCCTCGGCTTGCCGTCAAAGACGAGCTGCGCTGCAGTGAAACGGTTGCCGATGATGCTTCCGTCGAGAATGGAAAGCCCGCCGTTGGTGTCATCCAGCTTGTCTGCGAGGTCCAGCGGCGGCGAAGATACCTGTCCTATGACCGTGGACGGCCAGCTGTCCGGGGAATCGGGGTCCCAGGCAACACCGGCCTCCCCGTTGAGGTAATCGTTTACCGGACGTACCGTATCCGAGGGGCCTTCCGGCGCGATGACGGTGATTTCAAGGTCGGGGAGCTCGGTTCCGGTATTCAGGCCGGTGATGCGGGGATCATTCCAGCGCGTGATCTCACCCTGCAGGATCGCGGCGAGGGTGGGGGCGTCCAGCACCACATCGTTGACACCCTTGATTTTGATGGCAACGCCCACAGGCAAAACCCCGGCCGCCACCGATACGGCGCCGTCAGATGTGCACATGCCGCGAACGGATATGGCTTCCTGCTGGGTAAGGGGGGCGGAACTTACCGCGAAATGTGCCTGCCCGTCCTGGAAGGCCTTGAGCCCGGCTGCGGAGCCGTCGGGGGAGTAGCTCACCGAGGTGCCTTTGACGGCACCGCCCCATGCCAGCCCCCACGCGCTGACCGCGCCCTGGGCAGCGTTGCTGCCGATTCCTGTGAGGGCACCCTGAACAGTGCCCGGGGGAGTGGTGGCACATGCAGACAGGGACAAGAGCCCCGTCAACAAGGCGGCAGCCTTATTTTTGCTCGGAGAGAAACGGGAATCACCCTTCCAGCCTAGTGCCCGTGCCACGGATGTTGAGGCAGGGCAACGTTCGATGGTGCAGGGGGTTTGTCATGCGCACGCCGAAATTTCGTACAGCCGGGCAGATGGGCCCTGGGAATCGACCAGCTTAAAGCCGGGGGCATCCCCGATGTCGGTGACGCCTGGATACTCTCCGGATCCGGGGAGATCTATCAGGTACCGGCTGCCGAAGTCCAGCACGTACCGTACGTTTTTGCTTTTCAGTGCTTCGCACATCCGGGCATCATCCGGTGTGTCCTTCAGGTGTTCGTCAATCAGGACTGCGTCCTGGTCCTTTTCCGCGAACAGGTGGGCGGTCAGAACAGGCCGGTCGCTGTAGGCGTAGGCGAGGGAACTGCCGTTCCAGGGGTTGTCTGCAATGACCGCATCGGCGGGAACATGATGTGGGAGACGCTTCAACAGCGCGAGCTCATCCGGGGTCAGCAGCTCTGAGGCTGCATCGAACCGGTAAACAGTGGACGCACCACCGATATAGTGCGTGACAGGGCCGGCGAATGTCGCCAGCAGTGCGAACACAGCAGTAGCAAGAGCCGCCCCGGCAACCGGTCCCCGGTCTGCCAGCCAGCGGAACCGCCGCTCCAGGGTGCCGTGCAGGCGGCGGGCAGCAGCGGAGTTCCGCCATGAATCCCAGAGCCGCAGGCCGCCCACGACCGCAAGCGGGGTTGCGAACAGCGGCAGCAGGGCAGCAAGCCGGTACGTGTCCTGGTACCACGTGCCTATGAGGGCATCGCGCAGGGCACCCTTGGGAAACGACGCAGCCACCACGTACAGTGCACCGACGACGCCATAACAGGCTGCCAGCCAGCGCAACCTTCGGGTTTGGAAGACCGTGAGCAGACCGGCAACCGAAAGGATGGCGACAACCAGCGCCGGTATGGCTGATTGCATGGGGCTTACAGTCAGGATTTCCCCGACGGCGGCGCCAGGTTTCACCGTCGGCCCCCAGTTGTCGTAGGGTGCAGGGCGCAATTTCAACCAAAGTGCGGCAGCCAGCACAAGGGAGAGCAGGGTCCCGCCGATGAAGAGCCATGCCCGCAGCACGCTGGCTTGGAACTTGGTGTTCCTCGCGAGGTGCCACCAGAGCAGTCCGAGAATGGGAAAACTTACGGCGATGGTGGTGTTGATCGAACTGGTATGTGCAAAGGCAAGTCCCGCAAGTGCGAGCAGCAGTGCCGGGACCCAGCTGCGCAGCGGGTCTGTCCGTGTACGGCCCAGCCGGGCGACAGCCGCGAGGCAGGCTATGACCGCCGGCATCATGCTGAGCGCCAGCGCATACGGAAACAGCGGACCCCAGACGATCATGAGGAACGGGAAGGCGACCTGGGCGGCAGCGATCACTGAAGCGACCACGAGGGCGGCCGGCCGGCGCGAGATGGTCTTGGCCACCAGGAACAGGCACGACGCCGGCCAGAGGACAGCCGCGAGGACCAGGTTGAGCACGTTTTGCGACGTAGGGATGTCGACGGCGGCCACCTGGACCAGGAGCGCCGCGAACGAATGCCACGCGGCAGGATACACAGCATCGAAACCGGAGACCCCCTGGAGCGACGCGAGATTCAGCGACGAGGCGTTGCCGGTGTCCAGGATGTACCGGATGGCGTTCAGGTGGAAGACGTTGTCGAAAACCTGGGAGGGGTGCTCGGGGGAGCCGACCAGCTGGATGAAGCGTACGGAGATAGGGACAGTGGCAAGGGCCATGGCAGCGAAAGGCAGCCACTGCCGCCAGGGCGGCGCGCCCGCAATCCGATGGCGGAGGCCGCGCGTGACCAGCAGGGCGGCCCCGGCAAGCAGAGCCGTCACTGCGGCAAACGGCAGGACGCTCCAAGGGACGCCAAGGATACCGGCGAGCACTCCGGCCAGTCCTGCCGCTGCCGTCGACAGAAGGGGGGCAAGGCCGAGGATGCCGCCCAGACGGAATTTCAGGCATGCCGCCACCACAGCACCGGGAACGTAGAGCAGGAGGATGGCGGTCACCACCGCGGGAAGAATACCAATCCAGCTCACGAAGGTACTTCCTCGGTCCTGTCCTCCGGCGCCTTGTCCTGGAGAAGCTGCAGGACAGCGCGCAACTGGATGGCTGTGACTGCGATTTCACCGATCGCCAGGCCAAGCGCGCCTCCTGCGCCACCCATCAGGCCGGAAAGGATGATCATGGCGGGCAGGCCCACCACGGCGCCGGTAATGGTGCTGGAGAACACAACACGCATCCGCTTCGCCGGCACAAGCCAATGGGCGCCGGTGGATGTTGTTACGCAGACAAGCAGGAACGACAGGCCAAACCAGAAGCACGTCCAGAAGTCGGCGGCCAATGCTGCACCGAAGAGCACCGCACTGGCCCAAGGTCCCACCAGGGTCATGATCAACCAGCCGGCAAGGCCCAGGCCGGTGAGCGCCATGAGCGAGAACTTCCGGCGGTGCTTATGGTCAGCACCGAATTCGCTGACCCAGCCCTGGAGGCTGTTGCCCAGCGCTGCCGTGGCAAGCTGCCCGATGCGGTAGAGCTTCTCGGCAGAGACGAAGGCGGCCAAACCGGCAGCTGAAGCGGCAAATTGCACCACCAGAACAGGCGTGGAGGCGTAGGCCCCGGCGGCTACAGTGATGCCTGCGCCGGCCCGAAGTCCCCAGATTTCTCTCAGGACGACGGGCAGGGTGAGTCCTTTGAAATCCTCGCGCTCCGAATGGTCCTTGTTGAACCACAATGTTCCTGCCAGGCCCAGTACCAGCAGGATCAGGGGGTAGAGGTAGATCTCACCCGTTGCGAACAGCAACGGAATGACACCAAGGGTGGCAATCATCCGCGGGACGACGTCGTACTTCGCGATCCGCCCCGCATGTCCTGTCGCGATGCAGTACCAGGCCGGGGTCAGGCCGGCCGCAGCCTGGGCGCACGCCATCAGGAAAGCGACCCAAAACTGGTTGGTGCCACTGGTGAACACCAGCGCAACCGCCATGAGGGGCACAGTGCAAAGGAACATGAACGAGCGGGTGACGAAGCTGACGGCGTAGTGACGCCGTCGTACTGCCTCTTCCGGCGCGGACGCCACGGCAGCCGGTCCCGTGAGCGGCCATCCCAGTGCTATGACAATGGCGGCGATGGCGCCCACCGCCTGGCCGACGGCAAGGGAGTTCCAAGCCGGGGCTCCGCCTACCCGCGCGATGATCGGCAGAAGGATGAACGACGCCAGCGAGGCCAGCAGCGGCAGCCCGGCGAACGCTGCAATCCTTTTGATCATGCCTGTCCCCCTGGCCTGGGGCGCGCACTACAGGTAGTCATAGGCGTCCTTGCCAAGCCGGCCCCGCACAAATACGTCTTCGACTTCGCTCTTGAACCTGGAGCGCTCGTTGAGGATGGCGGACCGGTAGGTGTCCTGCTTTGCCACCTCGGCGTCAAAGTTTTCGATGAGTCGGGGAAGCATGGCTGCAGCCGTCGGCACTTCATCGCGGCCCGGCGTGACCTTGTGTTCCCAGGGAACGGGAACGTCGGCGTAGAAGGCCCCCGAACCCCTCCGGGCGACCACGGTGAGTGCACCGGACAGGGCCGCCTCGCGGGGCATCCGGTCCTTGCCCGGGTGGTGCCCCAGGTCCAGGTAGATGCCGCATCCCTGCAGTGTCGCTACAACCTCGGACCGAGTCATCCCCGCGATAGGGCGCCACTCGATAGACGGCGGGCACTGGGCCCTGACCGCGTCAATCAGGTGCCCACCCTTGGCAGGGTTGTAGGTGACCAGTTGCCGGTTGCGCGGTGACTCGGGCGTGCCCTGGAACTCAGCGTTTGGCGTGTAGTCGGAAAGGAGCGAGGGCACCACGTCCAGGCGGGTGGCAATGAAGGCCCAGGCGTAGGACGACTGGACCAGGTGGACTACGTCCCGGTCTTTCCGGAGCATGCCGGGATTCACCCGGTTCTTCCACATCCGCGCGAACGGAACAGCGCCTTCTTTCGCCTTGTCCACCAGCCTGCGGTGTTGCGCTGCCACATCCTCTCCGCCATGAACGTAAGCGAGTTGTCGATGCTCAACCACCAGCACATGCGCCGGGCGAGCTTCACCTTCGGCATTTCGTAAATGTAGGTTTCCGGGAAGACAACCACGTTCTCGGGCGAATCCACAATCTCAGGAGCTTCGGGCGCGTTGTAGACGTTGTACTGCTCCACCCGCGAATTGTGGGCTGTGTGGGGGTGCGGAACCAGGTAGGCATCCTGCCCAAGCTCCCGGAGCATATCCACGAGCTGGTGCAGGGCTTCGGGGCCGCCGGTCCTTAATCCCTTGTGGTAGAGGACAAAGATTGTTCCTGAAGTGGTGGTCATGACTGGTCTTTCGGTCTCGGCCGGGCCAGGGCACTGCTGGATGATGGGTTTTGCTACCGCAGCCGGGCGGCGAGGGAGTCGTCGATCTTGCCCATCTTCTGGCGTAGGGCATCACGAACGCCCGCCAGCGCGGCGACGAGGTGCTTTTTCCGGTTGGGGCCAAATCCGAACCTGACAACGTGGCTCTGGATCTCCATGTAGATCCGGCGAAGGACCCACGTCGGCTGTTTCAGGGCGTAACGCCGGGCGAGAATCAATGAGTTGCGCGTGATGTAGTACACACGGAACGGTGCGTGGTAGTAGACATACAGTTTCTTGGAGCCCACCCGTGCATGCCAGCCAAGGATCTTCATGGGACGTGCATTGCCCAGGCTGTGCTCCAGGTTGCAGCCCCTCCCGGCCAGGGCGCGCAGTCCACGTTCACGCAGCCGGGCGTTGAATTCGGAGTCCACGCAGTCAATGAAGAAGCCCTCGTCGAAGAAACCAACGGCCTTGAATGAGCTTGTGCGTACCAGGGTGCCGCTGGTCATCGGATCGAAGATCTGGGGTTCGTCCGGGTTGCCCCAGGTCGGCAGGGGAATGTTGTTGTGTGATTCAGCGCAGACCATGCCTACCGTTTCCGGTTCATGGGAGTTGCGCGCCGTTGCCAACGCCGAAACCACATAGTCGCCGGTAAACCGCGAATCCTGGTCCATGGTCACCACCCACTCGGGATTCCAGCGGGAAATGGCTTCCTTGATGCCGACGTTCAGCGCGCGGGCAATCCCGGAATTCGTGGCCAGCCTTATAACGACGGCGCCCGCCCGCTCCATCTCTTCCAGTGCCGGGGAGACGTCGTTGGGTGACCCGTCGTCAACCACCACAACGTGCTCAACAAAGCGCAGGAGCCAGGTGACGTTGGCCACGTTCTCCGGGCCGGGGTTGAAAGCCGAAACGACTCCGCACACGTCCCGGGCCGGCTGGGCTCCTGCCAACTCTTCGGGAACCATCACGCTGCCCTGGCCCGCCGCGCGCGCCGGACGGCCTCATAGACGTTGCGGAGGAAGACGATCCGTGCCTTCAGGATCTTGGATGCGGAACGGATGCCGTGTGGGGTCAGGTTTTCACCGTGTAAACGATGCAGGATGGTGTCTTCTTCCAGGTAAACGATGGAACGGTTAACGTTGCCCACTGTGGCCAGCCACTGGTCGTGGGACTCTTTCATGTAGGTCGGGAAAGGCAGTACCTGCTCGAGGAGCCTGTGCCGCACAGCCATGGCGCATCCCCAATGCAGCCGGTACCCGACCACGATGCCGAGGATGTTGCGGACGGCGTGCGAGGAATCTTCGGGCCGGAGGCGGATCTCATGGAATGGTCCAAGGGGCCCATCGAAGTGTTTGCAGTTGCTGACCACCATGTCCTTGCCGTCCATGGCCGAGATCATGCGTTCCACCCGGCCAGGCAGCCACACGTCGTCCTGGTCCGAAAGGAACACGAACTCGCCGCGGGCCTCACTGAGGGCCCACTCGAACGTACGGACGTAGCCGTTATTGCGCTCGGCCTGGATCAGCCGGATCCGCGGGTCGTTCATTCCGGCGACAACCGCCGGCGTTTCGTCGGTGGAACAGTCGTTGACAACAATCAACTCGTCCCCTGGGCCGATTTCCGCCAGGATCGAGTCAATTTGTTCCTTGATGTGGCGGGCGCCATTATATGCCGCCATGCATACGCTGACGCGCGGCTTCGGGGCGGATGCGGGCTCCATAAGTTTCTCCTCGTGCCTCCGGGCGGTGCCAGCGGGGCGGGCAGGTCCCAAGCAGTCTAGCAAGCTGCGCCTGCCGGGAAGGACGCGGGTGCCGGTCAACTATACTCGAGGGGACGCAGCCGCCGAGCTCTTCGAGCGGAAACCACGGAAGGAACCTCAGGTCCATGACCGTTGACGTAATGTTGCCGTACTACGGCGATGTCCATCAAATGAAGCTCGCCGCCCGCAGCGTGATGAATCAGGAGAACCAGGACTGGCGGCTTGTTGTCATCGACGACGGGTACCCCGATCCAGAACCCGAGCGCTGGTTTTCAACCATCACGGATCCCCGCGTCACCTACATGAAGAACGAGCAGAATCTCGGTGCCAACGGTAACTACCGCAAGGCACTGACGCTGGTCGAAGCGCCCTATGTGGTCATCATGGGTGCCGACGACATCATGCTCCCCAACTACCTGGACGTTGTTGTCAGCGCCTTTGAGGAATACCCCAAGGCCGACGTCGTCCAGCCGGGTGTCCAGGTGATTGACGAACAGGGCATTGCGTGCACCCCCCTGGTGGATGCCGTGAAGAAGGTCTACGCCCCGAAGACCAGTGAGCGCATCGAACTGAAGGGCGAGGCAATGGCAACCAGCCTCGTCCGCGCCGACTGGGCCTATTTCCCCTCGCTGGCGTGGCGTTCCGAGACGGTGAAGCGTATCGGCTTCACGGAGGGCCTGGACGTGGTCCAGGACCTCGCACTCCTGCTGGATATCGCAGCAGAGCACGGCTCCATGATTGTGGATCCCGTCCTGGCATTCCTGTACCGCCGGCATTCTGCATCTGATTCATCCGTGCGTGCATTGGACGGCAGGCGTTTTGACGAGGAGCGGCGGTTCTTCCAGCAGCAGGCCGAGCGTTTCGGCAAGCTGGGCTGGAAAGGGGCAGCGCGGGCCGCAAGCTTCCACACGACATCCCGGCTGAACGCCGCTTCCCTGATCCTGAAGTCGGTCCAGAAGGGCAAGTTCGATTCGCTGCCCCGCCTCGCCAAACACATTGTGAGCTAAAGGCTGCAAAGAAAGGGACGCCCGGCCGGGCGTCCCTTTTCTTGTTTTCGCTTCTTTAGTTGTGCGGCCTTTTGCCGTGCCGCCCAGGAGGGAGCTAGTGCCCGTGCGGCTCCGAACCGTTGACGGGCCCGCGCCCCACTTCAATCTGGTTCCGGACATCAGCCAGTTCTGCGCGGAGCAAAGCCACTTCCTCGCAGAGGATCCTTACCTCGTCTTCAGCCTGCGACTGCTCCCGGGAGAGATGGAGGCAGACGCCTACCAGCAGAATGAGCGTCATGATGAACAGAAGGTTCGCCGGCACCTGGATGCCGATGAGTCCGCTGGCTTTTTCGAGGAGTGACGGAAAAGCGGAAAGGAGGAGGGTGCCTATGCCGATGACAATCCACAGAACGGCATACTTCTCCCGAAGTTTCTGCCGGCGGAGCATCTCGAAGACAAAGAAGAGGATCGCCACGACGACGATGGAGCCCATAAGGAGCGACATATTGGAATCCTAGTTAGTGGATGGCTCGGTTTTCTTCCGCGTCAGGGCAAACAGCAAGGCCATTCCTGAGCGTCCGAGGTATATGGCGGCCTTTATTGGGTCGTGGCTGGGCGTGCCGCCCTGGCGGGCACGCATCGAGACCGCGACTTGCCTGACGGTACATCCGGAGCGGATCGCAACAACCAGCGAATCGATGGTGTCGCCAAGATACTCCGCCGGATAGTGGTCAACATACTGGCGGATCGCTTTCATGTTTGCTGCCCGGAATCCGGAGGTAACGTCGGTCAGCGTTGTTCCGGCGACCCTGGAGATCGTCCACGCCAGTACCTTCATGGCCCATTTCCGCGGGCCGCGCACCGTGTAGTTGCCTTTGTCGGCGAACCGGGCACCAATGGCGATGTCGGCGTGCTGGAGGCCGTCGAGCACAGCCTTGATGTCGCGGGGATCATGCTGGCCGTCCGCGTCGACCTGGATGACCTGGCTGTAGCCGTGGCTTTTCGCGTACTTGAAGCCGGTCCGCATCGCGCCGCCCACGCCCATGTTGAACGGCAGTTGCAGGACAGTGGCTCCTGCGCCCGGGCAACCTGGGCTGTATTGTCGCGGGAGCCGTCATCGACGACCAGGACATCGCAGGGAGGGCCGAATTCGAAGACTTCCCGGATGGTGTTTCCGATGGACTCGGACTCGTTCCACGCGGGCATGATGACGAGTGTGTCGGGGGTGCGGGCGGGCACGGTCACTGTTTAATCAGTCCGTTCTTGACGTAGGACTCCAGGCGGGTGCTCGACAGGGCCGGCTCGTACCCGGCTGCCTTGATCTTGGTCAGGTCCAGCACGCTGTTGAGGGGACGGGGCGCCGCTTCCTTCCCCTTGAAGTACTCGGCAGTGCTGACGCCGGTCACAGCGGCACGGTCCTTGCCGGACAATTCGTACACGTCGGCCGCGAGGTCTGCCCAGGATTGCGGCTCGCCGTCACTGGTGAGATTGTAGGTCCCATACTCCGCACCCGAATCAAGCAGGTGGCGGATGCCGGCGGCAATGTCCTCCGTGAAGCTGAGGCGGCCGATTTGGTCATTGACCACGGAGGGCTCAATGCCCCGGTCAGCCAGGGATGCCATGGTGCGGACGAAATTGTTTCCGTCGCCGATGACCCAGCTGGTGCGGACGATGTAGTGGCGGGGCACCACCTGGACAATCGCATCGCCGGCGGCTTTCGTCTGGCCGTAGACGCCAAGCGGGGTAAAGGGCTCGTCTTCGCCATGGCGGACCTGGGTGCCATCGAAAACGTAGTCGGAGGAAACATGGACCAGCGTGAGGTCATGCTCGACGGCGGTCCTGGCCAGCGCGGACACGGCCGCGACGTTGACGGACCAGGCTTCGCCGCGTCCCTCCGGGGATTCTGCAGCGTCAACTGCCGTGTAGGCGGCCGCGTTGATGATGGTGGAGTAGTTCTTCCAGTTCCGGCCGGCGAAGGATTCCCGGTTGCCCAGATCGAATTCGGAGCGGCCGGCGAACTCGACCGACGAATCTCGTTCGTAGAGATTACGGAGGGCTTTGCCCAGTTGTCCGTTCGCACCCACAACCAGGGTCTTCTTCGGCGGCATCGGCACGACGTCGGCCAGGCGGGGATGCGCCTTGTCCTTGTCGGACAGCTCGGCCTGGCTCAACGGGATGGGCCAGGGGACCGAGACCGTCTCGTCTGCAAGGTTCAGGAACGTGTACTGGCTTTGCGCATCAGCTGACCAGTGGTCGTTCACAAGATAGGTGTAAGCCGTGTTGTCCTCGAGCGTCTGGAACGCGTTGCCCACGCCGCGGGGAATGAAAATAGCCTGGCTCGGGTCCAGTTCAGCAGTGAAAACAGTGCCAAACGACGGCCCTTGGCGAAGGTCGACCCAGGCACCGAAGATCTTGCCGGTGGCTACCGAAATGAACTTGTCCCACGGCTCCGCGTGGATGCCGCGGGTGGTTCCAGCCTTCTCGTTGAACGAGATGTTGTTTTGGACCGGGCGGAAATCCGGAAGTCCAAGGGCGACCATTTTCTCCCGCTGCCAGTTTTCCTTGAACCAGCCCCGGTTGTCTCCGTGCACCGGGAGGTCGTACAGGACGACTCCGGGGATAGGGGTCTCGCGGGCAGCAAGCTTTTTCGAGAATTCCAAAGGCATGGACTACTGGCCCTGTTCCTTGTACTTGGCTTCGGTGGCTGCTTTCTGCGGCCGCCACCAGTCCTCGTTGTCGCGGTACCAGGCGATGGTGTCCTCGATGCCGGCGTCGAAGTTGGAGAACCGGGGTTCCCAGCCGAGTTCATCGCGGAGTTTGGTGGAGTCGATGGCGTAGCGCAGGTCGTGTCCGGGCCGGTCCACCACGTGGTCGTAGGCGTCCGGGGACTGGCCCATGTGCTTGAGGATCAGCTCGACGACGTCCTTGTTGTTCTTCTCGCCGTCGGCGCCGATCAGGTAGGTTTCGCCGATCCTGCCCTTGGCGATGATGGCAAGCACGGCCGAGGAGTGGTCGTTGGCGTGGATCCAGTCGCGGACGTTTTCGCCCTTGCCGTAGAGCTTGGGCCGGACGCCGTCGATGACATTGGTGATCTGCCGGGGGATGAACTTTTCCACGTGCTGGTACGGGCCGTAGTTGTTGGAGCAGTTGCTGATGGTCGCCTGCAGCCCGAAGGACCGCACCCAGGCCCGGACCAGCAGATCAGAGCCCGCCTTGGTGGAGGAGTACGGGCTGGAGGGGTTGTACGGGGTCTGCTCGGTGAACCGCTCCGGGTCATCCAGCTCCAGGTCGCCGTACACCTCGTCGGTGGAGATGTGGTGGAAGCGCTTGTTGTGCTTCCGGGCCGCCTCGATCAGCGTGTAGGTGCCGATGATGTTGGTGTCCAGGAACGGGCGCGGGTCATGCAGCGAGTTGTCGTTGTGCGATTCGGCCGCGTAGTGGACCACCACGTCTGTCGCGGCGACCAGCCCGTCCACCAGCCCGGCGTCGGCGATATCACCCTGGACAAAGGTGAAACGGTCCTCGGGAAGGCCGCGGAGTGATTCCAGGTTGCCTGCGTAGGTCAGCTTGTCCAGCACGGTCACGTGGTCATCGGTGTTATCAAGTACGTAATGGACGAAGTTGGAACCGATGAACCCGGCACCGCCGGTAACAAGAAGTCGCTGCATAATTCCCAAGGGTACCGGATTTGCCGCGGCAGTTAGCGAAAGGAAAGATGGGGGACATGCGCGGAATAATACTTGCCGGCGGTACCGGCTCCAGGCTTCACCCCATCACGCTGGGCGTCAGCAAGCAGTTGGTCCCGGTCTACGACAAGCCAATGATCTACTACCCGCTGTCCACACTGATCCTTGCGGGCATCCGGGACATCCTGATCATCACTACCCCGCATGACGCGGACCAGTTCGAACGGCTGCTGGGGGACGGCTCGCGTTTCGGCGTTTCCATCACCTACAAGCAGCAGCCCTCCCCGGACGGCCTGGCACAGGCCTTCATCCTGGGCGCAGAGCACATTGGCGATGACAATGTTGCCCTTGTCCTGGGTGACAACATTTTCTACGGCCAGGGCATGGGCACGCAGCTGCGCCGCTTCGAGAACATCGACGGCGGCGCGGTCTTCGGTTATTGGGTAGCCGATCCCAAGGCATACGGAGTGTTGAATTCGATTCCGAAGGCCGGGCCATTTCGCTTGAAGAGAAGCCCGACAAGCCGAAAAGCCACTATGCGGTTCCCGGTCTCTACTTCTACGACAACGACGTCGTGGAAATTGCCCGGAACCTCAAGCCCTCTGCGCGGGGGGAACTTGAGATCACGGACGTCAACCGGACGTACCTGGACAGGGGAAAGCTGCAGGTGGAGATCCTTCCCCGCGGAACTGCGTGGCTGGACACCGGAACCTTCAATGACCTCAATGACGCGTCCAACTTTGTCCGCACCACTGAGAACCGGCAGGGCCTGAAGATCGGGGCACCCGAAGAAATTGCCTGGCGGCTTGGCTTCCTCACGGACGACGAACTGCGGGAGCGGGCGGAGCCGTTGGTCAAGAGCGGATATGGCTCCTACCTGATCGACTTGCTGGAGTACGGCCACTAGCCAGTAGTCCAAATAGAAAGGGAGGCGGAACCCGCTGTGCGGGTTCCGCCTCCCTTTTCTTTTTAATCAGCGCAGGGTGATCCTTGCGCCGCCTGCCGCTGTCCAGGTGATGGTGCCGCCCTGGAAAGACTGGCTGCAGGAAGTCCTGTCTGCTGTGCAGGTCTGGCTGCTGGTGGGATACCCCAGGGCCCCGGCTTCGAATCCCTGGCTGGCCCAGCTCTGCTGGATCGGCCCTGGCGTTATCAGGTGGGCGCCGCTGGTGGATGACCACATGATGGTGCCTTTTTCGAAGTTCTGGAAGCAGCCGCCGTTGCGAAGGCCGCAGATGGTTCCGCTCGTGGGGTAGCCCAGTGAGCCGGATTCGTACCCTGTGGCGGCCCACCGTTCCCTGATGGGAGTTGACGTGAGAGCCTGTGCCCCGGTGGCAGGGGAGTACATGACCGTGCCCTTGGAGAAGTTCTGGAAACAGCCACTGTTGCGCAGCCCGCAGATCTGCCCGCTGACCGGATAACCGAGCTTGCCGGCCTCGAATCCGGAGCTGACCCATGCGTCCCGCACGGGGCCGAACATGACCGCATTGGCTCCGCTGGCCGGCGACCACAGCACCGTTCCCGAGGAGTAGTTCTGGAAGCATCCGCCGTCTACCAAACCGCAGATCACAGCGGATGCCGGGTAGCTGAGGGAGCCGTTTTCAAAACCCGTCTTTTGCCACAGGTCACGGATCGGTCCCAGGATGCTCGGCTGGGCGCCGGTGGCCGGCGAGTACATCAACGCACCCTTGGTGAACATCTGGAAGCAGCCACCGTCCTTCAGTCCGCAGTACTGGCCTGAGGTTGGATAACCCAGGCTGCCCGCACCCCAGCCTGTGCGTTCCCAGCCGGCCGCCATTGCTCCTGCCGCCACAGTTTCGGGCGGCGTGGTGGCGGAATAGGCTGCCACGCCTTTCTCAAATGACTGACGGCATTCGGTCTGGACGGCCCCGCAGCTCGCGGGGCCGGTCGGGTAGCCGAGCCGGCCGTTCTCGAATCCGGATTTTTGCCAGTAATCAAGGATCCGGCCAGTGAGTGTGGACGCTCCGGTGGTGGGGGAGAACAGCAGGACACCGCCCTGGAACAGCTGGTAGCAGCCTCCCCCGCGGAGCCCGCACACTTCTCCCGCAACCGGGAAGCCAATCGGCTCGCCCTTTGTCCGGGCGTCCTTCCACGTCTCACCCATGCCCATGAACACCGGCCAGGCGCCTGAGGTGGAGGTCCAGGCTACAACGCCGCCGGCGAAGTTCTGGGTGCAGGAGGTGCTGGTGCAGACGGCATCCGCGCTCGGGTAGCCGAGCAACCCGTTCTCGAAGCCCGCCCGTCCCCACGCATCCAGCACCGGGCCGGTCTTGACCAGGCGTGCACCCGTCGCCGGGCTCCACAGGACGGAACCGGCCTGGAAAAGCTGGAAGCATCCGCCGTTCTTAAGGCCACAGACCTGGTCGCTCAACGGGTACCCAAGGGCTCCGTTTTCGTAGCCCTGCGCCGCCCAGTACTCACGGATAGCTCCGAACGGCACCAGGGCCGCTCCTGTTGCCGGCGACCACATGATTGATCCGCCCTGGTAATTCTGGAAGCAGCCGCCGTTCTTCAATCCGCAAATGACTCCGGATACCGGATACCCCATCTGGCCGTTTTCGTATCCCTTGCGGGCCCAGGCATCGCGGATGGGTCCGGCGAGGCTGGGTTGCGCTCCCGCAGTGGGCGACCACATGACGATTCCGGTCTCGTATCCGCGGAAGCATCCGCCGTCTCGAAGCCCGCACACTGTGGATGAAATGGCAGCGCCCAGGGACGGCATGGACGCCCGAAGTGCGTCGATGGCCCGGGTGGCAGCCGGCGGCACCCCACTTGAGGCGAACGCCTTCAGTCCCGCATAGTCGCCATTCCAGACATTCGAGTCACCGGCAAAGGGGCCTGTGCTGCTGTACTGCCAGATGCTGTATGTACCCCAGCTGGCCGAGGGGACCGGTCCTGCGTTGTTGGTGGGGGAGCTGGGGTAGGCAGCGACCCAGAGCGGGTAGTCACCGAAGCCTGCCGGGTTGCCGAGGCACTGGTTCCACCAGTTTGTGTTGGTATAGATGACCGGCAGCCTGCCGGTCAGCGACTGCATTGTGGTGCCGAAGTCCCGCACCCAGGTTTGCAGCTGGGCGGGAGACATGTTGTAGCAGGTGTTGCCGAAGTAGAAGCCGTTGATAGTCCGGCCTTCGTAAGGGTTGAACTCAAAGTCCAGCACCGGCGGCATGGTGTATCCGTCGCTTGACCAACCACCGCCGTTCTGCACAAAGTACCGTGCCTGGTCCGCACCCGAGGACCAGTTGGGAATCGCGAAGTGGTAGGCGCCGCGGATCATGCCGACATTCCGCGAGCCCTGGAACTGGGAGCCGTAGTAGGGGTTCGTGTAGTAGTTGCCCTCCGTGGCCTTGACGTAGGCGAAACGCGCCCCCATGTTCACTGGTGCTGCCAGTCCACGCTTGGCTGGTGCCCGCTGACGTCCAGTCCCTGCACACCGAATGTCGGCATCCAGGTGCCTTCGCTGGCCAGCGGTTCCGTGCTGAGTTTCTTCAGCGAGTCCGAGCGGCCAGAGGTTACCCGGGCGGACCGCTGCCCCATTTCCGCCCCGCCCACGCCGACCGCATCTGCCATCGACTGCGCCGTCTCGGGTGATGGAGCCGGGGCCGGAGGTTCGCTGGCTTGCGGGCTGGCTGCAGCCGGGGATGTGGCGCTTGCCTCCGGGGTCGACGTCGGAACCGGCGCCGGTGCCGAAGGCTCGGCCGTGCCCGGCGCAGGCGAAGACGTGGCAGGGGCCGGAGCGGGTTCCACCGCCAAGGCAACACCTGAGACGCCTGGGCCGGTGACCAGGGCGGCCAACAGCAGTGCTATGCCCAGCGGTCTTCTGGCGGGGTGACGGGACTGAGACAGGTTCCGTTTCATTATGGCTCCGGAGACAATGAGGCGCTCCACGAGCCTCATGCGGGTTGCTGTTCCGGCCGATCCCCCAGGAACAAACCGGACAGGT
The DNA here is from genome assembly GCF_000332815.1 of Arthrobacter nitrophenolicus. Lineage (GTDB taxonomy): Bacteria > Actinomycetota > Actinomycetes > Actinomycetales > Micrococcaceae > Arthrobacter > Arthrobacter nitrophenolicus. The sequence continues at coordinate 76,687 of NZ_AOFD01000007.1, forward strand.
TTCTGATAATTAACGCGCTCACCATAGCACCGTGTTGCTGGTGTAAACAGTGGTGCGGATGATGCATTTGATGATCTTGTGACTATCCTGCGCTTATCCACAGCTGATACTGCACACTTGTTGCAATGCTTTGGGCTCCTTAGGCTTTACCCAATCGCACTGCCGTCCGCTGGGGGAGGCAGTCGTCTGGGGGAACACTTATGGATGCTCTGGCAATTGTCGAGGATGAAGTCCGCGAGCTCATCCGGCGCAGGGGCCTCGATCCGTTGAGGCAGGCAGGCGAGGTCCGCAGGCTGGTAGAGGCCGCCGTCGTTGACTACGACGAGCGGGCGCTCACGGGACCACTGCCGCCACTTGGCCCCCTGGACACGGCCCGCCGGTTCCTCTTCGATGCAGTGGCCGGCTTTGGAATCCTGCAGCCACTCCTCGACGATCCCTCCATTGAAGAGATATGCTCAACGCCCCCAACGAAATCTTTGTCGCCAGGAACGGCGAGTCCGAACTGACGTCCCTGAGCCTGTCCGACCAGCAAGTGCGGGACCTGGTGGAACGGATGCTCAAGAGCTCCGGCCGCCGCCTGGACATGTCCTCCCCGTTCGTTGACGCGGCTTTGCCGGACGGCTCCCGGCTGCATGTGGTGATTCCCGATGTCACGCGCCGGCACTGGGCCGTGAACATCAGGAAATTCGTCGTCAAAGCCAGCCGGCTCGAACATCTCGTCGAACTGGGCACCCTGACTCCGCAATCAGCGCGGTTCCTTGGCGCTGCTGTTTCAAGCGGGCTCAACATCCTGGTGTCCGGGGCCACGCAGGCGGGCAAAACCACCATGCTGAATTGCCTTGCCGCGAATATTGGCAGCAGGGAGCGGGTTATCACGGTTGAGGAGATCTTCGAACTGCAGCTCCCCCTGCGCGACGTTGTGGGGCTTCAGTGCCGGCAGCCGAACCTCGAAGGAGAAGGCGAGATTCCACTCCGCCGCCTGGTGAAGGAAGCCCTGCGCATGCGGCCGGACCGCCTGGTTGTTGGAGAAGTCCGCGAAGCGGAGAGCCTGGACATGCTCATCGCGCTCAACTCCGGCCTCCCTGGTATGTGCACCGTGCACGCCAACTCCGCCCACGACGCCGTGACAAAGATCTGCACCCTTCCCCTCCTGGCGGGGGAAAACATCTCGTCAGCCTTCGTTGTGCCACGGTCGCCTCGTGCATCGACCTTGTGGTGCACTGCAGCCGGCAGCCAAACGGACGCCGGGAGGTTACCGAAATACTGTCCCTGGGCCGCCGGGTGGAAAACGGCATCATCGAGTCATCACTTGTTTTCGCCAAGGCGGACGGGGTCCTGCAGCCCCGTGCAAACAGCATGCCGGCCGCGGAGAAATTCTCGCGTGCCGGCTTCGACGTCGCTGCACTATTGGATCCGCGATGATTTCCGCCTTACTGGGGGTAACAACAGGAACGGGCCTGTTCCTGATCTGGTGGTCGTTGTGGGAATCCCCGCAGGTGGGGCGCCGAAACCGTAAACCAAGCCGGGTCGCCGATCTCCTGGTTGCAGCCGGGGTGGACAAGGTATCCGTCAGCGGGCTGCTGGGCACCTGCGCGGGCCTTGGACTGTTTGTGGTCCTGGTCTTCTTCGCGGTCAGCCGCTCCTGGCCAATCGCGGCCTGCTTCGGGCTGTTTGCAGGGTGGCTTCCCGTCACTATCCTGCGCTGGCGTGCCAAAAAGAGGACGGCCATGCTCCGTCAGCTGTGGCCCGACGTTGTGGACCACCTGCGGTCCGCCATTCGGGCGGGGCTGCCGCTGCCCGAGGCGCTGATCCAGCTTGGCGACAAGGGCCCCGAAGAACTGCGGCCGGTATTCCGTGAATTCGGCGCCGACTACCGTGCCGGCGGACAGTTCGACGGATCGCTCAACAAGCTCAAGCACAGGCTTGCCGATCCTGTCGCGGACCGGATTGTCGAAGCCCTGCGCCTGACACGGGAAGTGGGTGGCTCAGACCTCGGCAAACTGCTGGGCACCCTGGGCGAGTTCCTGCGCGAAAGCGCCCGCACCCGCAGCGAACTGGAAGCACGGCAGTCCTGGACCATCAACGCGGCCCGGCTGGCTGTAGCGGCGCCATGGATCGTCATGATCCTGCTGGCTACCCGGCCGGAGGCGGTGCAAGCGTACAACACGCCCGCAGGAGCCGGGGTACTGCTCGGCGGCCTCGTCGTCTCCCTGGTCTGCTACTCCATCATGCTGAAAATAGGAGCCCTTCCCCAGGAAGAGCGGGTGCTCCGGTGACTGCTCCCTCTCCTGCCGCCATCATCTGCGGAGCACTCCTGGGCATTGGCCTGTGGCTCGTCATCTTCAGGTCGCCGTATATGCGGGCAACGACGTTCGCCGAAAGGATCGAGCCCCAGCTCAAGTCCCAGAACCTGGAGTCGCGGCTGCTGCATACCGGAGAGCACACAGTTACTCCCTTCGGCCCGCTGGAAAGAATTCTGCGCCCCGTCATACGCGACTTGCTGACCGCGCTCGGAAGATTGAATCCCTCCCCGGGGGCCACGGTCCGGCGGCTTGCGCAAGCAGGACTCAGCAAGTCGCCCATCGATTTCAGGGCAGAACAACTTCTTTGGGCAGCAGCCGGTTTTGCCGCGGCCCTGGGCTTGACGTTTGTCGGTGCTGCCGCAGGCCGGTTCAACCCGCTGTTCGCAGCGGTGGCCGTCCTCGGGAGTGCCATCGGCGGTTTCATGCTGCGTGACTATTGGCTGGGGGTCCAGGTCCGGCGCCGGGAGGCCAGGATGATGGCTGAATTTCCCAGCCTGGCAGAACTCATGGCGCTGGCAGTGGGTGCGGGGGAGAGTGCGACCGGTGCACTGGACAGGGTCTCCCGGAGCGCACAGGGCGAACTGGCAAAGGAGTTTTCCAGGATCCTCGCAGAGACGAGGGCCAGCAAGCCACTCGTCCTCGCGCTGCAGGAGTTCTCGGCACGAACCGACCTGGCCGCACTGGTCAGATTCGTGGACGGCATCGTTGTTGCGGTTGAACGCGGCACGCCCTTGGCCGATGTGCTTCGTGCCCAGGCGCAGGACGTGCGCGATACAGCCAAACGCGACTTGATGGAAACTGCCGGCAAAAAGGAAATCGCCATGATGGTGCCGCTCGTCTTCGGCGTGCTTCCGCTGACAGTGGTCTTCGCCGTCTTTCCTGGCATCGCGGCCATCAGCCTGGGCTTCTAGCGCGCGGAGAAACGCGGTGCCCTGGCAAATCCAGAGACATTGAAAAATCGGACTATCAAACAAGGAAGAGGAAGAAGGATGAAGAACCTGGGAATGCGCTGCGGGATGCTGCTTCTGGCGCTCGCCGCCGCGCGCCGCCCTGCCACCGACCACCCCGAGCGGGGCGACGTACCTGGCTGGGTGATGATCACACTGATGTCCGCCGTCCTTGTTGCCGCCCTCCTGGCGCTCGCGGGACCGGCCCTGGAAACGATGTTCAACCAGGCGATGGACAAGGTGGGCAGCTAAAGCTCATGAGGAAGTCCGGCCGCCGGCGCCTGACGGCCCACCACGTACCTGCGCCGAGGGAACAGGGCTCGGCCGTGGTGGACTTTGTCCTAGTGGGCGGACTGCTCACGATGTTTTTCCTCGCGGTCATTCAGCTGGCATTGGTGCTGCACGTCCGCAACACCCTCATTGATGCCGCAGCCTCCGGGGCCCGCTACGGGACCCTTGCTGACCGCACCGCCGCCGACGCTGAAGAGCGCAGCCGCGCCCTCATTGCCACGGCGCTGAACCCGGGCTTTGCCGAACAGGTCAGCACCAGCGAAGTGACCGTCCAAGGTATGCGGACACTGGAAGTGACAGTGCGGGCACCCATGCCGGTCATTGGCCTGATAGGTCCGCGGGACCTGCTGGAGGTGAAAGGCCATGCGGCCCTGCAGCCCTGACGCGATGCACCGTGTCCGAGGTCGTCTCCGGGACGCACTGTGCCTGGGGCCAAAGAAGGACAGGAGCGAGCAGGGGAGTGCCGTGGTTGAGTTCACTTTCCTTGCCCTTCTGCTGATGGTCCCGCTGGTTTACTTCATCATCACCGTGGGGCAGATCCAGGGCGGTTCGTTTGCCGTCGTCGGCGCGGCGGACCAGGCCGCCAAAGTCTACGTAGCCCAGCCCGACGCATCCACCGCCCAAGCCGCCGCGGAACAGGCCGCGGCCCTGGCACTTGCCGACTTTGGGCACGGCACGGAACAGGCCCAGGTTGCCATCAGCTGCAGCCCCGACGATTGCCAGGCCCCGGGAACCGCGGTCACCACAACCGTCAGTCTCTCCATCCCCCTGCCGTTCATCCCCTTCGGCGACGGCCTCCGGCTGTCCGCCACTGAGGTGGAAGCATCGGCGACCCAACTGGTGGGCAGGTTCCGGTGAGAAAAAGCAGGCCCAATGACGACGGCCAGATGATGGTGATGATCCTTGGATTCGTTGCGGTGGCCCTGCTGGTCGCAACGGTCATGATCGGCATCACCGCGGTCTACCTGGAGCACAAACGGCTGCTTTCACTCGCGGATGGCGCCTCCCTCGCGGCAGCAGACAGCTTCACGCTCGGCGAAGTCGAGTCCCACGGAGGAAGCCCGTCTGCCGTCCTCAATCCTGCCCGCGTCCGGAACGTGGCTGCTGACTTTGTTGCCAGGAGCCCGGCAGCGGAACGTTTTGATGCCCTTGCTGTAGCCGGGGCGACGGGATCGCCCGACGGGTTCACCGCCGTCGTGGTTCTCACCGCCGCCGTGCACCCGCCCGTGGTGAACTTCCTGGTCCCCGGCGGCATTCCAATCGAAGCGACGTCGACGGCGCGCTCCCGGCTGACTCGCTGACCGTTACCAGGGCAGAACAACGGGGCAGAGGGGCCGTACCACCATGGGACAAGGGCCAGGGGACGGATAGCGTAGGCTTAAACGACCATGGCCAATATTGATTTTTCCGCTGAAATCCGCGCGCTCCGCGCCACTTACGCTTCCATCGAACGCGTCACTGACGTTGAGGCACTCAAGGAAGACATCGCCGAACTGAGCGAGCGGGCAGGGGAGCCGGACCTGTGGGACGACCCCGCGGCGGCGCAGAAAATCACCTCGAGGCTCTCGCACCGGCAGTCGGAACTGGAGCGCCTCACCAGCCTGGAATCCCGTATCGACGACCTCGAGGTGCTGGTGGAACTGGGCCAGGACGAGGATGACGCCGACTCCATGGGAGAAGCGGCCACCGAACTGGAGTCCATCCGCAAGGCCCTCAAGGAACTCGAAGTCGTGACACTGCTGTCCGGCGAATATGACGAGCGCGAGGCCGTCGTTTCAATCCGCGCGGGAGCCGGCGGCGTGGATGCTGCCGACTTTGCCGAAATGCTGCTCCGGATGTATCTCCGCTGGGCCGAACGCCACGGCTACCCCACCACGGTCATGGACACGTCCTACGCCGAAGAAGCCGGACTGAAGTCGGCCACCTTCGAAGTAAAGGCGCCCTATGCCTACGGCACACTCAGCGTTGAGGCGGGAACGCACCGCCTGGTCCGGATCAGCCCGTTCGACAACCAGGGCCGGCGGCAGACCTCGTTTGCCGCCGTGGAGGTCATCCCGCTGATCGAGCAGACTGACTCCATCGAAATTCCGGACAACGAAATCCGCGTTGACGTCTTCCGATCATCCGGCCCGGGCGGCCAGTCCGTGAACACCACGGACTCGGCGGTGCGCCTCACGCACATCCCCACGGGCACCGTGGTGTCCATGCAGAACGAAAAGTCGCAGCTTCAGAACCGTGCTGCGGCCATGCGCGTCCTGCAGTCCAGGCTCCTCCTCCTCAAGAAGGAACAGGAAGACGCCGAAAAGAAGGCGCTCGCCGGCGACGTCAAGGCCTCCTGGGGTGACCAGATGCGCTCCTACGTCCTCAACCCGTACCAGATGGTCAAGGACCTGCGCACGGAGCACGAAGTCGGCAACACATCGGCTGTATTCGACGGTGAGATCGATGACTTCATCGACGCCGGAATCCGCTGGCGGACGGACAACCGCAACGCCGAAAAGTAGGAGCCTTGCGGGCCCCGGCCCGCGGATCCGGCGACACGCCCCCTGAAAACGATGTAATGCGCGGGCCTTCCTGCGTATAGTCGAGGGGCCGGGGCCCTATTTCCCCAACAGAAACCCGTGCACCGGCTGCAGAACTGGGCTGCATTCGCAAGGATCGGCCATGCCCTGCAGGGTACTTAGGGCCATGATCCGATTCGAAAATGTCACCAAGGTCTACGACCAGAAAGCCCGGCCTGCGCTGGACTCGGTCACCCTTGAGATTGACCGCGGCGAATTCGCCTTCCTGGTCGGCGCATCAGGCTCCGGCAAATCCACGTTCCTCCGCCTGGTGCTGAAGGAAGACCGTGCCACGTCCGGCGCCGTCTACGTCGCCGGACAAAACGTTGCCAGGATTTCCAGTTGGCGGGTACCGCGGCTGCGGCGAGGCATCGGCGTCGTCTTCCAGGACTTCCGGCTGCTGCCCCAAAAGAACGTGTTCGCCAACGTGGCGTTTGCCATGCAGGTCATCGGCAAGAGCCGCAGCGTCATCCGGGACACCGTTCCCGAGGTGCTCAAGACCGTTGGGCTGGAGGGCAAGGAACACCGCATGCCGCACGAGCTCTCCGGCGGCGAGCAGCAGCGCGTGGCCATTGCCCGCGCCGTCGTCAACCGGCCCGGGATCCTCCTTGCCGACGAGCCCACCGGAAACCTCGACCCCACCACGTCCATGGGCATCATGGGCATCCTGGACAAGATCAACCAGAACGGCACCACCGTGGTGATGGCCACGCACGACGACGACATCGTCAACGAAATGCGCAAACGCGTGGTTGAACTGAAGAACGGGGTGGTCATCCGTGATGAGGCCAAGGCCCTGTACACCTCAATGATCCCCGTGGTGGGACAGTCCCGCAGGCTCAAGGACGCCAGCGGCAGGGAAGAACCCGACGCCGGCCTGCCGGGCGACGGGCGCGAAGGCGGGGCACAGCGATGAGGCTCGCGTTCATCCTCTCCGAGATCGGCAGCGGCCTGCGCCGCAACCTGTCCATGGTGGTCTCCGTCATCCTGGTCACCTTCGTGTCGCTGACCTTCGTGGGCGCTGCCGGCATGCTGCAGATGCAGATCAACCAGATGAAGGGCTACTGGTACGACAAAGTCCAGGTGGCCATCTTCCTGTGCAGTGAAGGGTCGACGGCGGCCGGTTGCGCGGGCGGGCCCGTCACCCCGGAACAGCAGGAGAGCCTGAACGGCCTCCTGGAGTCACCCGCGGTTGCGCAATACATCAACGACTTCCAGTACGAGTCCAAGGAAGAGGCCTACAAGCACTTCAAGGACCAGTTCTCCAACTCTCCCATCGTGGATTCCGTTACCCCGGACCAGCTGCCGGCATCGTTCCGGATCAACCTGAAGGACCCGGAGAAGTACCAGATCATCAGCGAAACCTTCTCGTCCCAGCCGGGCGTGGAAACCGTCATTGACCAGCGCCAGCTCCTGGAGCGCCTGTTCTCGGTCATGAACGGCGCCTCCCTGGTGGCTGTCAGCATCGCCGGTGTCATGATCGTCTGTGCCATCCTCCTGATCGCCACCACCATCCGGCTCTCCGCATTCAGCCGGCGCCGCGAGACCGGCATCATGCGCCTGGTGGGCGCTTCGAAGACGGTCATCCAGTTGCCCTTCATTTTGGAGGGCGTCATCGCCGCCGTGATCGGGGCGGCACTTGCCTCCGGAACGTTGTGGGCTGTTGCCCACTTCTTCCTCGGCGAGTACATGTCCCGGCAATATCCGGACACCGCTTTCATCTCGTCGGGGCAAACCCTGATCCTCGCGCCTGCCCTGCTAATCCTTGGCGGATCCTTGGCTGGAATTTCGTCTCTCTTGACCTTGCGCCGATACCTTCGCGTCTAGGTATGCAAACCAAACAAGGAATGCCCATGAACTTCACTCAGCAGACGTCCCACCGCCCCCTCCAGAGGGCCCGCGGCAGGGTGCGCCGGACAGGTGTCCTCAGCGGCGTACTTGCCGTGGTCCTCGCTGCAGGCCTGGCGGCATCAACCCCTGCAGCGGTCGCTGACGAGCTTGAGGACCGCCAGAAAGCCCTCGAGGCGGAAGCTTCGCGGGTCCAGCAGTCGCTGGAGTTCGTGGATTCGCGCATTGCCAAGGCGGCGAGCGACCTGGTCATTTACCAGGGCCAGCTGCCCGGCGCGCAGCAGGCGCTCCTTGAGGCGCAGGGCCGTGTTGCCAGTGCTGTCAAAGAGGTGGAGGCCCTCTCGGCGCGCGTCGATATGGCGCAGCAGAACAAGGCGAAGATCACCCAGCAGCTGGAAACGGACAAGCAGAAGATCGCCGATACCAAGAAGCTCATTGGGCAGATTGCCACGCAGGCCTATAAGTCCGGCGGAGTGCCCTCCAACCTTTCCCTGTTTTTTGGCTCCAACAACGGCGGCAGCCTGACCGAGACCATGGACCTCGCGGACCAGGCCATGCGCAGCCAGAACGCCGCCATGGACAAGCTCTCCCAGCAGAGTGCCTCGAACGTCAACTCGGAAGCCCGGCTGCAGGCCGTAGAGGCGGAGATCAAGGACCTCAAGGCCAAGGCTGACGCGGCCCTCGAGCGGGAAAAGGCGGCGCGCGACGAGGCTGAGGCCAAGAAGGCGCAGGTGGACCAGCTCATTGCCGATACTGTCCGCCTCGACGCCGAACTCCAGGCTGCCAAGCCGGGCATCCAGTCGCAGCTGGCGAACGTGCAGGCGAGCCAGAACGCCGTCGCCGCCGAAATCCAGGAACGTGACCGGAGGCTCCGCGAGGCCTGGGAAGCCGAGCAGCGCAGGCTTGCGGAAGCGGCGGCCGCCGCGGCCGCGGCAGCTGCCGCAGCAAAGGGCCAGGCGCCCCCGCCCGCGCAGCCGTTCGTGCCGCCCGTGGGATCGCCGTCGGCCTTCGGACTCCGCCATCCGTTCAACGGCGGCGTCCCCATCACCTCCGGCTTTGGTTGGCGGGCCACACCTCCCGGAACCATCGACTTCTATGGCCAGGGCGGCTATATGCACACCGGAATCGACTTCGGCGCAGCCTGCGGTACGCCGGTTTATGCGGCAGCGGCCGGCGAAGTTTTCGGCTCAGGCTGGAGCTCCGCGGACGGCGGCGGATGGCGGGTGAAGATCTCCCACGGACTGGTGGAGGGCAACACCCTGAACACCATCTACTACCACAACGCCAGCATTGTGGTGTCGAACGGCCAGCGGGTTTCCCAGGGACAGCTGATTGCCTACTCCGGCAACACCGGCAACTCGACCGGCTGCCACTCCCACTTCGAGACGTGGCTTAATGGCAGTGCTGTGGACCCGATGGGACTGCTGTAGCCGCGTTACGGCGCTGCCGTAAACTGGTATGACTCCGGACCGGGCCGGCCTGGAGGACATCGCAACCTGAAAACTGAGGAGCTTTCCCGTGCCTAAAGAAAGTGGCCGTAAAGTGGTGGCCACCAACCGGAAGGCCCGGCATGACTACCACGTGCTGGACACCTACGAGGCTGGCATCGCGCTCATGGGAACTGAAGTGAAGTCCCTGCGCGAAGGACATGCATCGATGGTGGACGGTTTCTGTACCTTCTACAACGACGAGCTGTGGATGGAAGCCATCCACATCCCCGAATACAACCAGGGAAGCTGGACCAACCATGCCGCACGGCGGCGCCGGAAGCTGCTGCTGCACCGCGAGGAGCTCATCAAAATTTCCCACAAGGTGCGCGAATCGGGGTACACCATTGTGCCGCTGCAGCTGTACTTCGTGGACGGCAAGGCCAAGGTGGAGATCGGCGTCGCCCGGGGCAAGCGCGAGTACGACAAGCGGCAGACCCTGCGCGAACAGCAGGACAACCGGGAAGCGCAGCGGGAAATGCGGGAACGCAACCGGCGCAGGTAGGAATGAATCCCGGAGAACATGCGTTACTATAGATAGTCCGGTGGGCATGCCTGCCGGTTTGGTAACAAAATATGGGGATGATCGGTTTCGACGGTGTTTGTCGCGACAGGTGAAGCGGGCCGAGGATGCAGAATTATCTCGTTAACGCTTTCTGCAAAACAATAAGTGCCAAACAAACGCGCACTGACTTCGCTCTTGCTGCCTAAGCAGTAAGACAGTCCGTCAGCCCGGGGTTGCTATCGCCCCGGTTCCTGGCGTCATTTAGATAGCCACTGCTGTTTTCTCCCGTCATCGGAGTAAACGGGACTTTTAGATGACTGGGCCCGGATCAGCCAGCTGTTTGCAGCATGGCTGGGGCCGAGAAAATCCGACGCAAACTGCGCCCGGAGAAGCCCTGACAACACGACATCGGACGGGGGTTCAATTCCCCCCATCTCCACCAAAAAAGCCCCGGATTTCCGGGGCTTTTTTGTGCCCTCCCGCGGGAGGAAGCCAGTGCGGGCGCCGTAGCGCCCCGGCCCGCGGTCCGGGTGCTTTGCGTTCCCGGGCCGGCGCTGCCCGTTCACCCACGGCGTAGCCTGCACGGGACTAGGAGGCCGCCGCCGCTCGTTGTCATCGGTAAGGCCCGGTACCGCAAGGGCGGTCCGGGCGGGCACAACCAGGAGGTGCGCCGTGGACCAGGCGCGGGAACCGGCTTTCGTCGAGGACGACGGCGAGGTGCTGGATTCGTATTCACAGACAGTCATGCGCGTGGCGGCGGCCGTCACCCCGCACGTGGCGGCGATCGAGATGACGGCGCGGCGGCGCAACGGCAGGATGCGCATGGGAGCCGGCTCCGCAGTTCTCTTCACCCAGGATGGCTATCTCCTGACCAACTCCCACGTGGTGGCCGGGACAGAGAGGGGCCATGCGGTCTTCGCCGACGGCAGCCGGATGGAACTCGAACTGGTGGGCAGCGATCCCTTGTCCGATCTCGCCGTCGTCCATGGCAGGCGCCCGAAAGTTCCGCCCGCTGAATTCGGAGCCGCGGAAACCCTGCGCGTGGGACAACTTGTTGTGGCGGTGGGAAACCCGTTGGGCCTTGCCGGCTCTGTCACGGCGGGCGTCGTGAGCGGCCTTGGCCGTGCCATCCCTGTGTGGTCGGGCAACAACCGTAGGGTCATCGAAGATGTCATCCAGACGGACGCGGCGTTGAACCCCGGTAACTCCGGGGGTGCCCTCGCCGACACGCACAGCAGGATCGTGGGCATCAATACTGCAGTGGCCGGCGCTGGGCTGGGACTGGCGGTTCCGATTAATGCGACCACGCGGCGGATCATCTCCGCCCTGCTGTCCGACGGGCGGGTCCGGCGCGCCTACCTGGGCCTGGTCAGCACCCCGATCCGGCTGAACCCCAGCACAGTGATCAGGACAGGCCAGCGGGAAGGGCTGCGGATCGTGGAGGTGCTGCCCGGCTCACCGGCTGACAGGGCGGGCCTGGCAGCGGGAGACATCCTCCTGACGGCAGGTGGGCGGCCCGTCAGCAACGCCGAAAGCCTGCAGCGGCTGCTCTTTGCGGACGCGATCGGCCAGCCGCTGGATCTCGCGGTACTGCGGGATGGAGCGGAGAGCCATCTGGTGGCCGTGCCGGACGAGATGACCAGCAACGGCAGCTAAATGCGCCGGAACAGCCAGGGAAAAGCCGCGTCAGCGCCCTGTGTCCGGCGCCGCAACGTCGGCGATGCCCACGAAGCGCGTCCCGACGCCGTCGAACTCGCTGCGGACGAACCCCGGAGCGGGAGGCGGCACGTCCGCGGGGGAATGATGATGGCAGACAACGTACGTGAAGTCCGGCCACCATTTCTTGGGGCGCGCCGCCTCCTCGTAGCCGCAGACCGCGCACTCAAGGTGGACCCAGACCGGCCGCTTGCCCGTCCGGTTGGCGCGGGACTGGACCAGCCAGGGCGGCGGATCATCCAGGATCGCACCCAGTTCGGCCTCGGTCATCCATTTGGGAAGGCCGTGGCGCTGGGCCATTTCCAGCGGCACATCCAGGGCAATTGCCGCGTCACGTCTGCTAATCATCACTGTCCACCATACGGGAGCCCGCCAAATCAGTGCCGGGCCCCGGCGCTGGCGGACCGACTATCCGGGCCGCGTGACTAGGCTGTCAGAGCGATGCCGGCAGCAGCCGCGGCGAATCCGAGCACCAGGTTGACGGCGATATTGAGGGCTGCCGCGCCGACGCGCGACTCCGCAATGAGCCGAACTGTGGCCGTGGTCCAGGAACTGAAGGTGGTCAGCCCGCCCGCCAGTCCGGCCGACAGCCCGGCCTGCCAGTCTGGGCCCAGTTCAAGCCCCGCTGCCGCGCCATGGGAAAGCCCGATGATGAAGCATCCCGCCACGTTCACCAGCAGGGTTGCCCACGGCCAGTGCAGCTTCTGCTTTCCCCTGCCGGTCCGGATACTGCGGGTGGAGCTGTGGTGCGCGAACCAGCTGTCGACGGCAAAGCGCAGGAGCGCCCCCATCACGCCGAAGACGCCCACCAGGACGGCACCGATCATGGCCGGCCGCCGGAAACAGTGTCCACGGGCTGGCGGGTGAGCCGCTTGCCCAGCCGCCATCCCGCGGCTGCGGCAGCCAGGCCCAGAAGCAGCGATAGTGCCAGGTAGGCGATCCACACCGTGTGCTGGCCCGCCCGGGCCAGCTGGTCCACCGCGAAGACCACGGCAGAGAACGTGGTGAAGGAACCAAGCAGTCCGGGTCCCAGTCCGGCGCGAAGCCAGAACGCAGTCCGGGGCCGGGCCATCCACGCGGTGGTCAGCGCGGCCAGGACGAAGCTGCCGGCAACGTTGATGCACAGCGTCGCCCACGGCAGCGACGCGGGCTGGTCGGGGAACGCCAGCGCCAGGCCGTACCGGAGTTCGCTGCCAACCAGGCCACCGGCGCTAACGGCAAGCCAGGCCCGCCAGGCGGGCGCCGGCCCCACGTCAGCTGTCTCCCAGCAGGCAGCCGGGATGGGGATGGTCGCTGTGGACCCAGAGGGCGGAGGTGACCTCATCCGCCAGGTCGTAGTCCCTGGTGTGGCCGGAGTTCCGGATCCGCACCATCAGGGCCCCGCCGAACGGCCGGCGCCCCACCACCTCGACCTCGGCGTCAAGGTCGATCTCTTCAGCCGACAGATAGCGGAGCAGGTCCGGGTTGTCGTCGCTGATGCGGGTGATCCTGCCGGTGTGCCCCTGATCCAGCTCGCCCATCAGGTGGGCCCGGGGCATCAGGACCTTGCCGTCTGCGGTGGGGATGGGATCCCCGTGCGGGTCCCTGCTGGGATCGCCGAGTTTCGCGGCGACACGCTCAATGAAAGTGTCCGACACCGCGTGCTCGAGCAGTTCGGCTTCGTCGTGGACCTCATCCCAGCTGTAGCCGAGCTGCTGGACAAGGTAGGTTTCGATCAGCCGGTGGCGCCGCACCATGGACAAGGCAAGCCGCAGGCCTGCATCCGTGAGGGTGATGGCACTGTACGGCTTGTGGTCAACAAGGCCCTGGTCCTTGAGCTTGCGGACCATTTCCGACACCGACGAATTCGCCACGCCCAGCCGTTGGGCAAGCTGCGAGGACGTGATGGGCTTGTCCTGCCATTCGGTAAAAGAGTAGATGACCTTGACGTAGTCCTCGATGGAGGAGGAGGGCGCGCTGGTCTTCACAGGACCAAGCCTACCGAATGGCCAGGGAGCGCGGCGGAACCGCTCATACTTTGACTGCCCGCCAACACAAGGTCAGGTACGGCAGCCCGATGGCTTCGTCCGCGGCATGCCCCAGGTGTTCATGCAGGTACCAGTCGAGGTTGGCGAGGACCTTGGCGCGGGTGGCATCGCCGGCACGGAGGTAATAGCTGCGCGATTTGGTCAGTTCGATCAGGTCTTCGGTGCTGACGGTGTCCTGCCAGTGCGTAACGTGGCCCTCCAGCTGGCCGAATTCCGGACCCACCACTGGCCGGTGGCCGGGCTTGTAGACGTCCCCGGCGTGCATGATCCGCGAGAGCCGGTGTACCCAGGGGACGGTGGTGTCCAGTTGATTCCAGACAAGCCCGAGGATGCCGTGCGGACGGAGGACGCGTGCCAGTTCAGTGCTGGCGGCAAGGGGATCACACCAGTGCCAGGCCTGGGCAACGGTGACGACGTCGAAGGCGGACGACGGGAGGCCGGTGGCCTCGGCGGTTCCCAGGACCGCGGTGGCGCCGGGATAGTGTGCCTTCAGCTGGTCCAGCATGTCCGCTGACGGGTCGACGGCGGTGACGGCCAGGCCGCGTTCCAGCAGCAGTTCGGTGAACTTGCCGGTTCCTGCGCCCGCGTCGAGCGCATCACGCGCACCGGCCGGAAGCAGCCAGTCCGCAGACTCCACGGGATAACCGGGCCGGACCCGCTGGTAGTGCTGGCCGCCCTGCTCGAAGCTCTTTCCCAGCTCCCTGCGCCGCCCGTGATCCAGCCTGGGGCCACCCCGAACCACCTGCGGCCTCCTTCAGTCAATGCCTTGCGGTACCTTCCGAATTTACCGCATCAGCCGGACCGGTCAGTCGTCGGTGCAGGGAGCAGCGCCGGCGGTGCCCGGCGTGTTCGGGGCCCAGTGCGGGTAGGTGCGGGAGTCGTTGGCGGGAACCCAGCGTCCCGCGTCCACCACGTAGTCCCAGCCGAGCCCGTCACGGCGCAGCTTGGCGATCCCGGCCAGGAGCCGCTCGGCATCCTCCAGCCGGGAACCCACGCCGAAGCTGGCGCGGAGCGAACCGGAAGGCAGGCCCAGCCGCTTCAGCAGGGGGTGTGCGCAGAAGCGCCCGTCCCGGAGGCCCACGCCGTGCTCGGCCGAGAGGTACGCAGCCACCAGGCCGGCGTCGTAGCCTCAACGGAGAAGTTGACCACACCGATGGTGTCCGTGTCCGGATTGCTGTCCTTGAAGATCTGGTGCACTGTGACGCCGTCGATCTCCTGCAGGCCCTCCACCAGGAAGGAGCGGATGGCGGACTCGTGCGCGTGCCAGCGTTCCTGGTCCAGGCCCGCGATGACCTGGGTGGCCTTGGCCAGCGTGGCGGCACCCAGGACGTTGGGGGAGCCGCCTTCGTGGCGGGCCGGTCCGGTCGCCCAGCTGACGCCGTCGAGCCTGGCTTCCTTGACGGCGCCGCCGCCGGCAAGGTGGGGGGTACCGGCGTCGAGCCAGTCCGGCCTGCCCACCAGGACGCCGGCGCCGAAGGGCGCGTACAGCTTGTGGCCGGAGAAGGCGACGTAATCGACGTCGTCCGCGCTGATGTTGATGCGCCGGTGCGGCGCCAGCTGGGCCGCGTCCACCACGATGCGGGCCCCGTGCTGGTGGGCCAGGGCAGCAAGGGCGCGGACCGGGAGGATCTCGCCCGTGACATTGGAGGCACCCGTGATGGCCAGCAGGCTGACGCCACCCTGTTCCAGTTCGGCGCGCACGGCGTCGATGGTGCCGGCGATGGTGTCGGCAGCAACGATGCTCCGGTGGGGAACGCCCTGCCACGGCAGGAGGTTGGCGTGGTGCTCGATGTCCAGGTACAGGACGTCACCGGCGGGCCAGCCATCGGTGAGGGGCAGGCAGCCGGCCAGCAGGTTGAGCGAGTCCGTGGTGTTCCGCGTGAAGATCACGGAGTCGTCCGGGCGGCCGCCCACGAAGTCGCGGACGATGCTGCGGGCGTTTTCGTAGACCGAGGTGCTGATCTGGGACGCGTAGCCGGCACCGCGGTGGACGCTGGCATAGAAGGGAAGGATTTCGTTCAGGTAGGCGGAGACCACCGAGAGGGCGGGGGCCGAAGCGCCATAGTCGAGGTTCGCGTACCGGATGTGGCCGCCCGAAATCAGCGGTGCCTGGATTTCCGCTCCGGTGACGGCTGCAAGCGGACGGCCGGCCAGCGCCTGGCGCTCGTCGAAGACGGAATCGGCGGTTATGGCGGCGTTGGGGGAGACGGTGGCAGTTGTCACAGAGACCTCACTTCAAAACAGGACTCCGGTATCAAGGGAATCCGCGCTTGCCGCATCCGCTCCGGACCGGCCTGGTCGTCACCCGGGGCACCCCACCGCGAATGGAGGGTTGCCGGCCAGCAAACCGGGGTTTTGCGCTGGCACTCGTGACCTGGTTAAGAGCGTAGAACATGGGGCGGCCAGGACTGAAGCCGGCGCAATTGTTAAGGCTTTTGTTACGCGCGGATGGAAATCGCGCCTTTCGGCGAAGAACACGACGCGGACACCTCCTTCCGGAGGTATCCGCCGTCGTTTGTTCGGTTGCCGGGGTCTTTAGAGCAGGTCGTCCAAACCCGGGTTCAGCCGCTGCAGCACTTCCGAGTGCAGGATGGAGTTGGTGGCCAGGGCGTTACCGCCGAAGGGGCCGTCCTCACCCTCCAACGAGGTGAAGCGTCCGCCGGCCTCCACCACGATCGGCACCAGGGCTGCCATGTCGTACAGGTTCAGCTCCGGCTCGCAGGCGATATCCACCGAGCCCTCGGCCACCATGCAGTAGGACCAGAAGTCGCCGTAGGCGCGGGTCCGCCACACCGACTCGGTGAGCCCCAGGAACTCGTCCAGGTTTCCCCGCTCCTTCCAGCCGGAGAGGCTTGAGTAGGAGAGCGAGGCGTCGGACAGGCTGGAAACGTTGGAGACCCGGAGTCGGGTGGCCGCGGCGAGCGAGCGCCCCATGTAGGCGCCCATGCCCTTGGCGGCCCACCACCGCTTGCCGAGGGCCGGGGCACTGACGACGCCGACCACCGGCTCGCCCTCGTCGACGAGGGCGATCAGGGTGGCCCACACGGGGACGCCGCGGACGAAGTTCTTGGTCCCGTCAATGGGGTCGATGATCCAGCGGCGCGAACCGTGGCCGGTACTGCCGAACTCCTCACCAAGGACCGCGTCGCGCGGGCGGGAGCGGGAGAGCTGGCCGCGGATGGCTTCCTCGGCGGCCTTGTCCGCGTCGGTGACCGGCGTCAGGTCGGGCTTGGTCTCCACGTGGAGGTCCAGTGCCTTGAAGCGGCTCATGGTCTGGTCATCCACGGAGTCGGCCAGGACATGGGCCAGGCGCAGGTCATCGTTGTAGCTCGAAGCGGGTTGGATCATGGTTCCAAACTACCGTCTGCAGGCAGTTCTGCTGGGAGATCGGCGTTGTCAGTTGACGCTGCCGAGCTCCTTTGCCTCCTGCGCTTCCTCCCGCGGATCCGCTCCGAGCAACCGGCGCAGCGAGGCCAGCCGCGCTTCTCCGGTGGGTCCGGCATGGCCCGCGGCGACCCATTCATCCAGGCCGCAGTTAACGGCAGTTGCCGTGTGCTTGCAGCCGCGTTCGCAGGCGTCGGTGCCGGGTGAGAGGTCGGGGAAGGACCGCAGGATCCGGTCCGGGTCCACATGCGCCAGGCCGAACGAACGGATGCCGGGGGTGTCGATGATCCAGCTGCCCGGCGGGGCGTCCACCAGCCGCAGGGCCAGGGCGGACGACGACGTGTGCCGGCCCCTGCCGGTGACCGCGTTGACGCCGCCGGTGGCCCGCTCGGCTCCCGTGAGCGCGTTGACCATTGTTGACTTGCCGACACCGGAGTGTCCGAGCATGACGGTGACCTTGCCGTCCAGGTAGGACCGGAGCGCGGCAACTGCCGCGCTGTCCAGCCGGGCGGACAGGCCGTCGTCGGAGCGGGCGTCGATGCCGGACGCCTGGGTGTCGGCGGTGCGGCTGATGATCACGGGAAGGTCGAGGTGCGTGTAGTTGGACAGGAGCTCCGCTGGATCCTTGACGTCCGCCTTGGTGACGAGCAGGACCGGGTCGATGCCGGCGTCGTAGGCCGCCACCAGTGCGCGGTCGATGAAGCCCGTGCGGGGTTCCGGGTTGGCGGCGGCCACCACGATCACCAGCTGGTCGGCATTGGCCACCACGGCCCGCTCCACCGGATCCGTGTCGTCGGCGCTGCGCCGCAGGAGGGTTTTGCGGTCCTGGATCCGTACCAGCCGGGCCAGGGTATCGGGGTCGCCGGAGACGTCCCCCACGAGGGAAACGAAGTCGCCCGCCACCACGGGGGAGCGGCGCAGTTCCCGGGCCCGGGCGGCGATAACCGTACGCTCGTTCGCGGAGTCCTCGCCCACCACGGCCGTGTATCGCCCCCGGTCAACGGTGATGATCCGACCGGTCACGGCGTCGTCGTGGCTGGGACGGTCCTTGGTGCGGGGCCTGGAACCCTTCTTGTTGGGCCGGATCCGGACGTCCGATTCGTCCCAGGAGTCAGTGCGCCTGGCCACCGCTAGCCTTCCGCCCCGGTGCGGGCCTCCTGCTGCGGGGCACCGCCCTGGGCGAGCATGTCCGCCCAGATCCGGGGGAACTCGGGCATGGTTTTCGCCGTGGTGGCGATGTCCTCCACCTGCACTCCTTCCACCGCCAGGCCCAGGATTGCACCTGCAGTGGCCATGCGGTGGTCAGCGTAGCTGTGCACGACGCCGGCATGCAGCGGGGCGGGCCGGATCACCAGGCCGTCGCTGGTTTCCTCGGCGTCACCGCCCAGGCGGTTGATTTCCGTGACCAGCGCGGCCAGCCGGTCCGTTTCGTGCCCGCGCAGGTGGGCGATCCCGGTGAGCCGGGACGGGCCCGACGCCAGCGCGCACAGCGCCGCTACCGTGGGTGCCAGTTCGCTGGTGTCGGCGAAGTGGGCGCCCTTGATTTCCGGGCCGCCCGTGACCGTGAGGACGCCATCCTCCAGTGTCACTGTGGCGCCCATCTCGGCCAGGATGCTGCGCCACAGGTCACCCACCTGCTGGGTCTCCTCCGGCCAGCCGGGAATCCGGACAGTCCCGCCAGAAGCCAGCGCTGCCGCGAGGAAGGGACCGGCGTTGGAAAGGTCCTGCTCGATCCGCTGGTCAAAAGCGCGGATGGGGCCAGGTTGGACAACCCAGTGGTTGGGCACCGAGTCGTCAACCTGGACCCCCGCCCCGCGGAGGACGGCGACCGTCATGTTGATGTGGTCCAGGCTGGGTACCGGCTTGCCCACGTGCTCAAGATGCAGGCCTTCCGTGAACCGTGCCCCCACCAGGAGGAGCGCCGAGACGAACTGGGAGGACGCGCTGGCGTCGATCACCAGGTGCCCGCCACGGACCTCTCCGCTGCCTTCCACCACGAACGGAAGCGACGACGGCATGCCCCCATCCTCGGCGGATACCGCCACCCCCAGTGCCCTCAGCGCCTCAATGATGGTTCCCATCGGACGCTTGCGTGCGTGCGGGTCGCCGTCGAACACGCTGGCGCCGTTGCGAAGCGCCGCGATGGGCGGAACGAAGCGCATGACCGTGCCGGCCAGGCCGCAGTCGATCCTGGTGAGCGGCTGCTCCGCGTCCTGCCCCAGCGGGACTACTTCGAGGTCCGGCCCGAAGGCGCCGTCGCCCGGCACTTCCGTGATGGTGGCGCCCAGCTGGCGGAGCGCCTCGATCATCAGGGCCGAGTCACGGGAGTGCAGGGGTGCACGCAGGCGTGACGGTCCGTCGGCCAGCGCCGCGAGGACGAGGTACCTGTTGGTCAGGGACTTCGAGCCGGGGACCGTGACGGTGGCGTCAACGGGGCTCGAGGCGAAGGGTGCGGGCCAGTGGGGGACAGGAGTTCCGGAATTGTCCCGGGTGGCGGCTGCAGCGGTCATGCGTGCTTATGCCCCCGTGGCCTGTTCAACGGCGCGCCGGACGGCCTTGTCCGCCTTGGCCAGCTTCTTGTTGGTGGTCCTCCGGGCGTCGGAGGCAAGGTGCGATGCGCCCTTGCGGGCATCGGCTGCCAGGTGCTCGGCGCGCCAGGCCAGGCCCGGCTTGCCCGCCGTGTCCACCGAGGCGAGCAGTGCCCCGCCGCTCAGGGACAGGTTCTTCAGCAGCTGGTTGCGGCGCGTCTCGCGGCCCTCCTTGCTGCTGATGTCTGCGCTGCGCCACTCCACGAAGGTGTTCAGCAGGGAGATGACGGTGAGCAGGGTGGCCGAAAGCCTGGAGAATTTGCCCAGCCCGAAAAGTACACCAGCGCCCACCTGGGTCCCGCCGATCACACGGGCCAGCATCTTCTCGTCCGCCTGGAACGGCAGCGACGCTGCAGCCTTGCGCAGCAGGGGGGAGAGCTGCTGCGCCGTGTCGTCAGTGTTCTTGAGCTTATCCACTCCGGCAAGGACAAAGCTGGAGGCCAGCATGGGGCGGGCGAGCGTGCGTACAAAGGGCATGGATTTCCTCCTGGATGGACGAACCGCGTCTTCGGCGGGGAGTCCGTTCTAGTCTTGCACTTTTGGGGAATATTTGCCTGCGGCCGGGGGTTATGGAAAAGGCGGGTCGGCCAGGCCGGCTGCCATTCGAAACCATGGAACCGATGTACCACGACATACAGAGCGGAGCTGGGCCTTGAGGCAGGTGTTGGACGGAGTGCAAGCAGTTGGCCCGGTGGGAGTTGGCCTGGTGGACGCGGATGCCTCCGGGTACGGCTCGCCGCGTGCGCGGAGCCTGACAGTAGACTTGAAGGCAATGAGCACCCTGGATCCGGCCGTCTCGGCCATGTATGAGGCTTCGAACAGCGAAGTGAAGGGCGCGCCCGGCGCGACGCCCCAGCCCGAAGCGGCCGGCGGCCCCGAGCCAGGGCCCGGGACCACGGAAACGCTGGTGGACGTCTCGACGGAAACCGCGGAACAGCGCCGCGTCCGCTTCGAGCGTGACGCCATGCAGTACGTGGACCAGCTGTATTCGGCTGCGATGCGGATGGCCCGGAATCCCTCGGATGCCGAGGACCTCGTCCAGGAGGCCTACACGAAGGCCTTTTCGGCCTTCCATCAGTACAAGCCGGGAACCAACCTCAAGGCCTGGTTGTACCGCATCCTGACCAACACGTACATCAACCTGTACCGCAAGCGGCAGCGCGAACCGCTCCAGTCCAACTCGGACACGATCGAGGACTGGCAGTTGGCGCGGGCCGAATCGCATACCTCAAGCGGGCTCCGCTCCGCCGAGGCAGAGGCGCTGGACCACCTTCCGGATTCCGACGTCAAGCGCGCGCTCCAGGACATTCCGGAAGAATTCCGCCTTGCGGTGTACTTCGCGGATGTCGAAGGCTTCGCGTACAAGGAAATCTCAGACATCATGAACACGCCCATCGGCACGGTGATGTCCCGGCTCCACCGCGGCCGGCGAATGTTGCGGGACATGCTGGCGGAATACGCCGCCGAGCGCGGCTTCAAATCGGCCGCGGATGCACAGGACACGGCTGCAAGCACACAACAGGAGAGCAGGAAATGAGCGACTGCCAGGGATTGGGCGATTGCGACGACACCCGGATGCAACGCATCTACGAATACCTCGACGGAGCTTTGACCCGTGAGGACATCACGGAGATCAAAAACCACCTGGATGACTGCCCGGAGTGCACGGAGCAGTACGACCTTGAGTGTGTCATCCGGAACATGGTCAAACGCTCCTGCACCGAAGCTGCACCGGACAACCTGAAGAACGCCATCCTGGACCGGATCCACTCCATCCGCACAGTGGAGGCATAGGGCCCGCGCGCCGCGGCCGGACAGCTGCAAGTGAAAAGCGAAGGACCCCGGAAGCCGTTTGGCTTCCGGGGTCCTTCGCTTGAACCGTAGTCCCTGGCATTTGCTAGGTGTTGGGGCGCTTCCCGTGGTTCGCGCCGCCACGCTTACGGTCACGACGCTTGCGTGCACGCTTGCTCATAGCTGGCCTCCTTACTGTCGGTACTCAAAAGAGCTGCCCTCAAGTCTCCCACAACATCAGACCGCCCGCGAACCGGGAACGCCTGCATGACCTGCGGCGGGGCACTGCATGCCGCGTCTCAGGGCTTCAGGGAGTTCCGGACGGCGATGCGCGCCTGTTCCAGCACTGTCCGCATGGTCTCCAGGGTGACAGGGCCCAGGGGCTGGCTCCGGGCATGCAGCCGGAGTTCGGTGCGGAGATCGTCGCGGAACTCCTGGAGCATCAGCTCGGCCTCCTTCAGTGACCGTGATCCTTCCGGCGGCACCCTGCCGCCGGGAACCCGGAAGTCAGCTGCGTGCGCGGCTGTCCGCGCGGCCTCCGCCGTGGCAGCCAGGTCCGCCCGCAGGCCGCGCATATTGCTGCGGATGTCCTCCCGCAGCCCGTCGGCCAGCCTGCGCACAGAAGCCGAGATGTCGTTCTCCACCCCGGCGAGCTCGTCCCGCCGCCGGTTCAGCTCGGCGAGTCCTGCAGCGGTGATGTGGTAGTTGGTGCGGCGGCCGGCCGATTCCGTGGCCACGAGGCCCTCTTCCTCCAGCTTTCCCAACCGGGGATAGATGGTGCCGGCGCTGGGGGAATAGGTGCCGCCAAACCTGTCCTTCAGGGCCTTGATGAGTTCGTAGCCGTGTTTGGGGCCGGATTCAAGGAGCGCCAGCAGGTAGAGGCGCAGTGCACCATGCGCGAATACCGGGGGCATCAGTGCCCCGTTTCCGCATTTCCGGCGTTGGAACCGTGGAAGATGGACGTCTTCCCGGAAACGGAGTTAGTCCGGACCAGCATCAGTTGTTCGTCCGGCCCTGCAATGGTCTCCACTTTTCCGCCCACGGACGTGTAGCGCCGGTTGCCGATGACCACGGCTCCACTGGCGGACTTGGCGACGATGTCCACTCCGACGTCGTGCGGCAACCGGATGGTGACGTCGCCGGAGACTGAGTTGGCCACGAAGTCGTTGGTGAAGCCGTGCAGGTCGAACGTCAGGTCGCCGCTGACGGTGTTGGCGCGGATGTTCGTGAAGCGGCCGGACGCGGTCACCTCGCCGGAAACGCTCCTGGCGGTGAGGACGCCGGTATGGCGGCGGGCAGTCACCTCGCCGCTGACGGTGTTGACGTGGAGTTCCCCGCTTGTTCCGTCCGCCATGACAGATCCGGAGACCGTGTTGAGCCGGGTGTGCCCGGCTGCTCCGGACACCAGGCCGTCGCCGCTGACAATGCCTGCCTCGACCTCCACGTTTCCGGGAACGGCAATGCTGACCACCGCCGAGTTTTCGCTGTTATGGTTGACCGCTCCCATGAGGTTCTTGAACCACCCCTGGGGGCCATGCAGTTGGTGGCGCACTTCAAGGCGGCCGTTGCTAACGGAGACATCCACCGGGTCACCGTGGACGTCGGATATTTCGATCCGGGTGACGGGCTCCTGGTGGACAACGACATCAAACCTGCCATGGACCATGCCCAGCTTGAGGGACGTTACGCCGTCCACATCAATGGTCTGCGGGCTGGTGACGGTCCAGTTCTGCTCAGACATGGGAACCTCCAAAGGCGATATATCGTGTAACGGTCACGCTACTCCTGGGTAGGGAGGGCGTCAAGATATATCGCGAACTGCTAGGCGGGGGCGTCCAGTCCCAGCCACTGGAACCAGCCGCGGTGCAGCACCAGCCACGCCATGAGGCCATACCCGGCCTGGCCCGGCGTTCCGGCGTTGGCCGCCAGGTCCTGCCGCCACTGCTCGTGATTCAGCAGTGGGGAGAACGTATCGACGTAGAGGTGCTTGCGCCGCGTGGTGACGTCGGCGAATGCCGTGTTCAGCTCGTCCAGCCGGCGGTTCTGGGCAGGATCGAGGGTGGGCGGCGGACCCACGACGAATACCTCGATCCGGTTCTGTGAGGCCGAGTCCAGGATGTTTGCCAGATTCAGCCTGCTGCGCGCGGTGGAGAGGCCGAATTCGATATCGCGGCCGGAGAGGCCGATCACCAGGCGGTTCTCGGCGTTGGTGCTGAACCTCCGCCCGGCCTCCTCCAGCCACCGGGCGGCCAGGCCCTCGGTGCCTTCCTGCGGGCAGGGGAGGGCGTAGCTTTCCAGGAGCAAGCCGTCCTGGGGAGTGCGGGCCAGGACACGGCCCAGCCAGCCGAGCGCCCGGGGATCTCCGAGTCCGGCCAGCAGTTCATCTCCTACAGCCGCAATGCGCAGCTTCCTGTCTTCCACACGATCCTCTTTACTTCGTTCCCTGGCCGCTGCCACCGTTGGTGCAAAGGGGCGGCGCTGTCCATCCATTAAACAGAACTGCCCGGCCGGAGTCTGGGATTTCGACGTCCGGCCGGGCAGCCTCACTGCTTACTTCCGTGCAAATGCCTGCTTCAGGAGCACGTCCTGCTCCGCGGCGTGCCGCTTCATGGAGCCGGCTGCCGTGGAGGCCGACGCAGGCCGCGAGACGAGCCGGATGCGGCGGTCCAGGGCGTCCGGCAGGTTCAGGCCGATGAACGGCCACGGACCCTGATTGGCGGGCTCGTCCTGTGCCCAGACAACCTCGGCGTTCGGGTACTTGGCAAGCTCGGCCGCGATCTCGGCATGCGGCAGCGGGTAGAGCTGCTCGACGCGCACGATGGCCGTGGTCTTGTCGCCGGTCTTCTGCCGGGTGGACAGCAGATCGTAGTACAGGCGGCCGGAGACCAGCAGCACGCGCTCGACGCCGTTGGCGTCCAGCTGCTCATGCTCACCGATGACCGGGCGGAACGTGCCGCTGGTGAAGTCCTCGACGGACGACGCGGCAGCCTTCAGGCGGAGGAGCTGCTTGGGCGTGAAGATGATCAGCGGCTTCCGCGGCCGGCTGTACGCCTGGCGGCGCAGCAGGTGGAAGTGCGAGGCGGCCGTGGTGGGGTTGGCCACGATCATGTTCTCTTCGGCGCACAGCTGCAGGAACCGCTCGATCCTGGCGGAGGAGTGGTCCGGGCCCTGGCCTTCGTAGCCGTGCGGAAGCATCAGTACCAGCGAGGACCGCTGGCCCCACTTCTGCTCGGCAGAGGAGATGAACTCGTCGATGATGGTCTGGGCGCCGTTGACGAAGTCGCCGAACTGGGCCTCCCAAAGGACCAGTGCGTCGGGCCGTTCCACCGAGTAGCCGTATTCGAAGCCCATGGCAGCGTATTCGGACAGCAGGGAATCGTAGATCCACAGCTTGGCCTGGTTGTCGGAGAGGTTGCCCAGGGGCAGCCATTCCTGGCCATTGGCGCGGTCGTGGAATACGGCGTGCCGCTGGACGAAGGTGCCGCGGCGGGAGTCCTGGCCGGCGAGGCGTACGGGCACGCCTTCCATGATCAGGGAGCCAAACGCAGCGATCTCGCCGAAGCCCCAGTCGATGCCGCCTTCACGGGACATCTGCTCACGCTTTTCGAGCAGCTGCTTGAGCTTGGCGTGGACCGTGAAGCCCTCGGGGATCTCGATGTGGGCCTTGCCGATGCGGGCCAGGGTGTCTGCCGAAATCGCCGTGGCGACCGGTGCGTTGGCGCCGGAGTCGGACTGCTGGGCAATGGGCCGCTCGATATCGGAAACTGCGGCGGAATCCGCCGTCACGATCGGGATCGGGGAGGTCTGGGCTGCGTGGGTCTCCGCGAAGACGCGCTCCAGCCGCTCCTGGTAGTCGCGGAGCAGCTGCTCTGCTTCTTCCTCGGTGATGTCGCCACGGCCGATCAGCGACTCGGTGTACAGCTTACGGACGGAGCGCTTTGCCTCGATGAGGTTGTACATCAGCGGCTGGGTCATCGAGGGGTCGTCGCCCTCGTTGTGCCCGCGGCGGCGGTAGCAGACCATGTCGATGACGACGTCCTTGTGGAAGCGCTGGCGGAACTCGTAGGCGAGCTGGCCGATGCGGACCACGGCTTCGGGATCGTCACCGTTCACATGGAACACGGGTGCCTGGATCATCTTCGCGACGTCGGTGGAGTACGTGGACGAGCGTGAGGAGGACGGGGCGGTGGTGAAGCCCACCTGGTTGTTGACCACGATGTGGATGGTTCCACCGGTGCGGTAGCCGCGCAGCTGGGACAGGTTGAGGGTTTCAGCAACCACGCCCTGGCCGGCGAAGGCGGCGTCGCCGTGCACCACGATGGGCAGCACGGGGAAGGATTCGCCCTGGTCCAGCCGGTCCTGCTTGGCGCGGACGATGCCCTCGAGCACGGGGTCCACGGCCTCAAGGTGGGACGGGTTGGCGGCCAGGTAGACCTTGGTCTCCTTGCCGGTGTCCGAGGTGAACGTGCCTTCGGTGCCCAAGTGGTACTTCACGTCACCGGAGCCTGGACCGAGCGGGGATCCTGGGTGCCCTCGAACTCGCGGAACACCTGTGCGTACGTCTTGCCGGCAATGTTGGTCAGCACGTTCAGGCGGCCGCGGTGGGCCATGCCGATGGCAACTTCGTCCAGGCCGTCGTCGGCGGCGTCGGACATGATGGCGTCCAGGAGCGGAATCAGCGACTCGCCGCCTTCGAGGGAGAAGCGCTTCTGGCCCACGAACTTGGTCTGCAGGAACGTTTCGAAAGCCTCGGCAGCGTTCAGCTTGGAGACGATGCGCAGCTGCTCTTCACGACTCGGCTTGGAGTAGGGGTGCTCCAGCTGGTCCTGGAACCACTTGCGCTCGGCCGGTTCCTGGATGTGCATGTATTCGATGCCCGTGGTGCGGCAGTAGGCATCGCGAAGGACGCCCAGGATGTCGCGGAACTTCAGCTGCGGCTTGCCGCCGAAGCCGCCGGTGGGCCACTCGCGGTCCAGGTCCCACAGGGTCAGCCCGTAGGTCAGGACGTCGAGGTCAGGGTGCTTGCGCTGCACGTATTCAAGCGGATCGGTGTCCGCCATCAGGTGGCCGCGGACGCGGTAGGAGTGGATCAGCTGCTGGATCCGGGCAACCTTGTTGATTTCGTCGGCCGGGTCCACCTGCTTGTCGGCGCTCCAGCGGACGGGCTCGTATGGGATGCGCAGGGCTTCGAAGATCTCGTCGTAGAAGTTCTGGGCACCCAGCAGGAGCTGGTGGACAAGCTTGAGGAACTCGCCGCTGCCGGCACCCTGGATGACGCGGTGGTCGTACGTCGAGGTAAGGGTGAGGACCTTGCTGATGGCGTTCTGGGCGATGATCTTTTCGCTGGCACCCTGGAACTCGGCAGGGTAGTCGAGGGCGCCGACGCCGATGATGGCGGCCTGGCCCTTGGAGAGGCGGGGCACGGAGTGGACGGTGCCGATGCCGCCGGGGTTGGTCAGCGAAACCGTGGTGCCTTGGTGGTCCTCGGCGGTGAGCTTGCCGTTGCGGGCGCGCTTGATGAGGTCCTCGTAGGTGTGCCAGAACTCGGCGAAGTTGAGCGTCTCAGCCTTTTTGATGTTCGGAACCATCAGCAGGCGGGTACCGTCCGGCTTGGGCATGTCGATGGCGATGCCGAAGTTGACGTGGGCCGGCTGGACAGCGGAGGGCTTGCCGTCCACCTCGTCGTAGTACACGTTCATGGACGGGAACTGCGACAGGGCGCGGATCACTGCGTAACCGATGAGGTGCGTGAAGGAGACCTTGCCGCCGCGGGCGCGGGCGAGGTTGGAGTTGATGACAACACGGTTATCGATCAGCAGCTTGGCCGGAATGGCCCGGACGCTGGTGGCCGTGGGTACCTCGAGGCTGGTGACCATGTTGGTGGCGATGGCCTTGGCCGGTCCGCGGAGGACGGAAACAACGTCTTCTTCGGGGGCGGGTGGGCGCCTTGACGTTCTTGGGCAGCTGGGCCGGGATCGGCTGTGATCCGGTTGTGCCCTCGGTCTTCTTGCCGCCGTCGCGGGCGACGGTGGCGGGAGCCTTCTTGACCGGCGCGGGCGCCGGTGCGGCAGCCGGCGCGGCCGGGGGAGTGGCAGGCGCTGCCGCCGGCGACGGTGCCGGAGCCGCAGGAGCCGCATTCACAACAGGCATTTCCCGGGTAGGAGGATGGGCAGTGGCCTGCCCCGAATTACCGTTGGAAGAAGAACTGCTGCCCGAGTCGAACGATTCAAACAGCGGCCACCACTTGGCATCCACAGCGTTCTTGTCCTGCTGGTACTGCTCGTACAGTTCGTCAACGAGCCACTCGTTTCCGCCAAATTCCTCTGGTAGACGGTGGCTTGGCTGCTCTGGCACTTGAAATACGCCTCTTCCATGAGTTTGATTTCTCTCCGGCCCCACGGTGCGTCAGCACTACGTTCGAACCAGTCTCTGCGTCCTCTGAACCCAGACCTTTGCAAGTCTAGTAACCATGTTGTGCTAACTGCCAATAAGGGTGACCCAAATCATGAAGTGACGCGGGAACCGCCAAATATGGCGGCCGGAAGCGTGTGAAGAAGGGGTTTTGGGGGTATCTCATTACGGCGCTTCCGGGCCGCCTTCGGAGCGCAGGGAGGCCCGGGGCGTACCTGTAGACTGAAGTTCTTATGGACAGTAAATCTAGGTGCCGGCCTGGGGGCTGTCAGCGGAGCACGAAGAACAGCGCCGCACAGTCCACCCGCAGAGCCGGCAAACCCCGAACACGCGCCCATCACCCGCCGGCGGCCCCTTCGGCCGCGGCCCGCCAGGAAAGAGGCTCGGCCTCCGCCGACCATCCTCCGCCGGGCAGACATACCGGTTATCCCGCTTCACGCCCGTGCGCAGTACAGGCGGGATGCTGAATGGAATGGCTCTTCCTTGCCGCAGGCCTGCTGCTGATTGCAGGCACCGGCTTCTTCGTAGCCGTTGAGTTTTCCCTCATTGCACTTGACCAGCCGACCGTCCAGCGTGCCGTGGACGACGGCGATGCGGGCGCGGTCCCGCTGCTCGCCTGCCTCAAGTCCCTGTCAACGCAGCTCTCCAGCTGCCAATTGGGCATTACGCTCACCACGCTCCTCACCGGTTACGTGATGGAACCTTCGGTTGGGCAGCTCCTGGAAGCCCCGCTGGCCGCCCTCGGACTGCCCGACGTCGCTGTGGCCTCCATCTCGCTGGTCCTGGCCATGGTGATCGCCACCCTGCTCTCCATGCTGCTGGGGGAGCTGGTCCCCAAGAACATGGCCATTGCCCTGTCCTTCCGGGTGGGCAAGGCCCTTGCCCGGCCGCAGCTGGTCTTCACCGCGGTTTTCAAGCCGGCCATCGTGCTGCTGAACGGCTTCTCCAACCGGGTGCTCCATGTCTTCGGCCTGGAAGCGAAAGAAGAAATCTCCGGGGCGCGCACCCCGGGCGGAGCTTGCCTCGTTGGTCCGCCGTTCGGCGGCAATGGGAACGCTCGACGCCGGAACGGCGAACTTCATCGCCCGCACCCTCAATTTCTCCACCAGGACGGCCGCGGACGTCATGACGCCGCGCATCCGCGTGGAGACGATCGACGCCGACCAGCCCGTCGCCGACATCGTCGCCGCTGCCCGCAGGACCGGCTACTCCCGGTTCCCGGTGATCGGCGACTCGGCGGACGACATCCGTGGCCTGGTCCACGTCAAGAAAGCCGTGGCCGTTCCGTGGGAGCGCCGGCAGAACCTTGAAGCCGGTGCCATCATGACGGAGGTGCTGCGGGTCCCGGAGACCATCCACCTGGATGCCCTGCTGGCCGAACTCCGTGAAGGAAACCTGCAACTCGCCGTCGTCCTGGATGAATACGGAGGAACTGCCGGCATCGCCACCCTTGAGGACTTGGTGGAAGAAATTGTCGGCGAGGTGGCGGACGAGCATGACAAGGTCCGCCCCGGCCTGCTGCAAAGCGCCTCCGGCGACTGGTATTTCCCGGGCCTGCTGCGCCCGGACGAGCTGTCCGAACAAATCCCCGGACTAACCGTGCCCGACGAGGCTGCCTACGAGACTGTGGGCGGCTATGTCATGAGCAAGCTCGGCCGGATCGGTGCGGTGGGAGACACCGTGCCCGTGGGCGGTGGAACGCTGAGCGTCACGCGTATGGACGGCCGCCGGATCGACCGGATCTGCTTCCGGCCGGTCCCGCCGGATGACCTGTCCGGGAACACGAACGACAGGAACGGCCGATGAGCGACTGGGCAGGAATCGTATGGCTCGGGGTCCTGCTGCTTGGCAACGCCTTCTTCGTGGGCGCGGAGTTCGCCGTCATGTCGGCCCGCCGCAGCCAGATTGAGCCACTGGCAGAGGCCGGCTCCAAGCGCGCACAGACAACGCTGAAGGCGATGGAGAACGTCTCGCTGATGCTGGCGTGCGCCCAGCTGGGCATCACCGTGTGTTCGCTCCTGATCCTCCTGGTGGCCGAACCCGCCATCCACCACCTGCTGGCTGTCCCGCTGGAAACCTTGGGCCTGCCGATCGAGGTGGCCGACGTGGCCGCGTTCGCGGTGGCGCTGATGCTCGTCACGTTCCTGCACGTGACCTTCGGTGAGATGGTCCCGAAGAACATCTCCGTGTCCATCGCGGACAAGGCCGCACTGCTCCTCGCACCGCCGCTGGTGTTCATCTCCCGGCTCGTCAACCCGGTAATTTCGGTCCTCAACTGGTCGGCAAACCACATCCTCAAGCTGCTGCGGATCGAGCCCAAGGATGAGGTCAACTCCTCGTTCACGCTGGAGGAAGTCCAGTCGATCGTCCAGGAATCCACCCGTCATGGCCTGGTGGACGACGACGCCGGCCTGATCACCGGCGCGCTTGAGTTCTCGGAGCACACCGCCGGGGACATCATGGTGCCGCTGGAAAAGCTGGTCATGCTCAGGGCTGCCACCACGCCCGTGGAATTTGAAAAGGCCGTCAGCCGTACAGGCTTTTCCCGCTTCCCGATGCTGGACGACGAGGACATGCTCTACGGCTACCTCCATGTGAAGGACGTCCTGTCCATCCCGGAACCGGCGTATGGGCTTCCGATCGCCGAGAGCCGGATCCGGTCGCTGGCCAACCTGGCATTGGACGACGAGATTGAAAAGGCGATGTCAGTCATGCAGCGGACGGGCTCGCACCTGGCCCGCGTTATTGGACCTGACGGCAAGACCCAGGGTGTGCTGTTCCTCGAGGATGTCATCGAGCAGCTCGTGGGCGAGATCCGGGACGCCACCCAGGCCACCGGGATCCGCCGTCTCGGCCACCCGAACGGAGGCTGAGCGCCCGCGCCTCCCGCTCCGGGGGGGTGGGAGGGCCGCGGCGCTGGGCTCTAGATAGGAATGATTCCTATTTAGGTATAGACTTGGAGGGTTGTTTCTTCCCTCCCCAGTGAACCGAGGTCTTTCCGTGCGCCGTTCCGCAGCCGCCCGTTCGTCAGTTGCCGCCCTCGCCGGGCTCGGACTCCTGCTGACCGCCTGCAGCCCCCAGGCAGAGCCCTCGTCAGAAGCCGCCGACGGCATCAACATCGTGGCATCGACCAACGTTTACGGCGACATCGCCAAGACCATCGGCGGAGACAAGGTCAGCGTCACCGCCATCATCAGCAAAACCAGCCAGGATCCGCACTCCTACGAGGCGACCGCGCAGGACCGTCTGGCGGTGTCCAAAGCGGACCTCGTTATCGAGAACGGTGGGGGCTACGACGATTTCCTCCACACCCTTGCCGAGGACAGCAACCTCGACGGCGGCAAGGTGCTTAACGCCGTCGAACTCTCCGGGCTGGCCCATCCCGAAGGGGAGGAAGCTTCTGCCGGGACCTCCGCACCGGAATCCGAACCTGCCGATGAGCACGACCATGGCGAATTCAACGAGCACGTCTGGTACAGCCTGCACGCAATGGAGGAGCTGGCCGGCGACATCTCCGCCAAACTCTCGGAACTGGACCCGGCTTCGGCGCAGACGTTCGAGACCAATGCCGAAAACTTCACCTCCACCCTCGAAGGCCTGCACGGAAAGCTTGATTCCCTCAAGGGCGCAGCTGCAGGGGCGCCGGTGGCAGTGACGGAGCCGGTTCCGCTTTACCTGCTGGAGGACGCCGGGCTGGTTAACGCAACGCCTGAGGACTACACTGCTGCGATCGAGGAAGGCTCAGACGTGCCGCCCGCAGTGCTCAAGGCCGCAACCGACCTCGTCGCCTCCAAGTCGGTCCGGTTCCTCGCCTACAACCAGCAGACCGAGGGCCCGCAGACGGAAGCGTTGAAGAAAGCAGCCGAGACGGCAGGAGTTCCCGTGGTGGATTTCAACGAAACCCTGCCTGAGGGCAAGACGTACCTGCAGTGGATGACGGACAATGTGGACAACATCGGCAAAGTTCTGGAGAGCAAATAGTTGAAACCCGTCGTCAGCCTCACCGGAGCGTCCCTTAAGTTTGGCAAGCGGGCGCTCTGGGAGGATTTGGACCTGGACATCAAGCCCGGCGAATTCTTCGCCGTGCTGGGTCCGAACGGAAGCGGCAAGACCAGCTTCCTCAAGGTCCTGCTCGGCCTGCAGGATTTGCACCAGGGGCGGGCTGCACTCGGTGGCCGTCCGGTTGAGCGCGGCAGCCGCCTGATCGGGTACATTCCGCAGCAGAAGTCCTTTGCCCAGGACACCCCGATGCGCGCCAGGGACCTGGTGGGGCTCGGAGTGGACGGCCACCGCTGGGGGCTGCGCCTGTCCCCGGCCAAGGCAAACCGCCGGATCGACGAGCTCCTCGAGCTGGTGGGCGCCAGCGATTACGCCAAGGTGCCCGTGGGACAGCTGTCCGGCGGCGAGCAGCAGCGGCTCCGGGTTGGCCAGGCACTGGCAACTGATCCCAAGGTCCTTCTCTGCGACGAACCGCTGCTGTCCCTGGACCTGCACCACCAGCAGGCCGTGAGTGCCCTGATCAACAGGCAGTGCCGCGAGCGGAACAGCGCCGTCGTATTCGTGACCCATGAGATCAACCCCATCATCGACTACGTGGACCGCGTGCTGTACCTGGCCGGCGGCCGCTTCAAGGTGGGCACTCCGGAGGAAGTCATGACCACCGAAGTCCTCTCCGATCTCTATGGCAGCCACGTGGAGGTGATCCACGCCAACGGCCGGATCGTGGTGGTGGGGCTTCCGGATGCCACCACCCATCACCACGCCGAGTCGCATGCCCTGGCGGGGGAGGCTGCCTGATGGACGCAGACAGTATCCTCGCGGCAATCTTCAACTTCGAGAACTACGGCGAGCTGCTGGTCCTGGTCCAGAACTCCATCTGGGCCGGGGCCGTCCTGGGCCTGCTGGGCGGCCTGGTGGGCACCTTCGTTATGAAGCGGGACCTGGCGTTCGCCGTCCACGGCATTTCTGAACTCTCCTTCGCCGGGGCGGCCTTCGCCCTTCTGGTCGGCGCCGACATCGTGTTCGGGTCGCTCGTAGGGTCTGTGGCGGCGGCACTCCTCCTCGGCCTGATGGGCGTCAAGGCCCGGGACAAGAACTCCACCATCGGCGTCATCATGCCGTTCGGACTCGGCCTGGGCATCCTGTTCCTGTCCCTGTACGAGGGCCGCGCAGCCAACAAGTTCGGCCTGCTCACCGGCCAGATCGTCTCGGTGGATACGGTCCAGCTCACGGCCCTCGCCGGAACGGCGCTGGCTGTGATCGTGGCGCTGGTGGCCGTCTGGCGCCCGCTGAACTTCGCCAGCCTGGACCCCGAACTGGCCGAGGCCCGTGGTGTCCCCGTCCGCCGGCTGGGCATCGTCTTCATGGTCCTGCTGGGTATCAGCGTTGCCCTGTCCATCCAGGTGGTGGGAGCCCTCCTGGTCCTTGCCCTGCTGATTACCCCGGCGGCAGCGGCCCTGCGGGTGACATCGTCGCCGGTGGCTGTGGTGGTCCTGAGCGTCGTGTTTGCCGTCACCGCCACAGTGGGCGGCATCCTGCTGGCACTGGGCGGGCGCATCCCCATCAGCCCCTACGTCACCACGCTGTCCTTCATCATCTACGTGGTATGCCGCGCCATCGGTTCCGTCAGGGCCGGCAAAGGCATCAACGGCAGGGTCCTGCAGGCGCAGTAGCCGCTGACGGCATGGCCTGCTACAGCTTACCTGCAGCCTTCAGGGCCGTGCAGTCCGGGCAGAGGCCAAAGATTTCCACCGTGTGGGCAACCTCGCTGAACCCATGTTCCGCGGCGGTGTGCGCTGCCCAGGTTTCGACGGCGGGCGCCTCCACCTCAACGGCTTTGCCGCAGTTCCGGCACAGCAGGTGGTGATGGTGGCCGGTCACGGCGCAGCGCCGGTAGACCGCTTCGCCCTCACCGTTGCGCAGAACGTCCACCAGGCCTTCATCGGCAAGCGACTGGAGGATCCGGTAGGCCGTGGCGAGTGAAACGGACACGCCCTGGTTCTGCAGGATCCGGTACAGCTCCTGGGTGCTGACGAAGTCGTCCAGCTCATCCAGGGCGGCACTGACGGCCCGGCGCTGCTTGGTGACGCGCTGTTCCTTGCCGCCCGTTGCCGGGGATGGCGTAGTGGAATCAGCCTTGGCGCCGAGCGGCATGGATGGACTCGCTTCCGTGGGGATCATGGCAAAGATCCAGATTACCAGCCAAGCCCTCGTGGACACCGTTCCGGACAGGACCCTAGGCTGGCGCTATGAAGCTGACGAAATTCACCCATGCCTGCGTGCGCCTCGAAAAGGACGGCCGGGTTCTGGTCCTGGATCCCGGTAACTTCTCCGAAACCGGAGAGGCGCTGGCAGGCGCCGAAGCCGTGCTGATCACCCACGAGCACGCCGACCACATCGACGTTCCAGCTGTTGCGGGGGCGCTCCGAAGCGCCACGGACCTGGTGCTTTACGCCCCCGCGGGTGTGGCGGACCAGATGCGGACCGAAGTTCCGGAAGCAACGGCGCGGATCAACGCGGTGGACCCCGGAACGTCGCTGGATGTGGCGGGCTTCGCGGTGCGCAGCTTCGGGGGCCAGCACGCCCTGATCCATCCACAGATCCCGGTGGTGGCCAATATCGGCTACCTCATTGATGACAACGTCTACCATCCGGGCGACTCGTTCATCGTTCCGGACGGCATCAGCGTCAAGACCCTGCTGGTTCCGCTGCACGCGCCCTGGAGCAAGTCGGCCGAAGTAGTGGATTTCGTCGTCAGCGTCCGGGCGCCGCGGGCATTCCAGATCCACGACGGGCTCCTCAACGACAATGGCCTGAAGGTCGTCGAGGGCCACGTGAAAAGGATCGGTGCCAAGTACGGCACCGAGTACAACCACCTGCGCGCCGGGGAGTCCGTGGAGGTCTAGGCGACGCCCGGGTCCCACCGTCCGGTATCGAAGAATCTCCGGATCACCGCTTCGTACGGGGCGGGGTCCAGGCCCTGCA
The DNA here is from genome assembly GCF_000332815.1 of Arthrobacter nitrophenolicus. Taxonomy (GTDB): domain Bacteria; phylum Actinomycetota; class Actinomycetes; order Actinomycetales; family Micrococcaceae; genus Arthrobacter; species Arthrobacter nitrophenolicus. The sequence continues at coordinate 111,530 of NZ_AOFD01000007.1, forward strand.
CTGCCAGCCAGTCCTGGTTGTAGTAGTTGCCCGCATAGCGTTCCCCGCCGTCGCACATCAGCGTCACAATGCTGCCCTTGCGGCCTTCGGCGACCATCCCGGCGATGGTCTGCCATACACCCCACAGATTGGTGCCGGTGGAGGGGCCGGCGTGGAGCCCGGCAAGGTCGGACAAGTGGCGCATGGCTGCCACGGATGCGGCGTCGGGAACCTGGACCATCCGGTCGATCACGGACGGCACAAAACTTGGCTCCAGCCGCGGCCGGCCAATTCCCTCGATCCGGGACGGCAGGCCCGCCGGTACGCCGTCGGTCCCGCCTCGCCACCCCGGGTAGAACGCCGAGTTTTCGGGATCCACCACCAGCAGCCGGGTGGGATGGCTGTGGTAGCGCAGATAGCGGCCAATCGTGGCACTGGTCCCCCCGGTCCCGGCGCCCACCACGATCCAGTCCGGAACGGGATGCTCCTCCAGCTGGAGCTGGCCGAAAATCGACTCCGCGATGTTGTTGTTGCCGCGCCAGTCCGTGGCCCGCTCCGCGTAGGTGAACTGGTCCATGTAGTGTCCGTTGCAGGTGGCGGCCACCTCCTCCGCTGCTGCATACACGTCCGAGGCGTGTTCCACCAGCAGGCACGAGCCGCCGAACTGTTCGATCAGGTCAATTTTCTCCTGGCTGGTGGTCCGGGCCATGACGGCAATGAAGGGCAGTCCCAGCAGCTGGGCAAAGTATGCCTCGGAGACGGCGGTGCTGCCGCTGGACGCCTCCACGATGGTGGTGTCCGCCCGGATCCAGCCGTTGACCAGGCCGAAGAGGAACAGCGAGCGCGCCAGCCGGTGCTTCAGGCTGCCGGACCGGTGGTCGATTCGTCCTTCAGGTACAGCTGCACGCCCCAGTGTTCGGGCAGCGGCACCGAGTAGAGGTGCGTGTCCGCCGAGCGGTTGTTTTCGGCCCGGATGGTGCGGATGGCCTGGTCCGCCCAGTCACGGTCGGACCACCCGCGGCCTGCCCAGTCCGTGTCCCTGCTGTTTCCGCCGTCGCCGTTGCCGTCGTCCTCAATCTTCACCAATCCAGCCTACCCGCGGGCGGACCTGTGGCGGCCTAAAGTGGAACCGACGGTATGACCACCCCGAAGGAGCCCGATGAACCCCCTGATGGACGTGACCACGCTGAGGAACCGCCTTGCCGGCGGGCAGCGTACGGTGCTGCTGGATGTCCGCTGGGCGCTGGGCGATCCGCACGGCCATGAGCACTACCTCGGCGGGCACTTGCCGGGGGCCGTTTTCGTGGACCTTGGCGCCGAGCTCGCGGCGCCGCCTGTTCCCGCGCGGGGACGGCACCCGCTGCCGGCGCCGGAGGACTTCCAGGCCGCCGCGCGCGGCTGGGGTATCAACAATGGCGAGGTCGTGGTCGCCTACGACGACACCGCCAACATGGCCGCCGCGAGGGCCTGGTGGATGTTAAGGAACGCGGGGCTCCGGGAGGTCTACCTGCTCGACGGCGGACTGGCCGCCTGGCGCGCGGAAGGCCTTGCGGTGGAGCAGGGCCCGGTGGTGGCGGAGCCCGGAAACGTGGTGCTGGCGGACGGCGGAATGCCCCGGCTCGACGCCGGTGCTGCCGCCGCCTGGCCGGACAGGGGCGTGCTGCTCGACGCACGGGCGGGGGAGCGGTACCGCGGCGAGGTGGAGCCCGTCGACCCCCGGGCAGGCCACATACCAGGGGCGGTGAGCGCCCCAACGTCGGACAACGTGGACGCAACCGGACGCTTCCTTCCCGCTGATGAGCTGCGAAGCAGGTTCGAGGCGCTGGGCGTCAAGGACGGGAGGCCGGTTGCCGTCTATTGCGGCTCAGGGGTGACCGCTGCGCACGAGGTGGCGGCCCTGGAAGTGGCAGGGTTCAGCGCCGCGCTGTACGCGGGCTCGTTCTCGGAGTGGTCCAACACCCCGCAGCTTCCCGTGGCCACCGGCGCTGACCCCGGCGGATCTTTCCCGGCTGGAAAGTTGGCTGGCCGCAACGGTAGCGTCTGACTATGACCCCAGGACGTCCCGTACCGCCGCCCCTTGCCACCCCGATCCTGCCCGACGCCGGCACCCTTGCCGCCGCGTACGGTGCTGTGTCCCCTGACAGCGGACTGGTCCCGCTGACCGTGGCCCGCCGCGCGCCCAAACCCGACGACGTCGAAATTGCCATCGAGTTCTGCGGCCTGTGCCACTCCGATGTGCACGCGGCCCGCGGGGAATGGGGCGGGCAAACCTATCCGCTGGTGCCCGGACACGAGATCGTGGGAACCGTCACCCGGGTGGGCTCAGCCGTCACCGGTTTTGCGGTGGGCGAGCGGGTGGGCGTCGGCTGCATCGTGGACTCGTGCCGCGAGTGCGAAAGCTGCCTGGACGGCCTGGAGCAGTACTGCGAAAAAGGAATGACCGGCACCTACGGGGCCGTCGACCGGCGGAACGGTGACACGCTCACCCAGGGCGGCTACGCGTCCTCCATCGTGGTGGACCACCGCTACGTGGTCCGGGTGCCCGCATCGCTGGACCCGGCCGCCGTCGCGCCTTTGCTGTGCGCCGGGATCACCACGTTCTCCCCGCTGCGGCACTTCGACGTCGAAGAGGGCGACGTTGTGGGCGTGGTGGGCCTGGGCGGGCTGGGGCACATGGCGGTCAAGCTGGCCAAAGCCATGGGTGCCCGGGTGGTGGTGTTCACGACGTCGGAATCCAAGGTGCCCGCCGCGCTGGAACTGGGAGCCGATGAGGTTGTCCTGTCCCGGGACGAGGATGCGATGGCCGCCGCGAACCGCACCATTGACGTCATCATCGACACAGTTGCCGCTCCGCACGATCTCAACCCCCTGTTCCGCACCCTGCGCGTGGACGGTGCGCTGTTCCAGCTGGGCCTGCCGTCCGAGGCCATGCCGCCGGTGAATCCGCGCGCCCTCATCCGGCGCCGCATCGCGTACGCGGGCTCGCTGATCGGCGGGATCGCCGAAACGCAGGAGATGCTGGACTTCTGCGCAGAGCACGGCGTGGTTGCCGACATCGAGATGGTCGACGCCGGCCACCTCAACGAAGCCTATGACCGCATGGTCGCAGGAGACGTGAAGTACCGGTTCGTGCTGGACACCAGCACCTTGCAGGCACCCGCCAAGGAGGCAGACGCATGAGCACGCTCTTTACCAGGATCCTCAACGGCGAGATTCCCGGCCGGTTCGTCTGGCGTGAGGACGATGTGTCCGCCTTCCTCACCACCGGGCCGCTGGCCGACGGGCATACCCTTGTGGTTCCCACCGAGGAAGTGGACCGCTGGACCGACGCGTCACCAGAAACCCTGGCGCGGGTGATGGAGGTGGCCCGCCGGATCGGCGCCGTCCAGGTGGACCTCTTCGACGCACCGCGGGCAGGGCTCATCGTGGCGGGATACGAGATCAACCACCTGCACGTCCATGTATGGCCGTCGCGCAGCATGGCGGACTTCAACTTCGCCTCAGCGGACCAGAATCCCGATCCCGCAGTCCTGGACGCGAACGCGGAGAAATTGCGCCGGGGACTGCGTGACGCCGGCTGGGGCGAGTTCGTTCCCGCCGGTTAGCGCCTCAAAGATGTCCGGCCCGTGCCGGGACATCTTTGTTTAAGGTCTTCAGGCCGGCGCCAGGGCCTTGTTGAGTACCGTGCGGATGCGCTTTTCGGACACCGAGTACGCCGTTCCAAGCTCGACGGCGAAAAGGCTCACCCGCAGCTCCTCGATCATCCAGCGCACCTGGGTTAACTCCCGGCCGGCGCGCCGTCCGGGGAGCAGGGCGGCCGCGGCATCGTCGTAGTCGTCCTCCAGCCGCTGCACCACTGCCATGTTCAGTCCGTCCCGCTGCACGTTGCCCGGCAGCCGTTCGAGGCGCTTTTCGATGGCGGTGAGGTACCGTGGCAGCTGGCTGAGCTGGGCGTAGCCCGTGCGTGCCACAAAACCGGGGTACACCAGTTGCTCCAGCTGGCTCCTGATGTCATTGAGCGCGCTGATCAGGGCCAGGCTGGTGGTTCCCTTCAGCTGCTTTTCGATGCGCCGGGTGGCGGCCAGGATCCGTTCGACGACGGCAGTCACGCTGAATACGGTGTCAATCAGTTCCGCCCGCACCACCTCGTAGAGGGCGTCGAAGGCCTGCCGGTCCCAGGGCAGCTCCGCCGGGGTGAGCCTGTCGATGGCCGCGAGGCGCAGTCGGCAATCAGCGCTGACACCGAGCCGTGCGGGTTCTGGCTGAAGGTCAGCTTCTCCGTGTTGCTCAAGTGCTCCAGCACGTAGCGGTCCGGCGACGGAACCCGCAGGGCCAGCATCCTGATGACGCCGCCGCGCATGGCGTCGAGCTGTTCCTCGGGTGTCTGGAAAACCCGGAGCGAGACGGAGGTGCCCTGGTCCACGAGTGCGGGGTACCCGGTGACGGTGTGTCCCTTCACCATGCTGCTGACTTCCCGGGGGACGGTACCGAAGCTCCACTCCGTCAGGCCGTCCTGCTCCCGGAATCCGGCAGGGGCGGAAGCCGTACTTCCCGCGCCGGGTGTGGGCACCTGGGACGTGCCGCCGTCGTCCGCCTTGCCTCTGCCCTCTCCCTTACCTCGGCCCGGGCCCTTGGCTTTGTCCGGCCCCTGGCCCCCGGCCATTGCATTCCCGGGACCCGTCGTTGCAGGGGTGGCGCCGAGCGACTCGGCAATCGCTCGCCGGGTTGCGGGTGCGAGCCGTTCCTGGAGCGCGGCGAGATCCTTGCCCTCGTCCAGGACCTTGCCCTTGCTGTCCACCACCTTGAAGCTGACGCGCAGGTGCGGGGGCACGGCGTCCCAGTTCCAGGACCCGGGCGGGATGATGGCGCCGCGGATCCGGCGAAGGGCCAGCTCCAGTGACGGTTCCAGCTCGTCGGTGGCGGGATCGAAGTCCGATTCCAGGACGGCCACGGCCTGCCGGGCAACGTCCGGTGCCGGAACGAAATTCTTCCGGATCTGCTTGGGCAGCGACTTGATCAGCGCCGTCACCAGTTCCACGCGCTGGCCCGGAATCAGCCAGCGGAACGGGGCGTCGTCCAGCTGGTTGAGGAACAGGACGGGCACTTCCGCCGTGACGCCGTCGGACGGATTGGGCGGGGACCCCGGGGCCACCGGATGGAACTCGTAGCTCAGCGGCAGCTCAAAGCCCTTGTGCAGCCAGGTCTTGGGGAAGGCGGCCTCGTCCAGGTCATCCGCATCATCGCTCAGCAGGAGCGATTTATCGTAGTCCAGCAGGTCCGGGTTCGCTCTCCGGGCCTCTTTCCACCATTTGTCGAAGTGACGCTCCGACACCACGTCCGGGCCAATCCGGGCATCGTAGAACTCGAACAGGGTCTCGTCATCCACCAGCAGGTCCCGGCGGCGCATCCTGGCCTCGAGCTCCTCCACCTCCTGCAGGAGCGCCCGGTTGCGGTGGAAGAACTTGTGGTGCGTGCGCCAATCGCCTTCCACCAAGGCGTGCCGGATGAAGAGCTCACGGGCAACCACCGGATCCACCCGGCCGTAATTGATGCGCCGCTGGGCGATGATGGGCACGCCGTAGAGCGTGACCTTCTCGTAGGCCATCACCGCACCCTGGCGGGTGGACCAGTGCGGCTCACTGTAGCTGCGCTTCACCAGGTCCGGGGCCACCTGCTCCGCCCAGACGGGATCGAACTTGGCTGCCACGCGCGCCCAGAGGCGGCTCGTCTCCACCAGTTCGGCGGCCATGACGAACGTGGGGGACTTCTTGAACAGGGCGGACCCCGGGAAGATCGCGAACCGGCTGCCGCGGGCTCCGGCGTACTCGCGCTTGCGCTCATCGAGGATGCCGATGTGGCTCAGGAGCCCGGACAGCAGGCTGATGTGGATCCCGTCGTGGTTGCCCACCGGGTCCGCCAGGCGTTTGTTATCCAGGCTGATGCCGAGCGGACGGGCCAGCTGGCGCAGCTGGGCGAAGAGGTCCTGCCACTCCCGCACCCGCAGGTAGTTGATGAACTCGCTGCGGCACAGGCGGCGGAACGCGGACGAGGACAACTCCTGCTGCTTCTCCTGCAGGTAGTTCCAGAGATTCAGGTAGCCGGTGAAGTCCGAGTTCTCGTCCTTGAACCGGTTGTGCTTCTCGGCCGCCAGCTGCTGCTTGTCCGTGGGACGCTCGCGCGGATCCTGGATGGTGAGCGCCGCGGCCAGGATCATGACTTCCCGGACGCAGTTGCGCTTCCCGGCTTCCACGATCATCCGGCCCAGCCGGGGGTCCACGGGCAGCTGGGCAAGTTTCTGCCCGACGGCGGTGAGGCCGCTGCCGCTCCTGCCGTTACCTTCGGCGTTTTGCGGCTTCGTGGCAGCCAGGGCGCCGAGTTCGCGGAGCAGCGTGACGCCGTCGTTGATTGCCCGGGTTTCGGGGGGCTCGACGAACGGGAAGTCCTCCACGTCCTTGGGGCCGCGGGCCACGCCCATGGCGGTCATCTGCAGGATGACCGCGGCGAGGTTGGTCCGCAGGATCTCCGGATCCGTGAACTGCGGCCGGGACTCAAAGTCCTCCTCCGAATACAGGCGGATCGCGATGCCGTCCGAAACACGGCCGCAGCGCCCGGAGCGCTGGTTCGCCGATGCCTGCGAGACGCGTTCGATGGGTAGCCGCTGGACCTTGGTGCGGTGCGAATACCGGGATATGCGGGCCGTTCCGGTGTCAATGACGTACTTGATGCCCGGCACGGTGAGCGACGTCTCCGCCACGTTGGTGGCCAGCACAATCCGGCGCCTGCTGCCAGGGTGGAAGACCTTGTGCTGTTCCTGCAGGCTCAGGCGCGCGAAGAGCGGAAGCACTTCGGTGCCTGCAAGCCGGCGGTTGGACTGGATACGGGCCTGGAGGGCGTCCGCCGCATCCCGGATCTCGCGCTCGCCGGAGAAGAAGACCAGGATGTCCCCGGGCGCCTCGCGGGCCAGTTCGTCGACGGCGTCGCACACGGCGTCCAGCGGGTCCCGGTCCTCCTCGAGTTCGTCGTCGGAGGCTTCTTCGTCATCGGCCCTGGGCTGGGTCAGGGGGCGGTAGCGGATTTCAACGGGGTAGGTCCGGCCCGAGACCTCGATGATGGGCGCGGGTTCTTCCGGGGTACCGAAGTGCTTGGCGAAGCGTTCCGGATCGATGGTGGCCGAGGTGATGATGACCTTCAGGTCCGGGCGCTGCGGCAGGATCCGCTTAAGGTACCCGAGGATGAAGTCGATGTTGAGGCTGCGCTCATGGGCCTCGTCAATAATGATGGCGTTGTACCTGCGCAGCAGTTTGTCCCGCTGGATTTCGGCCAGCAGGATGCCGTCCGTCATCAGCTTCACCTTGGTGGCCTTGCTGACCTCGCCGGTGAAACGGACCTGGAAGCCGACTTCCTGGCCGATCTCGACGCCCAGTTCCTCGGCGATGCGCTCGGCAACCGTGCGCGCTGCCAGCCGGCGCGGCTGGGTGTGGCCGATCAGCCCGTTCTCGCCGAGGCCGAGTTCCAGGCACATCTTGGGAATCTGGGTGGTCTTTCCGGAACCGGTCTCGCCGGCAATGATGGTCACCTGGTTGGCGGCAATGGCCGCCATCAGGTCCTCGCGGCGCTCGGAGACCGGCAGCTCAGCGGGATAGGAGATATGCAAAGTCATGGCTGCAGACAGTCTACTGCGGCGGGGCCGGCACCCCCGGTTCGACTGCCTGCGGCGTTCTTATGTGGTGCGGGGCCTGCTAGAAGATCCGGAGGGTGTAGCTGGTGCTGGGCAGGTCCAGGGCGGACCATTCCTCATGCGAGCTGACGGGAGGGGTGTGGCCCCGTCCGTCACGGAGGAGCGCTGCGATGGTGGCGGCAGCGAGGAGAAGGAGCAGGATGACGGTGATCGTTGCGAAGATTTCCATGGCTCCATGCTGCTCTTCAGGATTTCCACTCAACAGTGGCAGAAATGCCCAAAAAGCTAAAATTCCTGCCACAATGGAAGCATGCTGAAATCGGTAGCCGTCATAGTGGTTCCCAACTTTTCGATCTTCGAGTTCGGGACGGCCTGCGAGGTGTTCGGGATCGACAGGTCAGGCCGGGGCGCCGGGGTCCCCGCCTTTGATTTCCGGGTCTGCACCCCGGAGCCGGGCAACGTTCCCATGAAGTCCGGGTTGTCCATGAACGTGAGCCATGGGCTGGAAGCCACTGAAGATGCGGACCTGGTGATCATGGCTCCCTTTGGACGGGACCAGGAGATGCCGGAGCCTGTGCTCGCTGCCCTCCGGGCCGCTGACGCCAGGGGGGCCTGGGTCATGTCGATCTGCTCGGGAGCATTCGCGCTGGCACGCGCGGGCCTGCTGGACGGCCGTCGCTGCACCACGCACTGGCATTTTTCCCGTGACCTGGCCGAGGCCTACCCGGACGTCCAGGTGGATGAAAACGTCCTCTACGTGCAGGACGGCAATATTATTTCCTCTGCCGGAACCGCTGCAGGAATCGACGCGTGCCTGCACCTGGTACGGCTGGAGCTGGGCGCGAACGTTGCTGCCTCGATTGCCCGGGACATGGTGGTCCCGCCGCACCGCGACGGCGGCCAGGCCCAGTTCATCGACCGGCCCATGCCCACCTGCGGCTCGGCGCCCATGGAAGAACTGCTGCGGTGGATGGTGCAGAGCCTCGACCGTGAACACACGGTCAACGAGTTGGCAGCGCGGGTCCACATGTCACCGAGGACCTTTGCCAGGAAGTTCCGTTCGGAAACGGGCGCCACACCAGCGGCCTGGCTCAACTCGCAGCGGGTGATCCGGGCACAGGAGTTGCTGGAATCGACCGATTTGAACATCGACGAGATCGCCCGGGAAGCCGGGTTTGGCCATCCGGTCCTGCTGCGGCACCACTTCGCCAAGGTCCTCGACACCAGCCCCCAGTCCTACCGCCGGGCATTCCGGGGGCAGCTGGCCGAAGTGGGCTAGCTGCCGCCTTCGACCTGACAGGTCGTTGCGGGGAGCGCGGCCTGGGCAGCCTATTCCCTGCTGTCCAGGGCAGGAGTGCCCTGTCCGGCCCCGGACTCCTGGGCTGCTGCCCGGGTCCGGTCCACCAGCACACGCCAAGGTCCGGTCACTGCCCGCTCAGGCAGGGCCGCCCGCCTGTCCCCGGCCCGGATTGAATAGATGAACCGGTCAGGCTGGCTCCCCGCGAAGTGTTCGGCGGCGGCCCTCGGCGTGCGGGGAACGGCATCCCACGGACAGGCTTCGACGATCGGCTCCCACTGGTTGATTGCCGTTTTAGAGCGCGCATCCACCGTCCACACCCGCGTCATCGCGGCAATCCCACCGGTACGTTCCACGCTGATTTTCATGGCCTGGTTCCTGGGCTTCCACGCAGCCTGGCGGCTGAAAGTCCGGCAACCAGGCATCCCTTAAAGCTTGACCTTCACAGTTTCCCACGCCTGCCGCACGGCGTCATGCTCTTGTGACCCGGAACCGAAAAGCTCCACGGCGGCAGCGGCGGTGGCCCGCGCGAAGACGCTGAAGGTCGCCGTGGTCGGCAGGGATCCGCCCGTCAGCGTTTCGTACCAGATGCGGCCGGGGGAGTCCCAGGCGTTCCCGCCCAGGGACTCCGCCACCAGGTAGAAGGCGCGGTTGGGAATGCCCGAGTTGATGTGGACCCCGCCGTTGTCCGCGCTGGTCCTGACGTAGGAGTCCATGGAGTCCGGCTGCGGGTCCTTACCCAGCACATCGTCGTCGTACGCGGTTCCCGGTGCCTTCATGGAACGCAAGGCACTTCCTTCCACCTCGGGGGTGAAAAGCCCCTCGCCGATCAGCCAGCTGGCCTCGGCAGCGGACTGGTTCTTCACATACTGCTCCACGAGGGCGCCGAAAACATCCGACATGGATTCGTTCAGGGCGCCGGCCTGGTTCCGGTAAGCCAGGGCGGCGGAGTGCTGGGTCACCCCATGGGCGAGTTCGTGGCCGATGACGCTCAAGGATGCCGTGAAGCGCCCGAAGACTTCACCATCGCCGTCGCCGAAGACCATCTGGGTGCCGTCCCAGAAGGCGTTGTCGTAGAGCTTGCCGAAGTGCACGGTGGCATCCAGCCGCAGTCCCTGCCCATCGATGGAGTTGCGGCCGAAAACGTCGGCATAGAGGCGGTGGGTGTGTCCCAGACCCTCGTACGCTTCGTCGGTGGCGGCATCCCCTGTTCCGGGTTCGCCTTCCTTGCGTACCAGCCGTCCCGGCAGGGTTTCCGAACCTTCGGCGTCATAGATGATCCGGTTGGACGGACCCGGCTTGGCGTGGCGCAGTCCGGAAGGAACATCCGGCATGGCCTGGGTCCGGGACGCCTGGAATGAACCGACGTGGCCAAGGGCCTCCCTGGCAGCCCGGGCGGCCGCAGAATACTCCGGAGCATCCTGCCGGGCCAGGCGCCGCAGCAGGTAAGGCGGGACGATGGAACAAAACGGAACGTGCATGGCGTACCCCCTCAACTAGGTGATTTCAGACTACGAGGGGGCTCTGACAATCGGTGCCAGCACACGCGGCACGGGGAGCTTCGCGCGGGGGCCGGCAGCAGACAGAAGCACGACGACGGCCGGCCGCTTTGTTGGTTACCGCCGCCTTGGGCGGGATACAACGAAGAATGTCTCACCCTCCCGCGATGATTCTGGTATGGGAAACGGCGTCAGCGGGAAGTCGGTCATTTCAGAGCTCTTTCCTGCCCCCGCCAGCACGTCCCTTGCCCATGGAACGACCGCAGCGCCGAGTGTCAGTCCCGTGGTGGATTCTGCTGGTATGCGGAAAGGCAGCCGAAGGGTCGGGGAATTGGCGCTGCCGCCCGCTGTCCCAGCCGCATCTCTGTCTTCAGAAGCGGCGCCAGCGCCAGCGCAAAATGTCACACCCTCCCGCGATGATTCTGGTATGGGAAACGGCGTGTTGACGGCAGCGGAGGTGGCGGGCATTCATGCCTCTGTCACGGCCCTCAACGCGTTGTTCCGTGATGACGCGCAGTTGCGAAATGTCGTCGACGGCACAGGGCCAGACGTCTTGCAGCGTGCTTACGAACTCCGCCTGGAACGGCTGGGTGTGGTGGCGCGGCTTGAAGCCCAGATCGCCGCATTGAAGGCCCGGGACGCGGCCGAAGCCGTCGAGCTTCAGAATGCGATGACTCCTCCGGACGCCAGGCTGCAAGAACGGACCTTCCGCGAGATCTCGGTTGTCGAGGAGATCGCCGGGATCCTGACCATCAGCTCCGGAGCAGCAGGGGCGTTCATCACCCAGGCCCGGCAGGTCTGTTCCCTCCCCTCCGCGTACGAGGCCCTGTTTACCGGGTCCTTGTCGTGGCAGCAGACCAGGATCATCGCCGACGAAACCGAGAACCTGGACCATCCCGCTGCCGTGGCTCTCGCGGACCACTTCCTGGACCCCGACGCACCCAACCCG
>NZ_AOFD01000008.1 GCF_000332815.1 Arthrobacter nitrophenolicus
TTCTCCACGGAAGGCGCCGGACGTCGTCGTACTTCTGCTTGCTAAACCTTGGCGCTGCTCAGCAGTTCGTCGAGCCGCTCGTAGCCCTCGCTCAGGCCGCCCTCCATGCCGGACTGGGCCATCCCGTCCCGGGCTTCCTGGCTGGGGTAGACCGAGTGTCCGCGCAGCCGCGTCCGGCCGTTGCCCAGGTCCTCGAACGTCATGAATTCCAGGCTCACGACGTCTGGGTAGCCGCCGAACTCGAAGGTCTGGATGGCGAATTCGTTCTCGCGCACCGTATGGAAGATGCCCTTGAACTCGTAGGGGACACCTTCCGGTCCCGTGTGCAGGTAGCTGTAGCTGCCTCCGGTCCGGAAGTCGTAGTGGTCGATGTCCATCTTGTAGCCCCGCGGGCCGAGCCACTGCACAATCAGGTCCGGCTCCTTGTGGGCCCGGAACACGTCCGCGACGGGGAAATCGAACTCGCGCTCGTAGTCGATGAAGGGGACGCCTTCGGGGACGGAGAGCTTCAGTGCGTTGGTCATTTCTTGTCCTTTGCCTTGGCGCCGTCATGCCCGGCGCTGGATTGAAGCACGGCATCCAGGCTGCGGAACTGCCCCTCGCGGACCAGCCTGTACTGGTCGATCCAGGCGGTGAGCGCCTCCAGCCGTGCGGGATTCAGGTGGACGGGCCTGCGCTGGGCGTCCCTGGTGCGGGTGACAAGCTGCGCCTGCTCGAGGACCTGGATGTGCTTCGAAACTGCCTGTTTGGAAATTTCGAATGGTTCCGCCAGTTCATTCACGGTGGCCGGGCCCCGGCTGAGCCGGGCAATGATGCTCCGCCGGACAGGATCGGCCAGGGCCATAAAGGCCGAGTCCAATGCCATGTTGTCGGAGTCCATAGCGGCTTTCTAATCAACTAACTGCTTTATCAACCTATTGGTTGTTTAAGACTACGCCTGGCGGTTCGTGGATTCAATACCCAACCCGTCGATTTCTGGGGGATCCTTGTTCCATCTTCCACAGCTTTGTTAGTATGTCAGGACAAATAAATGAAGGAGATCAACGTGCCTCTTGTCCGCATTGACGTCAATGAAGGGCGCACCGCCGCGGAACTGCAGACGCTCAGTCGCGGAATCCACGACGCCATCCTGGCAGAGTATGGAATTCCGGAGCGGGACTACTTTCACATCCTGACCGAGCATCCGCAGGGGCAGATCTTCGCCCAGGATGCCGGCCTCGGGTTCGAGCGCACCAGGGGAGTGGTCATGATCCAGATCTTCACCCAAGGCGGCCGCTCCCAGGAGGCCAAGCAGCGGCTCTTCGCGGCGGTGGCAGAAAAGCTGGCCGGCGTGGGCGTTTCCGGCGAGGACGTCTTTATCGGGTATGTCGAAAATACTGCCGGCGACTGGTCGTTCGGCTTCGGGCGGGCGCAATACGTCACGGGCGAGCTGGCGGTTCCGAAGAAATGCGGCCCCGCCGGAAGAACCAAATAACGCTTGTTGTAAGTATGTCAGTACAAACTTTTGACAGGACATTGGTTTTGGGGCAAAGTATTGCCATGTGGTCTCCACCACGGCATCCCAGCCCCGGAGTTCGTGTCCTGTCGAGGACAAGAGTTCCACACCAGAAAGGTCCGCGATTACCGTGACCCACGAGCTTCTCACGATCGGGCGCATCAGCGTTGATATCTACCCGAACGATATCGGGGTGGACCTGGAGGACGTCACGTCCTTCGGGAAATACCTTGGCGGTTCACCGGCGAACGTGGCTGTCGCCGCTGCCCGGCACGGCCGCCGCACCGGAGTCATCACCCGCACGGGTGATGATCCCTTCGGCACGTACCTGCACCGTGAACTTGCAAAGTTCGGCGTGGACGATTCGTTTGTCTCCCCGGTGCAGGCACTCCAGACGGCGGTCACGTTCTGCGCAATCAAACCCGCTACGGACGAGTTCCCGCTGTACTTTTATGGCCGTTTCCCAACAGCTCCGGACCTGCAGATCAAGGCCGAGGAGTTGGACCTGGACGCCATCCGCGAAGCCGGAATTTTCTGGTCCACAGTGACGGGCCTCTGCCAGGAACCCAGCCGCAGCGCGCATATTGCCGCGCACGAGGCGCGCCCGCGGACCGGCCTGGCTGAAGGCCAGTTCACCGTCCTGGACCTGGACTACCGGCCGATGTTCTGGGCGTCAGAGGAAGAGGCCCGCGCCGAGGTCGCCAACGTCCTGCCGCACGTCACGGTGGCCATCGGCAACGATAAGGAATGCGCGGTTGCCGTTGGTGAGGGCACTCCGGACGAGCAGGCGGACCGCTTGTTGGCCGCCGGCGTCGAGATCGCTGTCGTCAAACTCGGAGCCGAGGGCGTGATGGCAAAGACACGCAGCGAACGGGTGGTGTCCGCCCCGGTTCCGGTAGAAACCGTCAACGGGCTGGGCGCCGGTGACTCCTTCGGCGGCGCGTTCTGCCACGGTCTCCTGTCCGGCTGGCCGCTGGCCCAGGTCCTGGACTACGCCAACGCCTCGGGTGCCATCGTCGCATCCCGGCTGTCCTGCGCTGATGCCATGCCGACGCCGGACGAGGTCACCTCGCTGCTGGCCGAACGCGGCCGCGCTGTCCCGGGCACGGTTCCCGGTGTTGCCATTCCTGAAGGAGCTTCCCTGTGACCCTCACCCCGATCGCCTCGAACAATGCCGTGGATGATGACCCGCGCCGTTATGAGCACCTGAGCACCATCCGCCTTGAGGATCCGGAAGCCATCGCCCGGGCTGCCACGTCCCGCCGCCGCCACCCCGGGCTGAAGTCCGGCCGGCAGAACTTCATCGTCGCCGCTGACCATCCGGCCCGCGGTGCCCTCGCGGTAGGAAATGATCCGGTAGCGATGGCGGACCGCCGCCAGTTGCTGGACCGCCTGCAGATTGCGCTGGCCAACCCCGCCGTGAACGGTGTCCTGGCGTCCCCGGACATCATGGACGACCTGCTCCTGCTGGGCGCCCTGGACGGAAAACTGGTGTTCGGCTCGATGAACCGGGGTGGCCTCGCCGGCCTGGTCAACGAGTTCGATGACCGCTTCACCGGCCACACAGCGGCCGCCCTGGAAGCGCTTGGTGCTGACGGCGGAAAGATGCTGACCCGTATCTGCCTGGGAGATCCGGACACCGTGGTGACGCTGGAGCTACCGCCAAGGCCATCGACTCCTTGGCCGAGCGTAAGCTGATCGCATGGTGGAACCCTTCCTGTCGGTCCGGGAAAACGGCCGCGTCCGCAATGACCTGTCCACCAACGCGGTCATCAAGTCGATCGCCATCGCCGAAGGCCTCGGTTCCACCAGCGCCTACACGTGGATGAAGCTGCCGGTGGTCGCTGACATGGAACGCGTCATGGCCGCCACCACCATGCCCACCGTGCTGCTGGGCGGCGACCCGGAAGGAACCCAGGACGAGGTCTTCTCCAGCTGGCAGGCTGCCCTGGCGCTGCCGGGTGTCCAGGGCCTGACCGTCGGACGCACCCTGCTTTACCCCCAGGACGGGGACGTCGCCGGCGCCGTCGCCACGGCTGCCTCGTTGCTGCACCACACCACAGAAATCCCGGAGAACTAGCCATGGGAACAAAAACAGGAACCCGCAGAATAACGGTGGCCCAGGCCGTCGTCGAATACCTCTCCAAGCAGTACACCGTGGACACGGTCAACGGCGTTGACTACCGGGAGCGGCTGATCCCGGGAACGTTCGGCATCTTCGGGCACGGCAACGTGGCCGGTGTGGGCCAGGCGCTGAAGCAGTACCAGCAGCTTGACCCGACGATCATGCCGTACTACCAGGGCCGGAACGAACAAGCCCAGGTCCACCAGGCCGTCGGGTACGCCCGGCACACGCGCCGCCGGCAGACCTTCGCGATCAGCACCTCGATCGGCCCGGGTTCGTCCAACCTGCTGACCGGTGCTGCGCTGGCCACCACCAACCGGCTGCCGGTGCTGCTGCTGCCCTCCGACACGTTCGCCACCCGCGCCGCTGACCCTGTGCTGCAGCAACTGGAGCAGCCCTACGCGTACGACATCACCGTCAACGACGCGTTCCGTCCGCTGTCGAAGTTCTTCGACCGGGTCAACCGGCCGGAGCAGCTGTTTTCCGCGTTCCACCACGGCCTGCGCGTCCTGACCGACCCGGCCGAAACCGGCGCCGTGACCATCTCGCTGCCGCAGGACGTCCAGGCCGAGGCGTTCGATGTGCCCGATGAGTTCCTGGCCGAGCGGGAATGGCGGATCCGCCGGCCCGACGCCGACGATCAGGATATTGCCCGCGCCGCAGCAGCCATCAGGGCTGCGAAGCGGCCCCTGGTCATCGCGGGCGGCGGCGTCCTGTACGCCTACGCCGCGGATGAGCTTGCCAGGTTCGTGGAGCTGACCGGGATCCCGGTAGGCAACACCCAGGCAGGCGTCGGCGTCCTGCCCTGGGACCACGCCCAGTCCCTCGGCGCGATCGGCTCCACCGGCACGACGGCGGCGAACGCCATCGCCGCCGAAGCGGACCTGGTCATCGGCATCGGCACCCGCTACGAGGACTTCACCACCGCGTCCCGGACCGCGTTCCAGAACCCGGACGTGAAGTTCATCAACATCAACGTCGCCGCGATCGACGCGTACAAGCACGGCACCACGCTGCCGATCGTCGCCGACGCCCGCAAGGCCCTGGCCAAGCTCAACGCAGCCCTGGGCGGCTACCGGGTCGGCGCCGACCTGGAGCAGAAGGTCGCGGCGGAGAAGCAGCGGTGGAACACCACCGTGGACGAGGTGTTCGACACCCGCCACACCCCGCTGCCGGCGCAGAACGAGATCATCGGCGCCACTTCCCGCGCCATGGACGCGAAGGATGTGGTGATCTGTGCAGCGGGGTCACTGCCTGGCGACCTGCACAAGATGTGGCGGGTCCGTGACCCGTTCGGCTACCACGTGGAATACGCATACTCCTGCATGGGCTACGAAATCCCCGGCGGCCTGGGCGTCAAGCGCGCGGCGCTGGCTGAAGCCGCCAACGGCGGAACCCAGCGCGACGTCGTCGTTATGGTGGGGGACGGCTCCTATCTGATGATGCACACCGAACTGGTCACCGCCGTCGCCGAACGGATCAAGCTGATCGTGGTCCTGATCCAGAACCACGGCTACGCCTCCATCGGATCCCTCTCCGAATCCCTGGGATCGCAGCGGTTCGGCACCCAGTACCGCGCGCTGAACCAGGAACAGCACAGCTTCGACGAAGGCGACACCCTGCCGGTGGACCTGGCCCTGAACGCCGAGTCCCTGGGTGTGAAGGTCATCCGCGTGGAGCCGGGGGAGAAGGTCATCGCCGAACTCGAACAGGCGATCCGCGATGCCAAGGCCGCACCCGAGGGCACCGGGCCCATCCTGATCCACGTCGAATCCGACCCGCTGCTGGACGCCCCGTCCTCCGAGTCCTGGTGGGATGTTCCCGTCTCCCAGGTCTCCGAACTGGACTCCACGAAACAGGCCTTCCAGACCTACACCGACCACAAAGCCCGCCAGCGCAAACTGCTCGGCTGACCTCCTTTCCATCACTCAAGGAAGAGCCCCATGACTGCCACCACCACCGAAACCACTGTCATCAACCACTTCATCAACGGCGCCGAAACCGCCGGCGAGGGCGACCGCACTACGAACGTGTACAACCCGGCCACCGGCCAGGTCAGCGCAGAGCTGCGGCTGGCCAACCGTGCCGACCTCGAAACTACGGTCGCTGCTGCCCGCAAGGCCGCCGACATCTGGGGTGATATCTCCCTGGCCAAGCGCACCGCCGTGCTGTTCAAGTTCCGCGAACTCGTCGCCGCCCACGTCGACGACCTCGCCGCGCTGATCACCGCAGAGCACGGCAAGGTCCTCTCCGACGCCAAGGGCGAGATCGGCCGTGGCCTGGAAGTCATCGAGTACGCCTGCGGCATCCCCACCCTGCTCAAGGGCGACTACTCGGACCAGGTCTCCACCGGCATCGACGTCTTCAACTTCCGCGAGCCGCTCGGCGTCGTCGCGGGCATCACGCCGTTCAACTTCCCCGTCATGGTGCCCTTGTGGATGGCCCCGATGGCCATCGCCACCGGCAACGCCTTCATCCTCAAACCCTCCGAACGCGACCCCTCCCCGTCGCTGCTGCTCGCCAGGCTCTGGAAGGAAGCCGGCCTGCCCGACGGCGTGTTCCAGGTCCTGCACGGCGACAAGGAAACCGTCGACGGGCTCCTGACCCACCCGGACGTGGACGGCATCTCCTTCGTCGGCTCCACCCCCATCGCCCAGTACGTCCACGAGACCGCCACCAAGCACGGCAAGCGCGTCCAGGCCCTGGGCGGGGCGAAGAACCACGCCATCGTCCTGCCCGACGCCGACCTGGACAACGCCGCCGACCACCTCGCCGCCGCCGCCTTCGGCTCCGCCGGCGAACGCTGCATGGCCATCTCCGTCGCCGTCGCCGTCGGGGACGCAGCGGACCTGATCGTCAAGAAGGTCGAAGAACGCGCCCTGGCCGTGAAGGTCAACAACGGCACCGCCCCCGACGCCGAAATGGGCCCGGTCATCACCCCCGCTCCAAGGAGCGCATCGTCCGGATCGTCACCGAAGCCGAAGCCGCCGGCGCGGCCATGGTCGTGGACGGCCGCGACCTCGTGGTCCCCGGCCACGAAGATGGCTTCTGGGTGGGCCCCACCGTCCTCGACCACGTCAAAACCGAAATGACCGCATACACCGAGGAAATCTTCGGCCCCGTCCTGGTCGTCGTCCGCGTCGACACCCTCGAGGACGGCATCGCACTGATCAACGCCAACCCCTACGGCAACGGCACCGCCATCTTCACCTCCTCCGGCGCCGCAGCCCGGAAATTCCAGCGCTCCGTGACCGTGGGAATGATCGGCATCAATGTGCCCCTGCCCGTCCCGGTGGCCTACCACTCCTTCGGCGGCTGGAAAGCCTCCCTCTTCGGCGACAAGCACATCTACGGCCCCGAAGGCGTCTCCTTCTACACCCGCGGCAAGGTCATCACCTCCCGCTGGCCCGAAACCCACCACGCCTCCGGCGCCTCCTACAACTTCCCCTCCAACTAACGGCTTCCGGTGGTTGAGCCTGTCGAAACCCTCCTAAGGAACTGACAATGACTGAGAACAAGCTGATAATCGGTACCGCTCCGGACTCCTGGGGTGTCTGGTTCCCGGACGATCCCAAGCAGACGCCGTGGGAGCGGTTCCTCGACGAGGTGGCCGAATCCGGCTACAAGTGGATCGAGCTCGGCCCCTACGGCTACCTCCCGACAGACCCCACCCGCCTGGCCGAAGAGCTGAAGCAGCGCGACCTCAAGGTCACGGCAGGTACAGTCTTCACCGCCTTCCACCGCGGCCTGGACCAGTGGGAAACCGCCTGGGAACCAGCCCGCAAGGTCGCCGAACTCACCGCGGCCATGGGCGGTGAACATATGGTGGTCATTCCGGCGATGTGGCGGGACGACGTCACCGGCGAAGCAGTGGAAAGCGGCACACTGAGCGACAAGGCCTGGAGCGACCTGTTCGCAGGCCACAACCGCCTTGGCAAGACCCTGCTGGAAGACTTCGGCCTGAATCAGCAGTTCCACTCCCACGCCGACTCCCACGTCGCGCCCAGGCCGACATCGAGACGCTGCTGGGCGCCACCGATCCGCAGTACCTGAACCTCTGCCTCGACACCGGACACGCCGAATACTGCGGAGCGTCCAGCCTGGACCTGATAAAGAACTACCCGGACCGGATCGGCTACCTGCACCTGAAGCAGATCAACCCGGAGATCCTCAAGAAGGTCAACGAGGAGAACATGACCTGGGCGGCAGCGAACCTGGCCGGCGTCATGACCGAACCCCCGAACGGGCTGCCGGACCTGCGCGCCGTCATTGAAGCGGTGGAGGCGCTGAACCGGCCCATCTTCGGCATCGTGGAGCAGGACATGTACCCCGTCGCGTTCGATGTGCCCATGCCCATCGCCAAGCGGACCCGGAACTACCTGCTCTCCTGCGGATCCCGTACTGCGGTCAACTGACCTCACCCACCACAGACATCGAAGGACAGAACAATGACTGAAACCCTCCGCGTAGCCGTCATCGGTGCCGGACGCATGGGCGCCGACCACATCCAGCGCCTCAACAAGCGCATCCACGGCGCCGAAGTTGCCGCCGTCGTCGACGTCGACCTGGCGCGTGCGCAGGCCGCCGTCGAAGGCATCCCGGGCGCCGTCGCCCTGGCCGACGCCGAGGAAGCGCTCAACAACGGCGACGTCAACGCCGTCCTGATCGCAACCCCCGGATTCCTGCACGAGGACATCCTGCTCAAGGCCATCGCCAAGGACATCCCCATCCTTTGCGAAAAGCCCCTGACCCCGGACGCCGAATCGGCCTGGAAGATTGTCCAGGCCGAGGTTGAGCTCGGCCGCAAGCGCATCCAGGTCGGCTTTATGCGCCGCTTCGACGCCGAATACGCCTCGCTGGGCAAGATCATCCGTGACCACGAACTCGGTGAGCTGCTCATGCTGCACCACCAGCACCGCAACCCCTCCACGCCAGAGGGCTTCACCAACGAAATGCTGATCAACGACTCCGTGGTGCACGAGTTCGACGCCATCCGCTTCTTCACCGGCGAGGAAATCACCAGCGTCCAGGTCCGCCTTGGCAAGGCCAGCAGGAACGCCCCCTCCGGCCAGCACGATCCCCAGCACGTCCTGCTTGAAACCGAATCAGGTGTCCTGGCCGACGTCGAAATCTTCGTCAACGCCAAGTTCGGCTACGAGGTGGCCACCCAGGCGTCCTTCGAGGACGGCATTGTCAGCATCGGCGGGGACCAGGGTCCTTACACGCGCAGCGCCGGCCACTGGGGCGGCAACGTCACCCCCGGCTTCGAAGAACGCTTCGGTGCCGCATACGACGTCGAAATCCAGTCCTGGGTGGACGCGGCACTGAACGGTGAAATCGGCGGACCCTCGGCCTGGGATGGCTACGCCACCGCCGCCTGCTGCGAAGCCGGCGTTGAAGCGCAGAAGAACGGCGAAAAGGTGGCCGTGAAGCTGGCTGCCAAGCCGGACCTGTACAAGTAGCCGCCGCTGGGAGTTTTGTCCAGATAAAGCGACTTCAGGGCGTTGCAGCCCGCCGTATCCGGACAAAACTCCTTCAGTCTTACTGTTCCACGATGGAGTGTTTTACGTGAAAATAGCCCTTGACCCCACACCCTTCCACACTCGCACAGCCTGCTCGAGTTTCCCAAGGTGGTAGCGGATCTCGGCTACAAATACATGCAGATGACGCCGCATGCGGACTTCATCCCCTTCTACAACCACCCCAAAGCGGACGATGAACTGGTGGGCCAGTTGAACAAGGCCTGCAGGAACGCGGGGATTGAAATCGCTTCCGTACTCCCGGTGCTCCGCTGGTCCGGCCCGGACGAGGCGCCCGCGAGGCGGCGGTCCGTTACTGGAAGCGCGCCATCCAGATCACGGTTGACCTTGGCGTCAGCACCATGAACACCGAGTTCAGCGGCCGCCCGGAAAAGGCCGAGGAATCAGAACGCGCCTTCTACCGCTCCATGGAGGAACTGCTGCCCATCATCGAGCGGGAAGGCATCGACCTGCTCATCGACCCGCACCCTGACGACTTCGTGGAGGAAGGCCTGGCCGCCATCCGCGTGATCCGTGGTGTGAACTCCAAGAACGTGGGCATGGTGTACGTCGCCTCGCACAGCTTCCATATGCGGAACTCGCCGCTGGATATCATGCGCGCCGCAGGGGACAAACTGCGCCTGGTCCACGTGGCGGACACCATGGACCACCATGCCTCCCACGGCCTTCGCTACATCACCAACCCGCCGGGCAACCCGGTCCGGGTACACCAGCACCTGAAGATCGGCGACGGCGACGTCAACTGGGATGAGTTCTTCGGCGGTTTGAACGAGATCGGTTTCCTGGACCGGGACGACACCGTTATGGTCTCCAGCGTTTTCGCCGAGGACGAGAACGCCGAAGAGGTGTCCCGCTACCAGCTGGAGACCATGAAGCAGTACGTCCAGAAGGTCACTGCATGAGTGAGGCGCACCCCTTATCCGCGGCGCCAAAAGCAGGGAAGCAGCCCGGCAACCACAAAAAGGCGCTCCGGACCGTCACCATCATTTCCACGTTCGGCGGCCTGCTGTTCGGCTATGACACCGGCGTCATCAACGGAGCCCTGCCGTATATGCAGGAGGACCTGGGCCTGACGCCGCTGACCGAGGGCCTGGTGACGTCGTCGCTGCTGTTCGGTGCAGCCTTCGGCGCATTGTTCGGCGGCCGTCTCGCTGACCGGAATGGCCGGCGCAAGATGATCATGGTCCTGGCCATCATCTTCCTGGTGGGCACCCTTGCCTGCACGTTCTCACCCAGCACCGAGGTGATGATCGCCGCCCGGTTCGTGCTGGGCCTCGCCGTCGGCGGTGCCTCGGTGACCGTCCCCGTGTACCTCGCGGAGGTTTCCCCCAGCGCACGCCGCGGACGGATCGTCACCCAGAACGAGCTGATGATCGTCACCGGCCAGCTGCTCGCCTTCATCTTCAACGCCTACCTGGGCAACACCTTCGGAGAGTCCGGCGGCATCTGGCGCTGGATGCTCGTCATCGCCACCCTGCCGGCCATTGCCTTGTGGATCGGCATGAACTTCATGCCGGAGAGCCCGCGGTGGCTGGCCTCGATGGGCAGCTTCGGCGAGACCCTCAGCGTGCTGCAGCGCATCCGCTCGCAGGAGGACGCGCGCGCGGAGTTCGAAGAGGTCAAGGCGATGGCCGTGGAGGACTACAAGTCCAAGATGGGCACGTGGAAGGACCTGGGCATCCCGTGGCTTCGCAGGATTTTCTTCGTGGGCCTGGGCCTGGCGGTCATCCAGCAAATCACCGGCGTGAACTCCATCATGTACTACGGCACCCAGATCCTGGCCGAGTCCGGGTTCGGCCGGGAGGCGGCGCTGACGGCCAACATCGCCAACGGCGTGATCTCTGTCCTCGCCACCTTCGTGGGCATCTGGCTGCTGGGCAGGGTGGGGCGCAGGCGGATGCTCATCACCGGGCAGGTGGGAACGACGTCGGCCCTGCTGTTGATTGGCCTTTTCTCACTGATCCTGCCAGAGGGCGCTGCCCGCGGCTTCGTCATCCTGTCGCTGACAGTGACGTTCCTTGCCTTCCAGCAGGGCGCCATCTCTCCGGTGACCTGGCTTATGTTGTCTGAGATCTTCCCGCTAAAGATCCGCGGATTGGGCATGGGAGCGTCCGCCTTTGTCCTGTGGATCGTGAACTTCCTGGTGGGCTTCGGTTTCCCCCAGCTCCTCGCCGCGATAGGGCTGTCCAACACCTTCTTCGTGTTCGCAGTCCTGGGCGTGGGGGCCATTGCCTTTGCGGCGAAGTACGTTCCGGAGACCAAGGACAAGAGCCTTGAGGACCTGGAACACTACTTCAAGAACCTGGCAGGTGCCCCAGCGGAAGTCCCCGCAGGTGGACGCGTGTAGCGGACAGACTCCTGTCCCACCACGCCCCGCAATGCCCCGTTGAGAACTCTCTCAGCGGGGCATTGCGTGTTTAAGACACAAGGCTTTTCCTACGTAAGAACATGCTAATGACAGGACAAAGTCTTGACTTTTGTGAACCGGGTCACCATGATCGAGGGGAAGGCAAAAGAATGCACGTAAGGAAGCGTGCGTGAGGGCCTGAATCAAAGGAGATTTATCGTGAAGAAGTTTTCCTGGCGGAAAGCGGCCCTGGTGGCAGCGGTTGCACCCATGATGGCTTTGAGCGCCTGCTCCAGCACCGGCGGCAGGACTGAGCAAGCCGGCACCACGGGCGGCGGCCAGGTTGCCACCACTGAACGCATGAAGATCGCCCTGATCACCCACGCCGCTCCGGGGGACACCTTCTGGGACATCGTCCGGAAGGGCGCGGAGGAAGCCTCCGCGAAGGACAATGTGGAGTTGCTGTACACCTCGGACCCTGAAGGCGGACGCCAGGCACAGCTGATCCAGCAGGCAATCGACCAGAAGGTCGACGGCATCGCAGTAACACTGGCAAAGCCGGACGCCTCAAGGACGCCCTGCAAAAGGCGACCGACGCTGGCATCCCGGTTGTCAGCCTGAATGCCGGCGAATCTGTCTCCGCCCAGCTTGGCGCCTTCACCCACTTCGGCTCCAACGAGAAACTCGCCGGTGCCGCCGTCGGATCCAAGCTCAGCGAACTGGGGCTCGACCACCCCATCTGCGTCATCCAGGAACAGGGGCATGTGGGCCTCGAAGCCCGATGCGCCGGTGTCAAGGAAAAAGTGGCCGGAACAGAAATCCTCTACGTGCCCGGCACCGACATGGCCCAGGTTTCCTCAACGGTCACCGCCAAACTCCAGGCAACCGCCGACGCTGACGCCATTATCGGTCTCGGCGCACCCTACACACTCACCATCCTGAAAGCCGTGACCAGCGCCGGGAGCAAAGCAAAAGTCGCCTCCTTCGACATGAATGCCGAACTCGCCCAAAAAATTGTTGACGGCGAGATCGCTTTCACGGTGGACCAGCAGCCGTGGCTGCAGGGCTACGGCGCCATTGATGCGCTCTGGCAGGCCAAGCGCGGCGGCTTCCAGGTCGGCGGCGGCCAGCCTGTGTTGACCGGTCCCTCGATCGTTGATCAGGAAACCGCTCCCGCCGTCCTCGAATTCGCCAAGGAGGGTGTCCGCTAGGGACACCCCTCCCGCCGGTCCGCGGCCCCGGGCCACGGACCCGGCCCTAGGTAGGAGAACCATCATGACCATCACCCAGAGCGTGACAAAGCCCCCGGCGCTGCGCGACGAGCGACTCATCAAGCGCAACCCTTTCCAGAAGCTCCTGGCACGTCCCGAAGTGGGCGCCCTCGTCGGCGCCATCGTCCTCTTCGTCTTTTTCGCCTCCGTCTCACAGACGTTCATCCAGCCGAACGCCTTTGCCACCGTCCTGTACGGCAGCTCCACCATCGGCATCATGGCAGTTGGGGTGTCACTGCTGATGATCGGCGGGGAGTTCGATCTCTCCACCGGCGTCGCCGTCATCAGCTCCGCCCTCACCGCCTCCATGTTCAGCTGGTACTTCAGCATGAACGTGTGGGTGGGCGTGGTCCTGGCGCTCGTCGTGTCCCTGGGCATCGGCTTCATCAACGGCTGGATCCTGATGAAGACCAAATTGCCGAGCTTTATCGTCACCCTCGCCACATTCCTGATGCTGACGGGCCTCAACCTCGGA
Source organism: Arthrobacter nitrophenolicus (assembly GCF_000332815.1). Classification (GTDB taxonomy): domain Bacteria; phylum Actinomycetota; class Actinomycetes; order Actinomycetales; family Micrococcaceae; genus Arthrobacter; species Arthrobacter nitrophenolicus. The sequence goes on from NZ_AOFD01000008.1 coordinate 13,254, forward strand.
CTGACCCGCATGATCGGCGGGGGCGTGTCCTCCCCGTCGATTTCCGACATGGACGGCTACCAGGCAGCCCGGGCGGTCTTCGCCTCCTCGGTCAAAATCGGCGGCGTGGACGTCAACAACACTGTCTTCATCTGGATCGCGCTTGTCGCCGTGGCATCCTGGGTGCTGCTGCGGACCAAGGTGGGCAACTGGATATTCGCCGTAGGCGGCGACGCGAACGCCGCACGTGCCGTGGGCGTGCCGGTCAAGGCAACCAAGATCGGCCTCTTCATGGCCGTCGGTTTCTGCGGCTGGGTCCTTGGCATGCACAACCTGTTCGCCTTCGACGCCGTGCAGTCCGGAGAAGGCGTGGGCAACGAGTTCCTTTACATCATCGCCGCAGTCATCGGCGGCTGCCTCCTCACGGGCGGCTACGGCTCGGCAGTGGGTGGCGCGATCGGCGCCTTCATCTTCGGCATGGCCAACAAAGGTATCGTCTACGCCCAGTGGAACCCCGACTGGTTCAAGTTCTTCCTGGGCCTGATGCTGCTCCTGGCCACCATCGTGAACCTGATCGTCAAGCGGCGCGCAGACGCAAGTAAGGGCTGATAACCATGAGTGCCAATCAAATCGACCAGCAGCAGCTCCTCAAGGATGAGAAGGACCCGCTGACCCACACCCCCGTCCACCTGCTTTCCCTGGAGAGCGTGGGCAAGCACTACGGCAGCATCGTCGCCCTCACCGACGTCACGATGGCCGTGGACAACGGCCGGGTCACCTGCGTCCTTGGCGACAACGGTGCCGGCAAATCCACCCTGATCAAGATCATCGCCGGGCTGCACCAGCACGACGAAGGCGTCCTGAAGGTCATGGGGGAGGAGCGCAAGTTCAGTTCGCCGCGGGACGCCCTGGATGTCGGCATCGCAACCGTCTACCAGGACCTAGCCGTGGTTCCCCTGATGCCCATCTGGCGCAACTTCTTCCTGGGCTCGGAGCTGACCACCGGCTTCGGGCCCTTCAAGAAGCTGGACGTCCAGACGATGAAGGACGTCACCAAGAAGGAACTCGCCGACATGGGCATCGACCTGCGCGACGTCGAGCAGCCCATTGGCCAGCTCTCCGGCGGTGAGCGGCAGTGCGTCGCCATTGCCCGGGCGGTGTACTTCGGCGCCAAGGTCCTGATCCTGGACGAGCCGACGGCGGCCCTCGGCGTGAAGCAGTCAGGCGTGGTCCTGCGCTACATCCTCCAGGCGCGGGACCGCGGCCTTGGAGTCATCTTCATTACCCACAACCCCCACCATGCCTTCCCTGTCGGGGACCGCTTCCTGCTGCTCAAGCGCGGAAAGTCGATCGGCTACTACGACAAGAAGGACATCACCCTGGACGAGCTCACCGCCCAGATGGCCGGTGGCGCCGAACTCGCCGAACTCGCCCACGAGCTTGAACAGCTGGGCGGACACGGCGACGTGGTCAAGGAGGTCCAGGCCGAGGTTGCCCACACCTCCGAGTCGCTGAAGGAAGACAGCCCGCGGCACGTGTAGCAGGACACCTGCGCCGGGCCCGCCGGAGAATCCGGACGGGCCCGGCCGCCTGCGGGTGTCCTCCGTTCTGGATTCCCGGGACGCTCACCCGACTGAACTTCCACCTGTTCTGACTACTTGAAAGGACGAGCCAATGGCTTACATCATCCAGGATCCACCACAAGGCGCGGCCCCGGTCCGGATCGGGCTCATCGGCTCCGGCTGGATGGGCGCCTTCCATGCGGAAAGCATCGCCCGCCGTGTCCCGGGCACCATTCTGGCCGCCATCGCAGACCCCAACGTCGAATCCGCCCGTGCACTGGCCGGGGAACTTGGCACCTCAAAGGTCACGGCCAGCGCAGACGACCTCCTGGCCGACCCGGACATCGACGCCGTCGTCATTGCCAGCCTGCACGCTTCCATGCCCCGTTGATTGCGCAGGCAGCTGCTGCGGGGAAACACGTCTTCTGCGAAAAGCCGGGCGGGCAGGGACTGGAGGAGCTCGACGCCGCACTCACCGCGGTAGAGGAAGCGGGCGTGCACTTCCAGATCGGTTTCAACCGCCGGTACGCGGACGATTTCCGGGCCGCCAAGAAAGACCTGGCGGACGGTGTTGCCGGGACACCGCAGCTCCTGCGCTCGCTGACACGGGATCCCGGCAACGGAAGCATCCCCAATGCAGCAAGGGTGCCCGCCTGGACCATCTTCCTGGAGACCCTCATCCACGACTTTGACACCCTCAACTGGCTCAATGAGGGTGCCGAGCCCGTGGAAGTCTACGCTGTGGCCGATGCGCTCGTGGAGCCGTCCCTGCGTGACCAAGGTTTCCTGGACACCGCCGTGGTGACCATCCGGTACAGCAACGGCGCCATCGCAGTGGCCGAGGCCAACTTCAGCGCACTTTACGGGTATGACATCCGCGGCGAGGTCTTCGGCTCGAAAGGCATGGTGCAGGCCGGACGTTCCACGGAAACAGCAGCACGCCGCTACACCGCGGACGGGCTTTCCGCAGATACCCCGCGGCTCAACATCGAGCTCTTCCGCCAGGCATACACGGACGAACTCGCCGATTTCGCCGCGGCAGTGCGGGCAAAGCGCGACGGCGGGCCCGTACCGTCGTCGGGTGTCACCCTCACCCCGGGGGCTGCCGACGCCCGCCGGGCGCTGGCCATGGCGCTCGCCTGCATCGAGTCCGTCAAGAGCGGTGCCCCGGTTCCCGTCGCTGAGAAGGCAGCCGTCTGATGCGCCTCGCGGTCTGCGCGGAAATGGTCTTCACCGACCTTCCGTTTGTTGAGCGGGTCAAGAGGATCCACGAGGCCGGATTCGACGTCGAGATCTGGGATTCGCGTGGCAAGGACCTCCAGGCACTGAAGGCCACCGGTGCCGTCTTTTCCTCCATGACGGGCTACTCGGCCGGCAGCCTGGTGGACCCGGACACTGCCGACGACGTGGTCCGCACCGCCGAAGCGTTGATTCCCACTGCCCTGGAACTCGGGGTCAGCCGCATGGTGGTGCACCCCGGCGAACTGGTGGACGGCCGGGCCGCCCGCCCCGTGTACCGTTCCACCGGCCGCATGTGGGCCACGGGTGCGCGGACCCTGGAACGGCTCGGGAGGTTGGGCGAAAGGCACGGCGTAACCTTTTGCCTGGAAAACCTCAATACGATCCTGGACCACCCCGGGATCCCCCTGGCGCGGGCCAAGGACACGCTGGCGCTGGTGGAAGCGGCCGCCCATCCGCATGCAGGATGATGCTGGACCTGTACCACGCCCAGTTGGGGGAGGGAAACCTGATCGAACTGGTGCGGTCCGCCCTGCCGTACATCGGTGAGATCCAGGTGGCGGACGTGCCCGGCCGCTGTGAACCCGGCACCGGGGAGATCAATTACGGGGCAGTGGCCCGGGCGCTCGCAGACGCCGGCTATGAGGGAACCGTTGGCATGGAAGCCTGGGCGAAGGATGACAGCACCGCGGCCCTTGACGCCTTCCGGGCCGCCTTCAGCGTCTACGCAGAGGAAAAGCCATGAGAAGCGTAGTGCTTGGCCTGGTCGGTGTGGGCCGGATCGGGGTGATGCATACCAACAACATCGCAGCGCTCAATGGACTCCTCCACGGAATCGACGTCCGGCTCCGGCTGACGGACGTCGCGGAGGAGCACGCGCGCAACGTGGCGGCCGAACTTGATGCCGAGTTCCTGCCGTCCGTGGAGGCGCTGCTCGCCTCGGGGGTCCAGGGGCTCGTGATCGCGACCGGGACCGGGACCCACCCCGAGCTGATCCGCGCCGGGGTGGATGCGGGGATTCCCGTCTTTTGCGAGAAGCCGGTCGCCATGAACGTGGAGGACGCCCTGCCCGTGCTGGACTACATCCGCAGCAACAACGGAGTGGTCCAGGTCGGCCACCAGCGGCGCTTTGATGCCGGCTATCTTGAGGCCAGGCGCGCCTTCCGGGCCGGGGAGCTGGGCTGGATCCATTCGCTCCGGGCCGTCACCTGCGACGTGGCGCCGCCGCCTGTCGAGTTCCTGGCCACGTCCGGGGGTTTGTTCCGTGACTGTTCGGTCCACGACTTCGATATCCTCCGCTGGCTGACCGGCCGCGAGATCGTGGAGGTGTACGCCAAGGGTTCGAACAACGGTGACGCGGCCATCGGGTCCGTGGGAGATGTGGACACCGCGCTGGCTTTGGTGACGTTCGACGACGGCACGGTAGGGACCGTCTCCGCCAGCCGCTACAACGGGGCGGGCCACGATGTCCGGCTGGAGATCCAGGGCTCGGCCGCATCGCTGGTGGTGGGGCTGGACGACAGGTCGGCGATGGTTTCCGCCGAACCCGGTGTCGCCTTTCCGGCGGGGAAGCCACACAGAACGTTCGCGGAGCGCTTCGACCAGGCGTACAGATCGGAAATGCAGGCATTCGTGGAGCTGATTTTGGGGCGCAGGAAAAACCCCTGCACCCCCGAGGACGCCGTGGCAGCATCGCGGGTTGCCGACGCCGCCCAGGAGTCGCTGGCGAGCGGCTTGCCGGTAAGGGTGGCAAGCGCGGTGCCGAGCCGGATGCCTGATACGCAGGGAAAGCCGGTCAGCTCACTGCGTGCAGTTTGGGGAGGGCGTCCACGAGGGGTGCCAGTTCGGGGATGTCCTGCGCTTCGTTAAGTGCCTGTTCCAGCGTTGCGTCATGCACGGGACGGGCCTCCGCCAGGAGGCTGCTGCCGTTTGCCGTCAGCTCGGTGTATATGCCACGCCGGTCATCGTCGCACAGGATCCGGGTGAGGAGCCCCCGGTCCTCGAGCCGGTTGACCAGGCGGGTGGTGGCACTGGGGCTCAGGGCTGTGGCGCGGGCCAACTGCTGCATCCGCATGTGCCAGCCGTCCTGGCGGCTCAGTGCGTCCAGGACCGTGTACTCCACGACTGAGAGCTTCGATCCGGCCTGGAGGGCACGCTCAAGTTCGCCTTCAATCAGGCCGTGAAGTGCCGCCAGGGTCCGCCATCCTTGCGCGCGGACCTCGACGGCGTCGTCCTTGATGCCCATGGTGTTTACTCCTTTTGGCTGGGAGCCGGGAGGCGGCCGCCAGCGGATACGGAAATAGTTGCTTGCGCGGGATATTTGCATGTGCAACAATAAATCCCGCGCCTGCAACTATTCTAGGCGCGTTCCCCCGACACGTACAGCTCAAAGGAGCGTCCGCATGCCTCTCGGCCTTCTAGCCCTAGCCCTCGGCGGCTTTGGGATCGGTCTCACCGAATTCGTCATCATGGGCCTGCTGCCCGAGGTGGCAGCAGATTTCGGCGTCAGCGAAGCTTCCGCCGGCTGGTTTATTTCCGGCTATGCGCTGGCTGTGGTTGTGGGAGCCCTCGGGCTGACCGCCGCTGTGACGCGCCTCGACCGCAAGCCCGTGCTCGCCGCCCTGCTGGTCCTGTTCATTGCCGGCAACCTGCTGTCCGCCACTGCCGCCGACTACTGGCCCATGATGCTTGGCCGGGTCATCGCGGCACTCGCGCACGGAGCCTTCTTCGGCATCGGAGCCGTGGTGGCGGCCGATATGGTGGTTCCCAGCAAGAAGGCAGGCGCCATCGCCCTCATGTTCACCGGCCTGACGCCGCCAATGTCCTGGGTGTGCCCTTCGGAACCCTGCTGGGACAGGCTGCTGGGTGGCGCGCCACGTTCTGGGCCATCGCCGTCATAGGACTGGCGGCACTGGCCGGAATCCTGTTCCTGGTGCCGAAGGCTGCCGGAGCCGAGGCCGAGGCGGGCGGGCTGCGCCGCGAGCTGGCGGCTTTCCGCTCCCGCCAGGTCTGGCTCTCCATCATCGTGACCATCCTCGGCTTCGGCGGCATGTTCGGTGCCTTCACCTACATCGCCTATACGCTCACGGAAGTATCCGGCTTCGCCGCCACTGCCGTTCCCTGGCTTCTGATCCTCTTCGGCGTCGGGCTGTTCGCCGGCAACACCCTTGGCGGCAAAGCTGCAGACCGTAATGTGGACCGCACCCTGCTGGTGGTGCTCGCAGCCCTCTTCGTGGTCCTGGTGGTCTTCGCGCTGACGGCGGGCAGCCAGGCGCTGACCATCGCCTCACTGCTGCTGATGGGCGGCTTCGGATTCGCCACGGTGCCCGGCCTGCAGATGCGCGTGATGAAGTACGCCAGCAACGCTCCCACCCTGGCCTCCGGCGCCAACATCGGTGCCTTCAACGTGGGCAACGCCCTGGGCGCATGGCTCGGCGGCGTCACCATCACGGCAGGACTGGGCTACACGTCACCGATCTGGGCGGGTGCCGGCATCACCCTACTGGGCCTGGGCCTGGCAGTCATGGCCTGCGCGGCGGCAGCCGCGAAGCAGACCCAGGCTCGTGCCGAGGTCCCCGCACCCGTACCCGTGAAGGAAGCGGAGCCCTCCCCGGTCTGAGTTTTTGGCCAGAGGGATGTCAGCGCCCGGCCTATCCCGGCGGCGGCAGGTGTGTCAGCCGCCGAACGGCAGGCGCGGGTCGATGTCCTGGTTGTCCCAGCTTTGGCGGACCCAGCCGTGGTGCGGGTCGTCGCTGATCAGCCACTCGCGCACCGGGCCAGGCCCCGCCATGACGTTGAGGTAGTACAGGTCGTAGCCGGGTGCAGCCATCGCGGGGCCGTGCCAGCCGTAGGGGACCAGGACCACGTCGCCGGTGCGGACTTCTGCCGAAACGTCGATGGGCCGTTCATCCGAGGCGTAGACGCGCTGGTAGCCGATGGCATCGGCGTCCTCCGGTGCTGCAGCTCCGGCAGCCACCTGGGTCTCGAAGTAGTAGATCTCCTCGAGGCGCGTCTCGCCCTCTTTCTCCTCGTCATGCTTGTGCGGCGGGTAGGAGGACCAGTTGCCGGCAGGGGTGAGGACCTCGCACACGATGAAACGGTCCGCCTCCAGCGCGGCGGGCGTGCCGAAGTTGTGGACCTGGCGGGAGCAATTTCCTGCACCGCGCAGCTCTACGGGAGTCTCGGCGGCCGTCACCAGGCGGGTGGGGTAGGAGTTCCTGGCGGGCGCGGTGGCAACGGCCACACGCCCGCCGGCGGCGGAACTGATGGACACTGCCCTGCCGGTTCCCGAGTACAGGACGTCGCTGGGGCCGGAAAAGACGGAGGCGCGGCCGCCAAGTTCATAGCCGGTTCCGTCGACCGTTACGGTGAAGGATCCCTGAAGCGGCACTACGATGCGTTCCTCATCCGCGGCGGGAAGGACGACGTCGGACCCTGCGGCGAGGGTGGCGACCTTCAGTCCCGTGTGTGCCCAGCCGTCCACGGTGAGGGAGGAATCGGAGGTGCCGATCGAGACGTCCCACTTGCCGTCGGCGGCGGTGCCAAGGGGGTAGACCCAGTTGGTCATGGAGTGTGCTCCTTGCGGGTTAGCGCTGTACGAGTGTCATTTCAAAGCTGTAGGAATCGGCGCGGTACACGTGCTGGCCCGTTTCCACCCGGCGTCCGGTGTCGTCAACCGCTGTGCGCTCCATGGTCACGAGGGCCGATCCTTCCACGGTTTCGAGCATGGAGGCCTGGTATTCGTTGGCGGTCATGGCCCCGATCCGCTGCGTGGCTAGCCGGAAGTTGACGCCGCCGCGGCGGAGGATGGAGTAAAGGCCTCGGAGGAGAGCATGGCCTGGTCCATCTCCGCGATGTCATCACGGACCCAGTTCTCCATCAGGGCCAGGGGTTTGCCGCCAACCTTCCGCAGCCGGGTGAAGTGGTAGACCTTCGATCCTTCCGGAAGCTGGAGTGTTGCGAGGATGGCGTCGTCCGCCTCGATGTGGGAAAAACTCAGGACGTCTGTGGTGGGTTTCTTGCCGTTGTTGGTGAGGTCGTCATACAGGCTGGACAGCTCCAGTGGACGGCGCACCTGGCTGGATACCACCTGGGTTCCCACTCCGCGCTTGCGGACCAGCAGGCCGGAGCGGACAAGCTCATCCATGGCTTTGCGCATGGTGGGGCGGGACAGGTTCAGCTGGGCCGCGAGGTCGATCTCATTGTCCAGCCGGCTTCCCGGCTCAAGGACACCGCTGTAGATCGCGGCCTCGATGCCCTGCACCACCTGGTGGTAGAGGGGTACGGGGGAGGATCGGTCGATATTGAGACCCAGCTTGTTCGCCACGTTTCGTTCCTGTTCTACAGTGCGGTTCCAGCCTGCCCCGTAAGGTGTTTCGGCCGCTTTGCCGCCATATGTTCTCTTGATAGGACATACTTTCTTCCCTGATCGTAGCAGGCGCGATAGCAGGGTCAAGGGTGGCAGCGGCCGGGGCAGCGGTCTCGGGCGCTGCTTTGTGGGTGGCCTACGCTGTGGGGATAAGCAGTGGAAGGTGGCGGTGCGCATGAATCTGTCCGGGAACCTTGGACCCAATCCCCACAGCCTGGAGGTGGAGGACCTCGAAAGCTTTGACCGGCTGGTGTCCGCCGGCGCGGTGCACCTGCAGGGCTGGCATGCGCAGTCCCTGGACCTGCGGGGCAGGTCCGCTGTCCTGGACGGGCTGGATGTGGCGGGCGCCCTGTTTATGGGCTGCACATTTGACGACGGCGTGGAGGACGGCCTGCGGCGGCGCGGGGCGCTGATCTTTCCCCGTCTTGCGGGGGTGCCTTTCAATCCGTACCGTTCCACGCTGTACACGCCCGGGGAGCTCTATGCGGGCCTCGCGGAAGCGCGCTACGAGGACCTGCCCGATGCCCGGATCTACCAGTGGAGCATCCAGCCCGGGCTGCGGCACCGGGTGGACGCGACGCTTGCCTCTGCCTTGCACGACCATGCCATTGGCGACGCGCTGGAAGAACTGGCAGCATCCCCTCCCTGGTCAGGGCGCCGCATGGTGGGCGTCATGGGCGGGCACGCGGCACAGCGTGGCAGCGAGGACTACGCGGCGGCGGCAAGGCTCGGCAGGCTGTTGGCACAGAACGGATTCTCCGTTGCCACCGGCGGGGGACCGGGCGCCATGGAGGCGGCCAACCTTGGCGCCTACCTCAGCCAGGCGGACGACGGCGCGCTCCCGGCTGCGCTGGACATGCTCGCCGCCGTTCCCGGTTTCCGTCCCTCGGTCTCGGCGTGGGCACGCGCGGCGGCGGCCGTCGTCGAACGCTATCCGGGCGGAACGCCGTCACTGGGAATCCCCACCTGGTTCTACGGCCATGAGCCGCCCAACTATTTCGCCACCGCCATTGCCAAGTACTTTGCCAACGCCATCCGCGAAGCAATCCTGCTGGAACTGTGCCAGGGCGGCATCGTCTTCCTGCCCGGAGCGGCAGGCACCATCCAGGAGATTTTCCAGGACGCATGCGAGAACTACTACGGGGCCAGGGAAAAGGTCACGCCGATGGTCCTGGTGGGCAGGCGCCATTGGGAACACGAGTATCCGGCGTGGCCCCTGTTGCGGACCATGGCGGCAGGCCGGGCGATGGAGGAGCGGATATTCCTGGTGGACACGGTGGACGACGCCGTGGCGCTCCTGCGGGGCTAGCCGCGCCAAGTCCCGCTGCTCAGAGGTCCTTCCGGCACTGCGCCTTGCCTAACTCGTAAAGGCCGTTGAGGTCACCGGCGGACAGCCCCTCCGGTGTGCCGATTTCCGGGTACATCAGCTGCCGGGGATCCTCCACATGGTCAAGGCCCATGACATGGCTCAGCTCGTGCAGGATCACGGCGGTTGCGTAGAGGTGGCCGTCCGGATTCAGCAGTTCGTTGGCCATCTGCGGCGCATCCAGGTCCAGCCCGCCGGTGACGAACGTCTTGGGTCCGCCGTCGTAGCTGAAATGGGTGCTGCCGCCGGTGCCGATCACCTTTCCCGCGAGCTGCGGGGCCACCTCGGGCGTGGTCCAGGCGATGAGCAGCGGCGCCCAGCGCTCGCCGTAGGCGTCAGGCTGGTAGGGCGGCCGCTGCGGCGAGGGCTGCTCTCCCGTGGTGCCGTCATAGATGAATGAAATCCCGGTTGCTGCCGAGATGGTGGCGATGGCGTCAGGGACAAGCTGCTCCGAGCCGGCCGGGGCAAGATCCGCATTGACCACGTAGTGGAGCGGACGGCAGGGTGAATACCCCACGGGGCTGCCGTCTCCGTTGACGGCCAGGAAACGGTAGGAGTCGCTGCCGACGGCGGGCGGGACGGGGGTACCCAGCGGGGAATCTGCTTCCTCATGGCCCGGGGGAGGAGTGCCAACGCGGGCTTCGGCAGGTTGTGGCGCACCGGCGTCGCCGGACGGGTTGCCGCCTTCCCTCGGCTTGGCTTGCTGATTGCCGGGGCCGATCCGGACGTCCAGGAGATGCTTGACCCGGGGATCGTCCAGCGCCAGCGCGCCGCCGAACACTGCCGCCAGCAGGAGTGCCCCGGCCAGCACGGACCGGTATCCCAGCCCCGTGCGGGGTGCGTCGCCGGCGTGGCGCGGCGGACGGGACTCTGTCATAGGGTCCGCGCCCAGGCCGCGATGCCTGCCATCAACCCACCACGGTGCCGAAGACAAGCCCCAGCAGGTAGGTGATGGCGGCTGCTCCCAGCCCGATGCCGAGCTGGCGCAGTCCCCGGGTCAGGGGGGACGTGCCGGAGAGCAGGCCCACGATGCCGCCGGTGCCCAGCAGGGCGAGGCCCACCAGGACGCCGGCCACCACCAGGGCCGCCACCCCGGTCAGGCCGAAGATGAACGGCAGGATGGGGACGATCGCGCCGGAGGCGAAGAAGCAGAAGCTGGACAGCGCGGCGCCCCACGCGGTGCCGACGGCCTCGTGCTGGTCCTCGTCCTCGGGCAGTTCCGGCTGCAGCGACAGGCTCGGATCGCAGTCGCAGGACAACAGCCCCATGCGTTCCTGGACGCGGTGCTCGGCCGCTTCATGGGACATACCCCGGGCCAGGTAGACCAGGAGGAGTTCGTTGTGCTCGATATCCAGTTTGGGGGCGGCGGCCAGGGTGACCTGGGTGGGCCGGGTGGCAGCCAGCAGCTCGCGCTGGGAACGGACCGAGATGAATTCCCCGGCGCCCATGGACATGGCTCCCGCGAGCAGGCCTGCGATGCCGCTGAGCAGCACCACGCTGCTGGCAACCCCGGAGGCGGCCATACCCATCACCAGGGAGAGGTTGCTGACCAGTCCGTCATTGGCGCCGAAAACGGCGGCGCGGAAACTTCCGGCGAGGCGGTTGCGCCCGCGCGTCGCCAGGCCGCGGACCACTTCCTCGTGGATCTGCTCGTCGGCGGCCATGGCATCGGTGGCGTTGGGATCCTTTGCGTACGGGGATCGGCCCTCGGCCCGCTGGGCAAGTGCCAGCACGAACACCGAGCCGAAATGCCGGGCCAGGAAGCCGACGAACCGGCTGCGGAACGAGGCCTGCGTGGCCTTGCCCGCCTGGTCGCCCAGCAGTGCCAGCCAGTGGGCCTCATGCCGGCCCTCGGCCTCGGCCAGTGCCAGGAGGATCTCGCGTTCCTCGCCCTCCCGGTTCTGCGCCAGGTCGCGGTAGACGGCCGCTTCGGCGCGTTCGTCAGCAAGGTACTGGCGCCACCGTTTGATGTCCGCAGCCGAGGGTTCCCTCTGGGCACCCTGCTGCCGTGCCGGGCCCGACCCGGAGGCCGGCATGGCGGCAGCGGAGGGTACGGGGGAGGGGCGGGGTGGGTTCGGCTGGGCGTGCTGTGACACGGAAACTCCTGGGCTGGACAGGGCATGGTGCGGCCCCATTGCAGAGCCCAGCTTACTGCGAATATCCGGGGTTTTTTGGCCGGTAAACCTCGCTGGAAGGTTTCGGTCCGCCTCAATCCGAACCGGTTCCGCAGGCCCGCGAAGGGCTCCGCAGGACTATTGACCCGCCTGCCGCGCGGTGTTGTGATGAAGGTGTGGCGCAGCCAGCGCCCTCACGAAAAGAGCACGTCAGGCGAACAAACGGAGGTTGGATTATGAGCACCACCGGACAGCACCCGGACATGCCGCACCTGGACGCCGTCGAAGCGGACCCCGCCTACGACTACGCCGAGGATGCACCGGTAGATGAGGACGACTGGGATGCAGAGGACGAATTCCTGGACGAGGAGGAGCCGGTGGTCCAGGCGCCTCCGGTCATCATCGACGCCGAGGATCGGCCCGTTCCGTTGGACGACCCTGACGAGGTCCGCGAAACCGAATAACGACTGACGACGGCGGCGCCTCCCTTCGCTGGATTGCGAAAGGAGGCGCCGCGTCGTGCGTGGCTAATGGGTCAGGGGGCGGTGACAGCCTCGGCCGGGGCTTCCTCCGACTCCTGCCCGGAGACCCGGCGCTGCCAGTTGCGCATCACCTGCGGGTCGGTGGGCGGGGTGGCGAGCGAGACAGCGATGTAGACAACGGCGGAGGCGATCAGGCCGTAGTAGATGGGCTCGTTGGCGTAGATGCCGTCCAGCGGTGCCTTGGCATTGATTTCCAGGATGATCATGGTGCCCAGCGTCACCACAGAGCCGGCTGCCATGGAGGCGGCTGCGGCGATGCCGGTGCCGCGCTTCCAGACCAGGCCGCCGAGGATCGCCACGAGAAGGCCGCCCACCAGGATGTCGTAGGCGATGGTCAGGGCTGCCACAACGTCCTTGGTGATGATGGCAATGACAATCGCGATGATGCCCAGCGTAAGGACCCAGATGCGGTTGGCCTTGACGTCGTGTTCCGGGTTGTCCGTGTCCTCGGTGTTGATGTCCTTGCCGAACCAGCTGGCCACGAACGGCAGGACGTCGGCCCGGGCCACGGTGGCGGCGGCGATCAGTGCACCGGAGGCGGTGGACATCATGGCGGCAACCGCGGCGGCCAGGACCAGGCCGCCGATGCCGACGGGCAGCAGGTTCTGGGCCACTTCCGCGTAGACGTCGTCCTTGGCAGCGATCTCGATGTTGGACAGGGCAACGCTGGCGGCCATGCCGATGAGGGCGCCGGCAACGCCATAGAGGATGCAGTAGATGCCGGCGGTTGCTCCGCCCCAGCGCGCCACGCCGGGGGTCTTGGCGGTGAAGACGCGCTGCCAGATGTCCTGGCCGATGAGCAGGCCCAGGGTGTAGACCACGAAGTAGGTGATGATCGTCTGCAGGCCGATGCCGTCGATCTGGAAGAAGCTCTCGTCCACGCGGCTGCGGATCCCGTCAAGGCCTCCGGCGGCATTCATCGTGAAGGGCAGCATCAGGAAGAAGATGCCCACGGTCTTGATGACGAACTGCACCTGGTCAGCCAGCGTGATGGACCACATGCCGCCCACCGTGGAGTAGACCAGGACGATGGCGCCGCCGATGGCAATGGCGAGTGCCCGGTCCAGGCCGAACAGCACCACGAAAATGGTGGCGTAGGCACCGGTGGAGGTGGCGCACAGCATCAGCGTGTAGGCGAGCATGACGATGCCGGAGCTTCCGTCGCCCGGCTGCCGTACCGCAGCGTGAGCATCTGGGAGACCGTGTAGATCTTCAGCTTCTGGATGGTTCCGGCGAACAGGAGGCTCAGGAGCAGAACGCCCGCGCCGATGGCGACCACCAGCCACATGCCGGAGATGCCGAACTTGTAGCCCAGCCCCACACCGCCCACCGTTGAGGCTCCGCCCAGGACGACGGCGGCCATGGTGCCTGTGTAGAGGAACGGTCCGAGGCGGCGGCCTGCCACCAGGAAGTCGCTGTTGTTCTTGGTGCGGGACTTGCCCCACCAGCCGAAGGCCAGCATTGCGAGCAGGTACACCACCACGATGGCGATGTTGATGACACTTACGTCCATGTTGGGTTCCTTGGAGCTGTTCGGCAGCCGTGGCTGTATCCGGAAGGGGACGGCCGGAGCCGCTGCTGAAAATTGGCGGGAGGGGGTTCCCGTAATTGCCTGAGAGGCAACGAATGTTTTCCAAAGGTTAGGCTGTGACGGCAGTAACAGTCAAGGGCGGAGCCTTGGGCCGACGGCTGGCGCGCCTTGGAGGCGTCACAGTGGAGACCGGCCATTAGTATTGCTCCAGAGTGGGCCGGGGCTGCCGGCAATGAAAGGTTCGTACATGAAGCACTGCCAGTTGAGCCGAGCAACGTTCCCGTTGCCATCGGGTCCAGGATCCGGGCCGCCCGGCAGTCCCAGCGGCTAACCATCGAGCAGGTTGCCGACGCGACGGGGCTGACCAAGGGGTTCCTCAGCCGCGTTGAGCGTGACCTTACGTCCCCGTCCGTTGCCTCCCTGGTCACCCTGTGCCAGGTGCTGTCCATCTCCATCGGGGACCTTTTCGCCGCACCGGAAACCCATTTGACCAAGCGCAATGACGGCCCGCGGATTTCCTTGGGCGGCCAGGGCATCGTGGAGCGCCTGCTGACCGCCCGCTCGGAACGGCGCCTGCAGATCATCCAGGCCTGCATTGAGCCGCACGGCCGCGGCGAGTCGGAGCTTTACGCCGTGGACTGCGACGTGGATGTGCTTCACGTGATCAAAGGCAGCATCCGGCTGATCCTCACGAACGAACAGTATGACCTTGAGGCCGGAGATACGGTGACTTTCCCGGGCCGTGAACCGCACACCTGGATCAACCCCACCGACAAGCCGGTTGAGGTGCTCTGGGTGCTGGTTCCGGCGGCGAGCCGCTAGCCCCTTCCGCGCGTTCCTTCCCGTAGCCACGCGGGCCCGCCGCGTCACGTGAGGCAGCCTTTTGCCGCAAGCCTCCCTGCGGATTCCTGAAATCACGCGCTTCGGCCTGTCTGTGGCTACCAAAAGCATGCCGCGCGTGACGTTGCCCCCCTTTGTTGCGCGTGCCGTCCTGGAGTGCGTCGCGTCAAAGGCCGCTTCGGTAAACACTTGATGCGCATAGGAAAACCGAGGTGTATGATGGCAGTCACATCAGTTACACGACTCCTTGAAGGAGAGGCCTCCCATGGAAGAGCTGCGCATCGAAGCCAACGGCAACCTTGGACCCATCGACTCATCCCGCATTCCCCGTTACGCCGGCGCCGCCACCTATGCACGCCTTCCCCGGCTGGACCAGGTAGCCAAAGCCGACGTGACGGTGGTGGGCGTCCCCTTCGACTCCGGCGTCTCCTACCGGCCGGGCGCGCGCTTCGGCGCCAACCATATCCGCGAGGCAAGCCGCCTGCTCCGTCCGTACAACCCGGCCTGGGACGTCAGCCCCTTCGAAAATGTCCAGGTGGCAGACGCCGGCGACATGGCGGTCAACCCCTTCAACATCAACGAGGCCATCGAGACCGTCCAGCAGAATGCGCTGGACCTCACGGCGACCGGCAGCAAGCTGGTAACCCTCGGCGGTGACCACACCATCGCGCTGCCCCTGCTCCGCGCCGCGGCTGAGCGGGCCGGCGAACCCATTGCCATGCTGCACTTCGACGCCCACCTGGACACCTGGGACACCTACTTCGGCGCCGAGTACACCCACGGCACGCCGTTCCGCCGCGCCGTCGAGGAGGGCATCCTGGACACCGAGGCCATCAGCCACATCGGCACCCGCGGCCCGCTTTACGGCAAGAAGGACCTCGACGACGACCACCGCTTCGGTTTCGGCATCGTCACCTCCGCGGACGTCTACTACCAGGGTGTCCTGGAGACCGTGGCCAAGGTGCGGGACAGGATCGGCAGCCGCCCCCTGTACATCTCAGTGGACATTGACGTCCTTGATCCCGCGCACGCGCCGGGCACGGGCACCCCCGAGGCCGGCGGCATCACCAGCCGGGAACTGCTGGAGATCATCCGCGGCTTCCGCGGCATGAACCTGGTGGGCGCCGATGTTGTGGAGGTGGCCCCCGCCTACGACCACGCGGAGATCACCGGCGTCGCCGCCAGCCACGTCGCCTACGAACTGGTGACCCTGATGGCAGACAAGGCGGTGCCCGGCGACCGGTTCGGCGCGGCCACCGGCTATGCTGCCCAGGCGCTGGGACAGGACATCCGCCGGCCGGCGGGCTTCGCGGCCGCCGGCAAGGAGTAGGGCCATGATCGATTTCGACCCGGGAACAACAGCCCCCACCAAGGGAACCGGTGCCCGCAACGGAGGGGACCTCGTCGTCGAGACGCTGGAGGCGCTGGGCGCGAAGACCGTCTTCGGCATTCCCGGCCAGCATGCGCTTGGCCTCTTCGACGCCATGGGCCGGGGCAACCTGCAGTTCGTCTCCTCCCGGGTGGAGAACAACAGCGCCTTCGCGGCGGACGGGTATTCCCGTGCGACCGGTGAGGTGGGGGTCCTGTTCCTCTCCACCGGGCCCGGTGCGCTGACCTCGCTGGCCGGCCTGCAGGAGGCCTATGCAACGGGCGTCCCGATGGTGGTGGTGGCGAGCCAGATCCCGCTCGAAGGGCTGGGTGCCCGCCGCAAGGGCATGCTGCACCAGCTCGATGACCAGAAGGCCTCGGCGGCGAACGTCACCAAGAGCCAGCGGCTGATCCAGCATGCTTCCGGCATCCCGTCCGCCATCCAGGACGCCTGGACCGAGGCGATCTCCTCGCCGCAGGGGCCGGTCTGGATCGAGATCCCGCAGAACGTGCTGCTGGACCCGATCATGGTCCCGCCGGTGGAAGACGCCCTGGCTGAAGCCGCGGACAACCCTCCCCGGGTGGAGCTGGTCCGCGAGGCGGTGAAGTGGCTGGAAGCGGCCGAACGTCCGGCGATCATCGCAGGCGGCGGAACCCGCCGTGGACGTGCCGAAAAATCGCTGCTGTCCATCGCGGAGAAACTGCGCGCGCCGGTGATCTGCACCCCCGGCGGGAACGGCGCATTCCCGTGGAACCACGAGCTGTCCCTGCAGTCCTGGATCGAGGACCGCCACATGACGGACCTGCTTGAGGATGCGGACGTGCTGGTGGTCATCGGCTCGTCGCTGGGCGAGGTCACGTCCAACTACTTCACCTTCGAACCGCGCGGCAGGATCATCCAGATCGACGCCGAACCCCGCGTGCTGGAGTCCAACCGCCCCGGCCTGGGCATCCGTGCCGACGCCGGCCAGGCGCTCGCCGCCCTGGACGAAGCGCTGAGTCCGGAGAGGGCAGTGGAACCGGGCTGGCACGGGGTGCCGCCTGAGGAGCTGGTCAAGGAATCACTGGCTAAGGTCAAAGCCCGGCTGGAGTCGCAGGACCTGGGCAAAGAGCTGAAATTCATGGCCGATATCCGCGAGGCGGTGCCGGCGGACATGCAGACGTTCTGGGACATGACCATCGCGGCGTACTGGGCCTGGTCCTGCTGGGATGCGCGGGAAGGGCAGTTCCATTCCGCGCAGGGTGCCGGCGGCCTGGGCTACGGTTTTCCCGCGGCAATCGGCGCGGCGGTGGGACTGGAAACGCTCGGCAAGCCGGGGCGGGTCCTGGCCGTGTCCGGCGACGGGTCCTCGATGTACTCCATCTCCGAGCTCGCCACGGCCCGGCAGCACAACGTGCCGGTCACCTGGCTGATAGTGGACGACGGCGGCTACGGCATCCTGCGCGAATACATGGTGGGCGCCTTTGGCAAGGCCACCGCCACTGAGCTGGCCCGCCCCGACTTCGTCAAGCTCGCCGAAGCCTTCGGCGTACCAGCAATCAGGGTGGCCCCCGAGGATGTGGGGGACGCGCTCAGGGCGGGCTTTGCCGCCGACGGGCCGAACGTCGTCGTGGTTGAAACCCTCCTCAAGATGTTCGCGCCCACCCACCTGGACGGCTGACCAGAAACAGAACCGGCACCAGACCCCGGCTCCATCACGGAGCCGGGGTTTTTCTTGTCTCAGAAGCAGATAGTTTCCTAAAGCAATCAATTTCGTATATAGTTGCTTCAGGCAAACAAGTAAGGAGTGCCTGGGTCATGGCAGTAGCACCGGACACGGCAGCAGACCTCGTCTACCAGATCTTCGACCTGCAACGCGCCGTCCGCTGCATCGCCGCGGCCGGTGTCCGCGGCCAGGACACGGGAGTGGCCCTCCAGGGCGTCCTGCGCTTCGTGGGGGAGGGGGAGTCCCGGGCCACGAAGCTCGCGGAACGGCTGGGCGTCAGTGCCCCCGTGCTCAGCCGCCACATCGCCGACCTCGAGGAGCAGGGCCTGGTGGTCCGGCGGCAGGATCCGGAGGACGGCCGCGCCCAGCTGGTGGCCCTCACACCGGCCGGAAAGGACAAGCTGCGGCAGATCGAGGAGCAGCGGACCGCAATCCTGCAGGACTACCTGCGTGACTGGAGCGAGGCGGACGCCGGCAACACGGCGAAAACCCTGCACAAGCTCACCGAATCACTCAAGAAATCAGCCCGGGCAACGGCGGCCGGCATCCCATCAACTCCAGAGGAGCAGAAACATGGTTAGCCAAGCCGCAGCCCCCGCCCACACCGCCGCCACGCCACCTGTGGCAGCGCCGGAGATGTCACACCGCCAGATCATGGAGGCCCTCACCGGGCTCCTGGCAGCCTTCTTCACCGCCATCCTCAGCAGCACCATCGTGGCCAACGCGCTGCCCACCATCATGTCCGACCTGCACGGCACCCAGACCGACTTCGCCTGGGTGATCACCGCCGCCCTGCTGGCCAACGCCGCCACCACACCCATCTGGGGCAAGCTCGCCGACCTGTTCAACAAGAAGGTCCTGGTCCAGCTCAGCATCGTCATCTTCGTCGCAGGGTCGGTCATGGCCGGACTCTCCGAAACCATCCCGCTGCTGCTGGGTGCCCGGGTGATCCAGGGTATTGCCATGGGCGGCCTCACGGCCCTGGCCCAGGCCATTATCGGCACCATGATTCCGCCCCGGAACAGGGGCAAGTACTCCGGCTACATGGGAGCCGTCATGGCCGTGGGAACCGCGGGCGGTCCTCTCCTGGGCGGCTTCATCGTGGACAGCCCGCTGGGCTGGCGCTGGACATTCTTCGTGTGCGTGCCGCTCGCCGTCGTCGCCCTCATCCTGCTGCAGGTCACCCTCAAGATCCAGCACGTCCGGCGCCCGGCGAAGATCGACTGGCTGGGATCGATCCTGCTGACCACGGGCGTGAGCCTGCTCCTGATCTGGGTGTCCTTCGCGGGCAACCCCGACTACTACGACTGGATCTCCTGGCAGTCCGCCCTGATGGTGGGAGGCGGCGTCCTCCTCCTGGCGCTGCTGGTGCTGGTGGAGTCCAAGGTGGAACAGCCCATCATTCCGCTGAAGATCATCTCCGAACGCACAACGGCGCTGGCCATCCTGGCCTCCGTGGCAGTGGGCGTGGCCATGTTCGGATCCTCCACCTTCCTGGGCCAGTACTTCCAGGTGGCCCGCGGCGCCACGCCCACCGAGGCAGGCCTGCTCACCCTGCCCATGATTGCCGGCAACCTTGCCGGCTCCGTGGCCTCGGGGCTCCTGATCACCCGGACGGGAAAGTGGAAGGGCTACCTGATTGCCGGTTCCGTCCTGCTGATCGGCGGGCTGGGGCTGTCCGGCACCATGGACCACACCACCGAACTGTGGCACGCAGGCGTCTTCACCGCAGTCCTGGGCCTCGGCCTGGGGATGCTGATGCAGAACCTCGTCCTGGCTGTGCAGAACACCGTCCGAGCCTCCGACATCGGAAGCGCCAGCGCCTCGGTGGCCTTCTTCCGCTCGGTGGGCGGCGCCATCGGCGTCTCGGTCCTGGGTGCCGTCCTCGCCAACAGGGTCAGCGAACTGGCCACCCGGGGAATGGCCGCCGCCGGAATCCCCGTCCAGGGCGGCAGCGCCGGCAGCAGCCTGGACCTGGCACACATGCCCGAACCGGTCCGCGAGATCATGCGTGCCGCGTACGGTGATGCCACGGCAGAGGTGTTCCTGATTTCCGCCGCGGTTGCCGCGGTGGCACTGGTAGCAGTCCTCTTCATCAAGGAAAAGCCGCTGCGCCGCACCGTGGACATCCAGCCTGCAGTGGAGGCGGAAAGTACGACGCCGGAACTTGCCCCAGCGGCCAGGTAACCTGCCGCGGTACTCCCCGCGGATGATCTTCTGTACGGTTTGTTCCCCGCCGGGGAGGAGTTTCGTAGAGTGAGAAGGCTAAGGATGTCAGCCCCGGCTGCTACTACTTAACCCCTCTTCTTACCGAACTTTATCCCTAAGGATCCGCGGGCATGCTCCTCACCCTCATACGGAGGTTTTCCAGGCCGTACACGCCCTACCTGGTGGCGGTCATCGCCTTCCAGCTTGCCTCCACCATTGCCGCGCTCTATCTTCCCAGCCTCAACGCGCAGATCATTGACGAAGGGGTGTCCCGCGGGGACACGGACTTCATCTGGCGCACCGGCATGGTGATGCTGCTGGTGGCGTTCGTCCAGGTGGGGACCGCCATCGCCGGCGTGTACTTCGGCTCCAAGACAGCCATGGCCCTGGGCCGGGACCTGCGCCGCGCCGTGTTCCGAAAGGTCACCAGCTTCTCGGCCAAGGACGTTAACGCCTTCGGCGCACCCACGCTGATCACCCGCGGCACCAATGACGTCCAGCAGGTGCAGATGCTGATGCTGATGGCCCTGAACTTCATGGTGGCCACGCCCATCATGTGCATTGGCGGCATCATCATGGCCCTGCGCGAGGACCTCAACCTGTCCTGGCTGGTGTGGGTTTCGGTGCCGCTCCTCACTGTGGTGGTGGGGTACCTGGTGGTCCGGCTGATGCCGCTGTTCCGTTCGATGCAGAAGAAAATCGACCGCATCAACGCGGTCCTCCGCGAGCAGATCATCGGCATCCGGGTGGTGCGGGCCTTTGTCCGGGAACCGTACGAGACGGAGAGGTTCGGCGAGGCCAACCGGGAGCTCACCGATGTGTCGCTGAAGATCGGCGCCCTGTTCGTGCTGATGTTTCCTGCCATCAGCATGATCCTGCACCTGTCCACCGCCGCGGTGCTGTGGTTCGGGGGCCAGCGGGTGGACTCCGGCGACATGCAGGTGGGTGCGCTGACTGCCTTCCTGCAGTACCTGCTGCAGATCCTGGTAGCCGTCATGATGGGCACCTTCATGGCCATGATGATCCCGCGCGCCTCGGTCTGCGCCGACCGCATCGGCGAGGTCCTCGCCGTCGAACCTTCCATCCATGATCCCGAACAGCCAAAGGCTCCGGCCGCGCTGGCCGGGGTGGTGGAATACCGCAACGTCACTTTCGCCTACCCGGGCGCCGAGTCGCCGGTCCTGAGCAACATCAGCTTCACCGCGAGGCCCGGCCAGACCGTGGCCATCATCGGATCCACGGGTGCGGGCAAAACCTCTCTGCTCTCGCTCCTGCCCCGCCTCTACGACCCCGTCGAGGGCGAGGTGCTCCTGGACGGTGTCCCGGTCAGCAGGCTGGACCGGGCGGAAATCACCAAGCGGGTGGCCCTGGTGCCGCAGCGGCCCTACCTCTTCTCCGGCACCATCGAGCACAACCTGCGGTTCGGGAAGTCAGAGGCCACGGACCGGGAACTCTGGGACGCGCTGCGGGTAGCCCAGGGCGAATCGTTCGTCCGGGACAAGAAGAACGGCCTGGACGCCAGGATCGCCCAGGGCGGAACCAACGTTTCCGGCGGCCAGCGGCAGCGGCTCTGCATCGCCCGGGCACTGGTCACCAAGCCGCGGGTATACCTGTTTGACGACTCGTTCTCCGCCCTCGACGTCGCCACCGACGCCGCCTGCGCGCCGCCTTGAAGCAGACCACCGCGGACGCCACGGTCATCATCGTGGCCCAGCGGGTGTCCACCATCACCGAGGCAGACCAGATCCTGGTGCTGGACAATGGCCGGATCGTGGACCGTGGAACCCATGAGGAACTGCTGGAAACATCACCCACCTACCAGGAAATTGTTGAATCGCAGCTGAGCGTGGAGGAAATGGCATGAGCCCCCGCAAGAAGGACTCCACGTCCATCAAAGAAACGCCAGGACCGGCTGCATCCGCCCCCGGTGCGGGGGTGCTGCAGGACGACGACTTCGTGGAGGAGGAGTACAAGCCCTCCGAGGCCGACGGCGACATGTTCGGCGGGATGCCCGCCAAGAAGGCAGAGCACTTCTGGCCGTCAGCAAAGCGGCTGATGGGGTTGCTGAAACCCGAGGCGCTGGGCATCTACGTGGTGGTGGGCATGGTGATCGTCGCCGTCGTGCTCAACGTCATCGCCCCCAAGATCCTGGGCCAGGCGATGGACGTCATCTTCGCCGGCGTGGTGGGCAAGCAGCTTCCCGCCGGCGTCAGCAAGGAACAGTTCGTGGACGGGCTGCGCCAGCAGGGCCAGGACAATTTCGCGGACATGGTCGCCCGGATGGAACTGGTGCCCGGTGCCGGCATCGACTTCGACAAGCTGACCATGCTCATCGCCGTCGTCCTGCTGATGTACTTCGTGGCGAACATCTTCCTTTGGCTGCAGGGCTACGTGCTGAACCGCATCGTCATGAAGGTGATCCGCCGGCTTCGCGACGACACCGAAAAGAAGCTCAACCGCCTGCCGCTGAACTATTTCGACACCCGCCAGCGCGGCGACGTCCTGTCCCGGGTAACCAACGACATCGACAACATCCAGCAGGCGCTCCAGCAGGCCTTCGCCCAGCTGATCAATTCCGTCCTCACCGTGCTGGGCATCGTGATCATGATGTTCATCGTGTCCTGGCAGCTGGCCCTGATCGCGCTCATCGCACTGCCCCTCTCCGGCGTTGCCGCCGGCATGATCGGGGTGCGCAGCCAGAAGCTGTTCGCTGCGCAGTGGAAGAACACCGGCACGCTCAACGGCCAGATCGAGGAGTCGTTCTCCGGGCACGACCTGGTGCGGGTCTTCGGCCGGGACGCGGACATGCTGGAGCGGTTCGAGGAACGCAACGAGGCCCTGTACAAGGCCAGCTTCGGCGCCCAGTTCGTGTCCGGCATCATCTTCCGGTGATGCAGTTCGTTTCCTACCTCAGCTACGTGGCATCGCGGTGGTGGGTGGCCTGCGGGTTGCCTCCGGGTCGATGTCGCTGGGCGACGCCACCGCGTTCATCCAGTACTCCCGAGAGTTCACCCAGCCGCTGGGCCAGATGGCCGGGATGGCCAACATGCTCCAGTCCGGCGTGGCCTCCGCGGAACGAGCATTCGAATTCCTGGACGCGGACGAGCAGGACCCGGAGACCCCCACCGAACACCTGCCCGCCAAGACCGACGGCACGTGGAATTCCGGAACGTCACGTTCAGCTACACCGAGGACCGGAAGCTCATCGAGAACCTGTCCTTCACCGCGGAGCCCGGAAACACGGTGGCCATCGTGGGGCCAACCGGTGCCGGAAAGACCACCCTGGTCAACCTGGTGATGCGGTTCTATGAGCTGAACTCCGGCTCCATCACCCTGGACGGAGTGGACATCACCCACCTCAGCCGTTCCGAGCTGCGCTCCAAGGTGGGCATGGTGCTGCAGGACGCGTGGCTGTTCGGCGGGTCCATCTACGACAACATCCGCTACGGCAACCTGGACGCCACGGAGGAAGAGATCATGGCCGCTGCCAGGGCCACGTTCGTGGACCGCTTTGTGCGTGCCCTGCCCGAGGGCTACAACACCGTCATCGACGAGGAAGGCAACAACGTCAGCGCCGGCGAGAAGCAGCTGATCACCATTGCCAGGGCGTTCGTGGCCAACCCCTCCCTGCTCATCCTCGATGAAGCCACGAGCTCCGTGGACACCCGTACCGAGCTCCTGGTGCAGAAGGCCATGGCGGCCCTCCGTTCGGACCGGACCAGCTTCGTCATCGCGCACCGGCTTTCCACCATCCGGGATGCCGATACCATCCTGGTGATGGAAGACGGCAAGATCGTGGAGCAGGGGAACCACAAGGTGCTCCTTGCCGCCGAAGGCGCCTACCACCGGCTGTACATGTCCCAGTTCGCTGGGGCGGACGCCGGCGAGGTGCCGGAAGACGATTCGACGGCGGTACACAGCTGAGCGCGCAGGAAGGCCACGTGGGGCAGGACAACAGCAGGAACGGTAATGAGCGGATCGAGGTCCTGGTACCGATGCGCTGGGGCGACATGGATGCCTACGGGCACATCAACAACGTGCAGATCGTCCGGATGCTGGAGGAAGCCAGGATCGGTGCCTTCGGCCCGCCGAAGGGTGCGGGGCTGCCGGGCATCGAGCCCAAGGTTTCGCTGTTCAACGCCGTCCCGGACGGCACCATGGCCCTGGTGGTGGACCACAAGATCCGCTACGTGCGGACCCTCGAGTACCGGAACGTCCCCGCAGTGGTGCAGGTGTGGATCGGCTCCGTCAAGGGTGCCAGCTTCGACATCCACTACCTCATCCAGGACCCCGTCACGGGGGAGGACTGCGTGAAGGCCAGCAGCCACCTGGCGTTTGTGGATGAGGCCACCGGCAGGGTGCAGCGGCTGACGCCCGAGCAAAAGGACAGAATGGCCCCCTACAGGCACTAAGCCTCTGGACAACACTCCAGCGGGCAGACTGGACTGGAACCACCCGAGCGAAAGGAAACCCAGATGGCCAAGAACAAGACCAGCCCCGCCAGGAAGAAGAAGACCTGGAAGGAGATGTCCCCGTCGGCAAAGGCGGGCACCATCATTGTGGGCATCGCCCAGATGTCGCTGCTGGTGGCAGCGCAGCGGGACATCTCTCGGCGGCCCGCCGCCCAGATCAACGGACCGAAAGCCGCATGGCGGGCCGCGTCCTTCATCAATTTCATCGGGCCCATGGGCTACTTCATCTTTGGCCGCAAGCGGCTGCCCGGGGCCAAGTAGCCAAGCGGCAGGAGGCGGGGTGCCGGTGGTTCCGGCCAGCAGTATTGCGTAGGCGTGGAGCGGCCGTCCAGCTTCACCCTGTAAATTTGGATCCATGACCCCCGCCTCCACTGCTGCCATGACCCGCGCCCCCGGCATCTCCCGGGAAATCGAGGACGCGGCCTGGTTCGTCCTCGGCCCCGGGCTGCAGGGCAAGCCGTCGGCGCTGGACGGGCGGACCCTGACCTGGACCTCGGAGGCGGCGGCGGAGCTGGCGGAGAGGCTGGAGCGCGGCGCGCCGGACCCCAAGGCGCCCATGATGACCAACCTCCGGCAAAACCTCGACGGCGCGTCCCGGGAAGCCAAGCAGCTGGCAGTCGAACTGCTCTTCCTGCAGTCCCTGCCGCTGGCCCACGAGGTGAAGTCGCTGAAGGTCAAGCGCGCCCGCGTGGCAGAGGCTGCGTCATGGCTGGAGCCTCCCCTTGAGCTGCCCGAAGAGCTCTACCAGGGCATGACGGACCACGGCGTCATCAGGGACCGGACAGCGGAGTTCAACTGGACCATCTGGGACCACCTGAAATGGCTGTGCCGTTTCGTGCAGCACGTGGACCAGCAGCCGCCCACCAGCATCACCGCGGCGCTGCTGGACCCGCTGAAGTTCCATGCCCTGGCGGCCGGCACCCCGGACGACCAGCCCGCCATCCGCCGCAGCATCGAATTCCTGGCCTGGCCCAGCTACTTCGAGCCCGTGGTGGCCGACGTCGAGCGGCAGGAAATCCGGGATGCTTTCGCTTCGCTGGTGGGCGGGGCAAAGGGCGACAGCGAAGAGGACATCACCGCCGATATCCACCGCATCCGCCTGCACCTCGACGAGCAGGCAGGACAGCGCATCGACTGGTACGCCCGGCAGCTGGTCAGCCAATGGCGCAAGGTGGGCGACCCCGGGCACCGGGCCTGGCTGCTGCGGACCCACGGCGACAACACCGAACTGCTCACCGCCTGGCAGGGCGAGGAGAAGGTGACGCTCGACGTCGAACACCTCCGGCTGCTGGACCCCGGCGTCACCGCCGGAGTGGTGCAGCACGCGGTGGACGAGGATTACAAACACCTTGGCTATGTGGAACGCGAGGACACCAAGACGGCCGTCTTCGCCTTCCTGACCGTCATGAAACCGGGCGACCTGGTCCTGTACCAGCACGCCGGCGCCGTGCGGCTGGGCGGCGTGCTGGGCGAACCCGACTACAACGACGACAACCGGCGGCTGCGCCGCAAGGTCCGCTGGTTTGACGAGGGGCACGCTACGGCGAGCCTGCCCCGCCACGTCCAGCGCCAGCTGGCCACCGCGGGCATCGTGGTCGACGTGACCCGCGTGATGCCGGCCCTGCAGGCCCTCCTGCCGCCGGAAGCCGAAACGGAACCGGACAGCGACACGGAAGGCGCCGCCGTCGTACCTCCGGTCCAGGAAGCTTCCGCCGGCTGACCCCCGAATTCGCCGACTCGCTGCACATGGGGCTGGAACCCCTGCAGGAGATCGCGGACCTGCTGGAGGAGAACCGGCAGCTGGTCCTCTACGGCCCGCCCGGCACCGGAAAAACGTACCTGGCCAAGCACCTCGCCGCGGAGCTGGCCGACGACACCACCGACGAACGGGTCAAACTGGTGCAGTTCCACCCGTCCTACGCCTACGAGGACTTCTTCGAGGGCTACCGGCCGGACAAGACAGACGACGGCCAGGTGTCCTTCAAGCTGGTGGCCGGACCGCTGCGGCGCCTCGCGGAGGAGGCCGCCAAGCCCGGCAACGAAAAGAAGCCCTACTTCCTGATCATCGATGAGATGAACCGGGCCAACCTGGCCAAGGTGTTCGGCGAGCTGTACTTCCTGCTGGAGTACCGGGACGACCGCATCTACCTGCAGTACAGCCCCAACGAGCCGTTCACGCTGCCGGACAACCTCTACATCATCGGCACCATGAACACCGCGGACCGTTCCATCGCGATGATGGACGCAGCCATCCGCCGTCGGTTCTCCTTCATCGAACTGCACCCGCAGACCGAACCGGTCAAGGGCTCGCTGCTCCGGTTCCTGCAGGCCCGGCAGCTGGATACCACCCCGGCGCTGCTGCTGGATGCCCTGAACAGTGCCATCGACGAGTGGGACCGTGACCTGATGATCGGCCCGTCCTACTTCATGAAGCCGGCGGCCCAGACTCCCGCCGGGCTGCGCCGGATCTGGAAGTACGAGCTGATGCCGCTGCTGGAGGAGCACTACCACGGCCAGCTCACCCGGGCGCAGCTGGAAGAGCGCTTCGGGCTGGACCAGCTGCTGGGACGCCTTGCAGCAGGGTAGCCGCGCAGCATCACGGCGGCATCTGGTCCTGGACGAACTGTCCCGGGGCATCGTGGAACGTCTGGACCCTGCCAGCGCCTCGTTCGTGAATTCGAGCGGCCTGGCGAAGGCCTCTCCCATGGGCATGGGCCTGTACCGGATCGAACCGGTGGGCAAGGTGGGCTCGGTCCGCACGCCCACGGTCCAGCTGGATGTGCGGCCCAAGGACCGGCTGGGGCTCAGCCGGCTCCTGTTCCTGCTCAGCTACGCGGCTGACCAGGGTTTCCGGCCTGACACCGTTGCCGCCGCCGAGGAGGGCGGGCTGTGGAGCGCGTTGGCCGAGTCGCTCGCACAGCTGGCGGAGCGAGCCCTGGGCCGCGGCGTGCTGCAGGGCTACCTGACAGTGGACGAGTCGCTGCGGACCGTCAAGGGCCGGATCCGGATTTCGGACCAGATCTCGCGGCGGCCGGGCATGCTGGTGCCCCTTGAAGTTTCCTATGACGAGTTCACCGAGGACATCGCCGAGAACCGGATCCTGCGCGCCGCACTTGAGCGGATGGGGCAGGTTCCGGGGGTCCGCCCGGAGGTGCTGAGCCGGCTCCGCCAGCTGAAGGGAAAGCTCGACGACGTCACACGGCTTGCCGCCGGCGCCCCGCTGCCGCCGTGGAAACCCACCCGGATGAACCTGCGCTACCACGCGGTGCTCCGGCTCGCCGAAGTGATCCTGCGCAACGCATCGGCAGAAGCGGGCGAGGGCGGGCAGCAGACGGCCTCGTTCGTGGTGGACATGGCCCGGGTGTTCGAGGACTTCGTCGGCGCAGCCCTGCGGGCGGCCATGGCGGAATACCCGGGGGAGCTGCGGCTGCGGTACAACGCGCTGCTGAGCGAGGCCGTGCGGGACACGGACAGGCTGCAGGTCCGTCCGGACGCCGTGCACCTGCTGGGCGGACGGCCGGTGGTGGTCTACAACGCCAAGTACAAGGCGGCTTCGGATGCCGGCGCCTCGCTGACGGCCGACCACTACCAGATGCTTGCACACTGCACCGCCCTGGCCGTGCCCACCGCCTGGCTGGTCTACGCGGGTGCGGGGGAGATGAAGCTCCGCCGGATCCTCAACACGGACATCGACATCGTGGAGTTTCCGCTGGACCTTTCCCTGCCACCGTCGGACATCCTGGCCTCCGTCCGGGAGCTGGCCCGGCAGTCCTGGGGAGAAGTGGTCCGGCAGCATTCGGCGGTTGAGCCTGTCGAAACCACCACGGGTTTCGACAAGCTCAACCAACGGTGATTGAGCCTGTCGAAATCTAGACCGGGACCCGGAACGTGAAGGTGGTGCCCTTGCCCAGCTGGCTGTCCACCTCGATCGTCCCGCCGTGCGCTTCGACGATTGCCTTGCTGATGGGCAGGCCCAGGCCGACGCCGGGAATGGCGGTGCGGCGCACGTTGCTGGTGCGGAAGAACTTGGCGAACACTTCGGACGTGTCCTCCGCGGTCATCCCCATGCCGGTGTCCGAGACGCTGCAGGCCAGGTGGCCGTCCTCCTGTGCCAGGCTGACCAGGACGTTCCCGCCGTCGGGGGAGTACTTGATGGCGTTGGACACCAGGTTGTCCAGGACCTGGGAGATGCGGGCGCCGTCCACATGGGCTTCCAGCTTGTCCGGCGTCTCGGCCGCCAGGACCACTCCGGCCACTGCGGCCTTGGGCAGCGCGGAGGACACGCTGGCACGGACCAGCTCGGCAACATCCACTGTGTGCGGAGTGACAATCAGCTGGCCGTTGCGGCTCGCCAGCAGGTCGGACACCAGGGTCAGGAGACGCTCGGAGTTCCGCCGGATGATCTCCAGCATCTCCCGGTCTGACTCCGCCTGGTCGTCGGCCAGCAGGATCTCCACGTAGCCCAGGATGGAGGTCAGCGGGGTGCGGAACTCATGGGAGACGCTGGAGACAAAGTCGTCTTTCGCGGACAGGGCGTTCACCAGGTCCGTCACGTCGCTGAAGGCGATCACCGAGCCGGCAAACTTGCCGTCCGGATCCTTCATGGCACGCGCCGTCGTTACGAAGGCGCGCTGCTCCTTGCCGTCACCCAGCCACACGAGGTAGTCCGTGAAGGTTTCGCCCAGCACGGCGCGGCGGACCGGGCGGTCTTCCACGGGAACCAGGGTTTTGCGGTCTGGTCCGAACACCAGGAGCTGGGATTCGTTCGGGTCCGGGTTGTCCTTGGGACTGGCCAGGACGTGGTTGGCACGCTGTTTCCGGTTCATGAGGACGTCATGGCCGTCGGCATCCACGGCGAGGACGCCCAGATGCACGGTGTCCAGGACTGTATTGAGGAGCGATTCCTGCCGCTGGCTGGTGCGGAGGTTGGCCTGGAGCTGGGCGTCTTTTTCCTCCAGCTCACGCTGCTGCCGCATCATGCTCAGCGTCAGCACGCTCACGGACACACCGATTCCGAGCGTGATGACGGGAAGGAGCAGGGTCCGCGCAAAGTCCTGCGCGGTGAAGGTCCCCTTGATGAGCAGGGGCGCCCACAGGATGGCCAGCGGGGCGAGGAACGCCAGCCACAGGGCCAGCCTGGGGTAGTAGCCGGAGGCGCACAGCCAGATCACCGGGAGCACTGCGAGCAGGCCGATGCTGGTCAGGCTCTCCAGGCCGCCTTCCCGCCCCAGACCGATGGAGACGAAATCAAGCACGGGAATGGCCAGGAAACTCGTGTACGGCAGCCGCTCCCACGGAACGAGGTAGCAGGAAGCCATCAGCACGAGCTGGGAGACCAGGAACGCGACGAAAAAGGGGTTGCCCATGCCCTGGGGAAAGAACACCCACACCAGGAAAGCCGTCAGGCACGTTGTCACGAAGAGCGGCATCTGGCTCAGTGCTACGCGGTCCCGCAGCCGGTACTCGTGGAAGGGACGCCGGAAGAATCGCAGCCGTCCCGAGGACCAGGCGACGGATCAGTCATTGCGTGGCGACTTTCGCGCGAGGGTGTAAAGGGCCATAGCAGCAGGATATCCGCAGGCAGCTATACTTCTGACGTTGGCTGCTGAGGGGGCACTATGAGTGATGCACGCGTTGGGCTGGTCATCGAGGATGACCATGATATCCGGGAACTGGTCCGCACGGTCCTGACCCAGGCCGGTTTCGAAGTGACAGTGGCAAGCAGCGGCGCGGAGGGCGTCCTCATCGCGAAGACCCTGAACCCGGACGTCATCACCCTGGACCTCGGCCTGCCGGACATCGACGGCTTTGAGGTATCGCGGCAGATCCGCGAGTTTTCCGACGCCTATATCGTGATGCTCACGGCCCGCACCGAAGAACTGGACACCCTGATCGGGCTGGAGTCCGGCGCGGACGACTACCTCACCAAGCCGTTCCGTCCGCGCGAGCTGCGTGCCCGTATCGCCGCCATGATGCGCCGGCCCCGGTCAGGTGCGGATACCGAGGCGTCCACGGTGGAGGCTGCGGAGGGCAACGGGCACTCCGAACGCGGGAACTACAGCCACAACGGCCTGGAACTCAGCTACGCTTCCCGCACCGTCGTGGTGGACGGCAAGGAAATGAACCTCACCCGCACCGAGTTCGAACTGCTCCATGCCCTGCTCGAGGCCGGCCGGACGGTCCGCACCAAGGCGGACCTGGTGCGCAGGCTGCGGGACGAGGATTACGACGTCGGCAGCTACATCAGCGAGGCCGACGAACGCTCAGTGGAAGTCCACATGGGCAACCTCCGCAAGAAGCTTGGCGATTCCCCCCAGCAGCCGCGCTGGCTGCAAACCGTCCGCGGCGTGGGCTACCGGCTGGCTCCAAGCGAGCACTGAGCCTGCAGCCGGTGCGTCGTCAGTTCGCTGCACAGGTTGATGGGGCGGAGGAACGTGGCGGCCAGCCGGGGAAGGACGACGGCGGCATCGGACGTGCGTGCGTCGGTGCGGATTGCGCCCTCGAGGTCCAAGGCAAGGCCGGCGAGCCGCTCGGCTCCCACCATTTGGCTTGACGTCTTCAGGCTGAGGACTGCATCCACCGAGCCGTCCAGGTCCCCGGTGGTCAGGGCCAGCCGAAGGCGGTCGATGCGCTCCGGCAGGCACTCGATGAAGTTGTCCACGAAGACCCTGCAGTACCCCTCGTCCTCCTCCAGTTCCTCCAGGAGCCGGTCGAGTACGGACTGGTCCACCAACGGCCGGGGGGCATCATCTGAGGCGCTCACGACGCTCCTTTCAGCTGGGAAGAACCATTGACGGAAACGTCGCGGGTTGGTGGTGCTGTGCCCTTTCAGGTTAGGTCTGCGGCCATTTTGCGGCGGGCTTTCCGGGGAGAATTGTGGGTTTCTTGATGGGAGGGCGGGACCTGCGCCCAATACTTGAGCCAGTGCTTCCTGCACGAAAACATCGCGGCTCCGGCCGCCCGTCAGCTGGGGATGGGTGCCTTGTTTCGAATGCTCAGGACGTTAGTTGTCGCTGTCTTCCTTGGGACCGGGCTCGCTCTGTCCGGCGTGCAGCCGGCCGCAGCCGGCGCTCCTGCCGCACAGGTGGCAGTCAACCCGGGGACCGGTCCGGCGGGATCCGCCGTCACGGTTTCCGGTACGGGGTTCAAGGCCTCCACCACGGGAACGGTGATCGTCGGTTCTGCCACGTTCCAGTTCCGCACCACGGCGACCGGTGCCTTCAGCGCCGGCATCACCATTCCCGCTGGCGCCGCCGGGAGCACCACCATCACGGCCAAGACCTCTTCCATCAAGGCCTCCACCGTTTTCGTCGTGCAGGCAGCGCCTGTACCCGCGCCCCAGCCACCCGCCGTCAGCACTGACCCGCTGCGTTTCGGCGTTGGCACTGCCGGGGGAGCCATGGCAGCGGCGGAGTTGGATGAGGTGGCCAATCTCGCCGGGGAGAGTCCCTCGCTGGTCCTGATCTACAAGGACTTCCGGCAGGCCCCGCCCCTGGCAGAGCTGGACGCGGTTCACGCACGGGGAGCCCTGCCGCTTGTGACCTGGGAGCCGTGGGCCTGGGGCGGCGGCGTCAACCAGCCGGCATACTCGCTGGACCGGATTGCGGCAGGGGATTTCGATGCCCGGATCACCGAGTGGGGCCAGGCCCTCGCTGCCTGGGGCAAGCCCGTGATGCTGCGCTTCGCCCACGAGATGAACGGCAATTGGTACCCCTGGTCCCAAGGGGTCAACGGAAACCAGACCGGCGACTACATTCCGGCCTGGCAGCACGTGCACGATCTTGTGGCGGCTGCCGGAGCAGGCAACGTGCAATGGGTGTGGTCGCCGAACGTTCCCTACTGGGGATCCACAGACCTTGCCGGCCTTTACCCGGGCGCTGCCTATGTGGACGTGGTTGCCCTGGACGGCTACAACTGGGGCACGTCCCAGACGTGGAGCAGCTGGATCATGCCGCAGGACCTGTTCGGCCCCGGCATCGCCCAGCTCCGGACGCTGTCTCCGGGCAAGCCCATCCTCATCGCGGAGACGGCTTCCACCGAGCTGGGCGGTTCCAAGGCCGCCTGGAACACCGAACTCGTGTCCTACCTGGCAGCCCAGCCTGACGTGGTGGGCTTCGTCTGGTTCCACCTGCAGAAGGAGGCCGACTGGCGCATCAACAGCAGTGACTCATCCGCGTCCGCACTTCGAAACGCCTTGCTGGCGCGGCGCAGCTGAATACCGTCAAGAAGCCGGCCGATCAGTGCCGCTTTCCAGGAAGCGCACCAGATGGTCCTCCAGCGCTGAACCGTCCTTGAGCTCGCACTCCCAGACGGTGAGGACCTCCCACCCGGCGTCCTCAAGCTGGCGGCGCTGGCCGGCGTCGCGCTCCCTCGTCCTGGAGCGCTTCGCCGCCCAGAATTCCGCGTTGGCCTTTGGGGCGTGCTGCCCAACCCGGCAATCGTGGAAATGCCAGAAACAGCCGTTCACGAAGATGACTTTGCGGCGGCCTGCGAACACCAGGTCCGGGTTGCCGGGCAGCCGCGACGTACCGGACCTGCCGTGCAGGCGGTAGCGGTAGCCCTTGGCATGGAGCAGCCTGCGCACTAGCAATTCGGGCTTGGTGTTCTTGCCTCGGATCCGGGACATGTTCCAGCTGCGCCGCTCCGGAGTCAGCTTGTCCGCCATACTCCAAGTCTAGGAGTGCTCAGATCTCCCGCTCGGGCTGTTCGCCGAACACGAAGTGCCGGCCGCTGACCGACTTTGGCTCGATCTCCACGTAGAAGTCCTTGAGCGTGGGCACCCAGGTCTTCAGGCCCAGCGCCTCCACGGCCTCCAGCTCTGCCGATTTGTTCAGCACGCGCGCGGTTCCGCGCAGCACCACTGACCAGGCCTCGTCCGAGACGATGCCGTCCGCCTCGAAGAGCACCGTGGAATTGATGGTCAGCTGTGCCAGTTTGTTGCCCGGCGCCGTCCGGAGGTAGATCTTCCGCTCCGCCGTGACGTAGTTGACCGGGAAGATATCCGGTTCGCCCGCAACCGAGACCACCAGCCTGCCGTGCTTGGTGTTCTCCAGAAGGTGCCATGACTGCTCGTCGGTGAGTTCGAGTACGGGTTGGCCGTCTGCGTGTTCAAACATCATGAAGCCATTCTTCTACTCATTGTAGAAACGCGCCAGAGGGTTGCCGGTTTTGCTTCAGCCGCTTTCAGCGGGAGCGGACGTTTGGCCGTGGCGCGAGCAGTGGGCCCACCAGCAAAGGGGAAACCTGTACCTTGAGCCGCCGCCCGCACCGGACGCAAAAGCGCGGGGGCTCCAGCTCCAGCCTCACCGCGCACGCCGGGTGAGGGTACGACGGCGGTGTGCTGCCGCCGTCGTACGCTTCCTTCTCGGCGGGGAGGCCGCAGTGCCCGCAGAAGGTGCGGAAGGCTGGGCCCGGTGTAGCGCCGGTGGTTGAGCCCGTCGAAGCCCGGTTCATAGTGTCTTCTGGAGTTCCTTGATGGGCATATTGAGGTCCACCAGGAGGTTGAGGTCGGCGTTGGCGGGCCGGCCGAGGGTGGTGAGGTAGTTGCCGACGATGACGGCGTTGACTCCGCCCAGCAGCCCGTCGCGGGTGCCGAGGTCGCCGAGGGTGAGCTCCCGGCCGCCGGCGTAGCGCAGGACGGTGCGGGGCATGGCGAGGCGGAAGGCGGCGATGGCGCGGAGGGCGTCCTTGCCGTCCATGACCTGCTGGTTCTCCAGCGGGGTGCCCGGCCGGGGGTTGAGGAAGTTCAGCGGGACCTCGTGCGGGTCCAGGGCGGCCAGCTGCGCCGCGAGTTCAGCACGCTGCTCGAGTGTTTCGCCCATGCCGATGAGGGCCCCGCAGCACAGTTCCATGCCGGCGTCCTTGACCATGGCGCAGGTTTCCAGCCGCTCCTCATAGGTGTGGGTGGTGACCACCTGGGGAAAGTAGCTGCGCGCCGTTTCGAGGTTGTGGTTGTAGCGGTGGACGCCCCAGCTGGCCAGTTGGTCCACCTGTCGGCGGGTCAGCATGCCCAGGGAACAGGCGATGTTGATCTCCACTTCCTCGTTGATCCGGTCGATGGCGAACTTGATCTGGTTCATGAGTTTGATGTCCGGCCCGCGGACGGCGGCGACGATGCAGAATTCGGTGGCGCCGGTGGCGGCCGTCTCCTTGGCGGCCTTGACCAGTTCCGGGATGTCCAGCCAGACGCCGCGGACGGGGGAATCGAAGAGGCCTGACTGGCTGCAGAAGTGGCAGTCCTCGGGGCAACCGCCGGTCTTGATGGAGATGATGCCCTCCACTTCCACGTCCTCGCCGCAGTGCTTCAGGCGCACCTGGTGGGCGAGGTCAAGGGCAGCGGGAAGGGCCTCGTCCGGCAGGCGCAGGACTTCCACCAGCTGGGCTTCGGACAGGCCGCGGCCCTGTTCCAGGACCTGCTCGCGGGCGGTCACAAGAATTGGATGCTTGAGGAGTTGCGGTTGAATCGTCATAGGTGGTCCTCCGGCTGGCTTGGATAGCTTCCCTGCCGACGCTAGTTCTGCACTGCCCGCGTGTTTTTGTGGGATGGCCACAACGGCTGGCCGCCGGTTTTGTTGACAGCTTTGGTCAAGACTTAACACAGCGGAAACAGGTCCGTGACTGGACTGTCTTTCCGGCTGGATAGCGTCGCACCGGACCCCCTCCCCGGACGAAAGCGACCCTGACAGATGAGCAACGACCAACGGACACCGCAGCTTCTGGAGGCGCCGGCACCGCCTGGCGCCGCCGTCGTCGGAAGCGCCCCGCCAAACACCGCGGGTGGCAACGCCGCGGCACTCAACGCCACGAAGGAAAGCCTGGAGGACTACACGCTGAGGTTTGCTCCGCGGTCCTACCGGAAGTGGAGCGGGGGCGTGGTGGCCACCAGCGCCCTGGGCGGGATCGCCTACCTCGCCGACTTCTCGATCGGGGCGAACATCGGAATCGCCTACGGCACTGTCAACGCGATCCTTGGCATCCTGGTGGCCGCGGTGATCGTCTTTGCCACCGGATTCCCGCTGGCGTACTACGCGTCGCGCTACAACATCGACCTCGACCTGATCACGCGCGGCTCCGGCTTCGGCTACTACGGCTCCGTGGTCACCAACGTTATTTTTGCCACGTTCACCTTCATCTTCTTCGCGCTTGAAGGCTCCATCATGGCGCAGGGACTCGAGGTTGGCCTGGGGATCCCGCAGTGCTGGGATATTTCGCGTCCACGGTGATCATCATTCCGCTGGTGATCTACGGGATGAACACGCTGGCCAAGCTGCAGGTGTGGACCACTCCGCTGTGGCTGCTCCTGATGGTGGTGCCCGTGGGGTATCTCCTGGTGTCCCACCCGGAGAGCATCGACACCTTCTTCGCCTACACGGGTGAATCGGGCGACGGCGGGCCCAACCTTGCCTCGGTGATGCTGGCTGCCGGCGTCTGCCTGTCCCTCATGGCGCAGA
Organism: Arthrobacter nitrophenolicus; assembly: GCF_000332815.1. GTDB lineage: Bacteria > Actinomycetota > Actinomycetes > Actinomycetales > Micrococcaceae > Arthrobacter > Arthrobacter nitrophenolicus. The sequence continues at coordinate 48,999 of NZ_AOFD01000008.1, forward strand.
TCGCCGAGCAGATCGACTACCTCCGCTTCATGCCGCCGCGGACCGACGCCAACCGTGGCGCGTGGTGGCGGGCGGTGATCCTGGCCGGGCCCGGCTGGGTGATCTTCGGTGCCATCAAGCAGATCGTTGGCCTGTTCATTGCGATCTACCTGATCGCCACCCTCGATCCTGCCGCCTCCGCGACGGCCAACGAACCTGTCCACCAGTTCCTGGGCGTCTACCGGGAGATGATGCCGGCCTGGCTGGCCATGGCCCTCGCGGTGGTGCTGGTGGTCATTTCGCAGATCAAGATCAACGTGACCAACGCCTACTCCGGTTCGCTGGCCTGGACCAACAGCTTCACCCGCATCACCAAGACGTACCCCGGAAGGATGGTGTTCGTGCTGGTGAACCTGGCCATCGCGCTGGTCCTGATGGAAGCCAACATGTTCGACTTCCTCAACACCATCCTCGCTTCTACGCCAACTGCGCCATGGCCTGGGTTGTGACGGTGGCGTCCGATATCGCCATCAACAAGTACCTTCTGAAAATCTCCCCGAAGGTGCCCGAGTTCCGCCGGGGGATGCTCTACGCCGTGAACCCGGTGGGCTTCGTGTCCATGCTCCTGTCCGCCGGGATTTCCATCGCTGTGTTCTTTGGCGCGTTCGGGGCAGCCATCCAGCCGTACTCGCCCATCTTCGCGGTGGGCCTGGCGCTGGTTCTTCCGCCGCTGCTGGCCGTGCTGACCCGCGGCCGCTACTACCTGCGGCGCACGGACGACGGCATCGACCTGCCCATGTTCGACGCCGACGGGAACCCCAGTGACGCCAAGCTCCTTTGCCACGTGACGGGGATCGAGTTCGAGCGTCCGGACATGGTCCGGTCCGCCCAGGACGCGCCCGACGGCGGCCCGCAGTACGTCTCGTCGCTCGCCCTGTCCACGGACAAGACCGGGAAGCTGGTCCTGCCTGCGCAGCGGTGAGGGTCTAATGCGCTGACGGCCGTTCGCCAATAAGGAAAGCCGGTGCCTGGCTGCACCGGCTTTCTTTATTGGCTTTGCCTGTGGATAAGTTTGGTCGCCCAATTGTGACGTGGGCTACCCTTAAGGCACTGTCCGGAGCACGCCGTCTTATAACTACTGGGGGAATAGCGGCCCATGGCTTTACACAACGTTGCTACGTCACGTGGTTTCCGGGCTGGAGCCCTCGGCCTGGCAGTTGCTCTTTCCCTTGGACTCGCCGGATGCAATTCCGGGGAGTCGCCCGGACAGGGCGGGACCACCACTCCTGCGTCGACCAGCCTGGCCACCACCAGCGCTTCGCCAACGCCTACCCCGTCACCCACCGCCGTTTACAAGCCCGCCGACGCCTCCGGCCCAGCCCAGAACGTCCCGGTTCCCGTCATGCCCGAGGTGGCTAAGACTGAGACGAAGGAGGGGGCCGAGGCCTTCACAAAGTACTGGTTTGCGATCCTGAGCTACGCGTACGAGACGGGTGACACTGCTGAACTATCGAACCTTTCCAAAGCTGAATGTGTATTTTGTCAGGGCCTCGTCAACGATATTGAAGCTGCATGGGCTGAAGGCAAGTGGATTTCTGGAGGTCAGATAGAAATTCCGGCTGCGACCGCAAACCCTTCCACTGAGAGCGCTACACAAGTAGTAATCCAAGTGCTGCAGAAAGAATTGGTCATTCATAACCAGGACGGAAGCCCTTACCAAGAAAAGACGCCGGCAACGAACGCGGGAAGCGTCGCAATGGTCAAATTCGTCGATGCAGAATGGGTAGTCAACGACCTAGGGTTGATCCGCTAGTCATGAGTTACATAGGCAAGGTCCTCGCAATCCTCGCCTGCTGTCTGCTGGTCTTGACGACATCTTCCTTGGCTGCCTTTGCGGAAGAAGGGGCTAAACCGAAGCCACACATTGGTGGGGGATTTGTCGATTCCGGGATTCAATTGGGAGCTGACACGTGGGTGCCCGGCCCCGGTGCCGGTGAATTTGTTCGCGCTGAACCCGGCGCCGTGAACACCGATCCCAACGAGTACAAATACGAACTTCAGTGCCATCTTGGCGGGGGAGACTTCGATACCCCCTGCCTGGGCCGGCAGTTGGAGTGCAAGGACGGCCCCGACGGTGAAGACGGGATCCCGGTCATGTGGTTGTCCCGGCCCAGGGGAGTACCGGGTGGCGTCTGGGCGCACCACTCCGGACCCACCTGCCTCTACGACGCGGCGCCGGAGGACCTGCTGCCGCGCATAGCCGCTGACATCCAGCGGGAATTCCAGAACCTGCCCATCAACGCGGGAACCGTAACAGCGCAGCCAAGCCCGCACACGCTCCGCGGTGCTGAGACCAACTTCTACGCCGAGGCAGTTGAGCAGCAGTTCGACATCACCATGTTCGGCCAGGCCGTCCATGTGGTCGCCACCCCGGTCCAGTACACCTGGAACTACGGCGACGGCACGGTGTTCGGTCCCCAGCCCTCCATGGGAGGCCCGCTGCCGCAGGACCGCTGGGGTGAAAAGACCCGAACCAGCCATGCTTATGGACAGACCGGCGACTTCCAGGTTGTCCTGACCACTTCCTTCCAGGGCACCTACTCCGTCAACGCCGGCCCGCCGCTGCCCATCCCCGGCCAGGGCCAGTTCAGTGCACCGCCCCAGACCGTCAGCGTCTGGCGTTCGCTGACGCGCAACTACGCCGACGACTGCAACGCCAACCCGCAGGGCCAGGGCTGTCCCGGCGCGGCTGCATCCCGTTAGCCCGTTCCGCAGCATCCAACAGGTTGTGATTCCGGTCGCATCAGGAATAGTTGCACGCGCGCCCCAGTTGGCATGGGCAGTACGTCTTTAGCCTTCGAAAGGAACTGCGCATGCTGTTTTCCCCTCTCACCCTCGGCGAGCTTGAACTCCCCAACCGCCTGGTCATGGCGCCCCTGACCCGGCTCCGCTCCGGTGAGGAAGGCGTCCCCGGTCCGCTCGTCGCCGAACACTACCGCCAGCGCGCCTCCCTGGGCCTCATCGTCAGCGAAGGCACCTACCCCAGCCCCGCGGGCCGCTCCTACCCGGGCCAGCCGGGTATCTACACCCAGGAACAGATCGCCGGCTGGAAGAAGGTCACCGACGCCGTGCACGCCGAGGGCGGCCGGATGTTCGCGCAGATCATGCACGGCGGGCGGGTTTCGCACCCGGACATCACCGGGGGCGTCCCCCTGGTCGCGCCGAGCGCCGTCGCCATCGAGGGTGAAGTCCGGACACCTTCCGGAAAGCAGCCGTACCCCGTCCCGCACGCCCTCACCACCGACGAACTGCCCCTGCTGATCCAGGAGATCGTCGACGCCTCGGTGAACGCCATCGAGGCCGGTTTCGACGGCGTGGAGCTGCACTCTGCCAACGGCTACCTACTCCATGAATTCCTGGCCCCCAACTCGAACGTCCGCAATGACAGCTACGGCGGCTCGCCGGAAAACCGGGCCCGCTTCGTCATCGAGACGGTCAACGCCGTGGTGGCAGCGCTGGGCGCCAACCGCGTGGGCATCCGGATTTCCCCGGAGCATAACGTGCAGGGCATCGCCGAGACCGACCCGGCCGATGTGCGCGCCACCTACGAAGTCCTGGTGGACAGCATCGCCCCGCTCAACCTCGCCTACCTGAGCATCCTGCACCACGAACCCACGGGTGAACTCGTGCAGGACCTCCGCGCCCGCTTCGGCGGCACCTTCCTGGTCAACACGGGCTTCGGCGTGGTCACCACCCGGGAAGAGGCAGTGAACCTCGTTGCCGACGGCCACGCGGACGCTGTAGTAGTGGGCCGGCCGGCCATTGCCAACCCTGACCTGGCCCGGCGCTGGAAGGAAGCACTTCCCCTCAACGAGCCGGATCCGTCCACGTTCTATGCAGAGGGCGCAGAGGGGTACATCGACTACCCCGCCTACCAGGGCTAGTCAGCCCGGACACATGGCGACGGCGGCACCTGAAATGGGTGCCGCCGTCGTTGCTGCGCGGTGTGCTGTCCCGGCAGCGGAGCCGGAAGCCATCCGACGACTTCCGACTGAGGTTTTTGATGTGGCCCGCCGGACCCCTCTGGAAGCCGGCGGTGATCAGATGCTACTCCATCGAATTTACTTTTACCAGACCCCTACCACCGGCAGTTGCCGCACCGGCTGAACAGGCCTACAAAACGGCTTCCCGGCCGGTTCCTTCCTTCATCACCAGCTTGCCGTCCTCGATCGATACGAGCACGCTTTTCGGCTTGCCGGTCACCTTCGTGATCGCCTTGAGCCCGCGGTTGGTCACCTCCACGCCCACCTGGGCGCCTTCGCCGGCAGCTCCACGGAGACCTCGGACGCTATGCCAAGGATCGGATTGGTGGACACGCCAAGGTCACGCCGCGCCTGTTTGCCGTTCACCGTCACGGTGATATTGGCTTCCTCGAACCCCTCCTGAAACACAATCAGCAGTTCCCGCATGGCGGCCTCTTCCTCGAGCTTTGTCCCAGTGACGGCACCTCCACTACAGCACTTTGCGGGCCTGATCGGAATACCCGCGCCGGGCCCGAACCACCCCAGCTCCGGGGCGCTGCGCCGTCGAGCAGTGGAGGTGCGCAGGCGGGTAAGGCAAGATGTTCTGGTGACTCAACTGCCGCAAGCACCCTCTTCCGTTCCCTCTGCAACGCCCACGGGCGACGATGCCATTTACGCCCAAATCGCCACCGAGCTGGGCGTCAAGGCATGGCAGGTCAAGGCCGCGGTGGAACTGCTCGACGGCGGATCCACCGTCCCGTTCATCGCCCGGTACCGCAAGGAGGCCACCGGCACCCTGGACGACACCCAGCTCCGCGACCTTGAGGAGCGCCTGCGCTACCTCCGCGAGCTCGCCGACCGCCGTCGCGCCGTCCTGGAAGCAGTGGAGGCGCAGGGCCAGCTGACCCCGGAACTGAAGACAGCGATCCTCGCCGCGGACACCAAGTCCCGGCTGGAGGACATCTACCTGCCGTTCAAGTCCAAGCGGCGCACCAAGGCACAGATCGCCCGGGAAGCAGGCCTGGAACCGCTGGCCGAGGCCCTCGTCAGGCGGCCCGACCTCCAGCCCGAGCAGGAGGCGGCGAAATACCTCAACACCGAGCACGCGATCGGCGACGCCACCGCCGCGCTCGCGGGTGCCCGCGCCATCCTGGTGGAGCGCGCGGCGCAGGATCCCGACCTGGCCGCAACCCTGCGCGAGCGGCTCTGGACGCAGGGCCGCATGGTGTCCCGCGTGAAGAAGGGCAAGGAAGCGGAGGGCCAGAAGTTCGCGGACTATTTCGACTTCGCGCAGGCCCCCGCCGGGATGCCGTCGCACCGAGTCCTTGCGCTGCTGCGCGGCGAGAAGGACGGCATCCTCGAGCTCGACCTCGCCGAGGCGGATCCCGCGGACGACGACGCCCTCGCCGCCGCCCGTTCCCGGTACGAGTCTGCGGTGGCCAGGTGCCTCGGGGTCGCCGACCGCGGCCGGCCCGCCGACGCGTGGCTGATGCAGACCGCCCAGGTGGCGTGGCGGTCCCGGGTGCTGGCCCGTCTCACAGCGGACCTCCGCGGCAGGATGTTCGCCGAAGCGGAGGACGAAGCTGTCCGCGTTTTCGCCGCCAACCTGCGCGACGTGCTCCTGGCAGCCCCCGCCGGCAACCGTGCCACGCTCGGCCTGGACCCGGGCCTGCGCACAGGCGTGAAAGTGGCAGTGGTGGATGGCACCGGCAAAGTGGTGGCCACCGACACCGTGTACCCGCATGCCCCCGCGAAAAAGTGGGACGAAGCCCTGGCCACCCTGGTGAAGCTGGCGCGCCAGCACGCCGTCGAACTCGTGGCCATCGGCAACGGCACCGCATCCCGGGAAACGGACAAGCTCGCCGCCGAGCTGATCAAGCTCCTGCCGGACGTGGACCGGAAGCCGCAGAAGCTGGTGGTGTCCGAAGCCGGCGCATCCGTGTACTCGGCATCCGCGCTCGCAGCCGCCGAGCTGCCGGGCATGGACGTTTCGCTGCGCGGCGCGGTGTCCATCGCGCGCCGGCTCCAGGATCCGCTCGCGGAACTGGTGAAGATCGACCCCAAATCCATCGGTGTGGGGCAGTACCAGCATGACGTGACGGCGTCGAAGTTGGACCGCAGCCTGGACGCCGTGGTGGAGGACTGCGTGAACGCCGTGGGGGTGGACGTCAACACCGCTTCGCCCGCACTCCTCAGCCGGGTGGCCGGCGTCGGGCCCCTGCTGAGCGAAAACATCGTGGCGTACCGGAACGAGCATGGCCCGTTCGCCCGGCGCACCGACCTGAAGAAGGTCCCCCGGCTGGGCGCCAAGGCCTTTGAGCAGTGCGCGGGCTTCCTGCGGATCACCGGGGGAGCGGAGCCGCTGGACGCGTCCAGCGTCCACCCGGAGTCCTACGCGGTGGCGCGGAAGATTCTGGTGGCCGCCGGATCTGCGTCCGCTTCCTCGCTGGATGCCAGGGACTTTGTGGATGACACTTTCGGCCTGCCCACCGTCACGGACATCCTGGCCGAACTGGACAAGCCCGGCCGGGACCCGCGCCCTGCCTTTGCGGCCGCCACCTTCTCCGAGGGCATCGAGAAAATTTCCGACCTGAAGCCGGGGATGGTGCTGGAGGGCACCGTGACCAACGTGGCGGCGTTCGGGGCCTTCGTGGATATTGGCGTCCACCAGGACGGCCTGGTCCACGTGTCCGCCCTTGCCAACCGGTTCGTGTCTGATCCCCGCGAGGTAGTGAAGTCCGGCCAGGTGGTCCGGGTGAAGGTTCTGGAGGCGGATCCGGAGCGGAAGCGGATCTCCCTGACGTTGAGGCTCGACGACGAACCCGCCGCAGGCGGGAAGGGCACCCGGGGTGCCGGTGCGGGAACGCCCGCTGCGGAGAGGTCAGGCGGACGGCCGCAGCCTGCCGAGCGCGGGGCGCGGCAGGACGCCGGGCGCAGGCGGCAGGACCACCAAAAGACCGGTGGCCGGAACACCTCCGGCGGCGGCCGTGGATCGTCGCCCAAGCCGGAACCGGCGAACACGGCCATGGCAGAAGCGCTCCGCAGGGCGGGACTGGGGAAATAGTCCGGTAGGGCCTAGGCCAAGGACAGGGTGAAGGCCAGGACGAACCCGGCTGCCGTGCTGAGGGCCACCGCCGGGCCGCCGTGTTCGTAGGCCTCCGGCATGAGGGTATCTGCCAGGGATGCGATGACGGCGCCGGCGGCGAACGCCAGCGGTATCGAGATGGCCTGAGGATCCGTCCCGGACAGCGGCCCTGCGCCGACAACAACGGCGATGACCAGCAGGGCCGCGCACCCCAACCAGAGAGCCAGGATGCTGCCCGTTGAGCGTCCTTGGCTCCGCATGGAGGCTGAACCAACCAGGGCTTCGGGGAAGTTGGAGACAAAGATAGCGGCGAGCAGGGCCAGCCCGCCGGTGCCTTCACCAAGCGCGATCCCCAGGGCGACGTTCTCCGGCACCCCATCCAGGGTGACCGCGGCCAGCAATGCCAGCCCTGCCGCTCCTCGTGTTGAGGCAGAAGTGGCACGTTTATCGGACGCGGCAGCATCCGTATCGAGCTTGGCGCTGCCTTGGAACTCGTCCGCAGGTGTCGCCTGCTCCGGCTTTCCGGGCTGCGCCCAGCGGTCCAGAAGTGCGCTGAGGACCGTGAACACCACCGCGCCACCTATAAGACCGATGGCCGCGCGGATGATCCCGCCATGTTCATAGGCATCTTCGAACAGTTCGAAGGCCAGTGCAGTGATCAGCGCCCCGGCGGCGAACGCGAGCAGCATAGCCAGGAGCCGCTTGGGCAGCTCAAACCGGACACCGATAAAGGCACCCAGAACCAGTGCACTGGATGCTATGACGCCGAACCACAGCGACATCAACATGCGGCAAGTATAGGAGGGCCTTGTTGACGTGGGAATACGTTGTGCTTGGGGCGCGCGCGGCGGACTTTCGGCAGCGCAGGCTTTTCTGCAATGGTGGATCATGACCTATTTCCTGGAGTACACCATCCCCGCCGCGTCCGATGATGCCGAGTTTGAGTTTCCCCATGATGAGATCAACTCGGGTACCACCGTTCCGCTGACCCAGACCGGTGCCGAGGTGGTACACACCACCGAGCTCCCCGCCCGCACCGGCATCATCGGTGCCACTGTGCCGGAGGCCAAGCTGGAAGCGGAACAGCTGATCTCGCACAGCCGGGCCGCCGAGGCATCCTTGTACTTCGATCCCTCCAACTCACTGCAGCCGGGCGTTGGCACGCTGGTGGCGACCTTCAGTGAGGGGCAGGCTGGCGCGATGCCTGACCTGCCAAGGGCCCGAAAATTGCCTCGGGCCCGAGGTTACCGCCGGCCCAGGGTACGCATGCCGTTACTGCCGCTTCCCCGTAACGACTCGCGGCCGCCCGAACCGGCTGCGCACCCCCGAAGAATAGAGGACTGACTCCGGCGGGCCGCTCACTCTGATCCCGGCAGCTTCCACGAGGCCGTCGTCCAGATCATGTAGTTCCGCCGCGTACAGCGGCCACGGTTCGTGCGAGTTGGGGATGTAGATGGTCCGGCCCCTGAAAGAGCCGTGCATGCCGAAACGCGCCGTGAGATGGACCGATAAGGGATCGTCCACCGGCACATTGAAGTGCGGAGCCACACTGAACCTGCTGCGCCCGCCCTGCCTGAAGCGGCGGACGGTGTAGCCGTGGGCGCCGTTGCCCGTGGTCCCTGGCGCACTCCAGTGGTGGTGTATCCGCGACCAGACGTAGGGGATTTCCGCCGCCCGCGCCGCGAGGACCACCGGTAGCCGGTCTGCGTCCAGGCTTAAGAACACCACGCCACGCGTGCCGTCCGCTTCCCGGGAGTAGAGGCGGACATTGACCTCGTTGAAGGTGCCCAGGTATGGAATCGCCGGCCCTCGTCCGATGCCCGCTTTCCTCATGCGGAATCCGATGAGCCCCACCCATGACGATCCGTCGAACACGTCCGGCCGGACTCCCGCCGGCATGAAGAGGGCAGCCTCTGCTTCCGGGATACGCCAGTGGAGAAAGATTGCGTTACTCCAGCGCTGGTCCATAATGGTGGGCAGTGGCAGTTCAGGCGGATTGGGCCAAAGCGGCCCGGCATCAACGTCCTGATCCATAGCAAGATCCCTTCACCTGGCCCATCTTCATGGCAGAGGCGGGGTACCCACCCTACCTAACGTGCGCATGGGACGAGTCCCCCAATGTACCGCACGGGTCAAACGGCCTTGCCCCCGCCCTCCTAGCTTCCGGAACTGGCATTTCCCTCCAGTAGGACGCGACTAAAAAGGTGAGTACTCATTACTGGTGATTAGCCGCGGGGGCAACCATATGCTCAACCTACCCCGGGCCAAGGAACCGACCAAGGCCCAATAAGCACTGACTCAGCAGCGCTTCCCCATTGGCCAAAGTTCTCCACACGCCATGAAGAGGTGAGGCATATGTCTATCTCCACCCAGCCGCCCATTTCGCTCTCCAAGGTCACCGCAGCGCCGGTGCGGGCATCGATCAGCGTGGTCATCCCGACCTTGAACGAGGCCCAGAACATTCCCTGGGTCCTTCGGCGTATGCCTCTGTATGTCGATGAGGTGGTAATCGTTGACGGCCGGTCCACTGACAACACCGTCGGAGTGGCGCGGGCGGTGCGCCAGGACATCAAGGTGGTGGATGAGAAGCGCAAGGGCAAAGGCGTGGCGCTCAGGTCCGGATTCGCTGCCGCGACCGGTGACATCATCGTCATGCTGGACGCCGACGGAAGCATGGATCCGCAGGAAATCGGCTGGTTCGTTTCTCCGCTGCAGCATGACTATGACTTCGTCAAGGGTTCCCGCTATGTCACCGGCGGCGGGTCGGAGGACCTGACATGGCTGCGGCGCACCGGAAACCGGGCGCTCACCGGGCTGGCCAACGCGGTTCTGCACAGCAACTACTCCGACCTTTGCTACGGCTACATCGCCTTCCGCCGGGAGTGCCTGGATGTCCTGCAGCTGGAATCCGACGGGTTTGAAATCGAGACGGAGCTGATCGTTCGGGCTGCGAAAGCCGGCCTCCGGATTGCCGAGGTCCCCAGCTTCGAACTGGACCGCATCTCCGGAGTGTCCAACCTCCAGACTTTCCGGGACGGCTGGCGTGTCCTGGGGACGATGGCGCATGAGTGCCTCCTGTGGGATTCACCCACCGCCGGCGCACGGCCCGAGGCCCTGCGCCGCGTGAAGTACGCCTACGCCAGCGTGAGCTTCCCGCGGACCCCCACCGATCCGCAGAGCGTTCTGCCTGTTGCAAGCGTGGCCTGACATGGAACACACGCTTACCCCCACGGTCTCCGTGATCATCTGCGCCTACACAGCTGAGCGTTGGGGCTGGCTGCTGGACGTCATCGAGTCCCTTAGAACGCAGACCTTAGCCCCCAAGGAAGTCCTGGTGGTCATTGACCACAACGAGGAACTCTACGAGCGGCTGGCCAAAACTCTCGACGATGTCACAGTCGTGAAGAACACCGGACCACGTGGACTTTCCGGGGCCCGCAACACCGGCGTGGGCCTGGCGGACTCGGACGTCGTTGCCTTTCTAGACGATGATGCCGTGGCGGCACCGGACTGGCTTGAACGACTGATGGCGCTGTACGACGATCCCGAGGTGCTGGGCGTGGGCGGCCGGGTGGAACCTCTCTGGGAAGTGGGCCGGCCCGGTTTCTTTGGGGAAGAGCTCGACTGGATTGTCGGGTGCAGCCACCGGGGCCTGCCACGGGTGGCATCCGAGGTTCGAAACGTCATCGGTGCCAACATGTCCTTCCGGCTTGATGTCATCAGGACGGTGGGCGGCTTCAACCACTCCCTGGGCCGACGCGGCTCCACTCCGTTGGGGTGTGAAGAAACCGAGATCTGTATCCGGTCGACCATGGGCTCCCCTGGGGGCCGGATCGTCTACGAGCCCGCGGCACTGGTTCGCCACCATGTGCCGGCGAGCCGGGGGACCGTCCGCTACATGCTTTCCCGGTCCTGGTCAGAGGGGATCTCGAAGGCCCAGGTCAGCCACGTCGTGGGGCACAAGCGGGCTCTTGGCCCGGAACGCAGGTACGTCCGCAGCGTCCTGCCCCGGGCGTTCTTTTCCGGGATCTATGACTGGGCCCGCGGAGATCGATCCGGACTGGGCCGTGCGGCTGCCTTCGTTGCGGTGGTGGCCTATACCTCGGCAGGCTACCTCCGCGGACGCCAGCTTGCCCACGTGCCTGGTCGCCCGCTGAACCAGCCGGTCCTGGCCGGAGTGAGTCCATGGCGGGACGTGCAATGAACGGCGTCGGCAAGGCCCGGGGGCCGACACCGTCCAGTCCAGCAACTGCATCCGACCGACACACCATCCAGACAGGGGACGAACATGCGCACTAGACAGACCAAAGCACTCAACTTTGACATCCACGGCCGCATCAACATCAGCGTCGATGCCCAGGCACCGGCAGCCCACCAGCTCAAGACCATGTTGGCGTGCTTCGCCACCGACTCCGAACGGCCAGCCCACATCGTGGTGGATGACCGGCCGGAGCCGATGCCGGATGCGGGCCACCTTGAGCACGAGCTCGCATACACCGAGAACGCCGTGCGCTTCAATGCCGACCGGGTCCAGGTGGTCCGGGACGCGGAGCAGTGGCGCATCCACGGTGCAGGCGAACTGCTCACGTCCGTAGTGCCCGTCCTCGATGCCGCCATGGTGGAGCGCGGAGCCGCGATGATCCATGCGGCAACGATGGCCTTCCGGGGCCACGCGATCGCTCTTCCTGCCGCCGGCGGCACCGGCAAGACGAGCACCGCCGCGAAGCTGATGCGGCGCGAAGGATGGTCGTTCATGGGCGATGACTGGGCCTTCCTCGCCGAGGACGCCACCCTGCTCGGCTACGCGAAGCCGATGTTCATCAAGCCACACCACCGGAATATCTACCCGCACCTGTTTGAAGGTGTCCGGAAACCCCTTGTCCCGTCGTCGCTCTCGCAGAGCGTCGGCCGCCTCACCACGTTGGTGCACCCCTACGTCATCCGCTATCCGCGCCTCGCGGACTTCTCCCGCAAATGGTCGCCCGAGCACCGGATGGTTGACGCCGGAGCGGCATTTCCCGGACGGGAAGTGACCACCTCGGCTCCACTCGCGGCTTCCATCTACATCGAGCGGTACGAAGGCAGCCATACACAGATTCTGGAGAAGAGCACCGACTGGATGGTTGACCGGATGATGGGCAACTTCCACATCGAAATGGCAAGCTTCTCGCAGCGGGTGGTGACCGGCCTGGCCGCCACGTCCGTCGTTCCCTGGCGCGAGCACTTCGCGGCCAAGGGGCTCGTGCTGAGCAAGGCGCTCGACGGACGTCCCTGCCACCTGCTGCAGGTGCCTGCCGCGTGGTCGGCCGACCAGGCATCCGATGACATTGTCCGCCATCTTGAGGAGCTGCTGCCGGCGGTCCTCGACGAGCAGGCATAAGGGGTGGGGGCCGTGGGTCACAGCACTGCCGACGTCACCGCTGTTGTTCCGGCGCGCAACGCAGAACACCTGCTCCCGCGCTGCCTGGAGGCCCTGCGCCAGTCAGGGGTCGCCGAAATCATCGTGGTGGACGGACTCTCCACCGACCGCACCGTCGAGATCGCCCGGGCGGCAGGAGCCCGGGTGGTGAGCGACGAGGGGCGGGGCCTGCCCTGGGCCCGCACGCTTGGTGTCCGGAGCAGCAACACGCCCTGGGTCCTGCTTGTCGACGCCGACGTCGTCTTTGGACCGGAAGGCGTGGCCGACCTGCTCGATGAACTGGTGGAGGACGGGTACGACGCCCTCCAGGCAGGACTGGAAAGCGTCGCCGGACCAGGCTATTGGGGGCAGGCCCTGGCCCACCACCACCGCACCGGCCGCAGCCGCAACTGGTTCGGCCTCGTGGCGACGATCGTCGACCGGGAATTGATGATGGGCGTGGGCTTCGACGACTCGTTCAAGTCCGGCGAGGACATCGAACTGCGCTGGCGGATGCGGCAGTCGGGACTGCGGACGGGTGTGTCACGCAAAGTCTTCGTTGAGCACCGCTTTGCCGCCGACGACTTTGACTTCGCGCTGGACCAGTTCCTCATGGACGGAACGGGGCTGGGAAAGATGATCCGCAAGCATGGCTGGCGCGGGGCAAGGCTGGCCCTGCTGCCCGCCGCCGCCGCGGTCCGCGGCAGCGCCCTGAGCCTCGCCTCCGGCCAGCCCCGGTGGCTGCGGTACTACGCCGCCTTCTGCTGGTACAACTACGCGGGATTGGTAAAGGGTTTCGCATCGTGAGGGGCGAGCGGGGGGCTGCTACAACGGACATCTCGACCGTGGTCCGGCACTCCGCGCTGCGCAGCTCGCTCGGCCTTATCCTGGCCAAGGGCGCCCAGACCGGCTCGGGTTTCGCGTTCTGGATCGTGGCCGCACACGCGGCAGCAGCGCGTGATGTCGGGCTCACCACGGCAGCAGTGTCGGCGGTGCTGATCTGCGCCCAGTTGGCGATACTGGGCGCCGGTTCGGCCGTGATCGTCTCTGTGGGCCGGGGGGAGCCGCCGGCCCGGGTACTGGACGCGGCGTTCGGCATCGTGGCGCTGGCCAGTACGGTGCTGGCCCTCGGCTACCTCGTGCTGGAGTTGACTGTCGCACCGGAAACGGCCTCGGTATCTGCTCTCTTCTGGCTGATGTTCCTCCTGGCCGCCATCACGGGGACGATGGGCACGGTCATGGACCAGGCCCTCGTGGCATTGGGTCGGGGTGCCAGCGCAACGTTGCGGTACACCGTGGGCGGGGTGGTTTCGCTCGCGGCCATAGCCGTGGTGGCCTGGCAGGCGCATCCCGCTCCGGTGGACCTGCTGATGGCCTGCTGGACCCTCGGGACCGCCGTGACAGCTGTCATTGGTGCGGTGCAGCTGAGAAGGCTTATCGGCTACCGGCCCCGGCCGACACTGCGTCCGGCACACGGCCGTTCGGTGCTGATGCTGGGTATTCCGAACCAGCTCCTGACCCTGAGCGAGCGCGCGCCCGGACTGCTGCTGCCGCTCCTGCTCGCCCATATGGTGGCACCGGAGGCCGCCGCTTACTGGTATCCCGCATGGATGATGGCGTGGGCCGCCTACACCGCTCCGATGCTGATGGGCATCGTCCAGTTTTCGGAGGGCGTGCGGGAACCTGACCGCCTGGTGGCGACCACCTGGGCCACTCTGCGGTGGTCGCTCGCCGTGGGCGGACTGGCCGCCGTCGTCCTTGTCCTCTTCGCACGCCCGCTGCTCCACCTGCTGGGGGAGCAATACGCGGACGCATCAGCCGACGCCCTCCGGCTCTTGGCGGCCGGCGTGGTCGCGTATGCAGTGCTGCAGGCCTACAACGCTGTCTGCCGGGCACGTGGCCGGTACATGGAGGGAATAGCGGTGGGGGTGACGCTGGCTGTCGCGCTCTGCACCGCCGCGCTCTGGGCCGCTGAAAAAGGCTCGACCGCCATGGCCCTCGCCTGGCTCGTGGTACTGACCGTTGGGGCCGCAGCCGTGGGCCTTCGGCTCCTCGCGATCCTGCGGGGCGTGACGAGAGAGGTGCGATGATCAGCACGCTCGAGCTGCCCGAAGAGACCAAGCAACGCTGGAAGCCGCGAGACATCTGGTGCGCACTGGCAGGCCTCGTGTCGCTGGCCCTCGCCGTGGGGGCCGCCTCAGCGGTGACCTTGCCCGTCACCAGCGACTTGGGGGCTCGTGGCGATGCTGCCCTGGCCGTTCTGGGTGGGTGTCGTGCTGCTGAACGTTGCCTTCGCCGCGGCGCTTCGGGGGGACGCCGTGGGTCCGGCGCACCGCGTGGTCATGCTCTGGCTGGTGGTGGTGCTCGTCCTCGTCCTCTTCGGGACGGCCCTGTTCGTGACCGACGTACCGCGGGGAGAGGTGGCATTCCGCCACCTTGGCATCGCCGACGCGCTGTCCGATATGCAGCGGGTTGATCCGGGCATCGACGCGTACTTCAACTGGCCGGGCTTCTTCGCGCTTCTGGCCACACTGCTGGCGGCGACCGGCCTTGATCCGGTAAGCGTTGCCCTGTGGGCGCCGGTGCTCAACGTCTTTCTGTGGCTTGCCGCCGTCGGCGTAGTCATGCGCTACCTCACGAATGACCCGAGGCGTCGCTGGCTGGTGCTCTGGATCTTTTGCCTCGGCAACTGGCAGGACCAGGACTACCTGTCTCCGCAGGCCTTCGGTGTTTTCCTGTACCTTGTGATCGTCGCGCTGCTCGTCGGCCCGTTGGCCGCGCTGCCGCCCAGGTTCCGCGGTTTCAGGCGCGCCGACCTGGCGGCCTGGTGGCAGGAGCGGCGGCCCGCTGATTCCCGGCCGGGACACCGGGTGGCTGCCCTCGCGATGGTCCTCTTGCTCGTTGTCGTGATCTTCGCGAGCCACCAGTTGACTCCGTTCATGGTGCTGTTCGCCATCACCACCCTCACCCTGAGCGGCCGTGTCTGGCCCAGCCAGTTGCCCCTGATCACC
Source organism: Arthrobacter nitrophenolicus (assembly GCF_000332815.1). GTDB lineage: Bacteria > Actinomycetota > Actinomycetes > Actinomycetales > Micrococcaceae > Arthrobacter > Arthrobacter nitrophenolicus. The sequence goes on from NZ_AOFD01000008.1 coordinate 64,494, forward strand.
GCGGTGGTGCTGGTGCTGTGGTTCGTCTATCCCGCGAGTGCCTACCTCGCTGGCCACCCTCCGATAGAGGACGCAGGCTTCCAGGGCGCGGTGGCGACGAACGTCGTCGAACGTGTGGGCGGTACCCCCGGACACCTGCTGGTGGTGCAGCTCCGGGTGGGTCTCACGGTCGTGTTGTGGCTGCTTGCTGCGGCCGGGGCGGTGCGCGAATGGCGCAGAAGGCGGCTGGACATCCGGGTGGCCATCCTCGCGGCTGCGCCGTTGATGCTCTTTCCCGTGCAGTCCTATGGCGGGGAAATGCTGATCCGCGTCTCGTTGTTCGCCTTGCCCTTCATTGCCCTGCTGGCCTGCTCAGCCCTGCTGCCGCCCGACGGCAGCCTTCGCCTCTCCATCCGCAGGGCGGCGGCCTTGGTGCTCACCTTCGTGGTCCTGGCCGTGCTCAATGTGACGGGCCGGTTCGGCAATGCAGAGTATGACCTCTTCAGTGACAGTGAAATGGCGGCCGTCACCGCCGTGCAGAGCCTGGCCCCGCCAGGCTCGGTGATCATTTCGGCTGCGCACCCAACACCTTGGCGGGACCAGACATATCTGGAGCACCAGTACCGGACCATCGACGACCTGTGCTCTCCCGACTTGTCGGCGGCGACGTGCGGGCCGATCGTCTACAACTTTGTGCGGCATAATGCCCAAGGCGGCTTCCTGATGTTCCTGCGCTCGTCGGAGGCCAGTATCGTGCTCCAGGGCGAGAGCACCACGGAGGGCTTCGCCGAGCTGGAGGAGTGGCTGGATGCCCAGAACGGCGTGAGGCTCGCATTCAGCAATGCGGAGGCACGCGTCTACCGGATGACACCATGAACGGCGGAATCAGCCGGCCCACCCTGGCGCTTGGCCTCGCTGCCGTCGCACTGTCAGTGGTGACCCTCGTGGGGCTGCCCGGACCGCTCCAGGCGCTGGTGGCTCTTACCGTCCTCGTCCTGCTCCCGGGGCAGGCACTGGTTCGGCTTACGCCGGTGACCGACGCCGCGCTTGCAGCGCTGCTGGTCGTGGCGCTTGGCATCGCCACGCTCACAGCCGTCTCCACGGCGATGTTCTACCTCACCGTGTGGTCGTGGCAGGGGTGCGTGGTCGCGATGGGCGCCATCACTGTCCTCGCCTGCTTGGCCCGGGAACGCAAGGAGGCCCCAGCATGATCGATTTCCCCGGAGTGCTTGCTGCGGCCGCCCTGCTCACCACCCTGATAACGCTCGAGGTGCGCCATACCGGACAGGACCCGGGGCAATCCGCAGGCCCGCGGCACGCGAACCGGACCGTCAGCCGCACCGTGATCGCCGCCGTCTGGACGGTCTTCCTGCTCCTTTTCGTTCCACGCGTATGGGAGCTGATCACGTGAGCCGCGCGGCGCGGTGGTGGCTCCTCAGCGACCTTCACCTGGATGCCTCCGACGACGATCCCCGCCGTCCTGGCAGGGAGCTGCCCGGTTTCCTCCGGCGTGAGGTGCTGGCGGCCCGGGGGCCGGAGCGGCACGTGGTCTTCGTCGGTGACACGTTCGAACTGACCGGGTTCAGCGAGGACGAGAGCCTGGCCCGGCTCAAGTCCATCCTGGACCAGCACGTGGACACGTTCCGGACGCTGCAGGAGTGCGCGGCCCTCGGCGTGCAGCTGCATTTCGTCTGCGGCAACCATGACGTGGAGCTGGCCCGGCCCTCCGTGTCGGCCAGCCTGGCGGAACTGCTGTCACCCGTGGAGCCCGGGCGGGTCCGTGTCCACCCGTGGTTCCTGCATGTTCCTGGCGTGCTCGTCGCCGAGCACGGACACCAGCACCACGCCCTGCACCGCATCCCGGAATTGCTCCGCACGGCGGTCAACGGCACCGACGGGCTGGATTTGCCTCCGCTTGCGGCCTGGCACGCCCAACCATCGGGGTCACGCCTGAGCCGTGCCGGCGCCGTTGCCCGTGCCTGCCTGGCGTCCGAGCGGGCAGAACGGCGCGTCCGGTCGGACGCCTACGACGTACTGCTGCAGTCTGAGTCCCGGCGCCTTGCCCTCGACGAGGACGTCGTTCGGGAACTGGCGCGCCTGTCCAGGTTCCGGACGGTGTCGGCTGTCCCGCACACCGCCACCCGCATCGTCCTTGCGGCCGCCGGACGCAGCATCGCCAGCGAGCAAGCCCCTGCCGCTGCCGGCCGGTTCGCCCGTACCCTCGAGGCTTCGCGCTCCGGGGTCGCCTGGTACATTTCAGCCCACACCCACAGGGCGCTGGAATCCCCGCTGGAGGACTGCTCCACCCGGTACATCAACACCGGTACGTGGTGTTCTGACGTCCGCGGCCGCGGCCCTGACCAGTCGGACCGCCAAGCGTTCCCGTATGCCATGGTTGACGTCACGCCTGCCGGAGAAACCAGCGGCGGCCTGCGGTACTGGCACCCGACCGCGGGATCCTAGCGCGGCAGCCGGCTAACCCCGGGGCGGGGGAGCCGCCGTCACTTACGGATGACGGACCCCGTTGCCGGCCAGGATGTCCCGGTAGCCCTCGCGGAAGGACGGGAACGCGTACGTGAAGCCGGTGCCCCGCAGCAGGCCGTTGCTGCAGCGCTTGTTGCCGCCACGCGCCGGTCCGGCATCACCCACGGGCGGCTGCGGCAGGTCCATGGCGGCAGCCAGGAACCGCAGCACACTGCCCAGGTCGGCGGGATCGTCGTCCACGCCGATGTAGACCGGCGCAGGGTCGGCCGGCATGGACACCAGGTGGACAATGGCTGCGGCAGCGTCGTCGCGGTGGATCCGGTTGGTGTAGCGGACATCTTCCGGGACTACGGCTGAACCGCTGCGCACCTGGTCGATCAGCCGCGTCCTGCCCGGGCCGTAGATGCCGCCGAGCCGAAGGGACACAGCCGCAGTTCCGGTTCCCGCCAGCCGCGCCCGCAGCGCATCTTCGGCTTCAACCAGCACACGCCCGGAGAACCCACCGGGGGCCGGGACCGTGTCCTCATCCACCCAGCCCCCGCCGGCATCGCCGTAGACCGCCGTGGACGAGACAAAAAGCACCCGCGCCGGCCGCACGCCGTCGCGCTCCAGGGCGTCCAGCACGTGCGTGACGCCACCCAGGTAGGCTGCGCGGTAGGCGTCCTCCGTGGGAGCATCGGCGGCAACGGCAATCACGACGGCGGTGGTGTCCTTGGGGACGGCGGGAAGGTCCGGAGCGCCCAGGTCAGCCGCAACGCCTTCGATGGCGGCAGGCAGTTTCCCGGGGGAGCGGCGCCAGCCCACCACCCGGTGCCCCAGCGCTGCGAACCGAAGGCCCGCTTCCGTACCAAGGTCGCCGCAGCCGGCCAGCAGGATGGTCATGGCTAGGGAGCCTCCACGGCGAAGAAAACACGCGGATCCTGGAGGAGGGCCGGGTACGCGAACGCGGAGCGGTCAATAATCTCCGTGACCTCGAAGTGCCGGCCGAACCGGCCGTCCTCGAGCGTGATGGGCCGCCCCACCACCTGGCCCACCGCAAACTTCTGTCCGTGTTCGAACGGGACGGCCACCGGCGTCTTGCCCGGAAGGGTGGAGAAAGCCTCCTCCTGCGCCAGCCGTTTGCGGGTGGGCTTCTTCGCCTGCGGCTTGGCCGGGGCCTTCCGCGGCTGCCTGGACGGGCGGCGCGAAGACTCCTCAAGGTAGACGGGGGAGTAGTCGTCCGCGCCGGCTGCCGCGGCGATGCTGCCGCTCACGGGCGGAAGCGCCACCGTGTCCAGCGACTGGGGATCGACGTCGTCGTGGGGATCGCGGAGGATCCACAGAATCTCGCCCTCGGGTTCCCTGGGCAGGAACTCATGCCGGGGTTCCGGCCACACGTAATCCATGTCCGGCACCGCGTCGGCGAAGACCGGGCCGTAGAACTTGGGTTCCTTGTGGACCAGCTTGGAGCGGTGGCTGAGGTGGACGTCAGGATCGCCCAGCCACGGGGGCATCGGAATCTTGCCGGCGTAGTCCGGATGTGCAGCCTGCGGTGCGAACTCGGTGATGTTCGCGCGGGTGTTGTCCGGGTGCCCGCGCCGGGTCCATTCATCCACCATTGCCAGCCCGTACATGGTCAGCGCCGGCACGTAGCCCATCCACATGCGGATGGCAGGGTGGGTCTGCCAGCCGTATCCGGGAATGACCAGGGCGCGGAGCGTCTGGAGCGCCTCAACCCGTTGTTTGCCCAGCCGGGCGGTGTCCAGTGCTGCGGCGCTCTGCCGGAAGTCAGGGTACGGGAGGAAGGTTTGCATTCATTCAGTCTGACGGCACCCGGCAGATGTTCCAATTGCAGTGCCGCCGGCCACAGGGGAAGCCTTCCGGGTGTCCAAATAGTGGACTGATGCATACGTGGGGAGGTTAAAACCACTAAGATCTCCGCAACCACCCCCGCGTTTTGGAAGCTCCCTCATGACACTAACACCTGAAAAGACCACCGGACACGCCCACCCCAGCATGCCCCGTTTCGGGCAGATGCTGGCTCCGGAAGCAAAGGGCATCCTTGTGCTCGATGAGTTCACCATCGATCCCCACGCCGCCCGCAAGGAGCAGCACCGCTTCCGCGACGGCATCGCCGCCGTCGCCAAGACGATGCGCCGCATCGCGGCGCTCCGCGTGGTGATAGCCATCGTGGCCATCGGCAACCTGCCGCTGTTCCTGCTCTCCAGCGGCTGGTGGATCTACGTGGTTTCACTTGCCCTGGTGGTGGGGGTCCACACCGCGGTCACCCTGCTCAACCGGCACGAACCCCGCATCAAGCAGAAGTCTGCCCTGGAACTGCACATGCACCGGGAACGCAGCGCCAACTACCGCAAGGTCCGGGACGCCGTGAAGTACATGATCGATACCCCCAGCCGCATGAACGAGCACCTGTACCTGGAGCTGCTCGCCGTCAAGCGGGTGGCGCTGAACCTGGCCCACGGCACCGTTGCCCTGCTGGACACGAGCGATGACTCCGCCTGGAAGGTCCGGATCGTCCGCGAGCTGCCCGCCAGCTAAGCCCCGCTTACCGGATTAAAGGAACGACGCCGGCACTCCCCTCGTGGGGGCGTGCCGGCGTCGTCTTTTTGGTCAACGGAATTTGTCTATCGCCGACCTGCTTGGGGAGCCCCGGAGGGCTGGGCTGCCATGGGCTGCCGGGCAGCTTCTATGCGGGAAGCTGGAGGACCTGGCCTTCAAAGACGAGGTTCGGGTCCGAGATGGTGTCCAGGTTGGCGTCCGCGAGCTGCTGCCAGCCGCCCTGGATGCCCAGCTTGTCCGCCACGATGCTCAGAGTGTCCCCGGCTTCCAGCGTGTAGGTCTCTCCGCTGAGGGCCACTGGGGTGGCGTGCTTGGCGGCGGGAACCTGTGTTGCCGCCGCCTGGACGGGGGTGGCCTGGACCGGCACCTGCTGCACCGGTGCCTGCTGGATTGGTGCCTGCTGGACAGGTGCGGTGCCAGTGGCGCCGCCGCTCAGGCCGAGCTGCGCTGAACAGGACGGCCATGCGCCCCAGCCCTGCGAGGCCTGGACCTGCTCCGCCACGGCGATCTGCTGCTCGCGGCTGGCGTCCGCCGGCGAGCCCGTGCCGCCGTACGCTGACCAGGTGCTGGCGCTGAATTGCAGGCCGCCCGAGTAGCCGTTCCCGGTGTCGGTGGCCCAGTTGCCGCCGCTTTCACACTGCGCCAGAGCATCCCAGGTGGAGGTGCTGGTGGTCGCATTGGCTGCCGAGGCCGAAAGTGCCAGGCCGGCAGCGGAAATGGCCGCCACGGTGGCTCCACGGCGCGCGACAGTACGGAAAGTGGTGTTTTTCATGTGGTGATGCTCCTGAAGGCCACCGGCGCTGGTTCCGTCCCCGGAGATCGTCGCGCCACTGCCCGCCCCTGACGAATAGAGGTCAACTTCGGTGGCTGCCGCTGGGCAGTTCTGGTGGAGGCAGCACCGGGCATTCATGCACCCGCTGGACGGGTATGCATTTCACGCTAGGACATGGCCGTGGGGTTATCAAATCGAGATCTTGCCGGGAGTGTCGAAAGCTCCGGTGTTCCGCCGGTGGGCGGGAAACCTGCCCGGGCACTATCCTGACCGGATGGAAAACATTGCCGGCGGCACCGCCGCGCCCGGAACTGAAGCCGACGAATCAGAAGGCGGCGCCCCGGCCCGGGTCCTCCCGGTAGCCGAACTGCACCTGCACATCGAGGGAACCCTGCAGCCGGAGCTGATCTTCGCCCTGGCCGAACGCAACGGCATCACGCTGCCGTACTCCGGGCTGGAAGAGCTGCGGGAAAAGTACGAATTCACGGACCTGCAGTCCTTCCTGGACCTGTACTACGCCAACATGGCCGTACTGCAGACCGAAGAGGACTTTGCGGCGATGACCCACGCCTACCTTGAGCGCGCAGCAGCCGCCGGCGTCCGCCACGCCGAGATCATGATGGATCCGCAGGCGCACCTCTCGCGCGGCATTTCCCTGGAAACCTGCGTCAACGGCGTGGCATCGGTGCTGGCCACTTCCCAGGAGGACTTCGGCATCTCCACCATGCTGATCGCAGCCTTCCTGCGCGACCTCCCCGAGGACTCGGCGCTGGAGGTCCTGGACGGACTGCTCGCCATGGAGGCGCCCATCGGGGCGATCGGCCTGGACTCCGCCGAGGTAGGCAACCCTCCCGCCAAATTCGAACGGCTCTACGCCAAGGCCCGCGAAGCAGGCCTGCGGCTGACCGCGCACGCAGGGGAGGAGGGGCCGGCGTCGTACATCATCGAAGCCCTTGATGTCCTGGGTGTGGAGCGCATCGACCACGGCATCCGCTGCATGGACGATCCGGACCTGGTGGAACGGCTCGTTGCCGCGCGGACCCCGCTCACGGTCTGCCCGCTGTCCAACGTGCGGCTCCGTGCCGTGGACACGCTCGCCGACCACCCGCTTCCGGCGATGCTCGCCGCGGGGCTGAATGTCTCGGTCAATTCGGATGACCCGGCGTACTTCGGCGGCTACGTGGACGACAACTTTGCCCAGCTCAAGGCGGTCTTCGATCTGTCCGATTTTGACAAGGCCCGCCTGGCCGCGAACTCCATCCACTCGTCCTTTGCCTCCGAGGAGCGCAAGGCCGAACTGCTGGAGGAACTGAACAGCGGGGAAGTTGCGCCCTGACGCTGCTGTGTCCCAGGCAACAACTGCAGGGCGGTGCCGCTAAACTGGGTGCCGCAGGCGTGTCCGGGGATTGCAGGGCGGCACCCATGCCGGCGCTATGAGGGTTATGCAACAGCCCTTACCCGAGACCTTCGCCTCACTTTGATGCGGGATCCGCTTCATAGTCGGTCACGACACGCAGAGTTAACCAATTAAAGTCGCGCGATTTTACGGGCAGTTGGCAAGATGCCTATGACCGATCGCTTTCATAAAAGGGGAATCATGGCCAAGTCCACCGCAGAAAACACTTACCTTCGTCTCAAGACCGTCCTGGATGTCCTGACCGAAGGCGTGTGGTCAGGCGATGCACTGAACGCGGGCCAGGTCCTCGCCGAGGCGACCGCGCGCGTGCCGTTCAACGAGCACGAAGCCGAACTGCTCAGCGGCGGAATTCCCCGCGGCCACAAGACGCTCACCACCGCCACGGCCAAACTGGTCAAGGCCGGCTGGCTGGTGAAGGGCCGCTCCGGCTGGACCATCACCGAGGACGGCATGCGTGCCACCGTGGCGTACCCCGATGCGGTTTCATTCGCCACCGCGCTCGACGCCGGCACGCCGGTTCCTGCCGACACCCCGGTTCCCACCGCTCCCGAAGGATTCGTCCGGAAGGTGACCGCGGCTCCCGTTGAGCCCGTGGCCAAGGAAGCGCCGGCCAAGAAGACCACCGCCAGGAAGACCCCGGCCAAGAAGGCCGCCGCTGCCGTGGGCAAGGCGGCGAAGGCACTTGAAGAAGCCGTTGAGCCGGTAGTGAAGGCAGTCAAGGGCAAGACGGCGGCCAAGCAGCCTGTTGCCGCCGGTTCCGTTGCGTCCGAGGGGTTCGAGGGACCGGACGTTGAGACCCACCCGCAGCCCGAAGCCGTGGCCGTTGCCGGTGACTTCAACACCATCCTGGGCGCACCGGAGAACTGGGCTCCCCAGTACGACGAAGCACAGATGGAGTTCGATTTCCTGGACCAGCTCTGGAAGAAGAGTGCCGAGCTGCCGGCCGGCTTCTACACCTTCAAGATCGCCCTGAACCGTTCGTGGGACGAGAACTACGGCGCATTTGGCACGTTCGATGGTCCCAACCACGAACTGCACCACCCCGGTGGCACGGTCACCATCCGCTACAACCACGCCACCCGCGACATCACCATCAACTAAGCGGTCCGCTCCGCCCAACTGGGTCGCAGTAGCTGTCGTTTTGGCCGCCCATAACGACACCTACTGCTACCCAGTTGAGGTGGGGCGACGATCCTGAGGAGGCTCTCCATGGCCGGCCACGACGGTTCACCGGCGGGTTCAGCACCGGGTGGTTCCCCGATGGGAACGGTCCGGCTCAGCGCACGCGTGTTCGGCGTGGTGCAGGGGGTTGGCTTTCGTTTCTGGACGATGGGCAAGGCCGAGGAACTGGGCCTGACCGGCGAGGTGCGAAACGTCAGCGACGGCTCGGTTGCCGTGGTTGCGGAGGGGCCTGAGCCGCAGGTCGCTGCGCTCCTCGACTGGCTGAAATCAGACCGGACCCCGGGCAGGGTGGAACGCGTGGAGGAATCCCTCACCGCGGCCGAGGGAGGCTTCAACAACTTCCGGGCACGCTGACCGGCGGCTGCCTCCACTTGCCGTCTACCTCCACGTGCCGCCTGCCTCCAAGCGCTCCCGCCGCTACTCCGCGCGCGGGCTGAGCCCAATGAAGGCGCCAAGTTCCTCCAGTGCAGCGGGCCGGTGCGGCATGTAGCTGGTGAGCTCGGGGGAGCGGATGACGACCGCCCGCCACTGGCCGCGGGATACGGCTACGTTGATCCGGTTCCGGTTCAGCAGGAACTCTGCCCCGCGGGGAGCCTCCGCCACGGCACTGCACGCCATCGAAACAAGGACCACCGGCGCCTCCTGGCCCTGGAATTTGTCCACCGTTCCGACACGGACCTCGGGCAGGCCGGCCTCTTCCAGATATTTCCGGATCAGGTGGACCTGTGCGTTGTAGGCAGCAACCACCAGGAGGTCCTGCTGGTCCAGCGGCCGCGCTTCACTCTCCGGGCCCGCCGTCCATTTCAGGCCCAGGTGGCGCTGTGCCTGCCGGACCAGTTCGGCTGCCTCCTCCCTGGAGCTGGTGGTGTTGCCTGTGTGGTCCACGAACACAGTTTCGACGCCGGGCGGAAGCCCTTCGAGTTCACGCAGCGACGCCGCAGGGGCCGACTGCAGTTTCCCCTCGTAGCTGAGCTGCGACACCGCCCGGCACAGTTCGGGGTGCATCCGCCAGCTGTCCGCCAGGAAGTAGCCCAACCATCCGGGCAGGGTTGCGTGGCCGGCGGCGAGCCAGCCCAAAGCGGACTCGTCCACAGGCTCCGGATGTGCGCCCTGGGTCACCTGCGGTAACTGCTGGGGGTCGCCGAGCAGGAGCAACCGGCGGGCGGCACGGGACACCGCAAGGGTGTTGGCCAGCGAGAACTGTCCCGCTTCGTCAATCACCAGCAGATCCAGGGAGCCGGCGGGAACTTCCTTTCCGGTCATGGTCCACGCTGTCCCGCCCACCAGGCACCCGCCGGACGCTGACAGCAGGCGTGATACGTCGCCGTCGGACGTTAATGTCCACGGAACGTCATGCGGTGCAGCCAGCTTCTTGCCGACCACCGCCGGGTCAACGCCGCCAACCTCGACGGCCCGGCACAGCAGGTTTTCCACCACGTTGTGGGATTGCGCCACCACGCCCACCTTCCAGCCTTCGGCCACCAGCCGGCCGATCACGTGGGCGCCGACGAAGGTCTTACCCGTACCCGGAGGTCCCTGGACGGCAAGGTAGGACCGGTCCAGGTCCCGGAGCGATGCTGTGATGGCGGCGGCGTAATCGGCAGAACCGTCCGGGCCGTGCCGGACTTCGGCGGGGCCGGGCAGCGAGCGGAACCGGGGCGGCTGCTTCCGCAGGATGTCTAGTCCCGGCTGGGCGGGCAGGGACGGGAGGGACGATCCCACGGACCGGGCGATGTCGGCGATGGCTGCCTCGATGCTGGCAGTGGCCAGGGGCTGGTCCTCGGTGAGTGCAACGGGGAGGTGCGGGTAGGCTGCCACCTTCTTCGATTCCCGCTCCGCGATGGTGATCAGGGTATGTTCCGGGTTGTCCGGCGCCGGGGAGAGTTCACTGATCCTGGTGCCGAACGTGTAGGCCCTGGCCCCGGGAGCGGCATCCGGCGCCGCCATGCCGTCCGGCGGTGGAGCATCGTAGAGCCGGCACCAGGTGGAATCCGCACGGAAATCCGAGCCTTCCGTCATGGTGCCGCGCAGCCGCAGAACCCGGGTGCGCATCCGCTCCCGGGGCTTGGCCAGGGCCCAGTCTGATGCCACCTCGGCGGACTGCACCACGAACACGTTCCGCTGCTCGGACCAGTTTTCGAGCGGCGCCTCCACCCGGTCGAAATGTTGCCACCAGAACTGTTTGCGCTCCCGGCGGTGGTAGCCGGTGGCCGCTGCCACCATGGCCAGGGCCCGCTCGTCGTCGGTCCAGGGCCGGTTGTCCGGCAGGCCTGCCAGGTACTCGCGGAGCGCGGCCTCCTCGGGTGCCTCGTCCACGGCGTCGTGGCGTTCCCGCCCGGCCAGCGGCTGCTCGGGTTCGGTTCCCGGCCGGTCTTCCGTGGCCCGGGCCCCGGTTTCCCCGGCCGCGTCCCCCGCCCGTGCCCCGATTTCCAGCAGCCAGTCCCGGAGCCGGAGGGTGGACAGGCAGTCGTACTGGTTGTAGTCGGAAATGGAGGCAAGGATCCTGTCCGCCTCCTCCTGGTGGCCAGCGTCCCGGGCCGCGCAGTAGGCGGCGTAGGCGACGACGGAGGCGCCGGCATCCTTGACGTCGCCGGAGCGCAGGTTGTCACCCATGTACAGCGGTTCGAGCTTCTTGATGGAGTATGACGCCTCGGAGATCCGCAGCGAATGCCGGACCGTGGCGTAGAGGTCCACCAGGAGGCCGTGCCGGAGCCAGTCGTCCACCGTCTCCTCGCCGGCCTGGTGCGCCAGGGAGAGGTTCCGCAGCGCCGTCTTTTCGTAGGGGGCGTAGTGGTAGACGTGCATGTCCGGGTAGCGGGCCCGGCGTTCCTCCACGTAGGCAAGGAAATCGAGGAAGGCACGGCGCTCCCCGGACCGGGAATGGGCCCAGAACGGGCGGAAGTCGGGGGCCCCGGCAGCACCGGGTTCGAGGGCCTCGATGACGCCGAAGAGGTACTCGATGCCCCACACCCCGGTGGCAGGGTCCTGCCAGAGGGGGTCACCCTCAAAATCGAAGAAGATGTCGCCAGGGCTGGGGGCGGGGAGCGACGTGATGGTGTGGTCCGGCAGGACCGTGTAGGACACGGTGTGCGGGTGCCCGTCTTTGGTGAAGGTCCGTGACCCGGCAGCCTGGTCCAGTCCCAGCTGCATGCGGGCCTGTTGCCGCAGCCTTCCCACGGAGTCAGAGGCTTGTTCGGGCGGCACGGCAGCGAGCTGGTCGATGGTGGTGATGCCTTCGGCGTGCAGCTTCCGGCGCCGCACCACTGACATCCCGGCAACCATCAGCAGGTCACGGTGAACCTGCACCTGCTCGGCGCAGTAGTCGCACCGGCCGCAGTGCACAACGCCGGGCTGCTGCCACTCCACGGGGACCCCGGCAGCCCGGTGGGCGGCCGTCAGCTGGCGGAAGCGCCGGCGCCGTTCGCGGAAAACGGGAAGCAGGTCCGGGAGGGAATGGCTGCTGCGAAGCCAGTCCTCGCCTACCCTGGTTCCCAGCACCAGCGTGACGACGGGGGAGGGATTCAGTCCCATGCCGATGAGCTGGTCACCGTAGGCGGCGAGCTGCAGCAGGGCGCCCACCTTGGCGTGCCGGGCGAGCTTCGTATCCCAGACTTCGTAGCGCCCGGGGTTCCCGGTTCCTGCGGCCTCGTTCACCAGGAAGTCGGCGTAGCCGAGGAACTCGCCGTCGAAGAACGTGGCCTGGAAAACGACGTCGGCTCCGGACCGGAGCGCCAGCTCGGTCTCCGCGTGCTTGGCCTGCAGTTCGCCGCGCAGGGTTTCCCCGCGGTCCAGGGAGTAGACCCCGCCACCTCGGCTGGCGTCCCACTCGCCGTATTTCCGGATCAAGCTGGCCAGGACCGCCTGCTCGTGCCGGTCGCCCAGTTCGCCGGCCCGGACGCGCATCTCATCCGCGGGGAACTCCGCCTTCGGGGCGAGGCCCAGCTTTTCGTCCAGGATGCGCAGCGTACGGTACTCACACTCGCTGGAGGCCACCAGATCGCTGGCGGAAAACACCAGGTCCGGCGCCGCGCCGGCGCTGGCAGCTTCGAGCAGAAACATGGGGCCTCCCCATTGACAGCCGGGCCGAAGGACGGTTCCTGGGGCCCTGGTTTACACCTGCACCAAACGTAGCAATAGGGGCCGACAATACAGCCCTAGGAGAGCCGGGCGACGTTCCTGCGGACGGGGCGGCGGGCGGTGCCGTCGGAAAAGAGGTCGGGGGAGGACGCCTGGATCCGTTTAACGTCCTCGAACACGCCGCGCAGGTGCAGCCGCAGCGAGCTGTCCGCCTCGGCAACATTCCTGGCTTCCAGGGCATCCACCACGGCGGTGTGCTGCTCGATGAGGGTGGACACCGGACGCGTGTCGATCAGGCTGAGCCGTCGTGCCCTGTCGAGGTGCGCTTTTGCCGAGTTGACCGCCGTCCAGGCCGATTCGTGGCCGGCCAGGCGCAGCAGTTCGCGGTGGAAATCCTCGTCCAGCCGGAAGAACTCCTCGATGTCCCCCTTGGCTTCGGCACCGCGCTGGCTGGCCAGGATGTCGCGGAGGCCGGAAATTCCCGCGGCGTCGGCTGCAAAGTCGTGCAGGGAAGCACATTCGATGGCTTCGCGGACGAACTGGGCCTCCGCAACCCTGGAAAGGTCCACCAAGGACACAAAGGAACCAATTTGCGGAAAAACCTGCACCAGGCCTTCCTCGCGCAGGAGGATCAGGCTTTCGCGGACGGGTGTCCGGCTGACGCCCATCTCCTGGGCCAGCTCATTTTCGGACAGCGGTTCACCGGGAGGAAGCTCCAGGGAAATGATGCGGCGCCGCAGCGCCTCGAGTGTCTGGTCGCGAACGGACAGTCGTGGAATCTGCCCCTTATCGCTCTTGCCGGTAGCCATGGGACCAGTCTAGCCACCGTTGACAAACTAGAATGGTAGTGCTTGTATGGTAGTCAGCAAACGGCACCCAGAGATGTCGGGCATCGTAAACAAAACCTCTTTTCCTCCGACAGCGCGACCGAATTGACGGGCCTGCCGGATCCCCAGCCTCCAAGGAAGAAGGACTGCAAAAAATGGACGTTTCAAAGCCAGGAACCGGTGCGGTTGCCGGCGCGCCGGCGCAGCACGACATTAAGAAGGTGCGGCGCACCGCTGCTGCGTCCTTCATAGGCACAATGGCGGAGTACTACGACTTCTTCATCTATGGCACAGCCTCCGCGCTGGTGTTCAACAAGATCTTTTTCCCCGAGATCGATCCGCTGCTGGGAACACTCGCAGCCTTCTCCACCTACGCCGTAGGCTTCTTTGCCCGGCCCCTGGGTGGCATCGTCTGGGGCATGGTGGGGGACCGGATCGGGCGCAAGAAGGCCCTTGTTTATACGCTCCTGCTCACGGGCCTCGGCACTTTCGCTATCGGGCTGCTTCCCACCTACGAAACTATCGGCCTTTGGGCTGCTGTCATCCTCGTCTTCGTCAGGCTGATCCAAGGCTTTGGCGTCGGCGGTGAACAAGGCGGCGCTGTCCTGCTCACAGCCGAAGCGGCCCCGCCCAACCGCAGGGGCTTTTACGCCAGTTTGGTCCAGTTGGGGTCACCTGCTGCGTACCTTGTGCCTTCCGCACTGTTCGCTTTCCTGACCACCCAGCTCTCTGAGGACCAGTTCCTCGCCTGGGGATGGCGCATCCCGTTCCTCCTGAGCATTCTGGTGGTAGCCGTAGGCCTGTACATTCGGCTTCGGGTGGATGAATCGGAAACCTTCAAGGCCGTAAAGGAGAACGCCGCAGCCCAGCAAGCCCCCATGAAGGTGGTCTTCAAGAACAGCCGCCGTGAGGTCCTCCTGGGTATGGGGTCGAAGTTCGTTGAGGCTGCAGTGTTCCCCTTCTACACCGTGTTCCTGGTGGCCTACTCCAAGCACTTGGGCAATGACTCTGCCTTCGTCCTGCAGGCGATCATTATCGCTATCGTGGCCGAACTGATCATGATCCCATCTGGGGACATCTCACCGACCGTTTCGGCCGGAAAAAGATTTTCCTCGGAGCCGCACTGCTGAACCTCATCCTCATCTGGCCTGCCTTTAGCGCCATCGCCAGCGGCGACGCACTCCCCATCGTGGCGATCCTGATCGCAGGTCTGGCACTTGGCCATGCCGGAACCTACGCCCCGCAGGCCTCCTACTACCCTGAGCTGTTCCCGGTCCAGGGCCGATACACCGGCGTCTCCGTGGTGTGGCAGTTCGGTGCCATGATCGCCAGCGGACCCTTTACCGTGGTGGCAACTGCCCTGCTGGCAGCCTCCGGAGGTGCAATTGGCGGCGTGGCCATCTATGTCTCGGCCCTCATCCTGGTCAGCGTGGTCTGCCTCAGCTTGCTTCCGGAAACCGCACCCCGCCGACTGGGCGGTCGCGAATACGCGGACTGGGCGCTTCCACAGGCACACGCGGGCCAGAGCGTCACGTCCGACCGCTAACCCAACTGAGTAGCAGTAAGTGTCGTTTTGAGCCCTCAAAACGACACTTACTGCGACCTGCATTGCATACCCCACCGAACCTGAAGGACCAACCAGTGAAGATCACCGACGCACGGGTAGTGGTTTCGTCGCCCGGACGGAACTATGTCACGCTCGTAATTGAGACCGAGGACGGCATTACCGGCATCGGCGACGCCACCCTCAACGGCCGGGAGCTGGCCGTGGCCTCCTACCTTGCCGACCACCTGTGCCCGCTGCTGATCGGCCGCGACGCACGCCGCATCGAGGACGCCTGGCAGTACTTCTACAAGGGGGCCTACTGGCGCCGCGGACCGGTGACCATGACCGCGATCGCGGCCATCGACGTCGCGCTGTGGGATATCAAGGGCAAGGCCGCAGGCATGCCGGTGTACGAACTCCTCGGCGGCGCCGCCCGCGAAGGCGTGATGGTCTACGGCCACGCCAGCGGCACCACCCTGGAGGACCTCAGCGAGGATTTCCAGCACCATCTGGACCTCGGTTACAAGGCCATCCGTGCCCAGGCCGCCGTTCCCGGCCTGGACAAGACCTACGGCATCGCCCCGGTGGACGGAAAGCTCTACGAGCCTGCCAGCAGCAACGTTCCGCAGGAAGACACCTGGGAAACCACCGCGTACCTTGACTTCGCGCCGAAGATGATGGCGCACGTCCGGGAGCAGTTCGGCTACGGCATCCACGTCCTGCACGACGTCCATCACCGGCTCACCCCCATCGAGGCCGGCCGGCTGGGCGCCTCCCTGGAGCAGTACCGCCCGTTCTGGATCGAGGACCCGACCCCTGCGGAGGACCAGTCGGCGTTCCGGCTGATCCGCCAGCACACCACCACTCCCATCGCGGTGGGCGAGGTGTTCAACTCGATCTGGGACTGCCAGCAGCTCATCACCGAACGCCTGATCGACTACATCCGCACCTCGGTGTCCCACGCCGGCGGCATCACCCACCTGCGGCGGATCTTCTCGCTCGCGGACCTCTACGGCGTGCGCTCCGGCTCGCACGGAGCCGGTGACCTTTCACCGGCGTCGTTCGCCGCGGCGCTGCACGTGGACATGAGCATCCCCAACTTCGGCATCCAGGAATACATGGGCCACCGGGAGCCGGCGAACGAGGTTTTCAAGACCTCCTACACCTTCAACGACGGCTACATGCACCCGGGTGATGCTCCCGGCATCGGCGTAGAGTTCGACGAGGCAGCCGCCGCGCGCTTCCCCTTCGACCCCAAATACCTGCCGGTCAACCGCCGGCTCGACGGATCGGTGCACGACTGGTGAACGCAGCAGCAACCCGGGATGACTTTGATGTGGTGGCCATGGGGGAGATCCTCGTGGAAGTCGCCACCGACCAGGCCTTCGGCCACGGGGTTCCTGCGCAGCTGGGTATCTCCGGCGACGCCCTCAACGTGGCGGCGGCCGCAGCGGCCGCCGGCGCACGGGTGGGGCTTCTCGCGGTCCTGACCGACGACGACCTGGGCAAGGCGATCGCCGCCAGGATCGCGGAACTTGGCATCTCCACGGATCTGCTGAAGTTCCGGTCCGGGCAGCAGGGCGTCTACCTGGTGCACTGCGACCCCGACGGCCAGCGTGAGTTCTCCTATGCCCGCAGCGGCAGCGTCGGCTCCACCCTGGGCCCGGACGACGTCGACCCCAGCGTGTTCGAGTCGGCGGGGGCCGTCGTCGCGGGCGGCATCGCCTGCGCGGTTTCGGCAACGTCACGCGCCGCCGTCGTCAAGGCCGCGGGCCTGGCCACGCGTTTTGTCTTCGACCCCAACTTCCGTCCCCGCCTCACCACTGCGGAAGAGGCGACGGCGGTACTCGCCGAACTCGCGCCCCGGGCCTTCCTGGTCACGCCCAGCTTCCCCGGCGAAACAAGCATCCTTTTGGGGGCTTCGTCGCCCCGGGAAGCGGCCGGCAAGCTGCTGGCGCAGGGCACGGATCTTGTTGCCGTCACGTGCGGGGCCGAGGGCGTCCAGCTCGAGTCCGCGGACGGCTCCGTGTGGGTCCCTGCGATCCCTGCCCCGGCCGTGGTGGACCAAACAGGCGCTGGGGACTCGTTCGTGGGAACGCTGACCGCCCGGCTGGTGCTGGGGGACAGTTTCCCGACGGCGGCCCGCTACGGTGCCGCGGCATCGTCACTGGTGGTGGGCGGCAAGGGCGGAACAGGATTCATCCCCTCCTTTGACCAGACGCGGGCGCATGCCGCCGCGGGGGTCTCCGCGGCCGCCCATGACTCCGTGAAGGGAGAGCTGCCATCGCACGCCTAAGCCTTGAAACCCTGGCCGGACACGGCCGGCAGGCGGCACTGGAACGCGGAAAGCTGCAGCCGGGCATCGTGCACCTGGGCCTGGGCGCATTCGCCCGCGCCCATACGGCGGTGTTCACCGAAGACGCCATGCTCGCTGCCGGCGACTACGAATGGGGCATCATCGGCGTCACCCAGCGCTCGGACACCGTGGCCAGGCAGCTAGCCCCGCAGGACGGGCTCTTCACCGTGGCCGAACGCGGCGACGGCGCAGCCCCGGCGCGCGTCGTTTCCAGTATCGTCGAAGCCATCTCCGGCCGGGACACCCCGGAACTGGTGGTGGAACGGATCGCCGCTGCAGCCACCAAGGTGGTCACGCTCACCATCACGGAAAAGGGCTACCGCTTCGATCCCCGGACCCACACCCTGGACCTGGACGACCCCGAGATCCAGGCTGATCTTGCCGGTCAACCGCCACGGACCGCCATCGGCCAGATCACCCGCGGACTGCAGCAACGCGCCCTGAACGGGGCAGGTCCGGTCACTGTATTGTCCTGCGACAACCTGCCGGGCAACGGCGAACTGACGGGGACACTGGTCCGCGGCTTCGCTGCTTCCCTTCCCACGTCGGAAAGCGGGTCGCTGCTGGCCTGGCTCCAGGACAACGTGACCTTCCCCAGCACCATGGTCGACCGGATGGTGCCGGCCAGCACGGAAGGCGATCTGGCCGCCGTCGAACAGGAACTGGGACTGCGGGATGAAGCGGCCGTGGTGGCCGAGCCCTTCAAACAGTGGGTCATCGAGGACAACTTTGCCGCCGGCCGCCCGCGCTGGGAGGACGCCGGTGCCTTCTTCAGCGCCGACGTGCCGGCCTGGGAAGCTGCCAAGCTGCGGCTGCTCAACGCCAGCCACTCGATGCTGGCCTACCTCGGCCTCGCAGCGGGGAAGGAAACCATCAGCGACGCCGTGGCCGACCCCGCCTTCCGCACCGCGTGCCGCCGGATGATGCTTGAGGAAGCGCTCCCCACCATTGCCTTGCCTGCCGGGCTGGACGGCGGGCAGTACTGTGCCGAGGTGCTCCGCCGCTTCGCCAACCCCGCACTCGGGCACACCACAGCGAAAGTGGGCAGCGACGGGTCGCAGAAAATCGGGCTGCGCCTGATCCCCACCATCCGGGGAACTTTCGACGCCGGGCGGGAACCTCGCTGGGCCGCCTTGGCCATTGCGGCCTGGATGCGGCATGTGGCAATCACCCCGGCGGCGGATCTCAACGATCCGCTTGCCGCCGGACTCCATGCCGTCCTGCCAGCCACCCGGATGCCGGAGGACGTGGTGCCGGCACTGCTGGGCTTCCGGCCCGCCTTCGACCAGGACCTGGCACAGCACGAGGGCTTCACCGGACTGCTGCTGCACTGGTACCGCATTCTGGAAAACAACGGGCCGGAAGGCCTGGGAAACGAGATCAACCATGGCTGATGCCTCCGCCGTCCTGAACGTCTCACCGGTGATTCCGGTGGTCACCATCGACGAACCCCAGGACGCCGTCCCTCTGGCCCGGGCGCTGGCCGACGGCGGCGTGAAGATCATCGAGCTGACGCTGCGGACCGAATCAGCCCTGACATCGCTGAAGCTCATCGCCACTGAAGTCCCGGAGATCCTGGTGGGAGCCGGCACCATCCTCACGCCGGCGCAGGCCGATGCCGCCGTGGCGGCGGGCGCCCGGTTCCTGGTCAGCCCCGGCGTCACCCCCGCCCTGCTCAGCTCGATGCTCGCCCTGGACGTCCCGGTGCTGCCGGGCGTGGCCACGGTGGGCGAAGTGATGGCGGTCCTGGAACAGGGCCTGGACACCATGAAGTTCTTCCCGGCCGGTCCTGCCGGCGGCCCCGGCTACCTGTCAGCCATCGGGGCACCCATCCCGCACGTCCGGTTCTGCCCCACGGGCGGCATCAGCCTGGCCACCGCGCCTGACTACCTGAAGCTGCCGAATGTTGCCTGCGTGGGCGGCAGCTGGCTGACTCCGGCAGCCGCCGTCGCCGCCAAGGACTGGGCCAGGATCAGGGTACTGGCCAGCGAGGCGGCCCGGCTCGGGCGGTAGCTCAACCGCAGCTGGATACGCCCGTCCCGGCCCCCGGGGCGGGCAAAAACCCGTGGACGCCGGCCGGCAGCAGCAGTACTCTTCTCACGGGCGCGCATTGGTCAGCACGCCCGCAGTGGTAGCCGAAGGCGTTCCCGTCACGGGACGCCGCGTCTGGTCCGCGCACTGGGGGCAACGAAGGTCCGTCTGGTTGTTCCGCCGGACTGCCGGCGGCGGCCGCAGACAATGCCAGCCTTTGATGGGGATCCCCATCGTTGTGAAGAGGTCAAGCCATGAACACCCACGTCCGCCGTTTCACCCTGCTCTGCGCAGCAGGGCTCTTCGCTTTCACCGCCGGGGCCGCCCCGGCCCAGGCAGCAAATAATCGCGCAAGTTGCGTAGGCATCATCGTCTCCACCGAGGCGACGGCGGGCACGCTGGACGTGAACTACTACAAGGGTGTGGCCGAGGCCTTTGACTATGACACCTTCGGGCACTTCGTCGCGGACGGAGCCCGCCAGCACGCCGGATCGCTGAAGGCATGCGAGCCGCAGTAGACCCGCTCAAAGGGCAGCGGACGACGGCGGGACCTCCCGCCGTCGTCCGCTGCCCCTGCTGTGCCGGGCGGGTCAGCCCTTGGCGTCCGCGCGGACCTGGGCCTTGTCGTGTTCGTCGTGGGCGCTCCGGAGCAGTTCCAGGAACTCGGTCTCGTTGCGGATCAGCCGCTTGTACTTCTCCGGAAGCTTGCGGATCTGGTCCTCCTCGCGGCACATCCGGGCGAAGATCTTGTCCCGCTCCACCATGTCCGTCTCGTAGTTGAGGTCCAGATACTCCACGGCATGCCGCTTGGCTCCGGACACGGCGTTCTTGGCCTTGCCCTTGGGGCTGAAGATGGAGGCCACCACCGTGACCACCAGGACCCCCAGGATGACGGACAGCGAAACGCCGGTGCTCACCTCCACGACGTTCACATGCTCGCCGTCGTTGATAAACGGCAGCGTGTTCTCGTGGAGCGCGTGCAGGATGAGCTTGACGCCGATGAAGCCCAGGATGGCGGCAAGGCCGTAGGAGAGGAAGATCAGCCGGTCCAGCAGCCCGTCGATCAGGAAGAACAGCTGCCGCAGGCCCATCAGGGAGAAGGCCGTGGCGGTGAACACGATGAACACGTTCTGGGTCAGGCCGAAGATTGCCGGAATGGAATCCAGGGCGAACAGGATGTCCGTGCCGCCGATCGCCACCATCACCAGCAGCATCGGGGTGAGGACCGTTTGCCGTTCTCCATGGTGAAGAGCTTGTCGCCGTCGTAGTGGGCCGACGCCGGGAGGTACTTCTTGGCGAGCCGGACCACCAGGCCTTCGGACTCGTCGTCGTCGTGGCTGCCCGGCTTGAGCAGGTTGCCGGCGGTGATCAGCAAAATCAGGCCGAAGATGTAGAACACCCACGCGAAGCTGTTGATCAGCGCGGCGCCCAGGAGGATGAACCCCGTGCGGGCGATCAGGGAGAAGACGATGCCGAACAGCAGTACCTTCTGCTGGTCAGCGCGCGGCACCCGGAAGCTGGCCATAATGATGAGGAAGACGAAAAGGTTGTCCACGGACAGCGCCTTCTCCGTGATGTACCCCGCGAAATACTCCGCGCCCATGGTGGTGCCGCCCAGGATGAGCACCCCCAGCCCGAAGAGCACCGCGATGCCCACATAGATGGCGGACCAGACGGCGGCTTCCTTAAGGGACGGCGTGTGGGCCTTCCGGACATGGAAGAAGAAGTCGAAGGCCAGCAGGCCAACGATTCCTGCGATGGTCAAGATCCAGACTATGGAGGGTACTTCCACGCGGCAGGCCTTTCGTCGTCAGTATGCTTCAAGCCTACGCGGGCTTGAGCAGTTCATGCTTCACGACGGCCGAACGCGACAAGGTCTTGTATCCCTCCTGTTCGAACAGGACGGTAATGACGTCATCCTCGTGCCGCATGACCAGGCCGGGACCCCATTCCTTGTGCACCACCGTGGACTGCAGCGGGAACGGATCGTCCGCTCGCTTCTTCGCCCCCTGCTTTTTGGCAGCCTGCTCCTTCTTCCCTGACGGGCCCTTCTTCTTTGCCGTGTTTTTCTTGTCCGACGGCATCTCGCTGTCCGGTCCGCCGCCATCGTGCGCCGCTTGTGCTGCCTCCTGCCGGCCGGCCGCCGCGGCGCAGCCATCGCAGTTGCCGCACGGGTCGGGCAGGTCCTCACCGAAGTAGCCCAGCAGGAACTGCCGCCGGCAGCCGTCCGTCTCCGCGTAGGCCCGCATCATGGTGAGGCGGGACTGCTCCACCCGCTGCCGGGCCTCGGCAAGTTCGACGGCGTCCTCCACCAGGGCGGGCAGCTTGGCCTTGGAGGCGAGCCGGACGCCCCGTCTGCCGATGGCGACGGCGCCCGCCTCCTCAAGCTGGTTGAGCAGCCCGGTGACCCGGCGGGCGGGGAACCCTGTCAATTCAGCCAGGGAGGACTTGGGGGTGGGTGCGTGCGCGGCCTTGAGGACCTTCAGCACCGCCAGGAGGCGTTCCGGGTCCGGGGAACTGGTGGTGAAGAACTTCCGCAGGCCAAGGTCCTCGGACCGGTAGTGCAGCACCGCCGCGGCGGGCTTCCCGTCCCGCCCTGCCCGGCCGATCTCCTGATAGTAGGCATCCAGCGACTCCGGAATGTCCGCGTGGACCACAAAGCGGACGTTGGGTTTGTCGATGCCCATCCCGAAGGCGGTGGTGGCCACCACCACATCCAGCCTGTCGTGGAGGAACTCCTCGTGGATCCGTTCCCGGTCCGCGGCCGACCTGCCCGCGTGGTACGCCTCGCTGCGCAGCCCCAGCCCGGCAAGCTTGGCGGCGTACTTCTCCGTGTCCTTCCGGGTGGCGGCATAGAGCAGCCCGTGCCCGTCCCGCGCGAACTCCGCGACCTGCTCAAGCACAGCCTTGCGCTTGCCCTTGTCCTCGTGGTGGCGGACCACATCCAGGGAAATGTTGGGCCGGTCAAAACCGTGCACCAGCACCAGCGGGTTCCGCATGTCCAGCCGGGCCACGATCTCGTCCCGCACGGGCGGTGCCGCGGTGGCGGTGAGCGCCGCCACGGGCGGGTTGCCCAGCCGTTCCCGGACGCTGCCCAGGCCAAGGTAGTCGGGGCGGAAGTCGTGGCCCCAGGAGGAAACGCAGTGTGCCTCGTCCACCACGAACAGGGAGATGTCCAGGGCGGCCAGACGGTCCACCGTCTCCTTCTTGGCCAGCTGTTCGGGGGCCAGGAACACGAAGGTGGCTTTCCCGGACTCGACGGCCTGCCAGGCGGCCGCCACCTCGGAATCGCTGTGCGAGGAATTAATGACGACGGCGGCCCCCGGGCCAAGGTCCCCGGCCAGGGCATCCTGCTGGTCCTCCTGCAGGGCGATGAGGGGTGACACCACGACGGCGGGGCGTCCCGTTGTATTGTGCAGGTGCTGGGCTGCCACCTGGTAGATGGCGGATTTGCCATACCCGGTGGGCATCACGGCCAGGACATCGCGGCCGGCAGTGAGGGCGCTCATGCCGGCCAGCTGGCCGTCCCGCAATGAGGGCAGGGAGAAGGAAGCCGACGCCAGGGCGGCGAGGGCAAGATCGTCGGACATGTAGAGGCAGCTCCGCGCAGTGGGTCCCGCAGCCGCTTGCTTCAGCCGCGGGAACCAGCCTACGCCAGCCGGGAGCCGCCGTCGTGCATCCCTTGACTTCCATGACCTGCTGAACAACTGTGGAAGAAGCTGGTCCGCCGGCGGATGCCGTGGGTAATGGGGACCAGGAATCAGCCGAGGAGTGTGCAGCGTGACGCGCAAGAACCCGAAGGTCGACGAAGCCGACGAGTCCGAACTGGAAGTGACCGGCCACCCTAAAACCTGGGCTGCCGGGGTGCCCGGCGTCTACTACTCCATGAAGCCGGCGCTGGAGCACATGGGGGTGGAACGGTCGCGGAAGACCCTGCTGGCGCTGAACCAGAAGGACGGCTTCGACTGCATGAGCTGCGCCTGGCCGGACCCTGGCCACCGCAAGACGTTCGAGTTCTGCGAAAACGGGGCCAAGGCGGTGACCTGGGAGGCAACGCCGGTGGTCATCGGCTCGGAGTTCTGGGCCGAACACCCTGTCAGCGAGCTGCGGGACCGCTCGGAATACTGGCTGGGCATGCAAGGCCGCCTCACCGAACCGGTGTACAAACCGGCGGGGGAGGACCACTACCGTCCGGTCAGCTGGGACCAGGCATTCGGCATCATCGCCAACAAGCTGACGTCTCTCCCTGACCCCAACCAGGCCGCGTTCTACACCAGCGGCCGGACCTCCAACGAGGCCGCCTTCCTCTACCAGCTGTTCATCCGCGCCTACGGCACCAACAACCTGCCGGACTGCTCCAACATGTGCCACGAGTCCTCCGGCTGGGCCATGGGCCAGACCATCGGCGTGGGCAAGGCAACGGTGTCCTACGACGACTTCGCCAAAGCTGACCTCATCATCGTCATGGGACAAAACCCGGGCACCAACCATCCGCGGATGCTCACCGCCCTGGAGGAAGCCAAAGAAGCCGGCTGCAGGATCGTGGCCGTCAACCCGCTGCCGGAGGCCGGGCTGATGCGGTACAAGAACCCGCAGAAGGTGAAGGGCATCATCGGGCGCGGCACGGACCTGGCCGACCAGTTCCTGCAGGTGCGGATCGGTGGGGACATGGCGCTGCTGCAGGCCATCTCCAAGCGCGTCCTCGAAGCCGAAGACGCCCATCCCGGGACCGTGCTGGACCACAAATTCCTCGAGGAGCACTGCGACGGGCTGGCGGAGCTGCGGGCCCACCTTGCCCGGCTGGACGACGCCACCGTGCTGGAAGCCACCGGGCTCCGCCTGGAGGAGATCGAGGAACTGGCGGCCCGCTACATCGCAGCGGACCGGGTGATCATCACCTGGGCGATGGGCATCACCCAGCAGAAAAAGGGCGTGGCCACCATCAAGGAGATGATCAACCTGCTCCTGCTCCGCGGCAACATGGGCAAGCCGGGCGCCGGCGCTTCACCCATCCGCGGGCACAGCAATGTCCAGGGCGACAGGACCATGGGGATCTGGGAACAGATGCCCCCCGCCTTCCTGGACGCCTGGGGCAGGAGTTCGCTTTTGAACCGCCCCGCGAGCACGGCCTGGACGCCGTCCAGACCGTGCGGGCCATGCGCGACGGCGGCATCAAGGTATTCATCGCGCTCGGCGGCAATTTCGTGGGCGCCATCTCGGACACGCACGCCGCGGAGGAGGCGATGGAGAAGACGGAGCTGTCCGTCCAGATCTCCACCAAGCTCAACCACTCGCACGCGGTCACCGGCGCCGAGGCGCTCATCCTGCCCACCCTGGGCCGGACGGAGATCGACCGGCAGGAGTCCGGGCCGCAGTTTGTCTCCGTGGAGGACACCGTCTGCGCCGTGCACGCCTCGCACGGAACCGTGGAGCCGGTGGCCCCGGGCCTGCTCTCCGAGGTGGCCATCGTCTGCCGGCTCGCCGCCGCCACCGTGGGCGGGCGGACCTCCGCGGACTGGGCCGGCTTTGAAAAGAACTATGACCTGATCCGGGACCACATCTCCCACGTGGTGAACGGCTGCGAGGACTACAACCGGAAGGTCCGGCAGGACGGCGGGTTCATCCTGCCCAACGGCCCCCGCGACTCGAGGACGTTCAACACGCCCACCGGCAAGGCAATCCTCACGGTCAATGAACTGGAGCATGTGGAACGCCCTGCGGGGACCCTGATCCTGCAGACCATGCGCTCGCACGACCAGTTCAATACCACCATCTACGGCCACAACGACCGGTACCGCGGAATCAAGAAAGGCCGCGAGGTGGTGTTCGTGAACCCCGCAGACCTGGCGGAACTGGGGCTGTCTGACGGGCAGCACGTGGACATCCACGGCGTGTACTCCGACGGGGTGGACCGGGTGCTGCGGAACTACCGCGTGGTGTCCTATCCCTCGGCCCGCGGCTGCGCGGCGGCGTACTACCCGGAGGCGAACGTGCTGGTGCCGCTGGAAAGCGTGGCGGAGGGAAGCCAGACGCCGGCGTCGAAGGCAGTTATTGTCCGGCTCGAACCTGTGCCCGTGCTGGAGGAGGAGCCCACCGCCTGGGGCTAACCGGTGGGTTGAGCCCGTATCCGGTGGTTGAGCCTGTCGAAACCCTGATTTCGACAGGCTCAACCACCGGCTGGTTACTGCCCGGTGTCCGCCCAGCCCCGGCTGGCCGGACCGCCGTCGGGCCCGTCCTCACACAGCTGGAAAGCGACCCCGGCGGCCTTCTCCACGGCAGCCGACGACGCCTCCCGCGTTCCGGCGCTGCCCGTCCCCGCGTCCAGCCCGGCGGCGTAGCCCACCAGGAACGTGGTGACCGGCGCTGCCGCGTGGATGACGTTGCCCGCGGACTTGCGGGCCAGGTCCAGGAGCAGCTCGTGGTCCACTTTCAGGTCCAGGATCTGCAGGGCCTGCGCCAGCCGGTTGCTCCACTGGTCCAGTACCTGTGCTTCGTCGTCGTTGACTGCCATGGTCCGCTCCTTGCCATCGAAATCGCCGGGTTTTGCCGTCCGCTGCCGACACTACAAGGCTTGCGGACGGAAGTCACCAGCGATGGTCAGGAGAGCCGGGCGTTCACCGCTGCAGGCGAAAACACCTGGTTGACCAGGAGCGAGGACATGCCCCGGATGCCTGCATCCTCGCCCAGGGCCGCCAGCCGGACGTCCAGGTGCCGGGTGGCCCGGGGGAGGGACATGGGGTACAGCGTCTCGCGGATGCCGCCGATCAGCGACGACGAGGCAAGGTCCCCGGCGATCAGCAGCACGGCCGGGTTGAGCAGGCACACCACGGTGGCCATCACCTCGCCCAGCCGCTGGCCGGCCTCATGGGTCAGCCGCATCGTGTCGAGGTTTCCGGCGAGGAGTTGCTGGCGCACGTCCTTGCCCGACGACGCCGGGATCCCCAGCTCCGTGAGCTGCCGGGCAATCGCGCCGCCGCTGGCGCCGGCCGCCAGGCAGCCGAAGGAGCCGCACTGGCACTGCAATGCCGAGAATGCAGGGTGGCGGACATGCCCGATGTCGCCCGCGCCGCCGTCGACGCCCTGGTAGATCTCGCCGTTGATCACCAGCCCGGTGCCGATGCCGGTGGACGCCTTCACCAGGCAGAGCGACGGCGTGCCCTTGAAACCGGCGGTGTACTCGCCGACGGCCATGGCGTCGGCGTCGTTCTCCACCAGTACCGGAACGTCGAAGGTGTCCTGGATGAGTTCCACGACGGGGTAGGCGTCCCAGCCAGGCATAATGGGCGGCTGGCTGGGACGCAGGGTATGCGGATCCACGGGACCGGGAATGGACAGGCCCACGCCGGAAACCTTGGACACGGGGGTCCTGGTCTGTTTCAGCAGCCGCTGCGCCGCGTCCATGATGGCGCGCAGGACCTTTTCCGGCCCGTCGTCGACGGCGGTGTCCACGTGTTCGTCGGCGATGACGGTGCCGTCGAGGTCCGTCAGTGCCACCCGGCTGGACGTTGTTTCCACCGTTGCCGAAATGGTGAAGGAATGCTGCAGGTTGAAGGCAAGGTGGGTGGGCCGCCGTCCGCCGGAAGGCCTGGCAGCACCGGCCTCGCGGATCAGCTCGGCCTTCAGGAGGGCGTCTACGCGCTGTGCCACCGTCATCCGGGACATGCCGGTCTCTTCCTGGATGTCGCCGCGGGTGACTGCTTTTCCGGACCTGACCAAGTGAAGGACATCCCCGGGTCCCACGTACATTTGCTGCTCCTACGGTCGAAAAGGCACTTTCGCAATCCTATTGGCCGGGCAGCCAATAGGGCACAACTCGTGCATCAACATGTCGAATGAGTCTGCAGCTAATGCTAGACAGCTAGACAACATCTGGATAGCCTTTAGGCACAAGTTCGGTGCCTGTGACTGTGCTCACAGCCCGCGGCGGGTAAGCAGCACCCGCTGTGCCGGACAGCCAAAGTCGGCGGTCCCGGCAGGAACAGGCGCCGAATGCGCGAGGACGCGGCATCAAAAGCGCCGCCTAGGACAGGAGCATCGAAGTGATGAGAACCAGAGGCAGATCCACGGTGGCCGCCGTTGCCACAGCAGCGCTGGCCGTGGCAATGCTGGCGGGCTGTACGCAGGACGAGGGTTCGGACACCGGGCCCACAGGGGGAACCGGCGGGGAACCCATCACCGTCTGGACCGCCGACACCCTGCCCGACCGCGTGGCCAAGACCGAGGCCATTATCGAGAAATTCACCGCGGCCACCGGCGTGCAGGTTGACCTGGTGGGCGTCCCCGAGGACCAGTTCAACCAGGTCCTCACCTCGTCGGCAGCAGCAGGCGACCTTCCCGACGTCATCGGCTCCATCTCGCTGGCGCAGGTCCGCACGCTTGCCGCCAATGACCTGGTGGACAGCGACACGAACAAGGCGATCGTGGAGAGCCTCGGCGAAGGCACCTTCTCCGAGCGTGCCCTTGAGCTGACGCGCGACGGCGACGAGCAGCTGTCAGTGCCGGACTCCTCGTGGCAGCAGCTCCTGTACTACCGCAAGGACCTGTTCGAGAAGGCCGGCCTCACGGCGCCCAAGACCTACGACGACATCAAGGCGGCAGCACAAAAGCTGGATACGCCTGAGCTGGCGGGCATCGCCGCGGCCAACAAGCCGGGCGAGGCCTTCACGCAGCAGACCTTCGAGCACATCGCGCAGGGCAACGGCTGCGAAATGGTCAACGACCAGGGCGACATCACCTTCGACAGCCCCGAATGCGTGGGAGCCCTCACCTTCTACCGCGACATGCTGAAGGACTACTCGGTGCCGGGCGCCCAGGACGTGGACACCGTCCGAGCTCCTACTTCGCCGGGCAGGCAGCGATGGCCATCTGGTCCACTTTCCTGCTGGATGAAATGGCCGGCCTCCGCAACGACGCCGCCCCCACCTGCCCCGAATGCGCCGCGGACCCCGCCTTCCTGGCCAAGAACACCGGCGTCGTGACCGGCATCCAGGGCCCCGACGGCGACCAGCCCGCCCAGTTCGGCGAAGTGGTCTCGTGGACGGTCACCAAGGACTCGGCCAGCGACTCCGCCCGGAAATTCGTGGAGTACTTCATGACCGAGGGCTACGTTGACTGGCTCTCCATCGCTCCGGAAGGACGCCTTCCGGTCCGTGCCGGCACCGCCGACAACCCCACCGAATACGCGGACAAGTGGAAGACGATGCCCGCCGGCGTGGACAAGAAGGAACCGCTGGGCAACTTCTACTCCGAGGACGTCCTCTCCGTGCTGGAGCAGGGTCCCGATGAGCTGAAGCGCTGGGGCATCACGCAGGGCCAGGGCGACCTGGTGGGCGCTGCCCTGGGTGAGCTGCCCATCGCCAAGGCCGTCAGCGACGTCACCTCCGGCGGCGTTGATCCCGAGACCGCAGCCAAGCAGGCGGCCGATTCCCTCAAGTCCATCAAGGATTCGCTGCAGTGAGTTCCACCCAAAAGGACGCTCCGGCAGGACCGGCGGCATCAGCCGCCGGCCTGCGGGGGCGCCGCAAGCTTTCCCCGATGGCCCGCGAGGAGCAGCGCGCCGGCCTCACCCTGCTGTCCCCAACGCTGGTGCTGGTCCTGGTCATGGTGGTGTTGCCCATCCTCTGGACCCTGGTGCTGGCGTTCCAGCGCGTGCGGATCCTCAACATCCGCACGGCAGGGATCTTCGGCCCGTACACCGTGGCCAACTTCGACAACGTCTTCTCCAGCAGCTTCTTCCAGTCGCTGGCAACCACCCTGGCGTACTCCATCCTGGGCACGGCCGGGGCCATCATCCTGGGCCTGATAGCCGCCCTCGCCCTGCGCAAGCCGTTCAAGGGCAGGACGCTGATCCGGGCCTCCATGCTCATCCCGTACGTCGCCCCGATCGTGGCCGTCACCTTCACCTGGACCACCATGCTCGATCCCCAATTCGGGCTGGTCAACTACTGGGGGAAGCGGCTGTTCGGCTGGGAGGAAGCCATTCCGTTCCTCAGCGAGCGGGTCAGGGACGTCTCCCTCCTGGGCCTGGAGTTCCAGATCCCCACAGCCCTGATCACGGTCATCGTGTTCGAGTGGTGGCGGTCCTTCCCGTTCGCCTTCCTGTTCCTCACCGCCCGGCTCAACGCAGTGCCGGACAGCCTGGAGGAGGCGGCCCGGGTGGACGGCGCCACGCCCATCCAGCGGTTCTTCCACATCATCCTGCCGCAGCTGCTGCCCACCATGGCCATGCTGTCCGTCCTGCGCTTCATCTGGACGTTCAACAGCTTCGATGACATCTACCTGCTCACCGGCGGTGGCGGCGGCACCGAAGTGGTGGCCGTTACCGTGTTCAACTACCTCACCGCCCGCGGCGACATTGGCGCGGCATCCGCCCAGGCACTGGTCCTGGCCCTCATCCTGGGCCTGTTCGTGGGCGTCTACATCAAGTTCTTCGCGAAGAAAGAGGAGGTCTCCTGATGGCGGTTCCCGTCGAAACACGGCGCCCGGCCTCTTCGCCCCGGCCCCCTGAAGGGTCCCGCTGGACGCGGGACGTGATCGAAACCAGGATCTTCGGCGTGCTGCGCTGGGTGGTGATCGTCGGCCTGGTGCTGGTGACGCTTTTCCCGTTCTACTACATGTTCATCCTGTCCATCCGGCCCCTGGACTCGCTCCTGCGGGACCCGGGCTCACTGGTCATTCCGCTCGCCGAACTGGACTGGGGCTCCTACGTGAGCATCATGACGCCGCAGGAGGACGGCGGCCAGGGCTTCCTGAGGTTCATGGGCAACAGTGCCCTGGTGGCGCTGGGCACGGTGCTGATTTCGCTGCTGGTGGCCATCCCGGGCTCCTACGCCATCAGCCGGCTGAACTTCTTCGGCCGCCGCCAGGTCAGCGCCCTGTTCCTGGCCGTGTACCTGTTCCCCAGCATCCTGCTGGCCATCCCCCTGTTCACCTTCTTCACCCGCCTGGGCCTGCGCGGCCAGCTGGTGGCGCTGCTGATTGTCTACGTGGCGCAGGTGATCCCGGTGACCATCTACATGCTGCGGAACTACTTCGACACCATCCCCACCAGCCTGGAGGAAGCCGCCGCCCTGGACGGCGCCAGCAGGCTCGGCGTCCTGCGCCGGATCAGCCTGCCGCTGGCCATGCCCGCCATCATCTCCAACGGCCTGTTCGTGTTCATGATCGCGTGGAACGAGTTCCTCTTCGCGCTGCTGTTCCTGGTCAACACCCGGCCCAGCTGGACGGTCTCGCTGGGCCTGTCCCAGCTGGCAGGAAGCATCGAGGTGCCCACCACCGTGCTGATGGCGGGCTCGGTGATCCTGACCCTGCCCATCATCATCATCTTCTTCGCCGCGGAGCGGCTCCTCACCGAGGGCCTCACCGCAGGCGCGGAGAAAGGCTGATGGCGTCCGCAACAGGGGCAGGTACCAGCGGCCTCCGGGAGACCGTCCGTGGTCTCCTGGCGGCGCACTGGCGCGCGGAGCACGGCTACTCGGTGCCCAACCCCGGAACCTATCCGCACCTGTGGCTGTGGGACTCCTGCTTCCATGCAGTCCTCTGGGCGAAGCTGGGTGACGGCAGGGCGGCCGCCCAGGAACTGGACGCCGTCCTTGCCGGCCAGCTTGCCGGCGGGATGGTGCCGCACATGCGCTACGGCGGAGCGGGGCCGGACACCTGGCTGGGTCCCCTTCCCGGGACGTCCTCGCTGACCCAGCCGCCCATGTTCGGGCACGCCGCAAGGGTGATGTCCGACGCCGGCATCCAGCTGTCAGCCGCCACCCTTGCCAGGGCGCGGGCGGGGCTGGACTGGCTGTGGGAGAACCGGCGCACACCCGAGGGCCTCATCTATGTTGTCCATCCGTGGGAAGCCGGAAACGACCATTCCCCGCGCTGGGATGACTGGGGCGCCCCGGGCAGGACCAGTGACGGCTACAGCCGGTCCGCACGGACAGCCTGGAACAAGGAACGCATGGCGGAGGTGTCCTTCTCGGCGGACGGCGCCGCGTGCTGGTCCACGAGCTTCGTCGCCTGCCCGGCGGCCTTCAACGCCTACACCGCCTTCAACCTCCGCGAGCTCGCCGCCATCACCGGCGACCCGGAACTCGAAGCACGGGCGGCGGCGCTCGCGGAGGCCATGGACGAACAGCTGTGGGATGACAGCGAACAGCTTTGGTCAGACCTTGCGGTGGTGGGCGGCGGCCCGTCCGTCAGCATCCCCATCAGCGACGGCGTGATGGGAGCCCTGGTCACCGCAGACCGTGCCAAAGCCAGGGCCGCCCTCGCGCAGCTGGCAGACCCCGCCCGGTTCGGGGCACCCTACGGTCCCGCAAATGTGGCCAGGTCCCACCCCGCGTACGACCCGGACACCTACTGGCGCGGCCCGGCGTGGCCGCCGCTGAACTACCTGTTCCAGCAGGCCTTCCGGCGCCAGGGCATGGACGATGAAGCGGCGTCGCTGGCGAAGCTTACGGAAGCCGGCGCTGTTGCCAGCGGCTGGGCCGAGTACTGGAACCCGGACAACGGACGCGGCCTGGGTGCCGTGCCCCAGACGTGGGCGGGCCTCGTCATTGCCATGCAGCAGTAGCGGCCGCCACAACGGCGCGGGCCAGGCATTCGTGGCCCGCGTCGTTGGCGTGCACGGTGTCCTCCGCCAGCATGGTGCCCGCGTCCCAGCCGTCGGCCTCCGCAACCACCACGCCGGGGAACCTTTCCGCCACCCGCCGCAGTTGGTCGTTGTACACATTCACCAGGCCGTTCGAGCCCCGGTTGTGGGGAGCGTGGAGGCTGAAGTCCAGCAGCGGAGGCTGCGCCACGGCAACCACCAGCGCCCCCGGGGCCGCCCGCCGGAAGGCGGCCAGGATGGTCCGCAGCGCGCCGGCATAGTTTTCAAGGGACGACGGCGACTCGCCGCCCAGGCGAAGATCGTTCAGTCCCGTCATGAGCAGGTAGAGGGCGGCCGGCGGGGGAGCGGCGTCCCGGACCAGCGCGGCTGTTCCGGTGCTGCTGCTGCCGCCGACGCCCCGGTTGTCCAGCTCCAGTCCCAGCCCTGCTGCTGCCCGGGCGGCCAGGCGCAACGACGGCGCGGACGCGCCATCCCCGTCAATCCACGAGTGACCGTACGAAACCATCCGCCGCATCCCGGCTCCTGCCCTCCGCCAGCTACGCAGCCCCGGGTGGGCCGCCGACGTGCCGGCAACGTTATCAAGACCGCTTTCCCCGATCGGAAGTCCATGAGCCCCTTTCCCGCCAGCAGCTACGACAAATTTCCCACCGTCACCGTTCCAGGGCACCATCAGGCCTGGACCGGACACGCAGCCTGGCAGGAAGCGGCCCGTGCGGATAAGCCGGTGGTGGTGGACACCTACCCGGGCGTCCGGCTGGATGAACTGAAAGCCTCTATTGCGGAAGCGCTGCCCGGCCACCGGATCCTGGATGTCGAGGACCTTGCCGCCCTGCCCATCGCGGACATCGACGCCCTGATCGCCGCCAACCTCCTCACGGACGACCGCGTCTTTGGCGTCCTGAGCCATCACACCCTTGCCGACTTCTACGACGCCGGAAGGCTTGCCGGCCTGGCAACCCGGGTGTCGGCGTCGGACGTTCCCGTGGTCCTGGTGGGCTGGGGAGCCGCCCTGGTGCCGCTGCCCGAGCGCACGCTGGTCCTCGCGGACATGGCGCGCTGGGAACTTCAGCAGCGCCAGCGAGCCGGGGCCCCGAACTGGCGCTGCCACAACACCAACGAGGACAACCTGCGCAAGTACAAGCGCAGCTTTTTCGTGGAATGGCGGGTGGCGGACCGGCACAAGCGGCAGATGTTCCCCGCCGTCGACTACGTCCTGGACACCAACCGCAGCATCGCCGGGGCCACGCTGATCACGGGGGAGACGTTCCACCGCGGGATGGCCGCGGCCGCCGCGGCACCGTTCCGCGTGGTGCCGTTCTTCGATCCCGGCGTGTGGGGCGGGCAGTGGATGAAGAAGGTCATCGGACTGGACGCGGAGGCGGACAACTACGCCTGGTGCTTCGACTGCGTTCCGGAGGAGAACAGCATCCTGCTGGACGTGGGCGGACAGGTGGTGGAACTGCCATCCCTGAACGTGGTGTTCACCCAGCCCGCTGCGCTGCTGGGACCGCAGACCTTCGCCCGGTTCGGCGCTGAATTCCCCATCCGCTTCGACTTCCTGGACACCATGGGCGGCGGCAACCTCTCGCTGCAGGTCCATCCGCTCACGGACTACATCCAGGACCGGTTCGGCATGCATTACACGCAGGACGAGAGCTACTACCTCCTGGACGCCGGCCCTGACGCGGTGGTGTACCTGGGGCTCAAATCCGGGACGGACCCGGCGGCCATGGTCAGGGCGCTGAAGGAAGCGTCCGACGGCGGCACGCACTTCCCGGCGGAGGATTACGTCAACGCCTTTCCGGCGCGCAAGCACGACCACTTCTCCATCCCGGCCGGCACGGTGCATGCGTCCGGCGCCAACTCGATGGTGCTGGAGATCTCGGCGACGCCCTACATCTTTACCTTCAAAATGTGGGACTGGGACCGGGTGGGACTGGACGGCAGGCCCCGGCCCATCCACGTGGACCACGCCAGCCGGAATATCCAGTGGGACCGCGACACGGTATGGGTGAAGGAGCAACTGCTGGACCAGGTGGAGGAGCTGGGCTCGGGCCCGGGCTGGACCGAGGAGCGGACAGGCCTGCACGAACTCGAGTTCATCGAGGTGCGGCGGCACTGGTTCACCGGCACCGTGGAACACCACACCCGCGGCACCGTCAATGTCCTCAACCTGGTGGAAGGCCCCGAAGCCGTGGTGGAGAGCCCGGATGGCCGCTTCGAGCCGTTCGTGGTGAACTACGCCGAAACCTTCATCATTCCCGCCGCCGTGGGTGCCTACACCATCCGCCCCCACGGTGCCGGGACAGGCCAGAAGCTGGCCACGGTGAAGGCCTACGTCCGCGGCACCGAAACGGACCTGCCCGCCAGGGTTGTCGGCCGGCCCGCCTGAGGGCTGTGCCTAAGGTTCGGCCCGGACTTCCCTCCGAGCTGCCTGCCTCCGGCCGAACTCCCGGGTCCACGCCCACCAGGCGGCCCCCACCAGCCCGGCTTCCTCGGACCGCGCAGCCTTCCGGAGCGGCAGCGCAGCCAGTTGCGGATGTACCGCCACCAGCCCCTGACGGACCGCCGGTTCCACGATGTCCCAGGAGCCGGCCATGGAGCCTCCTACGATGAGGACCTCCGCACCGAACCGCAACAGAAACGGGCCCACGGCCTCGCCAAGGGCAGCAAAGGCGCGCCCAAGGACTGCCACGGCCACGGCGTCGCCGGCCCGGCACGCCTCCGCTATGGCTCGCACGTCCGGGGCGCCGGCGTCGGGCATCTCCGCAGCGTAGGCGCGGCGGATCGCCCGGCGGGAGACGGTCTCCTCAAGCGGGCGGCCCCGGTACTGCAGCAGGTAACAGCTGCCGTCCGGCGGCACGTCCGGCCCGGCCTTCACCGGAACACCGTCGGCAAGGAACGCCGAACCCACACCTGTTCCCAGCGTGAGGCACACGGCCCGGCGGCTGTCCCCGGCAGCACCCAGGGCCACCTCGCCGATGCCGAACGCGTCGGCGTCGTTAAGGAACCAGGCGCTCCTCATCGCGTCCTGCAGCCGTGACCGCAGCCCGGCCCTGATATCCACGCCGCGGAGTTGGTCGAACTTGCCCACATGCTCATACAGGGCCACCCCGTTCGCATAGTCGAAGGGGCCGGGCAGCGCGACACCCCAGCAGCCGTCATGGCGAGCGCCGATGTCCCGTGCCGCGGCCGCCAGGCCATCCAGGAGGGTGTCCGCGGAAGCGTTCGCGTCAAGGCCGCGCCGCACCACGCTGTCCGGGACCACGGCCCACTGCTGTTCCCTATTGCCAGGCTGCTCACCAGGGCCGCCGTTACATGCGTGCCGCCGATCTCCAGTACCGGCGTTGGCTTGCCGCCGTTGTCCACCTGTCTCCCTCCAAACCCTGCTGTCCGGCGTTTGGTAACAGCTGACGGTCCGCCGCAACCTCGGCCGCCAGGTGCACGGCCGGCTGTGCTGCGGGACCGAAAGCACGGGATAAACATACTGCAGTTTTTGTATAACAACTAGGCACAAGTGGCTAGTGCTTATGCTAATGTCAGATAGGTCACAGGATGACAGCCTCCACGAACCGAAGGACAAAACTGAAAGTGTCCCGCTTTCTCCGCATCGCCGCGCCCCGCAGCGTGGCTGTTGTTGACCAGCCGTCCATCCCCCTCGAACCCGGCCAGGCGAGGGTAAGCACCATCTACTCCGGCATCTCGGCCGGGACCGAGCTCACTGCCTACCGCGGCACCAATCCGTACCTCACCTCCGTGTGGGATCCGGCGTCGCGCCTCTTCCAGCCGGGCCGGGAAGCGCTGAACTATCCGCTGGATGGCTGGGGGTATTCCGAAGTAGGCGAGGTGGTGGAAGTTGCGCCACCGGCAGCGCCGGTGTCGGATGCCGCCGAATCGGACCCGCCCGTGAAGCCGGGCGATATCGTCTGGGGGATCTGGGGGCACCGGGATGAGGGCATCCTCGCCGCGGAGACCCTGCGCGGCCACGTCCTGCCGGATGGGATGGACCCCCTGGCCGGCGCGTTCGTCCGCGTGGGTGCCATCGCCCTGAGCGCCGTGCTCGCCGCGGACCTTGGCCCGGGTTCCACGGTGGCGATTTTCGGCCAGGGCGTCATCGGGCTGCTGGCCACCCGCTTTGCCGTCCTGAACGGGGCGGCCGTGATCGCCGTCGACGGCATCGAGAACCGGCGCGCGCACGCGCTGCAGTGGGGTGCCGGCCATGCCCTCAGCCCGTCACCGGAGCTCGCCGGGGACATCAGGCGGATCACCAGCGGAGCCGGCGTGGACGTGGCCATCGAGCTGAGCGGCAATTACCGCGCGCTGCACGAGGCAACCCGCACCGTGGGCGCGGACGGCACCGTCATCGCGGCCGGATTCTACCAGGGCGAGGCCACAGGCGTCCGCTTCGGCGAGGAGTTCCACCACAACCGTGTCCAACTGCTGGCCTCGCAGATCGGTTCCGTGCCCAACCGGCTCCGTTCCCGCTGGACCGTTCCGCGGCTGCAGCAGACGGTGGTGGACCACCTGGCCAAGGGGCTGGTGGACGCACCCTCCCTCGTCACCCATACCTTTCCCCTGGCGGACGCCGCCAAAGCCTACGAACTACTGGACACGGACCCCCAGTCCGCGCTCCAGGTTGTATTGGAGTTCTCATGACCGTCATCACCGTCCAGGAACAACACCTTCCAGGCGCCAGCCTTGAGGAGAAGTTCGACCACGCGCTGGAATGGGGTTTCGGCGGAATCGAGCTCCGCTCAGCCGGCAACCTCGAGTTCGAGGCGAGGCTCCCGGAGCTGCGCCGCGCCCGGGCTGCGGGTGTCGTGATGCCCACGGCCTGCGTGGAGATGTCCCACTTCATCGGCGCGTTCGACGACGAACTCCGGAAGGACGCTGTCGTGCAGCTGAAATCCCAGCTCAGCGTCATGGCCGAGATCGGCGGCCGCGGCGTCATGACCCCGGCCTCGTACGGCATGTTCTCCAGGCGGCTGCCCCCGTTCGTGCCGCCCAGGACCGAGGAGCAGGACACCGCCGTGCTGGTCGAGGCCCTGGCACACCTGGGCGGGCACGCGGCGTCGGAAGGCGTGGAGCTCTACCTGGAACCCCTCAACCGCTACGAGGACCACATGGTCAACCGGCTCGCTGACGGCGTCCGGCTCCTGAAGTTCGCCGGCCAGGACGCGGTGAAGCTGGCACCGGACACCTACCACATGAACATCGAGGAAAGTGATCCGGCGGAGGCGCTGCAGGAAGCGGCGGACTATATCGGCCATGTCCAGGCCAGCGACTCCAACCGGCTGGAACCCGGGGCGGGCCACATCGACTGGGCACTGTTCGGGGCCACGCTGAAATCCATCGGCTACCAGGGGACGGTGGCACTGGAGTCCAGGCTGTCCGGTCCCGCGGCCGAAGTCCTTCCCCGCGTTCCCTCGCTGCTGGGACGGTACCTGTGAGCGGCGGCCACACCCGGGATGCCCGGATGGCTGCCCCGGACGGGCGCGGCGCGGACCCCCGCCGGATTGCCGCCCTCGGCACCGCCGTCCTGGAAGCCAACTGGCGCACCACCCACACGGTTCCGGCGCCGGGACTGTATCCGCACCAGTGGAGCTGGGACTCCTCCTTCATCGCGGTAGGGCTGCGGCGCGTCTCGCCCCGCCGCGCAGGGCAGGAAATGGACGCGTTGTTTGCCGGGCAGTGGGACGACGGCCGCCTGCCCCAGATCGTCTTCGATCCGCACCGGGACCAGGATTACGCGCCGGGCGCGTCCTTCTGGCAGTCCACCAGCATCCCCGGCGCACCCAGGCACGCCGAGACGGCGGGCCTGGTCCAGCCGCCCAACCACGCCTGGGCGGTCTGGAAGATCCACCAGGCGGACCCCGCCGAATCACGCCGCCGGTCCTTCCTCGAACGGAGCTACCCCAAGCTGGTGCGCTGGCACGGCTACCTCACCGGCCGCCGGGACCGCCGCGGATCCGGGCTGGCCTGCATCGTCCACCCGTGGGAGTCGGGCACGGACAACTCCCCACTGTGGGACGACGTGATGGCACGAATCCCCGATGACTGCCGCACACCACTGAACCGGCCGGACCTGCAGCACGCCGACGCCGGAGAGCGCCCCAGCCAGAAGGAGTACGGCAAATACTTCTGGATGGCTGAACGCTACCGGGACCACAGCTGCGACGACGAGGACCGGGACTACCCCTTCCTGATGGAGGACCCGCTCTTCAACACCCTCCTGGCGGTGTCAGAGCTGGCGCTCGCGGATATTGCCGCGGAACTGGGGCTGCCCGCAGGAGTCCACCGCGAGCGCGCGCAGCGGACGGCGGAGGCGCTGGAGCAGCTGTATGTTCCGGAGCTCGGCTGCTACTCCGCGCGGGACGCCATCACCGGAGCCGTGGTGCGGAAGGCCACCGTCAACGGGCTGATGCCGCTGCTGCTTCCCGGCCAGGCCCATGCCGACGAACTAATTGCCACCCTGAACGGACCGCGCTTCCTGGGCGGCGGCGCCTGATGGTGCCCAGCTACGACGCCACCGCGGAGGACCACAATCCGGCGCTGTACTGGCGCGGACCGGCGTGGTTCAACATGACCTGGCTGGTGGCCGAGGCCCTGGACCGGCTGGGACGGACCGGCCAGGCGGACTTCCTGCGCGGCAACATCGGCAAGCTCGCGGCGGAGCACGACTTTCCCGAATACGTCGACCCCTGGACGGGTGCGGCGCACGGCACCCGGAGCTTCAGCTGGACCGCGGCGCTGGCACTGGAAACCACCTATCAAAGGAGCGCCCTGTGACCGCCACCGCACCTCCGTCCGCCGTCTCCGTCCTGGTGGCGCACGGCGCCATGATGCGCGGCGCCCCTGATGGCAGCATCGGGCGCGCGCAGGCCGCCGCCCTCGGCACCGAGGGCCTCTACGTGGCGGACACCCGGCTGCTCTCACGCTGGATCCTGGAGATCGACCGGTCTGCCTTCTGGGAGGTCGGCAGCGTCTCGGAACCGGGCCGTCGGCGCATCGCCATGAGCCCCGCGGGCCGGCGGAACCAGACGCATGACCTCTTCGTCGTCCGGACCCAGGAGCTGGACGCGGGCGGCCTCACCGAGACCCTGGCCATCCGGAACCTCGGCCGGGAGCCCGTCACCGCACACCTGGTCCTGGGCGCCGGCACCGACTTCGCGGACCAGTTCACGGTCCGCACGGACGGCAGGACCTTCGACCTTTCCGCGGCTGCCAGCAGCCTCACCGTGATCGACGACGGTTCCCTGACTTTCGACTACACGCACACCCTCGCGGGCCGCACCTTTGAGGCAGGGGTCAGGGTCACGGCCAGCATTGCACCGTCGGTCCGCCGTGAGCCGGTGGCCGGGCGTTTCGTGGCTGCAACCTTGACCTGGGACCTTCCCCTGGAAGCCGGCGGGGAACAGGCGCTGACCATCACCGCCCTCGCCACCGCGCCGCTGCGGCCGAAGCCGGCAGCGCCGGAGCCCCGCGTGCCACGCCCCGGTTCGTCCGGAAAGCACGTCCCGCAGGGGAAGTCCGCGCAGCCCAAGGAGGACAGCGCGCTCAGGCGCCAAAGCCTCCGGGACCTGGATTCGCTGCTGATGCCCTGCCCGCTGCGGCCGGACCTGACCATCCCGGCCGCCGGCCTGCCCTGGTTCCTCACGTTCTTTGGCCGGGACTCGGTCCTGGCCTCGCTGCTGGCGCGGCAGGACCGCCCTGACCTGCTTCCGGACGTCCTCCGCGCCCTGGCCGCCACGCAGGGGACCGTCCATGACCCCGCCAGTGGAGCAGCCCGGCAAAATGGTGCACGAGCTGCGGGTCAGCGAGCTGGCGCAGCTGGGCGCCGTACCGTATGGCCGCTACTACGGGACGGTGGATTCCACCCCGCTGTTCCTGATGGCGCTGGGCCGGGTGGACGATCCGCAGCTTCTCCGGGACATGGAACAGCCGGCGCGCGCGGCGGTGGAGTGGATGCTGGGTGACGGCGGCCTGCGGGACACCGGGTTCCTCCGCTACACCCCCGATCCCGGCGGGCTCCTGCACCAGGGCTGGAAGGACTCGCACGACGCCGTGGCCGGGGCGGACGGCCGCGAACCTGTGGGTGCAATCGCCCTGGCCGAGGTGCAGGGGTACGCCTGGCGCGGCCTGCGGGAATGCTCCCGCCTCGCGGCCGAGGTCTGGGGCGACCCCGCCTGGGCAGGGCAGCTCCGGAGCCTCGCGGACAAGCTAAAGGTCCGTTTCCGGGTGGACTTCTGGATGCCGGAGCATGACTTCCCGGCACTGGCGGTGGACGGCGAAGGCCGGCAGGTGGATGCGCTGGCGTCCAACGCCGGGCACCTGCTGTGGGCCGGGATCCTGTATCCGGAGGACGCCCGCGCAGTGGCGCTTCGGCTCCTGCGGCCCGACTTCTTTACCGGCTGGGGCATCCGGACCCTTGCCGAAGGGCAGCACAATTACCACCCGCTGTCCTACCACAACGGCTCCGTCTGGCCGCATGACACCATGCTGGCCGCCGAGGGCATGGCGTCCTACGGCCTGCGCGACCAGGCCGCCACCGTGGCGCGCGGCCTCCGCGACGCCGCAGCCTACTTCGGCAACACACTGCCGGAGCTGTTTGGCGGCTTCTCCAGGCAGGACTTTCCGGTTCCGGTGCAGTACCACCACGCCGGGTCCCCGCAGGCGTGGGCCGCCGCCGCGGGCCTGTCCGCGTGCCGGCTGGCGGGGGAGGGGACTCCGCGGACGGGCCAGCAGGCCGGGGAGAAGCGC
>NZ_AOFD01000009.1 GCF_000332815.1 Arthrobacter nitrophenolicus
TCCTCCGTCCTGGAAGTCCTGCACTCCTTCGAAAAAGCAGTCGGCAAACCCATCCCCTACGAAATCACCGCCCGCCGCGCCGGAGACCTGCCCGCCTTCTGGGCAGACGCCACCTCCGCCCTCGCCGACCTCAGCTGGTCCACCACCAAAACCATCGACGAAATGTGCGAAGACCACTGGCGCTGGCAAAAAAACAACCCCAACGGCTACAACAACTGATCGGACCGGTGGTTGAGCCTGTCGAAACCCTGCATCTCGACAAGCCCGATCACCGATGGCACCACGCAAACGGCCGCCCACCTTGGAAAGGTGGGCGGCCGCCGTCGTACTATCCGGACCTGGCCGGGTGCGTTAGCGTGCCGGGTAGTCCCGGGCCGGTTCGCCGATGTAGAGCTGGCGCGGACGGCCGATCTTCGTGTTGGGGTCGCTGATCATTTCACGCCACTGGGCGATCCAGCCGGGGAGGCGTCCGATTGCGAACAGCACGGTGAACATCTTCTCCGGGAAGCCCATGGCCTTGTAGATCAGGCCGGTGTAGAAGTCCACGTTCGGGTAGAGCTTGCGCTGGATGAAGTAGTCATCGTTGAGCGCCTTCTCTTCCAGGCGGAGGGCGATGTCCAGCAGTTCGTCGTTGCCGCCGAGCTTCTCGAGGATCTCGTGCGCGGTGGCCTTGACGATCTTGGCGCGCGGATCGTAGTTCTTGTAGACACGGTGCCCGAAGCCCATGAGGCGGACGCCGTCCTCCTTGTTCTTGACCTTCTCCATGTAGTCCTCGGGCTTGAGGCCCTCGGCCTGGATCTGCCGGAGCATTTTCAGCACAGCTTCGTTGGCGCCGCCGTGGGCCGGGCCGAAGAGGGCGTTGATGCCTGCGGAGACAGAGGCGAAGAGGTTGGCGTTGGAGGAGCCCACCAGGCGCACGGTGGAGGTGGAGCAGTTCTGCTCGTGGTCCGCGTGCAGGATGAGCAGCAGGTCCAGGGCCTTGGCCACGATCGGATCGACTTCGTAGTGCTCGGCCGGCAGGCCGAAGCTCAGGCGCAGGAAGTTCTCCACGAGGTTGTGGGAGTTGTCCGGGTACAGCATGGGCTGGCCGATGGACTTCTTGTGCGCATAGGCGGCGATGACCGGCAGCTTGGCCATGAGCCGGATGGTGGAAACTTCCACCTGCTCGGCGTTGAACGGGTCCAGCGAGTCCTGGTAGAACGTGGACAGCGCGGACACTGCGGAGGACAGGACGGGCATCGGGTGCGCATCGCGGGGGAAGCCGCCGAAGAAGCCCTTCAGCTCCTCGTGGAGCAGGGTATGGCGCCGGATCTTCTGGTCGAACTCATCCAGTTCCGTGGGCGTAGGCAGGTTGCCGTAGATCAGCAGGTAGGACACCTCAAGGAAGCTGGAGTGCTGTGCCAGCTGCTCGATGGGGTACCCGCGGTAGCGCAGGATGCCCGCATCGCCATCGATGTAGGTGATGGCCGAGGTGGTTGCCGCGGTGTTCATGAAGCCGGGGTCAAAGGTGACTGCGCCCGTCTGCTTCAGCAGCTTGGAAACGTCGTAGCCTTCGTTTCCTTCAATAACCGGGATGCGCGGGAGCTTGAGCTCCCCACCTGCGTGCAGCAGGGTCGCAGCGTTGTTGGTCTCAGTCATGGAGTCCCCTTCATGAGGCGTCTGGGCCTCTGTCGAAAGCTTGATCCAATATCAGGTGAGCCGCGCACTGACCCTGAGGACACAGGTTCCAACACCCGGGCTGCCTTCTTGTAGAAAGCCACCATTGATCAGTTAAAAAGTACCGCCCCTTGGCGGGTGTCACTAATTCGAGACAGCCTGATTCCCCCTGAAATGCCCGCGATGTGGCGCGAGTCACACGATTGTTACGGGGGTGCGTGCGCCTCCGGCTTAGCGGAGGCGGTCCACCGCAGCGTCGATCCGCTCGTCGGTTCCCGTCAGGGCAACCCGGACATAGCCGTTGCCGGACTCGCCGTAGAAGACCCCGGGGCCCACCACGATGCCGCGCTCCGCCAGCCGGGCCACGGTGTCCCAGGTGTTCTCCCCCGCCGTGGACCAGAGGTACAGGCCGGCGTCGGAATCCTTGATCTCCAGGCCGAAGTCCAGGAGCGCAGGAACCAGTCGCTCCCGGCGTCCGCGGTAAAGGTCCTTCTGCGCCTCGACGTGCGTGTCGTCTCCCAGCGCCACGCGCATGGCCTCCTGCACGGGATAGGGAACGATCATGCCGGCGTGCTTGCGGCTGTTGACGAGGTTGGGCATCAGGTCCTGATCGCCGGCCACGAAGGCGGCGCGGTAGCCTGCGAGGTTGGACTGCTTGCTGAGCGAATAAACGGCGAGCAGGCCCTGGTGCGATCCGCCGGCAACCCGCGGATCCAGGATACTGGGGACGCGCTGGCCGCCGCGCTGGACGTCCCAGGTTCCCCAGCCCAGTTCGGCGTAGCATTCATCGGACGCCACCACCGCACCCAGTTCCCGGGCCTGCACAACGAGGGCTTTCAGGGAGTCGGCGTCGCGGACGCTGCCGGTGGGGTTTCCTGGGGAATTGACCCAGATCAGGCGCACCCGGGAGCGCGTGGCGTCGTCGAGCTCGTCCAGGTTGTCCGTCGCAACAGAGGTGGCCCCTGCCAGCGTTGCGCCGATATCGTACGTCGGATACGCCACCTTGGGGCGTACGACGACGTCCCCCGGCTTCAGGCCCAGCAGCAGCGGCAGCCACGCGACC
The DNA here is from genome assembly GCF_000332815.1 of Arthrobacter nitrophenolicus. Taxonomy (GTDB): domain Bacteria; phylum Actinomycetota; class Actinomycetes; order Actinomycetales; family Micrococcaceae; genus Arthrobacter; species Arthrobacter nitrophenolicus. Next base: position 2,720 of record NZ_AOFD01000009.1, read on the forward strand.
AGTTCCTTGGAACCGACCGTGGGCATGATGTTGCGGGGGTCCAGCCCGGCCACTCCCCGTCGGCGCTCGAACCAGCCCGCGATGGCCTCGCGGAGTGCGGGTGTGCCGTGCACGGTGGGGTATCCCGGTGCGTCAGCAGCGGCCTTCAGCGCATCCTGGATCAGTGCCGGGGTGGGATCCACCGGTGTCCCGATGGACAGGTTCACCACTCCGCCAGGATGCTCCGAGGCCTTCGCGAGGTACGGCGCCATGGCCTCCCACGGGTAATCGGGCAGGTCAAGGCCGAACGAATTCACTGCTGCAGTCATCTTCCCGCGGGCGTCAGTGGTCTTGGTTCTGCGGCGGCAGGGCGGCGATCATCGGGTGGTCCTTGCCGGTGTTGCCGATCTTGGCGGCACCACCCGGTGAACCGAGGTCGTCGAAGAACTCGACGTTGGCCTTGTAGTAGTCTGCCCACTCGTCCGGAGTGTCATCCTCGTAGTAGATCGCCTCAACCGGGCATACGGGCTCGCAGGCGCCGCAGTCGACGCATTCGTCCGGATGGATGTACAGCGAACGCTCACCTTCATAGATGCAGTCGACGGGGCATTCTTCGATACATGCCTTGTCCTTGACATCCACACACGGCTGCGCGATTACGTACGTCACGTCCCTGGCCTCTCCACGTTGGTTCCGGCGACCCGCCGGTTCTTGCATCCGGCAGCTGCGGCCGGACTCTTGACATCTGAGCCTATTATCTCCCAGCCCGTTCCCGCGAACCTAGCCGGCACCCCTAGTATGAACTGGTGAGTCAGCCGCCTACCCCCGCAGTTCCTTGCCGCAGCCAAACCCGGAACACGGGTGGTGGTCCGCTACCGGTTCGAGGACGGCCTCACGGACGCCCTGGGCCACCTGGTCTCCTGCGACGCCGGTGCCTGCACCATCCGAACCCGGCAGGCCGACGTCGTAATTCCCCTTGGCCTTGTGGTGGCGGCCAAGCAGGTTCCCCCGGCGCCCGAACGCCGCCGGCCGCGCGGCTAGGGTATCTCTCACTGCGCCGGGACGTCCACTGCGCGCCGATGCCCGCTGTCACTGCGCACTGCGTAGGTGGCAAGTGCCCGCTGCACCATCAGCACGAACTCCTGCGGCTTGCCGGCAAGCATCTCAAAGGTCACACGCAGCGTGGGGACGCCGCGGACGACAGTGACGTTCCACCGCCTCCTGTCCTCGCGGTATGCAGACCGGCTGCTGTGGTGGTCAAAGCCGTCGGTTTCGATCCCCAGGAGGCCATCAACCAGGAGGTCCAGGTGGCCCATACCGGGAATCTTTACCTGCATCTCGACCGTCAGGCCCGCCTCTTCCAACAGATAGCGGGCCATCGTCTCGATAATGGAGCCGGATTGGGGCCTGATTCTGGCCACCAGGCTGAGGATTGACTTTTCCCGCAGGCCGGGAAGCGTTCCCGCAGGACCGGCAGCTGAATCAGCCCCTTCTTGACGGCGGATTCTGCAACGACCAGTCCGTCCAGCGGCGGCAGGCAGCGCAGCGCCTGGCACACAACGTCCAGGTACGTAGGCGGAACACTGCCCCGATGAACCACGCAGCCGGGGATCCTACGTCCGTGCCGCGCGGCAAGATGCGGCACGTCGGGCGTGCTGACCACCCACAAACCCGCCGCCGCAGCAGCGGTGACGCACGCCGGCACGGCGTGATGGCGGGCGGCATGGACGAGCAGCGGGTCGGCATCGGGCAGCGCGTAAACACCGCGCGCGATCCTCTGAACGGAAGCATCCAGCACGCCCGCTTCAATGCTCCCGCGCGGGACACCGGCTTGCCTGAGGTTGCTGGTGCTGCCCACTCCGCCCATCGCCGCCAAGACATCGGTAACAGTTCTCATGGGTGCATGCTGCCGGTTCCGGCCTCCCGGACGCAGCGGGAGCCACGCCTATGTGGAAAGCGGCAGGGCGCAGGGCCGGCGAAGCTCGATGCGCCGGGACTTCCGCTGCGGCCCAAGGGCCCGTTTCACTCCGCACAGCGGTATGAAGAAAGCCACCGGCAAGTTGCCGGTGGCTTTCTTCGGGAACTGCGGTCTTGCTACGCCTTGGCGCGGGCGCGGTTTGCCTTGGCACGCTCGTTGGTGTCCAGGATGACCTTGCGGATGCGGATGGCTTCCGGGGTCACCTCCACGCACTCGTCCTCGCGGGCGAATTCCAGCGACTCTTCGAGGGTGAGCTCGCGCGGCGGCGTCAGGTTCTCGAAGGTATCGGAAGAAGCGGCACGCATGTTGGTGAGCTTCTTTTCCTTGGTGATGTTCACGTCCATGTCATCGGCGCGGGAGTTCTCGCCAACAATCATGCCCTCGTACACCTCGGAGGTGGGCTTGACGAAGAACGAGCCGCGTTCCTGCAGGTTGATCATGGCGAACGGGGTCACAACACCTGCGCGGTCGGCAACCATGGAACCGTTGGTGCGGTACTCGATGGGGCCGGCCCACGGCTCGTAGCCTTCGGAAATGGAAGCCGCAATTCCGGCACCGCGGGTATCGGTGAGGAACTTGGTGCGGAAACCGATCAGGCCACGGGCCGGAACGATGAACTCCATGCGGCACCAGCCGGTGCCGTGGTTGGCCATGTTGGTCATGCGGCCCTTCCGGGCTGCCATCAGCTGCGTCACCGCGCCGAGGTACTCTTCCGGCACGTCGATGGTCATGTGTTCCATCGGCTCGTGGATCTTGCCGTCGATGGTCTTGGTGACAACCTGCGGCTTGCCGACAGTCAGCTCGAAACCTTCACGGCGCATCTGCTCCACCAGGATGGCGAGGGCGAGCTCACCACGGCCCTGCACTTCCCAGGCATCCGGACGCTCGGTGGGGAGCACCTTGATGGAGACGTTACCGATCAGCTCCTTGTCCAGGCGGTCCTTCACCTGGCGGGCAGTCACCTTGGCGCCCTTGACCTTGCCGGCGAGCGGCGAGGTGTTGATACCGATGGTCATGGAGATCGCGGGATCGTCGACGGTGATCAGCGGCAGCGGCTGCGGGTTTTCGACGTCGGTCAGGGTCTCACCGATGGTGATGTCCTCGATGCCGGCGACGGCGACGATCTCACCGGGGCCTGCGGATTCGGCAGGAACGCGCTCCAGGGCCTTGGTGGCCAGGAGTTCCGTGATCTTCACGGTCTTCAGCTCGCCGTTCTGGCGGGCCCAGGCAACCTGCTGGCCCTTGCGGAGCGTTCCGTTGTAAATGCGGAGCAGGGCGAGGCGGCCCAGGAACGGGGAGGCGTCCAGATTGGTGACGTGCGCCTGCAGCACACCTTCAGGGTTGTACGTGGGTGCAGGAATGTGCTCAATGATGGCCTTGAACAGCGGTTCCAGGTCCTCGTTGTCCGGAGCGGAGCCGTTGGCGGGCTGCTCCAAGGAAGCCCGGCCAACCTTTGCGGCGGCGTAGACGACCGGCACTTCGAGGACCTTGTCCAGGTCCAGGTCCGGCACCTCGTCGGCGAGGTCGGAGGCGAGGCCCAGGAGCAGGTCCATGGACTCGTGGACCACTTCGTCGATGCGGGCGTCGGGCCGGTCGGTCTTGTTGACCAGCAGGATGACCGGCAGGTGCGCGGCCAGTGCCTTGCGCAGCACGAAGCGGGTCTGCGGCAGGGGTCCTTCCGAGGAGTCCACCAGCAGCACCACGCCGTCAACCATGGACAGGCCGCGCTCCACCTCGCCGCCGAAGTCGGCGTGGCCCGGGGTGTCGATCACGTTGATGGTGATGGTCTCGCCGTTGGAGGACGGACCGTTGTAGGCCACCGTGGTGTTCTTAGCCAGGATGGTGATGCCCTTTTCGCGCTCAAGGTCACCGGAGTCCATCACGCGGTCTTCGAGGTGGTTGTGCTCGGCGAAGGAGTTGGTCTGCTTGAGCATGGCGTCGACCAGGGTGGTCTTGCCGTGGTCAACGTGGGCCACGATCGCGACGTTGCGCAGGTCACTGCGCGATGCAGTGGCTACCGCGGTGTTGGTGGTGGTTTCAGACATGCGTAATGGCTCGATTCAGTGGAGTCAGCTGTTGTATCGCGCCAATTCCTAACCGGAACGCACGACGGATCAGGCCCTTTGCACAGGGCGCCTTCCCCCATCTTACCGGCACTGGCATTTATTGGCCTAAAAATCAGGGGTTCCGATGGCTTGCCCTGCAGCCGCATCTCCGCCACGCCGGAAAAAAGTGAGCAAAATCACTGGCCAACCGTTCCGGCATGCCACATGATTACTCTGACACCACGCAACGACGCACTGAGCAGGCCCGGAGACTTCATATGAATAGAGCCTTGGCAGGCGGCAGCCTTGGCACCTTCGGAGCCGCCGCCGTCGTTGCACTGTGCGCCTTGGTTTCCTTAGCGGGATGCACCTTGCCGGCCCCTTCCCCGGCAGCGCCTGCCGTCCAGGCCGCGGCCGCCCCAGGCCACGCGGCAGCCGCCGAAGCACCGGCTACGGGCTCCAGGGTCCGGAATCCTGCCAACGGCCGGCTCGAGGCGGTGGTCCCGGACATCAGCCGGACGGCACTCCTGATCGGCGACTCCCAGTCGGAACCCCTCGACGGATGGCCCCGCCAGGCTCTGACGGCAGCCGGGTACAAGGTCTACTTCTGCGGACGCGGCGGCACCGGGTTCGTCTCCGCCAACGGCAGCACCGGCAACTACATTGAGGCCCTCCGCGACGGTGACTGGCTGCTTCCTTCCGGGACACCTGCCCTGATCGTCATCCAAGGTGGCGGCAATGACGCCGCCAGCGGCGCCACCGACCGGCAGATCACCACCAATGCGGAAAGCCTGATCGGGGAACTGCAGGCCCGCTATCCCGGCACCCGGATGGCAATGATCGGTACGCTGGCGCGCAGCAAGGACGACGGCGGAGGGCGCCGCACGGACGTGGACACCCTGCTGGGGTCGGTGGCGGCAGAGCGCGGGCTGCCGTTTGTGTCGGTGGGCGACTGGCTGACCCGGTACGGCCTGGCCAAGGACCTCGCGGACGCCGTCCACATGAACCCGTCCGGGCGCAGGGCGCTGGGCTCCCTGCTGGAGCAGCGGCTGCGCGACCTGGGGCTCGAAAGGACGCAGGCCCCGGATACGGGCGCAGTACTGGCCGCCGGAGCCCCAGGCGAATCACAGGACTGACAGCTCAAGGCATGCAAAACGGCTGGAGCCGGCGCCTGGAAGGCACCGGCTCCAACCGTTGTAGGTGATGCCGCGGCTACGCCACTTCAGGCGGCAGCATCAGCTTCGCGCCCGGGATGGCATTGAGGAGGGCCTTGGTGTAGTCCTCCCGCGGCGATTCGAAGACCTCATCTGTGGAGCCGGTTTCCACCAGGCGTCCCTTTTCCATGACGCACACGTGGTCCGCGATCTGGCGGACCACGGCGAGGTCATGGGTGATGAACAGGTAGGTCAGCCCCAGGTTCGACTGCAGGTCCGCCAGCAGGTTCAGGACCTGCGCCTGGACCAGCACGTCCAGGGCGGACACCGCTTCGTCACAGATGATGACTTCGGGGTCCAGCGCCAGGGCACGGGCAATGGCAACACGCTGCCGCTGCCCGCCAGAGAGCTCGTTCGGGTACCGCTGCATGGCGGACTGTGGCAGTGCCACCTGGTCCAGCAGCTCCCGGACCTTCTTCTCCCGGCTCGCACTGTTGCCAATCTTGTGGACCCGCAACGGCTCCTCGATGGTGCGGAAGATGTTGTACATCGGGTCCAGGGAGCCATAGGGGTCCTGGAAGATCGGCTGAACCCGGCGACGGAACTTGAACAGCTCTGCTGCCTTAAGCTTCGAGGTGTCCACGCCGTCGAACAGGATCCGGCCGTCCGTGGGCTTTTCCAGCTGCAACACCATCTTCGCCACCGTGGACTTCCCCGACCCGGACTCCCCCACGATCGCCGTCGTGGTTCCGCGCTGGACGTTGAAGCTGACGCCGTCAACGGCCGCGAAGTCCGTTGACTTCCCCAGCCCCTGCCGGAGCTTATAGACCTTCCGCAGGTCCTGGATCTCCAGAACGTTGTCCGCAGCCGCCGGTTCTGCAGCCGGAGCCAGCAGGTCCGCCGTCTCCACGCCCTGTTCCTTGGCCGCCTGGATGCGGCGGCTGGCCAGCGACGGAGCGGACTCCACCAGCCTCTTGGTGTAGGGGTGCCGCGGGTTGCGCAGCAGCTCCAGCGACGGACCTGCCTCCACCACCCGGCCCTGGTACATCACCACGACCTTGTCGGCCCGTTCGGCTGCCAACCCCAGGTCATGGGTGATGAGCAGCACCGAGGTGCCCAGTTCGCTGGTCATGGTTTCAAGGTGGTCCAGGATCTGGCGCTGCACGGTGACGTCCAGGGCGGACGTCGGCTCGTCGGCGATCAGCAGGCGCGGCTGGCACGAGAGTCCGATGGCAATCAGGGCGCGCTGCCGCATGCCGCCGGAGAACTCGTGCGGGTACTGGTTCGCACGCCGCTTGGCGTCCGGCAGGCCGGCCTCGGCCAGCACCTTGGCGATGTCATCAGGTCCGCTGGGCCGTCCGTTCGCACGGAGCGTCTCGCGGACCTGGTAGCCGATCTTCCATACGGGGTTCAGGTTGGACATGGGGTCCTGCGGAACCATGCCGATGGTGTTGCCGCGCAACTCGATCATGCGCTGCTCGCTGGCATGGGCAATGTCCTCGCCGTCGAGCAGGATCTGGCCGCCGGAGACCCGCCCGTTGTTGGGCAGCAGTCCAATCGCCGCCAGCGCGGTGGTCGACTTGCCGGAGCCGGACTCCCCCACGATTGCCACCGTCTCGCCCGGCATGATGGTCAGGTGCGCGTCGCGGACAGCCTGGACTTCACCGCCGCTGGTCTTGAACGTGATGGCGAGGTCGCGGATTTCCAGCAGCGGCCTGGTGCCCGTGGTCCCGGCTTCTTCGATGCGGACGTCTGGAGTTGTCATCTCTTTATCTCTCATCGCTGGCGGCTCTTGGGATCGAGGGCGTCACGGACGGCGTCACCGAGCATGATGAAGCTGAGTACCGTGATGGACAGGGCCGCAGCCGGATACAGCATGATCTCCGGGCTGGTCCGGATGGACGCCTGCGCCCCGGCGATGTCATTACCCCAGGACATGATGCTCTGCGGCAGGCCGATGCCCAGGAAGGACAGGGTTGCCTCGGCCACGATAAAGACACCCAGCTCAAGCGTTGCCAGCACGATGATGGGAGCGAGTGCGTTGGGCAGCACGTGCCGCACCAGCGCCCCGAACTTGGAGACCCCCAAGGCCTGGGCGGCCGTGACGAAGTCGGCGTTGCGCACCTCGATGACGGCGCCCCGGGTGATGCGGGCCATCTGCGGCCACGCCAGGAGGGAGATGACGAACACCACCGTCCAGACGCTCTTGTTCTCGCGGAAGAAGGGCAGCTGGGTGATCACCAGCGCGCCCAGAATCAGGGGCAACGCAAAGAAGATGTCACCCAGGCGGGCAAGGACAGAATCCAGCCAGCCGCCGTAGTAGCCGGCCAGCGCACCGATGGTGACCCCGATGACCAGCACGCACAGCACCGAGAGGATGCCAACGGACAGCGATGCCTGGGTTCCGTGGATGACGCGCGAGTAGACGTCGCAGCCCTGGAAGGTAAATCCGAACGGGTGCCCGGCAGTGGGACCGCCTTCCGAGTTGGCCAGCTCGCAGCCCTCGTTTGGCGGCACTGAAGTGAACAGGCCGGGGAACAGGGCCACCACGGTCAGTGCCAAAATGAGCAGCGCCGAAATGATGAAGAGCGGACGACGGCGGAGCTTGCGCCACGCATCCGACCATAGGCTGAGCGGTGCCTGGTCAGTCTTGACGGCGTCCGTTGCCAGCAGCGGCGTTTCATCGATGGGAGCCACGAAGTGGCTGTTGTTACTGGTCATAGCGGATCCTCGGGTCAAGCCAGGCGTACAGGAGGTCGACGAGCAGGTTGGCCACCACGAACACCAGCACCAGCACGCTGACAATGGAGACGATGGTGGGCCCTTCACTGCGCAGGACTGCCTGGTACAGCTTGTTGCCGACGCCCGGAACGTTGAAGATGCCTTCGGTGACAATGGCGCCGCCCATCAGGCCGCCGAGGTTGGCGCGAGGTAGGTGACGACAGGGATCAGCGAGTTGCGCAGGATGTGGGCCATGACCACCCGCGGCCGGGAAAGGCCTTTGGCGGTCGCGGTCCGGACATAGTCCGCGTTCATGTTTTCGCTGACGGAGGCGCGGGTCAGGCGGAGGACGTACGCAAAGGACACGAGGCCCAGGACGACGGCGGGCAGCAGCAGGCTGCCCCAGTCCGCATTCGCCCCGACTGTTGGTTTGGCCCAGCCCAACTGGACGCCGAATACCAACTGGAAGACGAAGCCCAGCACGAAGGTGGGAACTGCAATGACCACCAGGGACGCCACAAGGACCGTGGAATCAAACCAGCCGCCGCGGCGCAGGCCTGCGAAAACGCCAAAGGCTACGCCGAAGATCGCCTGGATCGCCAGGGCCTCGATGGCGAGCATCGCCGTCACAGGGAAGACCCTGGCGAGACTTGCCGCGATGGGCTGGCCGGTGAAGTCGTTGCCCAGGTTGAACGTGAAGAGGTTCTTCAGGAAGAGGCCGTACTGGACCCAGAACGGTTCGTCCAGGTGGTACTGGCTGCGCAGGGTATCAATGACTGCCTGCGGCGGCTGGCGGTCGCCGAAGAGCGCCGCGATGGGGTCGCCGGGCAGTGCGAACACCATGTAGTAAACGAGAAGCGTGGTGCCGAGGAAGACCGGGATCACCTGGAGCAGTCGGCGCAGGATAAAGCGGACCACTGGATCACCAGCCTTCCGGCAGGGAAGTAAACAGGTTCATGGGGTGCCTTCCTGCCGTGCAAGCCAATGGGGGCCCGGCTGTGACCGGACCCCCATCTGCCTGGCGGCAAGTGAGTTCTGGAACTACTTAGCCGTGATATCGAAGTAGCGGATGCCGCCGTTCCAGCCTGTCTCGGCCTTCACAACGTTGTTACTCCATACGATCGGCCGTGCCTGGTCCCAGAGCGGCAGGCCCGGAAGATCTTCAAAGAGGATCTCCTGTGCCTGGTTGAACTTGGCGTTTGCCTCTTCCGTGGTCTTGGCGGCGAGGCCCTCCTTGAGCAGCTTGTCGAACTCGGGGTTCGTGTACTTCTCGTAGTTGGAGGAGGCGTTCGTTGCCCAGACGGGTCCCAGGAAGTTGTAGAGCGAGGGGTAGTCGCCCTGCCAGCCGGCGCGGGTCAGGCCCGGAAGCTGCTGGGACTTGCGCAGGTTCAGCACCTCTGCGAACTTCGCGAAGGGCTGGATTTCAGCCTGGATGCCCAGGTTGTTCTTGAAGCCGTTGGCTACAGCGTCGATCCATTCCTTGTTGCCGCCATCGGTGTTGGAGGCAATCTGGAGCGGCTTGGAATCGTCGTACGGCTGGATCTTCTCCGCCTGTGCCCACAGGTCCTTGGCCTTGGCGGCGTCGAACTTCAGAACTTCGCTGCCCTTGATTCCTTCTTCAAAACCTTCGATCACCGGCGGAACAAAGGCCTTGGCCGGGGTACGGGTGCCGTTGAAGATGACCTTGGCAATTTCCTCGCGGTTGATGGCGTAGGACAGTGCCTGGCGGCGGAGCTTGCCGGCTTCACCCTGGAAGTTCGGGTTGTACGGCGGGATGTTCAGCGTGGAGTTGGTTGCCACCGGCTTGGTGGCGTTGCGGTCCGGGAAGTCGGTGACGTAGGTCTTCAGCGCGTTGGACGGAAGCACGTCGGTGACATCCAGGTTGTCGGACTGCAGGTCCGTGTAAGCCGGGCCCGGATCCGTGTAGAACTTGAAGGTGACGCCGCCGTTCTTGGCTTCGCGGGGACCGCTGTAGTCAGGGTTCTTCACGAGCGAGATGGACTGGTCGTGAACCCAGGCGCCTTCCTTTTCCATCTTGTACGGACCGTTGCCCACCGGGTTTTCACCGAAGGCCTTCGGGTCGGCCAGGGCGGCAGAGGGAAGCGGGAAGAATGCCGAGTAACCAAGCCGCAACGACCAGTCAGCCTCCGGCTGGGCCAGCTTCACAGTGATGGTGGAGTCGTCCTTGGCCACCAGCCCGGACATGGTCTCCGCGGTGGGAGCCGGGGTGGTTTTGGTCTTGCCGTCCGCGCTGGTTTCCTGGGTGACGGCGGAAACTTCCTCGTAGCCCTCGATGGACTCGAAGAAGAAGCCGTTGTTCTGCAGGTTCTTCGAGTTGGCGGCGTAGTTCCAGGAGTCCACGAACGTCTTGGCGGTGATTTCCTCGCCGTTGGTGAACTTCGTGCCCTGCTTGACCTTGATGGTCCAGTTCTGGGCGTCATCGGATTCAATGGATTCCGCGAGGGCATTGACCGGCTTGCCGTCGGCGTCGTAGGTCCGCAGGCCTTCGAAGAGCAGCTCGACAACGCGGCCGCCATACACTTCGTTGGTGTTTGCCGGCAGCAACGGGTTCTGTGGTTCGTTGCTGTAGGCGCTGATGACCTTGTTGGGGTCGCCGGTTGATTCGCCGCCCCCTTCAGTGGTGCCGCCTCCAGCGCCGCACCCGGTCAGGGCAAGCGCGGCGATTGCCACGATGCCCAGTGCTTTGGAAGTGCGCGTGAAACGCATTCCGCCTCCTATGAGTTGTGGGAGATATCGAGGGAATTCTTGTGCTTCCCCGCAGGCCGGACGCAGCTTTCACACTGTGACGCAGCCTACATATGACGATTAGCCTAACCGCACGGAGTCCAAATACTGGTACTCCGTTGCCAAACCGTGACCGAGATGCTCCAGTGCGATACCCGGTGAACGGAAGTTGTGCAAGTCACATGCTACTCGCGAGTAGCCCGCGCCGCTAATCGGATGCGTGAGCGCTCACAAGGATGCGCCGCTGGAAGGAGGTCCCGCTGGAAGCGAAGGGTTAGGCCAGGCGCCAGTCCCACACATTCCACCAGACGCCCAGGGGCCCGGAGCTTGATTTCACGCCGGTGATCCGCGGGCCGAAGGCGGTGGTGCCGATGGTCTGGTAGAGCGGGAGCCCGTAGGCGTTTTCCCAGATCTGTTTGTCGATTTCCGCGAGCAGCTCGTCCTGTTTGCCCAGGTCCGTGGTCCGTGCGAGCTCTTCCATGGCTTTATCCGCGTCGGTGTCCGAGAAGCCGTTGAAGTTGCTGCCAGCGCCCGTCCGGAAAATCTGCGGCACGCGGCTCACCCCGGCGCTGCTGCCAATCCAGCCCAGCAGCGCAGCGTCGTGGCCTTCCTCGCCTAGTGACCTGGCCCAGTCGGCGCTGCTTTGCCCGCCGTCCTCCACCCGGAATCCCGCAAGTGCCGCCGAGTCCCGGATCAGGGCGAAGGCCTCTGCACGGTTGGGGTTGTCCCGGTTGTAGAGGATCCTGACCGTGGGTGTCTCCCCGTCAAGGAGCTCTTTTGCAGCTTCGATATCCACCTCGGCGAATTCTGTTGAGCCGTTGTTCCTGGCGGTGTCCGCATACTTGGGCTGTGCCGGCAGGAAGACGTGGGAGTCCAGCGGTTTTGCGTCCGGTTGCAAGTCCCCTACCACGGCGTCGACGATGGCCTGGCGCGGGACGGTCTTGAGGAATGCCTCTCGGACATCCCGGCTGGCGAACGGGCCGGAGAAGTTGAGGTCCAGGTGGTCATAGCCGGACTGGTTGTACCGTTCGAGGGTATTGCCCTGCTCCGCCAGGCCCGCGAACACGTCTTCGGTTCCGGCCGAGGGCTGGGGGGCAATGATGTCCGCCTGCCCGTTCCGCAGGGCGTCGACGGCCCCCGAAAGGGCCCCCGTGAACCGGACGTTGATTTCATCCAGCCACGGTTCGGACCCCCAGACGTAATCCCGGTTCCGGACAAGCCTCATCGAGACTTCGGGAACGATGTCCACCACGATGTACGGGCCGCTGGAAAGGTACAGGGCGGGGTCGTCCGGGAGGGCCTTCGTATCGAAGCCCGAGTTCCAGAAATCGCTGACCGCCTTCAGCTCCGTGTTGACCGCGGGCTTCTCTGGGTCGCCCCGCGGTGAGTCGCGAAGCAGTTCAACCAGGTCCTCTTCATCGTTCAGCCCGCTCTTGGCCGCGACGACGTGCGCCGGGAGGCCGACGTCGAAGGCTACTTCCCAGTCAGCGTACGGAGTGGCGTATTCGAGGGTGATCGAACGCCCGTCTCCCCCCACTTCGGGAAAGACCGTGCCGGCCAGCCCGCTGGTGTCCGATGCCGTGGAAAAGTATCTGGTGCCGGTTCCCGCCATGGGGTCGGCGTCGTCGAAGTAGCCTGACCCTGCCGCCCAGCTGAGGAGGAGGTCGCCGGCGTCGATGGCCTCGCCGTCGGACCATTTGACGCCTTCGTTGACGGTGTACTTCACCTTGAGGGGCTCGTCGGACACCTTCTCGAACCGGCCGAACTTGTCATTGCGGACCACCGCCGCCTTGTCGTCCAGGTAGTAGAACCCGGAGTGGTGATGTAACCGATCTTGGAATTGATGTCCGTGTTGCCGTCGGCGCTGTACGGATTGAAGGATGAGAACGCGTTGACTTCGGCGACCGTGGCAGTCCCGCCCCGCTTCGCCTCCCCTACGATCACAGGCGCGGTGCCGCCGCCGGAGCAGCCCGAAAGCACCACCACAGCCGCAAGGGCCGCGGTGACATAACGCATCAGACGCCCGACCGGCATGCCGCCTCCTTGTGTTTTCCCTTCGGGGAAAGGGGACCTGGAGCTGCCAGGATCACGCCCTACATAGTCAGGATAAGGTGTCCGCGCAGGCAGACGCTGGACCGGCTCAGACGTTGAAGCGGAACTCCACCACATCGCCGTCGGCCATGACATATTCCTTGCCTTCGATCCGCACCTTGCCGCGGGACTTGGCTTCCGCCATGGAGCCCGCATCGACGAGGTCGTCGAAGGAGACCACTTCGGCCTTGATGAACCCGCGCTGGAAGTCCGAATGGATGACGCCCGCCGCCTGTGGCGCGGTGTCCCCCTGCTTGATGGTCCAGGCGCGTGCTTCCTTGGGGCCTGCCGTGAGGTAGGTCTGCAGGCCCAGGGTGTGGAAGCCGACCCGCGCCAGCTGGTCGAGGCCGGACTCGTCCTGTCCGTTCATTTCCAGCATTTCGCGGGCTTCTTCCTCGTCCAGTTCCACGAGGTCGGCCTCAAGCTTGGCATCCAGGAAGATGCAGTCTGCGGGGGCAACCAGGGCGCGGAGCTCCTCCTGCTTTTCCGGGCTGCCCAGGATTGCCTCGTCCGCGTTGAAGACGTAGATGAAGGGCTTGGCCGTCAGCAGGCCGAGCTCCTTGAGGTGTTCCATCTCCAGCTTGTCGCTCTTGATCGAGGAGTAGATGGTGTCGCCGCGTTCAAGGACCGCCTGCGCTGCCTTGATGGCTGCCAGCTCTGCGGCCTCGCGCTTCTTGATCTTGACCTCTTTTTCGATCCGGGGGATGGCCTTCTCGATGGTCTGCAGGTCGGCGAGGATGAGCTCGGTGTTGATGGTTTCCATGTCCGAGCGCGGATCCACCTTGCCGTCGACGTGGACGACGTCGGGATCGTCGAAGACGCGGACCACTTCGGCGATGGCTTCGGCTTCACGGATGTTGGCAAGGAACTGGTTGCCGAGCCCTTCGCCTTCGGATGCGCCCTTGACGATGCCGGCGATGTCCACGAAGGAGACCGCTGCGGGCAGGATGCGCTGCGAACCGAAGATCCCGGCCAGCTTGTCGAGGCGGGGGTCGGGCAGGTTCACGACGCCGACGTTCGGTTCGATGGTGGCGAACGGATAGTTCGCGGCCAGGACCTGGTTGCGGGTAAGCGCGTTGAAGAGGGTTGATTTGCCGACGTTGGGCAGTCCGACGATGCCAATAGTAAGAGCCACGAGCATTGATTCTACCCGCAGGGCGTCCCCCGCCTGTACCCGTGGATGTCACTGCCCCCGATTGTCCGCCCCCCATGCAACAGTGAGGGCATGGATGTTTTTGCGTTGATTCTGGCCTTGTTCATGCTGCTGCTCGGCGCCCTTGCCGGTGCAGCTGCCACCTACTTTGTGCTGCGGAAGAACTCGCATGCCCTGGAGGCGGACTTCGACGCTGTCTCGTCCCGGCTTTCAGAGGTCAGCGCACAGTTCGCAGCGGCCGACGCCGAGCGGCGGCTTTTGGCGGCACAGAACCGGGAACTTGGCGAGGCACGGACGCAGGACGGCAGCGTGCTGCGCGCGCTTGCCCCGGTGGCGGAGAAGCTCTCGGCGGTGCAGCAGCAGGTGGCCCTGCTGGAGCGCGACCGGGTGGAGCAGTATGGCCAGCTCGCGCAGCAGCTGCAGGAGGCCCGGCACTCGGATGAGCAGCTGATCCGGTCCACCCACGCACTGGAATCGGCATTGCGCTCAAACAGCGCCCGCGGACAGTGGGGCGAGGTGCAGCTGCGGCGGGTGGTGGAGGCCTCGGGGATGCTCCGCCATGTGGACTTCGTGGAGCAGCTTCACAGCGCCGGCAGTGATTCGTCTGTCCGCCCTGACCTTGTGGTCCAGCTTCCGGGCGAAAAGCAGCTGGTGGTGGACGCCAAGGTTCCGTTGTCGTCCTACCTGGAGGCCCAGCAGCTTGGCGCAGCGGACTCCCGGCCCGGGCAGCAGGGGCGGACTGTCCAGGCGGACGGCCGGTCGCAGCAGGCGCTGCTGGCCGCCCACGCGAAGGCCCTCCGTGCGCACGTGGATGCCCTCAGCAACAAGAAGTACTGGGACATCCCGGGCAACTCACCCGAACTGGTGATCTGCTTTATCCCGGCGGAATCCATCCTGCAGCTGCCCTCTCGGCGGACGCGGAACTCCTGGACCATGCCTTGTCCCGCAACGTGGTCCTGGCCTCCCCCAGCACCCTGCTGGCTGTCCTGAAGTCAGTGGCCTTCACGTGGCGGCAGGATGTGCTCACGGACAGCGCCCGGGAACTGTTCGACCTTGCCCGGCAGCTCTACGACCGGATGGGAACACTCGGCGAGAACGTCAGCAAGCTGGGCTCATCGCTGAAGTCGTCCGTGGACCGCTACAACGCGATGGTGGGCACACTCGAGGCGCGGGTGCTGCCTACGGCACGGAAGCTGAACTCCCTGGAGGAATCGGGCCTGGCGGCGCCACCGGCAGTGGAGGCCACACCCCGCGCCCTTTCGGCTCCTGAGCTCCAGCACGATGAGGCTGCGGCCTAGGAAGGGCAAAGCAGCCCGGGCCAGGGCAAAAGAAACGGGGCGGGCCCTGCAGCTGCTAACTGCGGGCCCGCCCCGTTTGTTGAAGCGTTGTTTCAGCTGCGCGGCCTGCGCCCGCCCAGTGCACGGCTGACGTCGCCAGCCTGCTTGAGTGTTGCGCGGAGTTCCTTGGGCAGCGAGAACAGGAGGTCCTCTTCAGCGGTGACTACTTCCTCCACGGTGCCGTAGCCGTACTCGGCCAGCAGCCGCAGCACATCCTGCACCAGGACTTCGGGAACGGAAGCACCGGACGTCACGCCCACGGTGGCCACACCCTCGAACCAGGCTTCGTCCACCTCGTTGGCGAAATCCACCCGGTAGGAAGCCTTGGCACCGTATTCGAGGGCCACCTCCACGAGGCGGACAGAGTTGGAGGAGTTGGCCGAGCCGACCACGATCACCAAGTCCGCCTGCGGCGAGATCTTCTTGATGGCCACCTGCCGGTTGGTGGTGGCGTAGCAGATGTCGTCGCTGGGCGGGTCCTGGAGCGTGGGGAAGCGTTCCTTCAGCAGCCGGACCGTTTCCATGGTCTCGTCGACACTGAGGGTGGTCTGCGAGAGCCAGATGACTTTTTCCGGGTCCCGCACGGTGACCTTGTCCACCTCGTGCGGGCCATTGATGATCTGGATGTGCTCGGGCGCTTCGCCCGCCGTGCCTTCGACTTCCTCGTGGCCGTCGTGGCCGATCAGGAGGATGTCGAAATCATCCTTGGCGAACCGGACGGCTTCCTTATGCACCTTGGTCACCAAGGGGCAGGTTGCATCGATGGTGCGCAGCCCGCGTTCCTCGGCTGATTCGACCACCGCGGGAGAGACACCGTGCGCAGAGAAGATGACCAGGGCGCCCTCGGGCACCTCATCGGTTTCATCCACGAAGATGGCGCCCTTTTCCTCCAGGGAGCTGACCACGTGGACGTTGTGCACAATCTGCTTACGCACGTAGACCGGCGGGCCGTAGTGTTCCAGGGCCTTTTCGACGGCGATGACCGCGCGGTCCACGCCGGCACAGTAACCGCGGGGCGCGGCCAGCAGCACCTTCTTGGTTCCCAGGACGGGGGCTGCAGCTGCTACTTCCTCCGGGGAGCGGCGCCGACGCGGGATGGTGGGCATCGAAAGGGAAACAGAGGAGGTCATTTCTCCATGCTACCGGGTTGCCCCCGGCCGCCTCCGCGATGCGATCCCGGCCACAGTGCCCAACACCACCAGCACGCCACCGGCGATGGCTGCAGCAACGGTCCAGCGCGTGAAGTCGGCGGTGGCCGCGGCCACGAATTCGTTCCGGAACAAGTTGGCCACCTCGTTGCCGGTGTCCGTGGCCAGCGCCCGCGCCGAACCTATCTGCGCACCGAGGGCCCACAGCCCGGCGAGGGCCAACCCGCCCAGCCCGGCGGCCATCAGTACCGTCCAGCGCCGGCGGGCCGCAACAAGGGCCAGGAGGAAGGCGATGCCGGACCCTGCAGCAAGCATGTAGCCCATGGGGGCGTAGGTCGCCAGCCGCTCCGTCCACTCCCGCTGTTCGGGCTGGCCGACGTTGATCAGAGTCTCCCCCGGCGGATCCAGCGGAAGCCTGGTGGCCCGCGAGATCTCCTCAACACCCAGTGCCACCAGCGGCGCCACGTCCAGGGTGAGGGAGGACACGGATCCGGTGGCGCCCGGATCTGCTGGGGCCTGCGGGAAACTCAGCCGGTGGCTCTTGCGGAGGGTCTCTTCCCAGGCCGCCGGATACCCCGGCAGGCCGGCCAGTGACGTGGCGGCGTCCTCCAGCACCGGTTGGACAAGGTCCTCGAGGAAGCCGGGGACTGCGCTGGTGTCAATGGTTCCTACAGCCGCCGTGGCGAGCTGCTGCTGGAACTCCGGGTTCTTTCCCAGCGGGGCCGCCAGTTCCACGAACCCGTCCTCCTGGACGAGGTTGCGGTCGAGCCAGATGGCCGGGACGGCCACGGCTGCCAGCAGGACACCCAGCACGGTGGCCACGGCGGAAACAAAAGTGCGCACAGCAGGTCCTTCGTCGTTGTTGGCGGTAGACCCATCCTAGGCAAAGGATCCTGGCGGGATTCTGTCAGTCCCGCATGCTACAGCTTATGGATAAGGTTGAATGGCCGCCGTACAACAGACGAAGGACCCCATGCCCGCAGCTCCAGTCCCGCAAGGGCGTTTGCATGTCTGACCAGGCTTCCCTTCCCGGCACCGCACCCTCCACGCTGCCTGCGACGGCCGCTGAAACCACCCCGGACAACCCCTGGCCGCTGCAGTTGCTCTCGCAGAAGCTCAAGGCCCACA
This sequence comes from Arthrobacter nitrophenolicus, assembly GCF_000332815.1. Lineage (GTDB taxonomy): Bacteria > Actinomycetota > Actinomycetes > Actinomycetales > Micrococcaceae > Arthrobacter > Arthrobacter nitrophenolicus. Next base: position 20,199 of record NZ_AOFD01000009.1, read on the forward strand.
TCGACAGGACGCCCTCCGCGTGGGTTGAAGGCCAGGTCATCGAGCTGAACCGGCGCGGAAGCAACGCCTACCTGACGCTGCGGGATGTTGATGCCGAAGTTTCCCTGCCCGCCTCGGTCTGGACCAAGGTACTGGAGCGGCAGAACCTGCCCCTTGAACGCGGATCGCGCGTGGTGGCCCTGCTGAAACCCGAATTCTGGATGAAGACAGGCCGGCTCAATATGCTGGTCCGCGACATCCGGCCGGTGGGCCTGGGTGATTTGCTGGCGCGGATTGAACGGCTCCGGCAGGCCCTCTCCGCTGAAGGGCTCTTCGCCGATTCACGCAAGAAACCGCTCCCCCTGCTGCCGCACCGGATCGGCCTGATCACCGGCCGGGACTCGGACGCCAAGAAGGACGTCCTGCGGAACGCCGCGCTGCGGTGGCCAGCGGTGGAGTTTGAAATCAGGGAAGTGGCCGTCCAGGGCAACGCTGCGGTGTCGCAGGTAGTCCGGGCCCTCCGCGAGCTGGATGCCCACCCCGTGGTGGACGTCATTGTGATCGCCCGCGGCGGCGGCGCACTCGAGGACCTGCTCCCGTTCAACAGCGAGGAACTGATCCGGGCCGTGGCGGCGGCGGCCACCCCGGTGGTAAGTGCCATCGGGCACGAGGCGGACCGGCCGCTGCTGGACGACGTCGCCGACCTGCGGGCGTCCACGCCCACGGATGCAGCCAAACGGATTGTCCCGGAGGTGTCCGAGGAACTGGCCGGCGTCCGGCAGGCGCGGGAACAGCTACGCCGCTGCATAGACCGCCTGGTGGACCGGGAAGCGGACAGGCTTGCCTCGTTGCGCTCCCGCCCCGTCCTGGCGTCTCCGGAAGGGCTGGTCACTGTCAGGGCGGAGGAGATCGAGCGGCTGCTGAGGCGGTCGTCGGCGGCCGTGAACTCCACCGTGGTCCGGGCTGCGGACCAGCTGGAACACCTCAAGGCGCAGGTGCGGGCATTGTCGCCGCAGAAGACACTCGACCGCGGGTACGCCGTCGTCGAACTCTCAGGTGGACAGGCGGCGCCCACTGCGGTTGCCGGCCACGCTGTGGTCCGCCGCCCGGCGGATGCACCGGCAGGCTCACCGCTTTCCATCCGGGTGGCGGAAGGGCGCTTCGGCGCCACCTCCACCGGAACGGGCAGCCCTGCTGCGGACACGGACGAACTTCAGGAAGGAGACGCTCATGAGTGAGCAGACAACAGACGCCGGGATCGCGGGCCTGAGCTACGAGGAGGCACGCGAGCAGCTCATCGCCGTCGTGGGCCGGCTCGAGGCCGGAGGCGCCAGCTCGAAGAGTCGCTGGCGCTGTGGGAGCGGGGCGAAGCCCTGGCCACCCGATGCGAGGAATGGCTGGAAGGGGCAAGGAAGCGGCTGGCCGCTGCCCGCGACCAGCCGCTCTAACAGGCACGCTCAGGAGCGGAGGATCAGTTCCCGCTCGGTGGGAACGTCGAACTCGGCTTTGGGCCACTCAAGGTGCAGGTCTTCCAGGGCGCCCAGGAGCAGTTGTTGCACGGCGATCCGGGCGTACCACTTCTTGTTGGCCGGAACCACGTGCCAGGGAGCGTCCGGAGTGCTTGTCTCCTCGATGGCCGACTGGTACGCGTTCATGTAGTCCTCCCAGAACGCGCGTTCGTCGAGGTCCCCCCGGTTGTATTTCCAGTGCTTTTCCGGGTTGTCCAGCCGGGCCAGCAGCCTCTCTTTCTGCTCCTTGCCGCTGATGTGGAGCATCACCTTCACCACCTTGGTACCGGAGTCGGTCAGCCGGTCCTCGAATTCCCTGATCGCCGCGTAGCGGCGTTTGATCTCGTCGGGGCTGGCCCAGCCGTGCACCCGGTGGATCAGGACGTCCTCGTAGTGGGACCGGTCGAAGACGCCCACCATGCCGGCGGCCGGCACTTCCTTCTCGATCCGCCAGAGGAAATCGTAGGACTTCTCCTCGTCAGTGGGTGCCTTGAAGGCCTTGAACTGGACACCCTGGGGATCCATGGCCGCCATGACGTGCTTGACGATCCCGCCCTTGCCGGCGGTGTCCATGGCCTGGAGGATCAGCAGGATCCGCTTCCGGCCGCCGAAACGGGACTCGGCGAACAGCTTTTCCTGCAACTCGGTGAGCTCGTCGTCCATGTCTGCCAGCAGGAGCCGGCCGTCCTCCTTGGTGCCGCTGTAGCCGGGAGTGGAGTCCGGATCGACGTCGGAGAGGGAAAACCCGTCCCCTACCCGAAGGGTTTCAGAAGGATGCTGATCGAAGCGAATGACGCCGGCCATGGGGGGATCCTTTCCGCGAGGTGCCACGGGACTCAAAGCCCGTGTGCACAGGCTAGTTCCCCTGGTACCTGCTCAGGAAGTCCCCCATCCGGCCAACAGCTTCCTCGATGTCCTTGACGTTGGGGAGCGTGACCATGCGGAAATGGTCCGGACGCACCCAGTTGAACGCGCGGCCGTGGGACACCAGGATCTTCTGCTCCTTGAGGAGGTCCAGGACAAACTTCTCGTCGTCCCGGATGTGGTAGACCTCGGGGTCAAGCTTCGGGAAGAGGTACAGGGCGCCGCGTGCCTGCTGCGTGCTCACGCCGGGGATGGCGTTCAGCATGTCGTAGGCCTTGTTGCGCTGCTCCAGCAGGCGGCCGCCGGGCAGGATCAGGTCGTTGATGCTCTGGTATCCGCCCAGCGCCGTCTGGATGGCGTGCTGCGCCGGGACGTTGGCGCACAGCCGCATGTTGGCCAGCAGGCTGATGCCTTCAAGGTAGTCGGCGGCGTCCTTCTTGGGGCCGGAGATGGCCATCCAGCCCGCGCGGTAGCCGCACACCCGGTACGCCTTGGACAGCCCGCTGAAGGTCAGGCACAGGACGTGGTCGCCGGTGAGGCCGGCGAGGTTGATGTGGACGGCGTCCTCGTACAGGATCTTTTCGTAGATCTCGTCGGCGAAGATCACCAGCGTGCTTCTCTGCCAGGGCAACGATGCGCTTGAGCGTCTCCTCCGGGTACACGGCGCCGGTGGGGTTGTTCGGGTTGATCACCACGATGCCCTTGGTCCGGGGCGTGATCTTGGCTTCCAGGTCCTCCAGGTCGGGCTGCCAGCCGGATTCCTCGTCGCAGAGGTAGTGCACGGGTTTTCCGCTGGCCAGCGCGACGGAGGCGGTCCAGAGCGGGTAGTCCGGGGTGGGGATGAGGACTTCGTCGCCGTCGTCCAGCAGCGCCATCAGGGACATGGTGATGAGTTCGCTGACGCCGTTGCCCAGGTAGATGTCGTCCACGTGGATGTTCTGGATGCCGCGGGTCTGGTAGTACTGCGAGACGGCCGTCCGTGCGGAGAAGATGCCGCGGGAGTCGCTGTAGCCCTGGGCGTGGGGCAGGTGGCGGATCATGTCCACCAGGATGGCGTCGGGGGCCTCGAAGCCGAACGGTGCGGGGTTGCCGATGTTCAGCTTGAGGATCCGGTGGCCCTCCGCTTCCATCTGCTGGGCGGCTTGCAGGATCGGTCCACGGATGTCGTAAAGGACGTTGTTGAGCTTCGTGGACTGCCTGAATTCTGCCATCCCTCAAATATGCCACAGGAAGGATGCACGGCTGTTGAGACCTCGCCCACACGCACGACGGCGGCTGCCGGACTTCGGAAAGTCCGGCAGCCGCCGTCGTCATCACAGTGCGGAAGGCCCGGCGGGCGCGTGAAAGGCCCCTACTTGAGAATGCCCTTATCCTTCAGCCAGGCTTCGGCTGCTTCCTTGGCACCCTGCTTCTGGCTGCCGCTGACAGCACGGTTGAGGTTGATCAGGTCCTCGGTGGTCAGCTGGCTGGACACGTTGTTCAGCGCTTCCTTGGCCTTGTCCGTCATTTTGGCCTCGTTGTACAGCGGGATGACCTGCTGGGCGATGAAGTTGTTCTTCGGGTCCTCCAGGACCACCAGGTCGTTGTCGGCGATGGACGGGGTGGTGGTGTAGATGTCGGCCACCTGGACCTGGTCCTCCAGCAGCGCCTTCAGGGTCAGCGGCCCGCCGCCGTCGCTGAAGGGTTCCAGCTTCTTCGGCTCGCAGTTGTAGTTCTCCTTCAGGCCGGGCAGCCCGTAGGCACGCTCGGCGAAGGTGGCAGGGGCGCCGACAGTGATCTCGCTGCAGACCTTTGCGAGGTCCTCGATGGACTTCAGCTGGTACTTCTCGGCCGTTGCCTTGGTGACCACCATGGCGTCCTTGTTTTCCGCCTTGGACGCGTCCAGCACGGCCAGGCCGTCCGGCAGCTTGTCCGGAAGGGCCTTGGCGATGTCCTCGGCCGACTCCTCCGTGGCTGCCTTGTCGACGTGCAGCAGCAGGTTGCCGGTGTAGTCCGGGACAACGTCAACGGAACCGTCCTGGACGGCCTTGAAGTAGACCTCGCGGGAGCCGATGTTCGGCTTGGTTGTGGCGGTAACGCCGGCGGCGTTCAGTGCCCCCGCGTACAGTTCGGCGATGATCTGGCTCTCCGGGAAGTCAGCGGAGCCGACCACCAGGGAGGTTGCTTCGCCGGATGCTCCGCCTGTGGTTTCCGGAGCCTCGCTCAGGGGGTCTGACGAACCGCCGCATGCGGACAGCGCCATTGCCAGGCCGAGTCCTGCGGCCAGCCCGCCAAATGTCCGCCTGCCCAGGCGTGGGTGACGGCTTTGTTTCATGGTTTACCTCCTTGGACAACAGGCTCCGTGGCTACGGGGTCTGTGAGATCGGCCGCAGCCTGCTGGCTGCGGCGGGACTGCCCTGCTGCCCCTGGTGTCAGGAACAGCCGCTGGAACAGGGACAAAACAAGGTCGACGGCGATGGCCAGCGCTGCGATGAGCAGTGACCCTCCCAGCATCTGCGGGAAGTCGCTGAGGACCAGCCCGTCGAAGAGGTACCGGCCCAGGCCGCCGAGGTTGATGTAGGCAACCACAGAGACGGTGGCGATCACCTGCAGCACGCCGGTCCGGAAACCTCCGAACATTACCGTCAGGGCGTTGGGAAGCTCCGCGCGGAACAGGACCTGGAGCTCAGTCATCCCCATGGCGCGGGCGGCGTCCACCACGTTCCGGTCCACGCTGGAAATCCCTGCATAGGTCCCGGCCAGGAGCGGCGGCACGGTCAGGATCACCAGCGCCCAGACCGGCGGCATGAGGCCGATCCCGGCGAGCAGGACGAAGAGCGTCAGCAGGCCGAGTGTGGGCAGGGCCCGCAAGGCCCCTGCCAGCGCCACGATCGCCACCCGGCCCCTGCCGGTATGTCCGACATACATGCCCACGGGGACCGCGATGGCCACGGCAATCAGCATCACCAGGCCCGTGTACTGGAGGTGCTCACCCAGCCTCGCCGGGATGCCGGCGGCGCCGGTCCAGTTTTCCGGGTCGGCCAGCCAGGCAAAGGTATCGCTGAAGACGCTCACGCGCTTCCACCCCCAGTCCCCGGAGCGGCGAGCCTTGCCTCCGCGGATGCAGGCTCGAGCCTGCCTGCGGCCAGGCCCTGCGGGCCACGTCCCTTCCCGGCGCGCTCCCACGGGGTCAGGATGCGCTCCAGCAGGACCAGCAACGCGTCCATGACCAGCGCCAGGACCAGGATGGCGATGATTCCCACCACCACCTCGGTCACGAAGTCCCGCTGCAGGCCCGAGGTGAACAGCATGCCCAGGTTTCCGATGCCCAGCAGGGCGGCGACGCTGACCAGGGAGATGTTGCTGACGGAGACCACCCGCAGGCCGGCGAACAGGACCGGGAGGGACAGCGGCAGGTCAACCTGCAGGAACCGTGCCAGCGGCTTGTAGCCCATGGCCACAGCGGCCTGGCTGATCTCGGCGTCCACGGAATCGAAGGCGTCCAGGGCGGCGCGGACCAGCAGCGCAATGGCGTAGATGGTCAGGGCCACCACCACGTTGAGCGGATCCAGGATCCGGGTGCCCAGGATGGTGGGCAGGATGATGAAGAGGGCCAGCGACGGAATGGTGTACAGCAGCGAGGATGCGGTCAGCACCACGGAGCGGAGTGCGCGGTGCTGCCGGGCGAGCTGGGCCAGCGGGATGGAAATCAGCAGGCCCAGGACCATGGGCACAATGGCCAGCACCATGTGCTGGCCTGCGCGTTCAAAGACCATGCCGCTGTTGGCGAGGAACCACTCCATCAGAGTGCGGCCTGCCGCAGCTGGCGTGCTTCCTCGATCAGCGCCAGGACTTCGCCGCCCCGGACGGCGCCCAGCACCTTGCCTTCCGAATCCACTGCCACGCCCAGGCCCGACGGCGACGACAGGGCCGCGTCGAGCGCCTTCCGCAGGCTTTCGCCGGGCCGGAACAGGGAACCGCCGGGAATCAGCCCGGTGTCGGTGCCGGGGGTCGACCAGCCGAGCGGGCGCATGTCCTGGTCCACCACCAACTGCCAGCCGCCGGCTGCTGCCGGGTCGGACTCCGGGCCGGACGGGCCGCGGACGATGGTCGGCACCGGGTGGAGCGTGACGCCGTCGGACGGGGTGAAGCCCAGATGCCGGAAGCCCCGGTCCCGGCCCACGAAGGAGGCAACGAAATCGTTGGCCGGTGCCCGCAGGATCTCCTCCGGCGTGGCGTACTGGGCGAGCCTGCCGCCCACGGCGAAGACCGCCACCCTGTCCCCCAGCGTGGTGGCCTCGTCAATATCGTGGGTGACGAAGACGATGGTCTTGGCCAGGTCCTTCTGCAGCCGCAGCAGCTCCTGCTGCAGTTCGTCGCGGACCACCGGGTCCACGGCGCTGAAGGGTTCATCCATGAGCAGGACCGGCGGATCCGCGGCGAGGGCGCGGGCCACCCCGACGCGCTGCTGCTGGCCGCCGGAAAGCTGCGAGGGGTACCGCTTGGCCAGGGGTCGGGCCAGGCCCACCACGTCCAGGAGTTCCTCGGCGCGCCTGCGGGCGTCCGCCTTGGACACCCCGTTCAGCCGGGGAACGGTGGCGATGTTGTCCAGCACCGTGCGGTGCGGCAGCAAGCCGGCGGACTGCATGACGTACCCCATGGAGCGCCGCAGCTCGGAGGCCGGCACGGAGGTGACATCCCGGCCGCCCACCGTGATGGTGCCGCTGGTGGGTTCCACCATCCGGTTGATCATGCGCAGCGAGGTGGTCTTGCCGCAGCCTGATGGTCCGACGAAGACCGTGATGGTGCCTTTGGCGATGGACAGCGAGAGGTTGTCCACGGCCGGCTGCCCGCCCTGGTACTGCTTGGTAACGCTCTGGAACTCGATCATCGCCTGGTCCATGGTGCGGACTTACCTGTTCTGTTGGACGGCATCTGAATGCACGCGACATTGTCATCAGCACGCTGATAGTTACGGTAACCCAATCCGGGGCCGGCATCACCGGTGGCGGCACCTAATCCGCGCAAAGGATTCCCTACTGTGACCATTCGGAGCCGCACGTGATGCGGACTGGCGCAGATCCTGATCACGGGGCGTTGGGGGAAGCACTGACCGGCCCGCCTGCACCGGCCTAGAGTTGGAGGGTGACCAACTTGGAGATTTCACCCCAGCAGGAAATCTGTCCGCCGGCGAGCGCCGAGGGGAGTCCAGGACCCTGCCTGCAGCTGTGGCCGGAGCGTGAAGTCCCGCTGGGCGGGGTGCGGGCCATGAATGTCCAGCGGACCCTGCCCCAGCGCGGCCTTCCCACCATCGGGGCGTGGTGCTTCCTGGACAGTTTCGGTCCTGACCGGACGGCGATGTCCGTGCTGCCGCATCCGCACATCGGGCTTCAGACAGTCACCTGGCCGCTGGCCGGGCATATCCGGCACCGGGACAGCGTGGGCAGCGACGTTGTGGTCCGGCCCGGAGAGCTGAACATCATGACCGCAGGGCACGGTGTCTCCCACTCCGAGTTTGCCGTGCTCCCGCCTGCCGGCGGGGAATTGCCGCTGCAGCGCGGCCTCCAGCTGTGGGTGGCGCTGCCCGACGGCGAGCGGCACCGCGGGCCGTCGTTCGAGCAGCACCGGGAACTGCCCAAGGCCAGCGGCGCCGGTTTTACTGCAACAGTCATGGTGGGAGAACTGGCCGGCGTGGCCTCCCCCGCCACCATGTACTCGCCCATCGTGGGAGCCGACGTGTCCTGTGAAGGTGCCGCGGTGCTCCCGCTGAATGCGGACTTTGAGCATGGCATCCTGGTGCTCGACGGCGGGCTGACGCTGGACGGGCAGGAACTTCGTTCCGGGCCGCTGGGCTACCTGGCACGGGCCGGGAGGAACTGCGGCTGCAGGCCCTGCCGGGCACCCGCTTCCTGCTCATCGGCGGCGAGCCGTTCGAGGAGGAACTGCTGATGTGGTGGAACTTCGTGGGCCGGACACACGACGAGGTGGAACAGGCACGGGAGGACTGGGAAGCCCAGGCCGAATTGTCTGTAGCTGACGCGCAGTCCGCCAGGTACGGCCTGGTGCCCGGCCACGGACCCGATGCGGGCGCCGAAGCCGGGCGCATCCCCGCACCCCCGCTGCCGGCGGTGCGGCTCACTCCGCGGAAGCGGGCCGTCTGATTCGGCCGAGCCGCCTCAGGCCGGCTCCGCCAGCAGCTGCAGCACCCCGAATACGGGTTCCTGGTCCAGGACCCGTACATCTGTGGCGCCGGCACTGGAAAGGTGCCGGCGGAAGGAATCCTGCAGTGGTTCCACGTTCATTCCCAGCCCGCCGCCCAGGATGACCGGGCCGCCGAGTCCGATCTGATGGAGCACCTGCAGGGCCAGGTCCCCAAGGTCCCGGCCGGCCTGGTCCAGCATGGCCTGGCTGCCCGGGTGCCCGGCGGCTGCTGCCGCCACCACGTGCCGTGCCTGCTGGGCCCAAAAGCGGCGTCCGGTCTCCGGGGAGTGGAACAGTGCGATGAGCCGGTTGGGATGATCCACTCCGCAGGACTGCAGCAGGGCGGTGGTGAGTTCGTCCGCGGGGAGTCCCTGGTTCATCCGCCGGAGGCTGTGCCGCACGGCTTCGCGGCCCAGCCAGTACCCGCTGCCTTCATCACCCAGCAGGTAGCCCCAGCCTCCTGCCCGGGCCTCGCCGCCGTCGGCGTTCCTTCCCCAGGCTGCCGAACCGGTCCCGGCGATCACTGCCACCCCGGCGCTGGCATGGCCTGCTGCGAGCAGGAGCCGCGAGTCGTGCACCACTGTGACCAGGGCATCCGGGACGTGCGGCTGGATCAGCGATGCCAGGGCGGCCGCATCCTCTTCCGTGTCGATCCCGCCTGATCCGGCATACACCCGCGATACGGTTCCGCCGCCAATCCGGCCGAAGAGGTCCGCGATGTTGCGGGCGGCCTCCTCCCGGCTGACGTTCTGCACGTTCGAGCTGCCTGCGGACTCGTCCGCAACAGGCACCCCGTCCTCGAACCTGATGCCGTGGGTCTTGGTTCCACCGATATCCAGGCCAATCACGACGCCGGCGAGCGGGTTGGGTGCGTACGCCACAGTCTTGTCGGTGGGCAGTGCGGAGGGGTTTTCGGTGTTGGTCACGTCACAAGGTTACTGGCCGGCGCAGCTGCCATCCTGCCGGGACTGGCCCGGGCGTCGTGGGTGTGCCCGCTCCCTCCGGCTCAGCCGGTGCGCTGCCTGACGAGTCCTGCCAGCAGCTGGGGTCCCTCGCCGACCACCATGTCCCGGAAAAGCCGCACCGGCACCGGTTCGGCGCCGGTCTTCCTGCGGCGCCAGCTCAAGCCCACTTCCCGGAAGGCCAGGGGTGAATCGAGGGGAACCTCCGCCCAGCCAAGGTTTCCGGTCTCCGGGCTGACGGTCCTGCCCGGCGCATCCCCTCCCGGGGGCAGGATGCTCACGCCAAGCCCGGCGGACACGAGGCCGCGGACTGTGTGCGAATCCTGGCTTTCAAAGGCAATGCGCGGCCGGTACCCCGCCTCACGGAACAGTGCATCCGTCAGCGAACGCATGCCGTAACCGGGCTCGAGTGCCACAAAGGGTTCCGTCCTGATGTCCGGCAACGCCGCCGACTGCCGGCCGGCGAGCGGATGGCTGTGATGCACCACGAGGCGCAGCGGTTCCCGATACAGCGGCGCGGACTGCAGGTGCGTGCCGTCAGCACCCACCGGGGCCGTGAGGGCCAGGTCTGCCTCCCCGGCCGCCAGCTCCTCGAGGCAGGCATTCCTTGAACCCTGGCTCAAGGTGAACACAGCGCCGGGATGCCGGCTCCGGAAGGCGCTGATGAGCAGCGGCAGCGTGGCCTCGCCGAAGGTGTGCTGGAACGCCACGGAGATCCTGCCCCGGACCACCGACGATTCCTCCCGCACCAGATCCAGTCCGGTCTGGAATTCGGTGAGTGCCTGTTCGATATACGGGAGGAGCGTCCGGGCGGCAGGGGTGAGCCGGACTCCCCTGCGTCCCGCACCAACAGTTCCGTACCGACGGCGGCGCTGGCCCGTGCCAGTGCCCTGCTCACCGTGGACTGGGGCACTCCGAGAAGTTCCGCCGTTTCAGTCACGTGCTCCGTCCGGCCCAGCTCGGCGAGCACGGGCAGGAGGGGAAGTATCTGCGCCAACTGCCTGTGGTCTGCCTGCATGTTCCTGGCTCCCTCGCTGCATATCGTATTTCAATCCGTTTTTGCTATCAGTTTTCCACGAATTATGCATTGGAGGCATGTATGGGACCAGGCCTAGGCTAAGGAAATGGCCTGTGAAGCACGCGTGACCGGCACCCCACCACTCCCGCGCTGGGACGGGCACGCCAAGGGGTCCCGGGCCTACGGCCGGATCCTGGCCGGATTGTCCTTCGCCGGAGTGGCGACCTTTGCACAGCTCTACTCCACCCAGGCCGTCCTTCCCCTGCTGGCGGCCGACCTGCGCATCACCGCGGCCGAGGCCGCGCTCACCATCTCGCTGGCCACCGTGGGCCTCGCCGTCACCGTGATCCCCTGGTCCTTCCTCGCCGACCGGATCGGACGGGTCAAGGCCATGACCTGGGGCATCTCCATCGCCACGGTCCTTGGCCTGCTGGTGCCGCTGTCCACGAGCTTCGGAATGCTCCTTGCACTGCGGCTGCTGGAAGGAATGGCCTTGGGCGGGATCCCTGCCATCGCCATCGCCTACCTCAACGAGGAAGTGACCAAGGCACACGCCGCCCTGGCTGCGGGCAGCTACGTCGCCGGCACCACCCTCGGCGGCCTCGCCGGCCGCCTGGTGGCGGGACCGGCCGGTGAGCTGTGGGGCTGGCGTGCCGCGGCGCTGGCCGTTTCCATCCTGGCCACCCTTGCCGCCGTTGCCTTCCTGGTCCTGGTGCCAAGGGCCCGGGGCTTCGTCTCGTCACCGGCGGCAGGACTGGGCAGTGCGTTCAAGACCCTCGGCGGGCACCTTGGCAACATCAGGCTGCTCGCCCTGTACGTCCAGGCGTTCCTGATGATGGGCGGTTTCGTGGCCGTCTACAACTACCTCGGCTTCCGGCTGTCCGGTGCCCCCTTCAACCTGCCAGCCACGCTGATCAGCCTCATCTTCCTGGCCTACCTGTCCGGAACCGTGTCTTCACGCTGGGCCGCCGGGCTGACCACACGCTTTGGGCGGCGGAACGTCCTGCTGGCCGGGCTGGCCCTTTCGACGGCGGGACTCGGCCTGACGCTTGTTCCGTACCTTCCGCTCATCCTCGCCGGCCTGGTGGTGTTCACGGGCGGCTTCTTCGCCGCGCACAGCATCGGGGCCGGCTGGACCGGAGCCATCGCCAGCAGCGGCCGTGCGCAGGCGGCGTCCCTGTACAACCTGGCCTATTACCTGGGGTCAAGCGTCATCGGGTGGGCCGGCGGGCTCGTTTTCCAGTCCTTGGGCTGGCAGGCCCTCGCGGCAGGGGTCATGGTCCTTGCCTGCCTTACCGCGGCCGCCGTCGCCGTCGTACATCCCCGCGCGCAAGGTGCAGGCGGCTGACCGGCCGGGATGCGCGGCGCCCGGTTCAAGGGGCAGCGAATTAACCGCTCGGGACGGCCGTGCTACGGATGCTGATATTCGGCGGGACCCGCAGCAAAGGGCATCTTGGCGCAGATTCAGCGGTCTAGGATGAATGCAGGACCGTTGGAAGGAACAGCAGTGACCACCAATCCCAGGAACATCAGGCCGGGAGCGCACCTGGAGCCGCTGGATGCCATTGACGAGCGGCTGCTCGAAGCCCTGGTGAACGACGCCAGGATCTCCAACAAGCAGCTCGCCGAACTGGTGGGGATCGCCCCGTCCACCGCCCTGATGCGGACCCGCGCCTTGTCCGAACGGGGCATCGTGCAGGGCTACGAGGCGAAGCTCAACCTGTCCGCCATCGGCCGGTCAGTCCAGGCACTTGTTGCGGTGCGGCTCCGCGCCCACGACCGTGACCAGATCGACCGGTTCACTTCCCGCGTTCCGCACCTGCCGGCGGTGCTGTCCACGTTCCACACCTCGGGTTCCGTGGACTACCTGCTGCATATCGCCGTCGGAAGCACGGAGGACCTACGGGACTGGGTGCTGGACAACCTCGCCACGGACCCGGTGGTGGGGCACACCGAAACCACCCTGGTGTTCGAACACATCCAGGGCAACCACGGGCCGCTCCCGGAGTAAGGCGGCGTACCGGACTAGCGGGACCGTCCGTGCCGGCGCTCTGCCCGGACCAGCGTCAGGACGGCCAGCACAAGCGCGGCGGTACCGCAGGCAAGGACGAAGCCGGCCACCGCAGCCTCCTGTCCGGCAAGTCCGGCCAGCCAGCCGAGGCCAAGGACCGGGACGGCGCTGCCCAGATAGGTGATGACGTAGACCGTGCTGACAGTCTGGGCGTGGCGGACGGGTTGCACCATGGCGGCGACCTCGTTGAACGTGGTCCTGAAGGCCAGCCCCTGCCCGGCACCGGCAGCGACGGCGGCCACCACGAGCAGCAGCGGACTATGCCACGCGCCGGCTGCCCCCAGCAGGAAGACGGACCCGCCCAGCACTGCCAGCCCCGCGGGGACCGTGTAGCGCCCGCGGAGGGTCACCAGCTGGCTCAGTGCGGAGGCACCCAGCGGAAGGGCGGCCAGCAGGCCGATCAACGGCCGGGACTGCGTCTCCAGGACCTGGGCGAAGTAGCCGGGCGCCAGGGAGAGGCAGAAGCCGAACACAGCGAAACTGAGGAAGCCCACGGCCGATGCCAGCCAAAAAGCGCCCCTGGCATTCCCCGGCACGGCGAGGGGCCGCGGCGCCAGCACCTGCAGCGGGCGGGACACGGCCGGAAGCATGATGGCCGGCCGCGCCCGGATCAGGTAGAGCGGCACCAGGAGCGCCGCGAGGACCACGGAGTACACGGTGTAGGGGGCGCTGGTGGCGCCAGGCAGCAGCGACAGCAGCCCGCCCAGAACAGGGCCGGCCGCTACTCCGCCGGCGGAGGCCAGCAGCGTGAACCGTGATGCCCACTCCGGCCGCGAGGGCAGCAGCTCCCGCAGGGCGGCAGCACTGGCGCCCGTGGCGAGTGCCACGGCAACGCCCTGCAGTGCCCGCCCCGTGCAGAGTGCGGCGAGAGAGTCCGCACCGGCGAACACCCAGCCGCCCATCAGTCCGGTCAGCACGGCAAGCAGCAGCGCGGCGCGGCGTCCTATGTGGTCCGACCAGTGCCCGGCCAGAATCAGGGTGGCCACCAGGGAGAGGACGTAGCTGGCAAACGCTGCGGACACATCCAGCGGCGTGAGTCCCAGCTCCGCCTGCAGGAGCGGATACAGCGGCGTAGCGAGATTGGCGCCTACCAGCAGGACGAAAATGACTGCACCGGCCATCACAAGCCGTGCCGTTGTGGATGCGTCCCACCCGGCAGATGTGGCAGGGGCCGGGCGCATCCGAAGCTCGCTGAAGACCGTCATGGTGCCGCCTTTGGTTTTGCCGCGGCAGGTGATCCTTGTGGGAGCCCGGCGCGGCGTGGATGTGCGATGGTTCCAGATTGGGGCATGGCTGATCGTTTGATGCGAAATCAGTGAAAGAATTGAGCAAGTTCATCAAAAGTTTCATGCCCAAGTGATGGAGAGTGATCATTTGAATAATTTGGACCCCACCGACCTCAAGATCCTCCTGGCGCTGATCCGCGACCCCCGGATCCAGATCGGCGATCTCAGCGAATCGGTTGGCGTGGCCCGCAACACCGCCCAGTCCCGGGTCCGGCGGCTCATCCGGGCGGGTGTGTTGCGCCCGGGCGGCCGGGAAGTGGACCTTGAGGCCGTGGGCTACGACGTGGTGGCGTTTGTGACCATCGAGGTCACACACCGGGAACTCGACGGTGTGATCGCCGCGCTGCGGCTGATCCCCCAGGTCCTGGAAGTCCATGAAATTTCGGGACGCGGCGACGTCTGGTGCCGGGTGGTGGCCACGGACACCCACAATTTGCAGGCATCGCTCCGGCAGGTCCTCCGGATCAAGGGGGTCATCCGGACCGAAACGGTGCTGGCACTGCACACCCATATTCCCTACCGGACCGAGCCCCTCATCAGCGGCCTCACGAAGGCGACCGCCGGCTGACCCCGGATTCCCTCCCGGAGTACCGGGGCCGGCCTCCCCTGCCTGCCGGGCCCGGACGGCTAGGATTTCTTGAATGGATTGGCTCTCTTACGTCTCACAGATCAACTGGCTCGCGGTCCTGCTGGCTTTCGTGGCCAGCATGGCCATCGGCTTCGTGTGGTACATGCCGGCAGTGCTGGGCACCCGGTGGATGGCCGCCATAGGCAAGACCGAGGAGGACCTGAAGAACATCGGAGGCGGAGCGGGGATCTGGCTTCCCATGATGCTGGCCTCTGCCCTGACCGCCATCCTCCTGGCCGTCCTCATCAGCAAGCTGGGGCTTGACAATGCCCTCGCAGGAGCCTGGTTCGCGCTGGTGCTGGGACTTGTCTTCCGTGCCGGAGGCCACGTAATCCACAACGGATTTGCAGGGCGTCCGGCTGCTGTGACAGTGATCGACGCCGGTCACGACCTAGTGGCAATGGCCGTGTCCGGCGCCATTATTGGAGCGATGTCCTGACCATTGTGAGCACGTACAGCGAAGGCGCCCGCCCATGACCATCATCGACAATGCCGTCTACGTTGACGGCGTCCGCCATGCCGAGCCGGAAAACCTGGAGCAGACGTTCGAGACGCTGGCCCACCACGGCGGGATGGCGTGGATCGGGCTCTACCGTCCCACCGCGGAGGAGATGACCGCAGTGGCCGCGGAGTTCGGGCTCCACGCCCTCGCAGTGGAGGACGCCATCTCGGCCCACCAGCGCCCCAAGATGGAGCGCTACGAGGACAACCTCTTCACCGTCCTCCGGCCGGCACGCTACCTGGACGCCAGTGAAACAGTGGAGTTCGGGGAACTCCATATCTTCACCGGGAAGAACTTCGTGGTCACCGTGCGGCATGCCGAGACAGCCGGTGTGGCCCGCGTCAGGAAGCGGCTTGAAGGCAGGCCTGACCTTCTCCGGCACGGCCCGGAGGCGGTGCTGTACGCCCTCCTGGACGCAGTGGTGGACGACTACGCGCCAGTGGTGGCGGGGCTCGAGAACGACATCGACGAGATTGAGGACCAGCTCTTCAGCGGCGATTCCACCGTCTCCCGCCGGATCTACGAACTGGCCCGGGAAGTGATCCAGTTCCAGCGCGCCATCCACCCCCTGCCGGACATGATGCACCAGCTCAAGCGCGGCTTCGCGAAGTACGGCGTGGAAAGCGAACTCCAGCACAGCCTGCGCGACGTGGAGGACCATGTTGAACGGGTGATCTCCCGGGCAGATTCCTTCCGGGACCTGCTCCAGAATGCCCTGACGCTTGACGGCACCCTGACGGCCAACCGGCAGAATGAAGCCAGCGCCGCGCAGAACGAGCAGGTCAAGAAGATCTCGTCGTGGGCAGCCATCTTGTTTGCGCCCTCATTCGTGGCCGGGATCTACGGCATGAACTTTGACCACATGCCCGAGCTGCACTGGGCCTTTGGCTACCCGATGGCGATCGGCCTCATGGCGGCAGTGGGCGCGGGGATGTACGGCATTTTCAAGAAGAAGGGCTGGCTGTAGGCCTGGCTTCCCGGAAAGAACAACACCCGGTCCGAAGACCGGGGTGTTGACGATGAGCTGAATCATTCATGAATCTAAAACCCGCCACAATTGTGGAGCTAAGGGGATTTGAACCCCTGACCTCTTCGATGCGAACGAAGCGCTCTACCATCTGAGCTATAGCCCCGGAACGGCCGCCTGGTGCAGGTGCTGGACCGGTGACCCTAGGCTACAAATTTTCCCGCCCCAATGCCAATCGGCACCCTGGTGAGGGGCCAGCAGCAGGCGGGCGCCGCCGTCGTACGCCGGCCAGGCTATGCGCGGCGGCGCTGCAGGACGTCGTCGAGGTTGCTCAACGCGCTCTGTGCCTTGCTGAGCTGCTGGGCTTCGGCAGCCGGCGCGGCGGCGGGCGCCCCTGCTGCACCCTGCTTCAGCGAGGGCTTGCCCACTGCCTTCGGGGCGGCCGGCAGCTCAAGCGGCTCAGGCTCGGGGCGTTCGGCCTTGGCGGCGTCAACGTATACAGGCTTGGGAACCTCTACCGGCTCCCAAGGGGTGCCGGCGGGTTTGCCCTGCGCCGCAGCCGCTGCGCTCGGATCACCCGCAGCCACAGCAACGGCCAGGGCTGCCTCGCGAAGTTCCTGGGCTGTCAACTGCTGGACTTTCGGCTGGTGGGCCTCGGCGTCAAAGAGCGGGCTTTCCCGGCGGACGGGGGCGGACTCCGGCTTCGGCGGAATCCGCTCGGACACGTGCTTAACCGGCGGTGCGCTCATGGCCGCACGAAAGGCCGCGTTCACCTTGGCCTTGCGGTCGCGGACTGCCAGCCAGCGCAGGATGGCCACGGACACCGCCGTCAGGGCAGCGCAGGCCGGCGGCAGGAATGGCGAGCCGAGGCCAAAAGGCAGCAGAAGCGCCGACACCAGCGCCGTCATTAAAGCCAGGAGTCCGGCAAGCGCCAGTGCCGTACGTCCGTAACGGATCCGAAGGCGGCCTGCGGGGGCCGGGCCGGCAGACGTGGCGGAGGGTCCGGCGCTCTTCCTGGCTTCCATGGGCTTCTCCTGCTGGGCGGCGGCGTTCAGTACCAGACCGGCTGGCTGATCCGGTTTTTCCTCGGCTGGGCCGTCCGACGGAAAATCGCCGGCTGGCTGGAACTGGTGCCGGCGGTTCCGGAGGACGTAGGGGGCAACCCACACAATCCAGAGCACGACGGCAACCACAAGGATCACTGAGCTGCTAAGGGGGAAGTCCACACTCAAAACCGTATGAGCATCACGCCTCCTGCCGCCGCATTAGCCGCGGTGTGTCGCAGCCCGGACAGCAAATGAGTGGAATTATGACGGCCTGGCGGCAAGCCAGCGCGTCAGCAGGCCTTCCGGAACCTCTTCCGATGTGAGGGCGAACGACCGGTGGTCCGCCCATTCTCCGTTGATGTGCAGGTAACGTGGCCGGTAGCCCTCGTCCCGGAAGCCCAGCTTCTCCACCACCCGCAGGCTGGGCCCGTTTTCAGGCCGGATGTTGATTTCCATCCGGTGCAGCCCGAGGGTCTGGAAGCAATGGTCCGTCACCAGGGCCACCGCAGTGGGGGCAATCCCGCGCCCTGCCCTGGCCTGGTCCACCCAATACCCCAAAGTGGCCATCATTGCCGAGCCCCACACAATCGAGGAGACCGTCAGCTGGCCGATGATCGGCGGATTCCGCAGGCCCGCAGTCCGCTCCGTGATGACGAAGGGCAGGGCGGTGGCCTGCGCGGCCTGCGCGTTCAGCGAACGGACCATCTGCCGGTAGTCGGGAAGCCCTCCGCGGGGGTCCGGGTTGGACGCCTCCCACGGCGCGAGCCACTCGCTGTTGCGGGACCTGACCTCCGTCCACTCCTTTTTGTCCCGGTACCTGATGGGCCGCAGGACAAGGTCACCGCACTCCAGGGTTACGGGCCAGATGGGGCCGAATCGCACGGCTGCTACTTGGACAGGCCGCTGGTGAACCCCGGCAGCCACTCCCGCAGGCCCGGACCGAGGTCCTCGCTGTCAATGGCCAGCTGGACGCATGCCTTGAGGTAGCTCAGCTTGTCGCCGGTATCGTAGCGGCGGCCCCGGAACACGACGCCGTAAACGCCGTAGCCTTCGCCTTCCCCCGTGGCGAGCTCCTGCAGGGCGTCCGTCAGCTGGATCTCGCCGCCGCGGCCGGGGGCCGTGCGCTCCAGGACCTCGAAGACGGCCGGGTGCAGCACGTAGCGGCCGATGATGGCAAGGTTTGACGGCGCTTCATCCGCGGACGGCTTCTCCACCAGGCCGTTGACGCGCACATAGCTTTCGCCCTCGATCTCCTGGATGTCCGCGCAGCCGTAGGCGCTGATCTGGGACGGTTCCACCTCGATGAGGGCGACCACTGACCCGCCGGTCTTGGCCTGGACATCGATCATGGTGCTGAGCAGTTCGTCGCGGGCATCAATGAGGTCGTCTCCCAGCAGCACGGCGAAAGCTTCATCGCCTACATGCTGCTTGGCCCGGAGGACGGCGTGGCCCAGCCCGTAGGGGTCGCCCTGGCGCACATAGTGGATGTCCCCGAGGTTGCTGGCCGCCTGGATGGATTCCAGCTTCTCGGTGTCCCCCTTGTCCGCGAGCATGGACTCCAGCGCCGGGACCCGGTCAAAGTGGTCCTCAAGGGCCCGCTTGTTCCGTCCCGTGATCATCAGGAGATCGTTCAGGCCCACCTGTACGGCCTCCTCCACCACATACTGGATGGCAGGCTTGTCCACCACGGGCAGCATTTCCTTGGGCATAGCCTTGGTGGCAGGAAGGAACCTGGTGCCCAGTCCGGCAGCGGGGATGACGGCTTTGCGAACTCTCGGGTTACTGGTACTCACCGGACTAATCTAACGTCAGCGTCAAGCATTCAGTAATCAACGGACCGGCGGGCAGCCGCCCCGGAACCGGCCCATCAACCGCCACAACGCGGGTAACAAGGAGACACAATGGCCCAGCAGCAAGCCACCGTGAAGGACGACATCCGGACTGCCCACCGCCGGCGGCGGGCCGCCCTGACCCCTGCCGAACTGGAAGCCGCCGGCGCCGCCCTGGCGATGCACGGTGCGGCCTGGGCCGAATCCATGTCCGGTGGAAGGCAGGCCACGTTCTGCGTGTATCTCGGTACCGGCGTGGAGCCGCCCACGCTGCCCCTCATCGCGGCCCTCCACGGCAACGGCCACAAAGTCCTGCTCCCCGTCTGCGAGCCGGGCCGCGAGCTGAGCTGGGTTTTCTGGAGTCCGGACAGCCCGCTTGAACGCAGCAGGTTCGCACCCATCATGGAACCGGCAGGGACCCGCCATGGACCCGATGTTGCGGGGGAAGCCACCGCACTGTTCATCCCGGCCACCGCCGTGGATCTCGACGGCAACAGGGTGGGCCAGGGCGGCGGCTACTACGACAAGTTCCTGGGCCACCTCGCCACCGCCGGGAAGGAAATTCCGCTGGCCGCTGTTATCTACGACGATGAACTTCTCCCGGCGGGCCGGATTCCTGCCGAGGAGTTCGACCGTCCCGTTCCCGCCGTCCTTGTTCCCTCCGGGCTAAGGCCGCTGGGCAAGATCGCCTAGGGTCAGGCGGGGTGGCCGCAGCGGGATGATAGAATTAGCACTCAGGCCCTGCGACTGCTAATGGATTACCAGGTGGCAGCACGGGACCTCTCGTTTGCCCAAGAGGAGGAGCACCAGTGCCAACATATGCTTACGCCTGCAAGGATTGCGGCCACGCCTTCGACATCGTCCAGTCGTTCTCGGACAGCTCACTGACGTCGTGCCCTGAATGCCAGGGCGCGCTGCGCAAGAAGTTCAACAGCGTGGGTGTCGTGTTCAAGGGTTCCGGCTTCTACCGGACCGATTCCCGGGACTCCAAGGGCAGCACCGTCTCCGCAGCGCCGGCGTCCTCCACGCCCGCTCCGGCGGCGCCTTCCGCTCCCGCTCCGGCAGCTGCGGCCGCCGCCAGCTGATTTCCGGCGTTCGCCGTTACGACGGCGGCCCTGCAGCCAATGGGACGTTGTCCACATAGGCGCGGGGCCGCTGTCTTTTGCATATCCGGGGCGCTTAGCGTGGCGGCATGCCTGCTCATTCCTTCCGTGCCCGCCGGGAAGCTTCCGGATTCTTTCGACGTCCCCGCCCTCCGGTTCCCGCCGGCCGTTCGGCAGCGGCACGTCCCGGTGCCAGGCTCGGCGCCTGGCTGATCCGAAACAGGCGGCTTGCCGTTGCCCTGTTGCTGTGCGCGGCGGCGGCACTCACCGTCCACCAGCTCACGCCGGCACCGGTCCACACCGTCACAGCGCTTGCAGCCGCCCGGGACCTTCCTGCCGGGTCTGCCCTCGGAGCCACAGACATATCCCCCATCCAGGTTCCGCCCGGCATGCTCGCACACGGGGTCCTGCGCGAACCCGGCGAAGCGTCAGGCAGGCAGCTCGCGGCCCCGCTGCGCAAAGGCCAGCTGCTGGCGGACGCCCAGCTGCTGGGGCCCGGCCTCCTCACGGGCAGTCCCGCCGGCTCGGCTGCAGTGCCCCTTCGGATGGCGGACCCCTCGTCCATCCAGCTGGTCTCCCCCGGGCAGCTGGTCAACGTGGTGCTGACGGCGGCGAACGGATTCGACCAGCACGCTCCGTCCGAAGTCCTGGCCACTGCGGTGCCCGTGCTGTGGACCTCCGCAACCGGCGGCCAGGGCGGGCAATGGCTTGGCACGCAGGAGACTGACGGCCTGATCGTCGTAGCCGCCACTCCGGAACAGGCGGCCCGGCTGGCCGGGGCATCCACGCAGGGCAAACTGTTCTTTGTCCTGGTGGGGACGCCGTGACGGGCTGCCTTCCTCAGGCGGCGCCAGTGCCCGCCAGGATGTCAGCCCCAGTGCGGCGGCTTCTGTTCCTTCAGCCATGCATCGTGGTCATCCTCGCGGTCGCCCCACGCCCGCGGATCATCCTCGGCAGCCCGGGCGGGCAGGATGCCCTCCGCCGGCTTCTGGCCTGCACGCGTGGCAGGAGCAGGCGCTTCCGCCGCCTCGCCACCGTCCGTGGGCCGCGCTTCGCTGTTGGTGCTGTTGGTCTTTTCGTCGCTGCCCACCTGGGCCGCCTCCTTGCTGTCCTGCCGGTCCGCGGCGGGTACTGCCTGCTGACCGGCCCGGGCTCCGGCGATGCCGGCCCGGCGTCCGGAGGCCGGGCCCGGGAAATGCGTAACGTTCGATGCCGGGGCGGAGTCCGCGGCGGCATCGATATCATTCAGCGCCTGATCGACGTCGTCGTCAAGGAATCCGGGGGAAGCCACCCGTCCCGGAAGGACAACCTTTTCCAGTCCGAGGTACTTGGCGATCCGGTCTGCGCAGGCAGACGGGTCGGTGAAAACCTCGATGGTCCACAGCGGCATGTACCGCCACCCGAGGCGCTCAAGCAGCTGGGGACGCAGCCTGCTCCGTTCCCGGACGCTCATCGTCCGGTACTGTTCAGTGCCGTCGGATTCGATAGCCACAGGCCACGGAAGATCGGCGTCGTCCTGGCCCATGGTGTTCAGTGGATCGGCGGCGGCCACGACGTCGATGGCACCGTCGTACTGGTGCCACACCCGTGCCCCGCGCGCCCGCAGCCGGTCGCCCAGGTCGGCGACGAGCGGGTCGGCGCCGAGCGCCTGTTCGCTGGCGGCAGCGCGGGACGCCGGCGTACCGAGATCCGTGTTGCCCGAAATTTCCCGGTCCAGAAGGGCATACAGGTCCACTGCCCCGTGCGTCAGCCGCGTGTGGTCCAGGTCCTCGGGCCGGAAGCACGTCAGCACGTGCATCGAGCGCCGGGCGCGGGTCATGGCGAGGGCGAACTTTTCCCGCCCGCCTTCTGCCGAAAGCGGCCCGAAGCTGTGCAGGGCGCGCCCATGCGGGGTGCGGCCGAAGCCCGGCGAGAAAATGACATGGTCGCGTACCAGGCCCTGGGCCCGTTCCAGGTCCACCACCCGGAACGATTCCGGGCCCGCACCGAAGAACCCGGCGAGTCCGGGATGGTTGGGCAGCTGGAGCCTGATGGCCTCCCCGATCCGGGCAGCGTGACGCAGGCTTGCCGTGACCACGGCAAGGGAGGTGCGCGGGCGGAGGCGGGCGTGTTCGAAGACAAGTTCCACCACCCGGTTGACCTCGGCCACCACGGATTCAACGCCTTCGTGGTCGGCGCTGGGCAGCCCGGTTCCATCCGGCAGGTACTCCACCAGCAGGGACCGGTCCAGCCCCGTGGCCGACTGGCCTTCCGGCAGGCGTTGGAGCCCGCCGTCGTAAAAGTTCTTGCTCAGTTGCAGGACCAGGTCTTCGTCCACGGCGCGGTAGACGAAGTTCAGCCGCCACACCGGCAGCACGGCGGACAGGGCGGTGAAGGCACTCTCCACCCGCTGGTGTGCCGACTCACCGGGCGCCAGCCGCTCCACCCCCACGGTGAAGGTGCGCGGGCTGGCGATGCGGGCGTCACCGAAGGCAATGACCTGCCGCGCCCGCGCGATGGAGGGCAGTACTGCCTGCAGCGAGGTGGCTTCGGCGTCGAGGACGACCACGGCGTCGAAGTGCTGCTCCGCGGGCAGCAGCCCGGTCATCAGGTAGGGGCTCACGGACCACACCGGCACCAGGGTCCCGATCAGGTCCGGGGCCTGGGCGGTCAGCGCCGGCAGGGACACACGGCCGTCCTTGAGCAGGCTGCGGAGGAGGTCGGCCTGGCGCGGCTGGTCAGCGATCGCGGCGCGCCAGCGTTCGGCAAGGTCCCAGCGGAGCCGGGCCGCGCCGCTGGCGATGTGCGCGTTGTCCGCGAGCCGGTACTCGGCTTCGAGCTGCCGCAGGGCGTCGCCGTCGGACATTGCCAGATAGTCGTCGCCGCTGATCATCGCCTCAAGCGCCGACTGCCACCAGGCGAGTTCCAGCTCGGCGGCCACGGAGGCGGCGGGTACTTCCCGCTCGGCCAGGTCCGCCAGAAGCTCCCCCAGCCCGTGCTCGCGCATGTTCTCCACCAGCAGCGTCCGTTCCGGCAGGGTCTTCAGCGTGTCCGTATCCGCCACCAGCCGCTCAAGGCGCTCCATGAGCTCCTCGTACCGGACGGTGGAGAGCGCGCCGCCCGCCGCGGTATGCCTCAGGGCCTCGCCCAGCTGGGTGAGCTCACGGTCCAGTTCCCGGTACATGGCGTTCATCTCGGCAAGCCCGGACGGAACAGCAGGGTGCCGCTGGGTGGTGGCGTAGCCGGCCCACAAGGCCCGCTGTTCCTGGACCAGTACCAGCGAGCTGTGCAGGTCGGCGATGTGGACGCCGGGCCGGACGTATTCCTTGGCCACCCTGCGCAGCCGGGACCGCTGCATGGAGGTCATCTCGATGCCGCGTTCCCGCCGCCAGGAGGAAGGGGCGGTGGCGGAAATGAGGTCGGTGACCGGCCGGTCGAAGATGTCCGGGGTGAACTTGTCCAGGCTGCCGCGCACAGCCACCAGCAGTTCCAGCTGCTCGCCCCATTCGGCGAAGGATGCACCGAGGCGGATCTCCGCGTGCTCGGCCACGGCGTTCATGCGCTCCCGCAGGGCAGGCAGGCTCTTCGCCACGGAGCGGACCAGTTCCTGGGCTTCCTCGGTTTCCTTCCGGGTGAGGAGCCGCGCGCCGTGCCAGGGGCTGGTGGTGGCGGCCTTGCTGAAGCTGCCCAGCTCGGCCGCACGGCGGAGCCTTCCGGCCAGTTCATCGCGGTCGCGGATGCTGTCCAGGACGCTCCGCTTGAGCCGCACGGTGGTGGCCGGAGCGGGGTGGATGGAGGTCAGTTCCGCCAGCGACTGCATGGCCTGGTAGGGCGAGCATCCCCACCGCTGCCGGACGTTGTGCAGCGAGGCCACGTGGTCCATCAGCGCGTGGCGGTGTTCGGTCAGGGTGGTGTAGAGGTTGCCGAGCTGCGGTTCCAGCGACTTCTCGTTGCGGACGATGGCCCGGACCAGCTGGCCTTTGAGCTGCTGGGCCGTCACGTTCCCGGAGAGCTGGAACAGGATGGATTCAAGGCCCAGGGACTCCAGCTGGCCGGACACCTCGTTGAGGCTGGCGCGGCGGTCCCCCACCACCAGGACGGTCTTGCCGGCATCCACCAGGGCGCCGATGGTGTTGATGGCCGTCTGCGTCTGTCCGGTGCCGGGCGGGCTGCTGACCACCAGGGAATCGCCGGCGCGCGCAGCATCGATGACGTACTGCTGGTCCGTGTCCGCATCCAGCAGGAGCAGTTCGTCCTTGGGGTGCCGGCTGTCCAGCGGCGGGAAACGGGACGGATCCGGCTCCTCCACGTCCACCACTTCTCCCCCGGCCGCGGTAGCCAGGGCAGAGACGATGGGATTGGAATCGTTGATCCAGGGGTCGTCCAGGTTTCCGGACAGGTCAGCGAAGGTGGACACCAACAGGTTGTGCTGGGCCTCGGCGCCATGGATGGGCCGGATCAGGGTGCCCAGCCGGTCCAGTACAGGCTGCGGGTCGAAGCGGGCGGTGCTGTAGGCCAGCCGGGTGACGGCATTGACGTCGAACACAATGCCGTGGATGTTTTTCAGGTGCCGGACCAGCGCCGGGTTGATGTGCGCCTGCTCGGTCAGCTGAAGCTCGTAGTCGTCTTCGCCAGGCCGCACGGTCAGGGAAATCGCGGTGAGCATGACTGGCGCAGAGATGCGCTGCGGCTTGCCCCCGACGGCGGATGTCCACACCACGGTGCCGGCCGAGAGGTAGCCGGCGTCGATCCCGCGGTCGTTAGCGAGCTCGAAGATCTTGGAGCGGATGTTGCGCGAGGCCCGTGCCGCCACGAGGTACTGCTGCCGGTCCCGGATCAGGGTGGAGAGGCGCGTGCGGCGCCCGGCCATGAGCTGGGCAAGGCCGGACGGATGCGCGTGGGTCAGGTCGATGGAGCCTTCAGGGGTCTTGGTGAAGCGCAGCATCGTGTCTGCACCCGTGACGGGTTTGAGCCCGGACAGCCATTTGCGAAGCTCTTCCGAGCCTTCCGGGTGGCCTTGACCAACTGACACTACTGCCTTCTTTTCTGCGCTTGCGCGTGACGCCCTGGACCATACCGGCATACGTTCGAGCGTAGCCGCTCCGGCGCCGGACTCGAGAGACCGCAACACTGGAGAGCCCGAATTTGCGGAGATTTGATCCGGAAACAGGAGTGGCCGGCCTCCGTTGACGGAGGCCGGCCACTCAGGATGCTATTCCCACTCGATGGTTCCTGGCGGCTTGCTGGTGACGTCCAGCACCACGCGGTTAACGCCGTCCACCTCGTTGGTGATCCGGTTGGAAATCCTGGCCAGGAGGTCGTACGGAAGCCGCGACCAGTCGGCGGTCATGGCGTCCTCGGACGAGACCGGGCGGAGCACGATGGGGTGGCCGTAGGTGCGGCCGTCACCCATGACGCCCACGCTGCGGACATCGGCCAGCAGCACCACGGGCATCTGCCATACGTCGTTGTCCAGCCCGGCGGCGGTCAGCTCGGCGCGGGCGATGGCGTCGGCCCTGCGCAGCAGGTCCAGGCGTTCCCTGGTGACTTCGCCGACGATCCGGATGCCCAGGCCGGGCCCGGGGAACGGCTGGCGGCCCACGATCTCCTGCGGCAGCCCCAGCTGGGCGCCGACGGCGCGGACCTCGTCCTTGAACAGTGCACGCAGCGGTTCGACGAGTTCGAACTGCAGGTCCTCGGGGAGCCCGCCCACGTTGTGGTGGCTCTTGATGTTCGCTGCGCCTTCGCCGCCGCCGGATTCGACGACGTCCGGGTACAGGGTGCCCTGGACCAGGAACTTGATCTTCTCGCCGTGCGCGGCGGCCTCGGCGATGATGGCCAGCTCGGCCTCTTCGAAAGCACGGATGAACTCGCGGCCAATGATCTTGCGCTTGGTCTCGGGATCGCTGACGCCGGCGAGGGCGGACAGGAAGCGCTCCTGCTCGTTGGCGACGTAGAGCTTCACGCCGGTGGCCGCCACAAAGTCCCGCTCCACCTGTTCGGCTTCGCCTTCACGCAGCAGGCCGTGGTCCACGAAGACACAGGTAAGCTGGTCGCCCACCGCGCGCTGGACCAGGGCAGCGGCGACGGCTGAGTCCACGCCGCCGGAGAGGCCGCAGATCACGCGTGCGTCCCCCACCTGCTGGCGGATGCGCTCCACCTGCTCTTCCAGGATGTTGCCGGTGGTCCAGTTGGGCTCGATCTTGGCGCAGTTGAACAGGAAGTTCTCCAGCACCTGCTGGCCGTAGGCGGAGTGCTTGACTTCGGGGTGCCACTGCACGCCGAAGAGGCCCTTTTCCTCGTTGGCGAAGGCAGCCACTTCGGCGCCCGCCGTCGTCGCCAGGACCTCGAAGCCCTCCGGGGCCCGGTGGACGGAGTCGCCGTGGCTCATCCAGGTCTTCTGGTGCTGGGGCATGCCCTCCAGGACGGAGCGTCCCTCGCCCAGGATGGTGGTTTCCGTGGAGCCGTACTCCCGCAGCCCGGTCTTGTCCACCTTGCCGCCCAGGGCGTTCGCCATGGCCTGGAAGCCGTAGCAAATGCCGAAGACCGGAACACCGGCCTCGAAGAGGTCGGCACCGACGGTCGGGGCACCGTCCGCGTAGACGCTGGAGGGTCCGCCGGACAGGATGATGGCGGCCGGATTCTTGGCGAGGAGCTGCTCGGTGGAGTAGGTATGCGGAACCACTTCCGAATACACATTCGCTTCCCGGACGCGGCGGGCAATCAGCTGCGCGTACTGGGCACCGTAGTCAACTACCAGCACCGGCTTCTGGGAAGTCTGGGATGCAGTGGGAGTAGTCACCGTAATAGCCTACTTTGCGCCGTTGCACCGGCGCACCTTGAGAAGGGGTGCTGTGACGGAGCAGACGTCCGACGGCGGGCGGCGGCCGGGTGCCGCCCGCCGTCGAACATGGACGTCAGTACCGCTGCGGCGCCTGCGGGTTGGCGGCCAGCTCGGCCTCCACCTCGGCGTGGAACTTCTTCTCCACAATGAAGGACAGGAACGGGATGACGCCGCCGAGGGCGAGCAGGATCAGCTTGAGGAACGGCCAGCGCATGAGCGACCAGAGCCGGAAGTTGGACATCAGGTACACCACGTACATCCAGCCGTGCACGATCAGGACGGTGACGGACAGGTTGACCCCGTCCAGCACTCCCGGAGGCTCGGCGTCGGCGAACCCGAAGCCGAACGGCTGCCCCGTGACGGCATTGGTGCCGCCGGCGAACAGGTACTGCCCGAAGCCGTACCGGGCGATCAGTTCGGCGCAGAGCAGCAGCAGCATGGCGCCGGTGAGGTAGGCCAGCACCTTGTAGAACTTCAGGGCCGAGCGGATCTGCGCCTCGGTGCCGCCGAAGCGCCGCTTCTTGCCTGCGGCCTTGCCGGCTGTGTTGCCGCCTGCTGCGGAGGTGGCGGGTTTCGGTTCAATCATGGCTGTACCTTTTGCTGGTTCGGTTCCGGGTGCTGGTTCTGGTCAGGCCGCTGTCCGGGGTCCGGAGCGGCCTCGTGGTGTTCGTCGTCCAGGGCCTCTTCCAGGTCGCGGTGGTAGTCGTCCTTCACCAGCCGCCACCAGATGAACAGGGCGAACCCGGCGAAGACCACCCATTCGAGCGAGTAGAAGAGGTTGAGCCAGTTGATCTGCTGACCGGGCGGCTGCGGCCCGATTTCCAGGGGCAGCAGGTCGCCGGGCACGGCCGCAGGGCTGACATCAGCTCCCCCTGCCACTTCGGCGGTGGCAGCCACGAAGCCGGGGTAGCTGCTGACTTCCCAGTAGTTGATGAGCTCGGCCACGGAAACGGCGGTGGCCTGGCCCGGTTGCGGTGCAGTTTTGGGGAGCGGGGCTTCGGACGGCAGCAGCCGCCCGGTCAGTTCAACAGCGCCAGACGGCGGCGCCGGCGCGTCTTCGGGGTTGGCAACCCATCCGCGGGCCACGGGGATCCAGGTTTGCGGCGAGGCCGCGGCGCCGGCCAGCGCCGGGGCGCCGTCGACGGCGAAGGCGGAAACCACCCAGTAGCCGGGCTTGCCGTCATGCAGGCGGTCCGGGACCAGGACCTGCTTCTCCGGATCATAGGTGCCCCGGGCACTGACCATCTGGTCGGCGTCGGTACCGTGGAAGAACTCGCCCGGCTGGAGGGTGCCGGTCAGCGGCTGGACCTTTTCGGTGGCGGGGTTGACCGGTGCTTCGGGCTGCGTGGAGCGCCCGAACTGCCACTGGCTGAGCAGCACGAAGACCCCGGAAATGGCGATCGCAAAAACAAATCCAGCGATCCAGCGGGGTTTAAGGGCAGTTTTCCACACGTCTTAACCGTACTTCGTACCTTTGTAGAACAACTAAACGCAGACGCCGGCGGCATCTGCGGAGTGCGCCGGATCAGTGGTCGAAGAAGACCAGGCTGGAGTTGATCAGTTCGGCAATGATGTCGGCGTCGTAGGCGCGCCGCAGCGATTCGCGGAACGATTCCTTGGACAGGGACCTGGCCAGGGTCGCCAGGACTTCAAGGTGGTCGGAGAAGGAACTGGCGGGGGTGGCGATCAGAAGGATCAGCGTGGCGGGCCCGTCGGCGGCGCCGAAGTCCAGGGCGTGGCCGTACTTGGCGACGCCCACCGCGATGGACGTGCGGGTCACGTACTCGCTGCGCGCGTGCGGCAGCCCGATTCCGCCCGGAAGCCCGGTGGCCAGCTGGTGCTCGCGGGCGTTGACGTGCTGCAGGAACCCTTCAAGGTTCGAGACGCGTCCGGCGGCGTAGAGCCGTTCCGCAAGCTGGGTTGCGGCGTCGGCCTTGTCCGATGCCTCCATTTCGAGGATGACCATCTCTGGGGTGGTGAGGTCGGCATCATACGGGTCAAGTGCTTCCGCCAAGGCGTTTCCCTTCAGTCGGCAGTACGGGGCATCCGGCCCCTCAGCGCAAGGGCACGATGTCTTCCACGCCCAGGCGGGCGGCGTCTGCGGATTTGTCGTCCGGCTGTTGCTGGCTGAGGCGTTCGGCCTCCACGCGCGCAATGTAGTGCCGCACCTCATTTTCGCGCTGCGCGTCGCTCCAGCCGAGGACGTCACCCATCAGTTTAGCGACAACCGGGACCGCGGACACACCGCGGTCCCACGCTTCGATCGAGATCCGCGTCCGCCGGGTGAGTACATCGTGCACGTGCCGCGCCCCCTCATGTGTTGCCGCATAGACGGCTTCGGCCTGAAGGTAGTCGTCGGCGCCGGGGATCGGCTCGGCCAGCGCCGGGTTCTCTTCAATGAGCGCCAGCACCTCCGGGGTCAGGGATCCGTACCGGTTGAGCAGGTGTTCGATCCGGGCCACGTGCACGCCGGATTCCTCGGCGGTCCGGTTCCTCCGGTTCCAGGCCGCACGGAAGCCGTTGGCCCCGAGCAGCGGGATGGTTTCCGTGCAGCTGGGCGGGACCCGCTCGTCCATGGTCCGGGTGGCCTCGTCCACGGCGTCCTTGGCCATCACCCGGTAGGTGGTCCATTTTCCGCCCGCGACGACGACGAGGCCGGGAACCGGGTGCGCCACCACGTGTTCGCGGGACAGCTTGGCCGTGGAGTCGTTTTCGCCGGCAAGGAGGGGCCGCAGTCCGGCGTAGACGCCTTCAACGTCTTCGCGGGTCAGCGGCCGCTTGAGGACCCTGTTGACCTGCTCAAGGATGTAGTCGATGTCCTTGCTGGAGGCCGCCGGATGGGCCTTGTCCAGGTTCCATTCAGTGTCAGTGGTGCCGATGATCCAGTGCCGGCCCCACGGGATGACGAACAGCACAGATTTCTCGGTGCGCAGGATCAGTCCCACGGTGGACTGGAAGCGGTCCCGGGGCACCACCAGATGGATCCCCTTCGAGGCGCGCACCTTCAGCTGGCCGCGTTCGGTCACCATCGCCTGGGTTTCGTCGGTCCAGACACCAGTGGCGTTGATGACCTGCTTGGCGCGGACGTTGAACTGCGTGCCGTTCTCACGGTTGACCACCTTGGCGCCCACCACGCGTTCGCCTTCGCGGAGGAAGTCCACCACCGCCATCTGGTTGACGGCATGGGCGCCGTAGTAGGCGGCGGTGCGGACAAGGTTGGCGACGTATTTGGCGTCATCCACCTGCCCGTCGTAGTACCTGATGGAACCGACGAACGCGTCATTCTTGAGGCTCGGGGCGGCCCGCAGGGTGCCCCGCTTCGAAAGGTGCTTGTGGAACGGGACACCGCGGCTGTGTCCGCTGGAGATGGACATGGCATCGTACAGTGCGATGCCGGCGCCCACATAGGGGCGCTCGATGAAGGGTTTGGTGAGCGGGTAGAGGAAGGGCACCGGCCGGGCCAGGTGCGGGGCCAGCTCGGAGAGCAGCAGCCCGCGTTCCTGCAGGGCTTCCTTTACCAGCGCGAAGTCGAGCATCTCGAGATACCGCAGGCCGCCGTGGATGAGCTTGGAGGACCGGGACGAGGTCCCGGCTGCCCAGTCACTGGCTTCGACGATGCCGACGCTCAATCCCCGGGTGACGGCGTCGAGGGCTGCTCCGGTGCCGACGATGCCGCCGCCAACAATGAGGATGTCCAGTTCCTGGCCTGGCCGTGAGGTGTCACGAAGCCGCTGGATGGCTGCTTCCCTGGCTGCCGGACCGAGTGCCCCGCCATGAGCAGGAACAGTCTTCATCGAACGCCTCCAGTGCCGCTAGTGCCGGTAGTAGAACCACCCTACTTGCTGGACGCCCACTTGGCAGGAAGGCCAGGGGCGGACGCCGCCCCTGGCCTTCCCCGATGGGTCAGTTCCCTTCGTAGGGTGAAACGACGACGTCGACGCGCTGGAATTCCTTGAGGTCCGAGTAGCCCGTGGTTGCCATCGAACGGCGGAGGGCCCCGATCAGGTTGGACGTCCCGTTGGTGTGGTGACCCGGTCCGAAGAGGACTTCCTCCAGCGGGCCGACCGTTCCCACGTTGACCCGGTCGCCGCGCGGGAGCTCCAGGTGGTGCGCTTCCTGCCCCCAGTGCCAGCCCTTGCCGGGTGCCTCCTCGGCACGTGCCAGCGCGCTGCCCAGCATGACGGCGTCGGCGCCCATGGCAATGGCCTTGACGATGTCGCCGGAGGTTCCCATGCCGCCGTCGGCGATCACGTGCACGTACCGGCCGCCGGACTCATCCATGTAGTCGCGGCGGGCTGCGGCGACGTCGGAGATGGCGGAGGCCATGGGCGAGTGGATGCCCAGTGCGCGGCGCGTGGTGGTGGTGGCGCCGCCGCCGAAGCCGACCAGGACGCCGGCCGCGCCGGTGCGCATGAGGTGCAGGGCGGGGGTGTAGCCGGCCGCACCGCCCACGATGACGGGGACGTCAAGCTCGTAGATGAACTGCTTCAGGTTCAGCGGCTCGTGGTCCTTGGACACGTGCTCTGCCGATACGGTGGTTCCGCGGATGACGAAGATGTCGACGCCCGCGGCCACCACGGTCTTGTAGTGTTCCTGCGTGCGCTGCGGGGTCAGGGAGCCGGCAACAGTGACGCCGGCGTCGCGCATTTCGGCCAGGCGGGTGGTGATGAGTTCGGGCTGGATAGGTGCCTGGTACAGCTCCTGCATCCGCCGCGTCACGGCGGGGCTGTTGGTCTCGTCCTGCAGGGCGCCGATCTCGTCCAGGATGGCCTGCGGGTCCTCGTAGCGGGTCCAGAGGCCTTCAAGGTCGAGCACGCCAAGGCCGCCGAGCTTGCCCAGGGTGATGGCCGTTGCCGGGGACATGGCCGAATCCATGGGCGCTGCGATGACGGGCATGCTGAACTGGTAGGCATCGATCTGCCAGGAGACGGAGACGTCCTTGGGGTCGCGGGTGCGACGGTTGGGGACGATTGCTATGTCATCCAGGGAGTAGGCACGACGCCCACGCTTGCCACGGCCGATCTCGATCTCATAAGTCACTGCTCTAGGTTATCCCAGCCCGCGTGCCGCCCTTGGCTAGAGTGGCCTTATGGGCAGGCGGTGGATTTTTGACGGGCATATTGCCGGTATTGGCACCGCCTCCGGCCTGCGGGCAGTCGTGGGGGTCTGGCAGCACTCCCCTTTCGGGCCGTTTGCGGATGTCATGGTCCAGCAAAAGTCCGGCCACCGGCTGCTGCTCGCTCCCAGTGACGAGGTGGCCGGCTTCATCTCCGACACCTACAGCTTTGACGAGGTCCGCGTCCAGGACGTGTCCGTGGTGCTTGCCCGCCGGGCCCTGGCCGTTGACGCCGGGCCCCTCCACCTGCGCGCCCGCATCGGTGCCCGGACCCTGCTCGGGAAGGGGCTGCGGGCCGTTCCCCGGCCGCTGGCGGTGCATCCCCGCTGGCTGAGTGCGGTGAGCCCGCTGGCGTCCCTGGCCGCGCCGGGCGCCCGGACGTTCGGCACGGCGGGCAACGGCCGCCTTGAGTACTACGGGGTGAGCGACCTGCACCACGTCACCTCCGCCGTCGTGCACTGGGACGGGGACGACGCCGGGAGGCTGGCTGACATCAAGCCGCCGGTGACGTTCGGCTTCAGCAGCGTCCCGCCGCGGCCCAGCCTGGCGCGGGTGCGGACCACGGTGGTGGAGTCCTAGATCCCGCCTGCCTCCTCAACGGAGAGTTGGGATTCGAACATGCGAAAGTAGCGGCCGCGGAGTGCCACCAGTTCCCGGTGGGTACCCTGCTCCACGATCCGGCCGTCCTCGAGCATGTAGACAATGTCCGCCTTCTCGATGGTGGCCAGCCGGTGGCTGATGGCAATGATTGTGCTGCTGCGGTCCGCGAAAAGCCGGGTGAAAATCCGGTGTTCGGCGAGCGCATCGATGGCTGACGTGGGTTCGTCCATGACCATGAACGAGGCGTCGCGGTAGAAGTTGCGTGCCATGGCGAGGCGCTGCCACTGGCCGCCGGACAGTCCGCTGCCTTTGCGGCCTCGGGGGTCCTCCATCCAGTTGCTGACGTGGTTGTCCAGGCCGTTGGGCAGCTTGTTGATGAAGTCGAGCGCCTCAGCGTCGGCAGCGGCCCGGCGGATCCTGGCGTCGTCCCTGGGTGAGTCGACGTCGCCGAACCAGATGTTCTCGGCGGCAGTGGCGAACTCGTACTTGAGGAACTCCTGGCTCAGCACCGCCAGGTGCCGGTGCCAGGAGGTGACGTCGACGGCGGCGAGGTCCACGCCGTCGAGCATTACCTGCCCGGAGTCCGGCCGGTAGAGGCCGGCAAGGATCCGGATCAGGGTGGACTTTCCGGCCCCGTTCTCCCCCACAATGGCGATGTGCTGGCCCTCACGGATGGTCATGCTGATCCCGCGGATGACTTCGATGTCGCTGCCGGTGTAGGTGAAGCGGATGTCCCTGAGCTCCACTTCGCGGGGCGCGGCCAGCAGCGGCGGCGCGTGCTCGGAGTGCACGGGAAGGGCCATGAACAGCTCGTAGTCCTTGAGGTTTGCCAGGTCCTCATCGATGGAACTGAGGGAGGAGACCAGGTTGTTCGCGGTGGACAGGGCCCGGCTGACGATCTGCTGGACGTAGAGGAACTGGCCGACGGGCTGGGCGCGGGCGATGATTTGCCCCACCACCCAGATCAGCGATACCACCTCGGCGCCGTACTGGAGGGCGTCGGCAGCCAGTTGCTTGGGGATGTACCGCCGCTGGAAATCGAGCCGGCGGCGCTCGTCCGCGTCCCGCAGCCTCGACCGGAGATCCATAAGGAAACCGACGATTCCGTACAGCCGCATTTCCGCGATGTGCTGGGGCCGCAGGAGGTTGGTCTCGATCATCCGGCGCTGCCGCCGGGAGTCCACCTGCGTGTTCCAGTGCGCGATCTGTTCGCGGGAGAGCTTGAACTGCAGATAAACGCTGGGCACGATCGCCACCAGGACGATGACCGCGATCCACCAGCTGACCAGCAGCAGGGCTCCTACGGCCAGGATCACCGAGACGAGCTGGGTGAAGATGCCGGCGATGCGGTCAAGGACCCGGGCATAGGAATCGGAGAACCGCTTGGCACGGTCATAGAGGTCAACGGTCTCTTTGTCGTCGTACCGCCAGAACTCAAGGGCCAGGAAGCGTTCGTACATCTGGTCGCCCACGATGGCGCCTACTTTGAAGCTCATGAGCTGCTGGATGTAGCGGTCGACGCTGGTGAAGGCGCCCCAGAAGAGGCCCAGCGCGGCGGTGATGATGACATAGACGATGGCCATCTGGCCGGCACCGGCGTCGCCTGTGTAGGCGGCCGCCAGAGCGGTTGTGGTCAGGGCCGCGAAGTACGTGGTGACGAGGGGCAGCACCGCTGAGATCAGCGAGCCGAGCACCTTCATGATGACCGCGCCCGGGGAGGCGCGGAAGCTGACCCGCAGGACCTGGGCTACAGCCCGGGCGTAGGGGCGCAGGGCCAGCCGGCGCTGCGGATCGCGTCTGGGTTGCAGTTCGGCCGGATGGCCAGTCGGAGGCATGCCCCCAGCCTATTACCGCCCGGCGGAAGGGGCGGAGGCATCAGCCGGTGGTTGAGCCTGTCGAAACCCTGGTTTCGACAGGCTCAACCACCAAGCGGGCCTTAGCGGGAACCGTAGTTCGGCGCCTCGACCGTCATCTGGATGTCGTGCGGGTGCGATTCCTTCAGCCCGGCCGGGGTGATGCGGACGAACTTGCCGCGGGCCTTGAGTTCGGGGATGGTCGGCGCTCCGGTGTAGAACATGGTCTGGCGCAGGCCGCCCACCAGCTGGTAGGCCACGGAGGCCAGCGGGCCGCGGTAGGCCACCCGGCCCTCAATGCCCTCCGGAATCAGCTTGTCGTCACCGGAGACGTCAGCCTGGAAGTAGCGGTCCTTCGAGTAGGACGTGTTCTTGCCGCGGGACTGCATGGCACCGAGGGAACCCATGCCGCGGTAGGACTTGAACTGCTTGCCGTTGACGAAGATCAGCTCGCCTGGGGACTCGTCACAGCCGGCCAGCAGCGAGCCCAGCATCACGGTGTCGGCACCGGCAACCAGTGCCTTGCCGATGTCGCCGGAGTACTGCAGGCCGCCGTCGGCGATCAGCGGCACGCCGGCCGGGATCGCAGCCTTCGCCGATTCGTAGATCGCGGTGATCTGCGGGACACCCACGCCTGCCACCACGCGGGTGGTGCAGATGGAGCCGGGACCCACGCCCACCTTGATGCCGTCGGCGCCGGCGTCGATGAGGGCCTGGGCACCTTCGCGGGTGGCAGCCTGGCCGCCAATGACATCCACATGCGCAGCAACCGGATCGGACTTGAGCCGGCGGATCATGTCCAGCACGCCCTGGGAGTGGCCGTTGGCGGTGTCCACGAACAGGCGTCGACGCCGGCATCAATGAGTGCCATGGCCCGCTCCCAGCCGTCCCCGAAGAAGCCGATGGCGGCGCCAACGCGCAGGCGGCCTTCGTCATCCTTGGTGGCCAGCGGGTACTGCTCCGCCTTGGTGAAGTCCTTGGTGGTGATGAGGCCCTTGAGGCGGCCCTGCTCGTCCACGAGGGGAAGCTTTTCGATCTTGTTGGTGGCCAGCTTGTGCGAGGCCTCCTCGCGGCTGATGCCCACGTGCCCGGTGACCAGCGGCATCTTGGTCATGACGTCGCTGACCAGCCGGATGGGGTAATCGGACTCCGGCACGAAGCGGGTGTCGCGGTTGGTGACGATGCCCAGGAGGCGGTTTTCCTCGTCCACCACGGGCAGGCCGGAGACCCTGTACTGGGCGCACAGGTTGTCCAGCTCAAGCAGCGTCGCTTCCGGCCGGATGGTCAGCGGGTTGGTGATCATGCCGGATTCGCTGCGCTTCACCCGGTCCACCTGGTCAGCCTGGTCGGCGATGGACAGGTTGCGGTGGATGACACCCAGGCCGCCCTGGCGCGCCATCGCAATGGCCATCCGGGATTCGGTGACCGTGTCCATCGCTGCGGACAGCAGCGGCGTGTGGACGGTGATCCGCTTGGAGATCCGGGAGGAGGTGTCGGCGTCGGACGGGATGACGTCGGTGTGTCCGGGCAGGAGCAGGACGTCGTCGTAGGTCAGGCCGATGAAGCCAAAGGGGTTGTGTTCGGGCTCGGTCATGAGTGCGCCTCTTACCTTGGTTGCTGGGCGGGTAGGGGTTGCAGCCGATGACCAGCCCGTCATTACGGGTCTGGCCTGTGCAGGGGATCAGGACCGCCGCATGCGGCGTTCCGGGGGCAGGAAGTATTGAGTAAATATTAGAACCTCTGCGCCGATCCCCCTATTCCACGCGTGCAATGTGAGCAACTGCACGAACTCCCTCCGGGCAGAGTCAGCGCCAGCCGGTGGCGGCCAGCAGCCGTTGCTCGAACATGGGGATCATGCTCTCCACATAGGTCCTGGTCAGGTGGTTGTCGTCCTTGTACACGTAGACGTTGCCCACCACGGCGGGGCAGACTCCGCGGGCACAGATGAAATCGCTCATGTCCATCAGGTGCAGCCCGTCCAGCTTGCCCCGGTAACCCTCCAGGGGTGAGGGATCAACGAGTGATTCGCTGAGCGACGGGTTGCATTCCGGGGCCTCGGCGCCGTGCCGCTGCACGCACTCGGGCATGTTGAACGTGAAGCGCGGGTTGTCCCGGATGCCCACCACTTCGATGCCGGCCTCGGTAAACGGGCGCACGCCGTCCAGGTAGCCCGGCACTTCCGTCTCGAAGGGGGCCTCCTCGTGCGTCAGCGATGCGACAGTGAAGACGGCGTCCGGGCGGTGCTCCAGGACGTAGGCGGAAGCTGCGCTGTTGTACGCATTGCATTCCGCGTTGCGGGTGTCTGACGAGGCGCCGAACCGGCAGGCCGGCATCAGCAGGGTGACCAGTTCCCAGCCTCTCGCCTCGGCGATCGGTGCCAGCGCGCCGAGGTACTGCTGGGAGTGCGAGTCGCCCAGCACCACGATCCGCTTGCTGGCACCCTCGGCGGGAACGGCCTGCCGGCACCCTTCCAGGATGGGGTCGGCCGTGGCGTTTGCTCCGGTGCAGGGGGCGTGGATGCCAGCCCAGTCCTGGTCCAAGGCGGAAGGGCCGGGAATGAATTTGGCCTCGGGTGCCGGCACCCCGGCATTCTCCGGGCTGAGGGCCGCGGCCCCGGGTGTAAGTTCCCGCGGCTGCGCCGCCGTCGCGGCTTCCTCGGCTGTGAGCGTGGTCTGCCAGATGGCCACCGGACCGGCAAGCACCGCACCGCAGGCGGCAATCACGACGGCGGTGCGCCAGGCCCGCAGCTTCGGCCAGTGCCAGTCGCGCAGCGGTTTTTCCACGAAGCGGGTGGTGAGGACGGCGAGCACGATCGAGGCGCCCACAATGGCAAGGCCCTGGACAAGGTTGGGCTCCTCCACGCCGGTGGCGGCGAGCGCCAGCACCAGCACGGGCCAGTGCCACAGGTAGAGGGCGTAGGAATTGTCACCCAGGGCCACGGCGGGCTTGCTGCTCAGGAAACGGTCCACCCCGAACCGGCTCCCGGTCTGCCCGGCCACGATGATGGCTGCGGCGGAAAGCGTGGGCCACAGGGCGACGAAGCCGGGAAAGGACCGGTCCACCGTCAGCAGCAGGCCTACGGAAACCATGCCCGCCAGGCCTGCCCAGCCCAGCACCAGGCGCAGGGCCCGGCGGGGTTTGAGGTAGGGCAGGGCAAGGGCGAGCAGGGACCCCAGGGCGAATTCCCAGAGCCGGGCCCTGGTGTCGAAGTAGGCGTACGCCTGGTTGGTGGCGGTCTGTTCCACCGAGAACGCCAGCGAGATGGCGAACACCGCACCGAACACCAGGGCAAGCAGTCCGCGGTAGGTCAATCCATGGAGCGCGGTGATGCGGTGCAGCAGCGCCAGCAGTGCCGCGCTTCCGGCAAAGATGAGGGGCCACAGGATGAAGACCTGCCCCTGGATGGACAGGGACCAGAAGTGCTGGAGGGGGCTGGCGCCAGCGTGGTCCTGCGCGTAGTAGTCCACGGCGGTGTCGGCGAGCAGCCAGTTCTGGCTGTAGAGCAGTGATGCCCACGCCTGATCCAGCACCTGTGGCCACCGGCCCTGCGGGAGGATGAGCCAGGTGCCGGCCAGGACGCCGAGGATGACCACGACGGCGGCAGGCAGCAGCCGCTTGAACAGGTGCAGCCAGTGCCCCAACAGCCCGAACGGCCTGCCCGATTCGGCCTTCCGGACGAAGGAGAGCGTCAGCAGGAACGCGGAGATCAGCAGGAAGATGTCGACGCCGCCGGACACCCGGCCGAGCCACACGTGGTAGGCAACCACCATCAGGACGGCCAGTGCGCGCAGGCCCTGGACCTCGGGACGGAATGTCGGTTTCCGGCTCTTGGCGGCTGCTTTCGGCTCCGGGCCGGAGGCAGCCGCGGTTCTCGCTATCGACACAAAAAGACCTTCCGGCGGCGGACAAAGCATCAATTCTACCGAGGCGCGGGGGATTTTCCGGGAAAGGTAACAGGCATCACGGCCCTCTCGGCGAAGCGTTGGGTCAGCTCAGGCCGCAGCCACAGCGGATCCGAGAACGGCGGGAGCCGGAATTTTGGCGGCCAGGTAGCGCGCGTCGCGGCTGAGGCCCGGAAGGGTGTCCGAAGCTTCCGCGTACAGGAACCGTTGCCCCAGGAAGAACAGCCCGCGGCAATCCAAAGCCACACCGCGCCACTGCCTGGGCATAGCACCGCCGTCGAGCAGGGCCGGATCGATCCAGCTGAAATCCTCCCGGAAACCGGTGCACCAGATCACGCTCGAGACCTCAAGGCGCGTTCCGTCCGCCAGTACAGGCATCCCGTCAACCACTCCGGCGACCCTCGGCACGACGCGCACGCCGGCTGCGGCGAGGTCCTTCGTCTTCGTCCGGATCAGAGGTTCGGCGTGCGCCTTAAGCGCCGGCGCCACTTTGCGGCCTATCGGTGTGCCAAGCGTGAGTACGTGCAGGCCAAGGAAGCGCACAATCGGGAAAGCGTAGCGTGCCGCGGTTTTGCCATGCTTCACCGGCATCTCGCCTGTCGGCTTGCCCGCCACCAGGGACGGCCGGGTCCTGGAAACTTCGAGGCCGATCTCCGCCCCCGAGTTCCCCAGCCCCACAACCAGGACCGGTCCCGCCTGGAGCTGTTGCGGGTTCCGGTACTGGCTGGAATGCAGTTGCTTCACGGAAGGTGCCAGTCCCGCTGCGAAGGCCGGCACCTCGGGTGTCTGCGTGGAGCCTGTGGCCACCACCACGTTGCGTGCTTCCCATCGGTGGCCGTTGGCGGTGGCGACGTAGCGGTCCGCTTCCCGCCAGAGGCGCTCCACGCGGACGCCGTGGTTCACGGGCAGTTCAAATTCCTCGGCATACCATTCGAGGTAGTCCGCCAATTCATCTTTGGTGGGGAAGGACAGCCGGTCCGCCGGGAACGGTGCGCCGGGCAGCCCGTCATATTTGGCAGGGGTGAACACCCGGAGTGAGTCCCATCGTTGCCGCCAGGCCTCGCCGGCCCTCTGGCTTGCATCCAGAATCAGGAACTTCCGCTTCTGCGCTTTCAAGAAGTAGCCCATCGCGAGGCCTGCCTGCCCTCCCCCGATCACCAGCGTGTCCAGCACTGTGCCGGTCCCGTTCGTGCTGCTGTCTTCGTTGTTCATGGCTGTTTCACTCCCTGCTTGGTTGCGGTTTCGTGGACTGAACCTCCCCCAGCTCCGCCCATCTGCGCCTGTCCTGTCACCGGACCGCCGTGGCCGTAGCGGATCCACCAGACGAGCATCAGCGCTGACGCGAGGACGTAGGCCAGGTGGAGTACCCAGATGGGACCGGCGGGAAGGTTGAAGACGTAGACGGAATGGACGGCATTCGCCACGTTGCTCAGCACCAGGTTGCCCGGGCTGTAGGACGCCAGGTCCCGGGTGCGGGCAGCCTTGACCAGCATTGGCAGCATGCCAACGGCAAACAGCACCGTGGAGAGGGTGCCGGCCAGCATGGGAAGGTTCATGTCCTGAGGCTATTGGCGCGCCCGGGGGCTGCGCGTCGGCCAAATCATGCAACCTTCACGCCCGCCGGCATGGGTCTTTTTGCCCATACCGGGGTGCGGGCTTATCCCGCCAGGCCGTGTTCGTAGGCGTAGCTGGTGGCCGCCGCCCTGGAGGTCACGCCGAGCTTGAGGAAGATATTGCTCAGGTGCCGGGCTACCGTCTTCTCGCTCAGGTACAGCTCGGCGGCAATGGCACGGTTTCCCTTTCCGGACGCCACGAGCCGGAGCACCTCGCGCTCCCGCGCCGTCAGGGGACCCTCCTGAGTACTGGCCGGGTGCTGCATTAAGGACGCTGCCCAGGCCGCTGCGGGGGCTGCGCCAAGTTCAAGGAATTCGGCGTGGGCGGCCTCCAAGTCCATCGCGGCGGACGACTCATCCCCCAGTTCGCGGCAGGCGCACGCGATCAGCACCCGGCAGCGCGCGGCCTCGTGCGGCACCCCGAGTTCGAACCAGAGGCGCCAGGCCTGCCGCAGCAACCGTGACGCCGCCGCCGCTTCGCCCTCTGCCAGATTGACGGTCCCCCTTGCCTGGCGGGCCACGGCTGTGACCATGGGCATGGGGCATTCGCCGGCGAAGGCGTCCAACTCATCGGCTCCCCCGCGTGCCGCTGCCAGGTCCCCGGCGGCCAGCTCGATTTCCACCAGGGCAGGCAGCAGGTGCCGCCGGGTGGCAGTGTCGGCAACACCTGCTGCCCTGCGGATCATCGACTGCGCCTGGACAGCGTCTCCGCGTGCCAGTGTCAGCAGCGCCAGACCGGGCTGGGGTTCATAGCCGCTTTCTGCCGCTTTCCGGTAGGACTCCTCCGCGGCGGCGATGTTGCCCGCCTGACGGTGCACTTCGCCCTGCTCGTACCAGCCGCCGAACAGCGCCTGGGGATCACCCCTGGTTGACCTGTCCTGGGCAGCGGCGGCCGCTTTCAGAGCCTCCGCCCAGGCGCCGTGCAGCCGGAAGAGCTCTGCCCGGTGGGACTGGCACTGCCCGCTGAACGCCACCATGTCGGGCCTGGCCTGGCACCAGCGGTCCAGCGCGATAGTCCATTCCATGGCCCTCGCCAGGTCATAGGCCAGATGGCAGTTGCCGATGACGGCGCAGTAGCCGATGCCGGAGGGTATCGGGGACAGCTCGCCCGAGGTGACAGCACCATGACCTCGTCGAGGATCTTCAGGCCCTCGTTTGGCCGGCCGAGCATGAGGTTGGCTTGCCCGGTGCCAAGGAGTGCCAGGCTGTCACGTCCCTGTCCTGCGCCAGGCGGGCAATCTCGGCGGCCCGGGTAAATACCTCCAGGGCTCCCGCGGGGTCACCGCCATAGAGCTTTCCCAGCCCCTGGGGCATGAGCAGGAGCCCTTGTACCGCGTGGAGTTCGTCAAGCTCCGTCGCCAGCCGCTGCCCGCGCGCCAGCCAGCCGCCCGCACGCGCCATCTCACCGAGGTTGCTCAGCTGGATGCCCATCCAGCCGGCGCAGCGGGCTGCGCCGGCCACGTCTCCAACTTCCAGGAATTCCTCGTGCGCCCTGGTGAGCGTCTCAAGGCCTGCGGTGGTGTTGCCCGTGAGGATCTCCGCGGTGGCAAGCCTTTCCAGGTCCGCGGCCGGAAGTCCGCCCCGCCGGTCGGCATCGAGGAAGTTCTCGAAGGCATCTGTCCAGCGGTGCTCGCGGAAGGCAGCCCGGCCCTGGTCAATACCTGCTTCAGTGGACACCTGGCCTCCTTTCGGATACCCCGCCCAGCCGGCCCGCCGTCGTCGTGCTTCTGCAGTGGCGGTCCCTAAGCGTCACCGTACGCCCGCCGGGGCACGGGCACAAGCGGCCTTCGTCAGGAACGCAGCAGGGCGCGCAGCGTCTGGATGGTGTCGGCTTCGGCGGGCG
Organism: Arthrobacter nitrophenolicus; assembly: GCF_000332815.1. Classification (GTDB taxonomy): domain Bacteria; phylum Actinomycetota; class Actinomycetes; order Actinomycetales; family Micrococcaceae; genus Arthrobacter; species Arthrobacter nitrophenolicus. Next base: position 61,892 of record NZ_AOFD01000009.1, read on the forward strand.
TTTTGTCGTCCCGGTAGCGCTTGACGCGGGCGAACCGGAGGGCGATGCCGCCGGGATAGCGCGAAGACTGCTGCACGCCGTCGATCGCAATTTCCACGACCGTGACAGGCTCCACCCAGACCGTGTTTGCCGTCCGCCGCACTTCGATCTCCTGGAACCGCTCCGTCTGCCAGCGCAGAAGTTCGTCCGTGAGGCCCTTGAAGGTCTTCCCGACCATCACATAGTTGCCGGGTTCGCCGAACTCGCCGGCCGGGTCCAGGGCTCCGAGGTGCAGGTTCGACAACATCCCCGTCCGCCGCCCGGACCCCCATTCGCACGCGAGCACCACCAGGTCGTACGTCAGCACCGGCTTGACCTTGATCCAGTTGGACCCGCGCCGGCCGGCAGCGTAGAGCGAGCCCACCGCCTTCACCACCACACCCTCATGCCCGGCGGCGAGCGCCTGCCGCGAGACGTTCTCTGCAACCGCCGGATCCGCGGTGATCTCGCCGGGGATGCGGTGGTCGGGCGCGATGCGTTCGAGCACGCCGAGGCGCGTGGCCAGCGGCTCATCCAGCAGGTCGCGGCCGTCAAGGTGCAGCACGTCAAAGAACCACGGATGCAGCAGCGTGGAGCGCGCCTGGTCGGCCCCGAACCGTGACATGGTCTCCTGGAACGGCCGCGGGGCGCCGTCCTCGCCCAGGGCGAGGGTCTCGCCGTCGAGGATCACGTCGCGTACCGGGAGGGTGCGCACCAGATCCACCACCTCGGGGAGCCGGTGTGTCACCTCGGCCAGCGTCCGCGTGTAGATGCGCACCTGCTCGCCGGAGCGGTGCACCTGGATGCGGGCGCCGTCGAGCTTGTATTCCACTGAGGCCTCCCCCGTGGTCTCCAGCGCCGCACTAACACTGGACGCCGTTGCCGCGAGCATGGGCTGCACGGGGCGGCCGACGACGAGGCCCACCGCGTCCAACTCTTCCTCCGTCCCGGTGATCGCCACCAGGGCGGTGCCGCCGAGGTCGCCGGAGAGCATCGCCGCCCGCCGGACGGACTCCACCGGCCGCCCGCCGGCGCGGGCGACGGCGTCAGTCAGGACGCCTTCCAGGGCGCCGGTGCGCAGCTCACCCAGGAGGACTCCGGCGATGAACGCCTGCTCCCGTTCGGTGGCGGTGGACAGAAGTGTGCGGAGGGTGGCGGCACGCTCCGCTGCGGACCCGGTGCCGGCCGTGCCGAGGAGGCGGTCCAGGGCGGCGTCGACGTCGGCGACCGTCAGGGTGGGTTCGTCGGCCGGGTCCCCCATGGCCGACCGCATCCCGCTCCAGCCCACTCCCACCCGTCCCTGCCGCGGTTTTGCGATGAGCAGGCCGACTGCAGTGGCAATCTCCCCGGGTTCAAGCCGGCGCAGCAGGCCGGCGAGTGCCTCGACCTTGGCGAGCCGGGAGCGTGTGGATGCGACAGCATCAGTGGTTTTCACGAGCTCGTCGAGCAGCATGGCACCAGTCTGCCACGGGCAGGCAGGCGTCCGGCGGCTGTCCGCCGAGGCGCCGTCCCGGTTCCGGACAGGGTGCAGTCCCGGCTCTGGACAGGGTCCGGGCGGAGTTCCACAATGGGCGGGTGGGCATCATCGTCGCAAACCTGTTCATGACCCTCGACGGCGTCTACCAGGCTCCCGGCGGCCGCGAGGAGGACACCGAGGCCGGTTTCGCCTTCGGCGGCTGGCAGTTGCCGGTGTCCGATGACGAGTCTGAAGCGGACATCGAGGCCGGGATCGGCCGCATGGACGCCCTCCTGCTTGGCCGGAAGACCTACGACATCTTTGCCGCGTACTGGCCGCACCAGTCAGGCGACATCGGCGGCGCGCTGAACCGGGTGCCCAAATTCGTGGTCTCCGGATCGCTGACCGACCCCGGCTGGGCCGGCACCACCGTCCTGCCGGACGCGGCGGCAGCGGGCAGGCTCCGCGAGGAGTACGGGGAGGTGCACATGTTCGGCAGCGGCGTCCTCATCCGTTCCCTGCTGCAGGCGGACGTGCTGGACCGACTCCGCATCTGGCTCTATCCGCTCACCCTCGGGCAGGGCAAGCGGCTCTTCGACGCCGGGACCATTCCCGCCACCTTCCGCCTCGCCGAACCGGCACGCTCCTTTCCGAAAGGGGCGGTGTCGCTGGTCTACGAGCGTGCGGGCGGAGTCGAGACCCAGGACATGCCGGGAACCTGATGGGAAGGGTTATCGCATCCATCACCACCTCAGTGGACGGCTTCATCACCGGTCCTGACGACGGGCCGCGCTACGGCCTGGGCAGGGGCGGCGAACGCCTGCACTACTGGGTGATGGGCGGCCCCTGGACCTACGACGGCGGGCACGAGTTTGCCATGCACGGGCCGGACAAGGAGTTCTACGACGAACTCGTGGCAGGCACCGGAGCGGGAATCGTTGGCAGGGGCATGTACGACGCCGCAGGCGCCTGGGGCGGGACCAACCCCTTCCCGGGGCCGCTCGTCGTGCTCACGCACCGCCTGGCGGACCAACCTCCACCGGAGTCCGGGTTCACGTTCGTTGCGGGCCTGGACGAGGCACTGGAGCGGGCGGCCGCTGCGTCCGGAGGCAAGGACGTCTCTGTTGGCGGCGGCGCTGACGTGATCCGGCAGGCTCTGGCAGCCGGCCGGGTGGATGAGCTGGTGCTCTCCACCGCCCCGGTGCTCCTCGGCGCGGGAAAGCGGCTGTTCGACGGCTTCGACCGGGACGTCAATCTTGAGATCCTGCAGACCGTCAGCTCGCCATTCGCCACGCACGTGCGCTACGCGGTACGGAAATAGGCGACAAAAAACCGGCCCAGCAGATGCCGGGCCGGTTTTTGTGTGCGCGGGCCAAGGGCCCACACGGGCGAGGGACCCAAGTCGAGCGAAGCGGGATTTGGGAGCCGGTGGGGATTTAGTGGCTGTGGCCTGCGTGCTCGTCTTCCTCAGCGGCCTTCTCCACAACCAGGGTCTCGGTGGTGAGGACCAGGGCAGCGATGGAGGCTGCGTTGCGCAGGGCGGCGCGGGTGACCTTGACGGGGTCGATGACTCCGGCAGCGATCAGGTCCTCGTACTCGCCCGACTTGGCGTTGAAGCCGTTGTTGGTTTCGAGCTCGGCGACCTTGGAGGTGATGACGTAGCCGTCGAAGCCGGCGTTCTGGGCGATCCAGCGCAGCGGCTGCACCAGTGCGCGGCGGACGATGCCCACAGCAGCGGCGGCGTCGCCTTCCAGCGCCTTCACGGCGGGGTCCTCATCCAGTGCCTTGAGGGCGTGGATCAGGGCGGAACCGCCACCGGCCACGATGCCTTCTTCGAGGGCAGCGCGGGTGGAGGACACAGCATCTTCGATGCGGTGCTTCTTTTCCTTCAGCTCAACCTCGGTGGCAGCACCCACCTTGATGACGCCGATGCCGCCGGCCAGCTTGGCCAGGCGCTCCTGGAGCTTTTCACGGTCCCAGTCGGAGTCGGTGCGGGCCAGCTCGGCACGCAGCTGCGCAACGCGTGCGGACACGTCCTCGGCTGAACCTGCGCCGTCCACGATGGTGGTGTTGTCCTTGGTGACCGTGATGCGGCGGGCAGTACCCAGCACCTCCAGGCCAACCGTGTCCAGGCTCAGGCCCAGCTCCGGGGAGACAACCTGTGCACCGGTGAGGGTGGCGATGTCCTGCAGCATGGCCTTGCGGCGGTCACCGAAGCCCGGAGCCTTGACGGCAACGACGTTCAGGGTGCCGCGGATGCGGTTGACGATCAGCGTGGACAGGGCCTCGCCGTCGACGTCCTCGGCGATGATGAACAGCGGCTTGGAAGCCTGCAGCGCCTTCTCCAGCAGCGGCAGGAAGTCCTGCAGCGAGGAGATCTTGCCCTGGTTAATCAGGATGAGGGCGTCCTCGAGGACGGCTTCCTGGCGGTCCGCGTCCGTGATGAAGTACGGGGACAGGTAACCCTTGTCGAACTGCATGCCCTCGGTCAGGACCAGTTCGGTCTGCGTGGTGGAGGATTCCTCGATGGTGATCACACCATCCTTGCCCACCTTGCCGAAGGCCTCAGCCAGGAGCTCGCCGATTTCTTCGCTCTGTGCCGAGATGGCGGCGACGCTGGCGACTTGGGTGCCCTCGACGGGGCGGGCGTTCTCCAGCAGGCGGGCGGCGACGGCTTCAACCGAAACCTCGATGCCGCGCTTGATCTGGCCGGGAGCAGCGCCGGCAGCTACGTTGCGCAGGCCTTCCTTGACCAGTGCCTGGGCCAGGACCGTTGCGGTGGTGGTGCCGTCGCCGGCAACGTCGTTGGTCTTGGTGGCGACTTCCTTGGCCAGCTGGGCACCAAGGTTCTCGTACGGGTCGTCCAGTTCCACTTCGCGGGCGATGGTGACGCCGTCGTTCGTGATGGTGGGCGCTCCCCACTTCTTGTCCAGGACAACGTTGCGGCCGCGGGGGCCGAGCGTTACCTTGACGGTGTTGGCGAGCTTATCGATGCCGGCTTCAAGAGACCGGCGGGCAGCGTCGTTAAACGCAAGCTGCTTTGCCATGGTTTTGTCCTTTCAAGACAGAACCCCGCGCAGCTGGCCAGCAGAAGGCATGACCAGCGGCACGGGGATCCGGGAAGTTACTTTACGACGATCGCCAGGACGTCGCGGGCGGACAGCACGAGGTACTCGGTGCCGCCGGTCTTGACTTCGGTTCCACCGTACTTGGAGTAGATCACGACGTCGCCCACGGCTACGTCGACCGGTACGCGGTTGCCGTCTTCGAAGCGGCCGGGGCCTACTGCAACAACTTCGCCTTCCTGCGGCTTCTCCTGTGCGGAGTCCGGGATCACCAGGCCGGAAGCCGTGGTCTGCTCGGCTTCGAGCGGGCGGACAACAATACGATCCTCAAGAGGCTTAATAGAGACCGACACTCGGACCTCTCCTTTTCGTCAGCAAATTCGTGGACTTGGAAAGCTTTCGCCCTGGCTGGCAACCGTCGTCGCGGTGCCGGCAGCAGCCTGGCTGGCAGCTCTTCATGTATTAGCACCCTCCTAGGGAGAGTGCTAATGAAGACTCTATGTCCGGGTTAGCACTCGGTCAAGGCGAGTGCCAGCGTTTCGTCTTCAGCGGACACATCCGCCCTGTACATTGAAGCGGTGCGAGCCGCCGTGTACCTGATCCTTGCGAACCTGTTCTGGGCCGGAAACTTCGTCGTGGGGCAGTCGGCCATGAAGACGATGGACCCGCTCCAGCTGACGTTCTGGCGCTGGGTCCTGGCCGCCGCACCGCTGCTCCTCCTGGCGCACTTCGTGGACAGGCCGGACTGGAAAGGGGTGCTGCGCCGCTGGCCGGTCCTGCTGCTGCTGAGCGTGCTGGGGATGAGCGGCTACACCCTGCTGCTGTACAGCGCGCTGCAGCACACCTCGGCCCTGAACGCGTCCCTGGTCACCGCCGCCAACCCGGCACTGATCATGGTGCTGGCTGTCGTCTTCCTTCGCGACCGGCCCCGCCCGGTGAGCTGGCTGGGCATCGGCCTGGGCCTGGCGGGGGTCGTCCTGGTGCTCACCGGCGGTGACCTGCAGCGGTTGCTGACCTTCTCCATCAACACCGGGGAACTGCTGATCCTGGCTGCCATCACGGTCTGGGGCTTCTACACGATCATCGCCCGCAGGCTGTCCCTGCCGGCCATCACGTCCACCGCGGTGCAGGTTGCACTGGCCGCCGTGGTCCTCGCCCCCGTGGCCGCGGTGGCAGGCGCGGGGCTGCCGTCCACTCCCGCGGAAAGCTGGTCGCTGGCGTTCATCGCGGTGTTCCCGTCGCTGGGCTCCTACCTGCTGTGGAACCTGGCCCTGAAACGGACCACCGCCGCGAACGCGGGCAACTACCTGAACCTGATCGCCGTCTTCACCGCGGTCATCACGGTGCTGCTGGGCCAGCCCATCACCCTCGCGCAGGTAACGGGCGGCATCCTGGTGATATCAGGCGTACTGCTCACCAGCGCCGGGCAGCAGCCTCAGCGGCCCAGGTCCTCGAAATCCACTTCCTCGCCGCCGTCGGAATCCCGCGTCCCCTGATTCCTGCCCCGGTACAGCACCGCGGCAGCGCCGGCCGCGGCCAACAGCGAGGCGACCAGGAACACGATGCTTCCGGTCCGTGCCCCGGTATACAGCCCGCGGATATCTCGGGCCTCCTGGGTATCGTCCTCGATGTTGTTGCCGCCTACCGAGTAGACGGTGGCGTTGAACGTGTCCAGGAAAAAGATGATCACCAGCAGCGCCAGGCAAACAACGGCCACCACCGACGCCGCGATCAGCGCCGGGCGGGCGTACCTGGCAGGACCCCGGTCCGTGGGCTGCTGTTCTCCGGACTGCTGGGGGCCTGCGCTGTCTTCCATGCTTTCAACCCTATCGGCATCCCGCAGGACGCTCCTCCACTAGGCTGGAACGCATGCCCAACGCTCCCCAGGACCAGATCGCGCCGCTGCTCACCCCGGAAGGCTGGGACCTGCTGGCCTCACTGGGTCCATACCGGGAGGACGCGTCGTTCGAGCTGAATTCCGCGCTGCGCAAGGCGGGGCACTCCCCCGAGCTGGTGTCCGCCGTCCTAACCCAGTCGCGGCTCCGCACCAGGGCCGAGGCCAAGTTCGGCGAGTTTGCCAGCCAGATGCTGTTCACCCAGGCCGGGCTGGAGCAGGCCACCCGCCTGAACGTTGCAGCCCGCCACGCGCAGCGGTTCGCCGAAGCGGGCGTCAGCCACGTGGCAGACCTGGGCTGCGGGCTCGGCGCTGATTCCCTTGCACTGGCGTCGCTTGACCTCACGGTCACCGCGGTGGAACAGGACGAGACAACTGCCGCCTGCGCCACCGTAAACCTCATCCCCTTCCCGAACGCCACCGTGGTCCACGCGGACGCCACCGCCGTCCCGCTGGACGGGATCGACGGCGTGTGGCTGGACCCCGCCCGCCGGGTCACCTCCACCTCCGGCACCACGCGCATCTGGGACCCGAGGCCTTTTCGCCGCCGCTGTCCTTCGTGGAGTCCCTTGCGGAGTCGGGCATGGCCGTGGGCGTGAAGATGGGCCCGGGCATGCCGCATGAATCCGTGCCGCAGGGCTGCGAAGCCCAGTGGGTGTCCGTGAACGGGGACGTCACCGAGGTGGCGCTGTGGTTCAATGCCGTGCGCCGCGCCGACGTCCGCCGCTCAGCACTGGTGCTGGGGCCAAACGGAGCAGCCGAGCTGGCCAGCGCCGCGGATTTCGGTGCCGGACCGGCGGCACCGGTGGGTCCCGTGGCGGGCTACCTTTACGAACCGGACGGCGCCGTGATCCGGGCGGGCCTCGTGGCCGACGTCGCGCAGGAGCTCGGCGGCCACCTGGTGGACGAGCACATCGCGTACATCTGCGCCCCCGCACTGGCGGACACCCCGTTCGCGCGTGCCTACAAAGTGCTGGATGTCATGCCCTACAACGTCAAGGCGCTCAAGGCCTGGGTCAAGCAGGAAGGCATCACGGTGCTGGACATCAAGAAGCGCGGCACTGCCGTCACCCCGGAGGAACTGCGGAAGCAGCTGCTGCCCGGCGGCAGGAATGCCGGTAAGAAGGGCGCCGGAAAAACAGCCACCCTGGTCCTGACCCGCATCGGGGAGGACCGGGTGGCCATCGTGGTGGAGCCGGTGGCAACCGGCACCTGAGCCGGCCGGCTATCAAGCCCTGCGGGCTACTGGGCCCGCATGAACTCCTCGGCGGCCCGCACTTGTTCCGGGGTGGGCCGCACGCCCGTATAGAGCACGAACTGTTCCAGCGCCTGGATGGTGGCCACCTCCGCCCCGGTGATCACCGGCTTGCCTGCGGCGCGGGCCGCCCGGATCAGCGGGGTTTCGGCGGGCAGCGCCACCACGTCGAAGACGATCCTGGCGCTGTCGATGGCTTCGGCGGGGAACGCCAGCGTTTCGGCGTCCGCCCCGCCGGCCATGCCAAGGGGGGTGACGTTGATGATCAGGTCCGCCGTGCCGCCGTCGAGCGCTGCCCGCCATTGGAAGCCGTACTGGCCGGCGAGCGCGCGCCCGGTGGCCTCGTTCCGCGCGATCACCGTGACGTCCTTGAAGCCGGCGTCCCGGAGTGCCGCCACGGTGGCCTTGGCCATGCCGCCGGCGCCCTGAACCAGGACGGAGTACTTTGTGGGCACGGAATTGCTGGCGAGCAGCTGCTCGATGGCGGTGTAGTCGGTGTTGTAGGCCTTGAGGTGGCCGTCCGTGTTCACGATGGTGTTCACCGAATCGATGGCCTTCGCGGAGGGGTCCATCTCGTCAACAAGGGCGATGACGTCCTCCTTGTACGGCATGGAGATGGCGCAGCCGCGGATGCCCAGCCCGCGGACCCCGGCGATGGCCTGCTCCAGGTTGGTGGGGGCGAACGCCTTGTAGATCCAATTGAGCTCGAGCTGGTCATACAGGTGGTTGTGGAACCTGGTCCCGTTGTTGCTGGGACGGGCCGAGAGCGAGATGCAGAGAGTCATGTCTTTATTCAGAATGGGCACCTGACTATTAAACGCGCTCAGGCGGGGCAGCCGGTTCCGGCAGGGACATTCCCGACGGCGGCGGGCAGCTTTCCGGGTGCCGGCGCCTTTCCTGCCAGCACGGCGGCGAGGGCGTCGAAGGCGGCGTCACTGCGGCCGTAGAGCGCCAGCCGGACCGGCGCCGGGGAGGCCTGCAGCGTCCACGGGGCGTCCAGCGCCACCTCGATGTCTCCGCCGGCGGGCTTCCCGCCGTACCCGATGAGGTTGACCAGCGGCCCGGTTCCCACGCTGAGTCCTGCCCGGGCGGCGGCGGCCTCGAACCGTTCCTTGTCCCCCGGTCCTCCGCCGGCCACCCGGGACAGCCCCCGGAACAAGCGGCCCGCCGCACGGACCGGACACCACTGTTACGGCCGAGGCCGAGACCCGGGCCGAAACCGGTGCAGCGCTGCCCGCCGGCGCGGCTGCGGGTGAACCCCGCCGGCCCTGCCAGGTCATCATGGTGGCCACGCGCCGGGCGGCCTCATCCAGCCGCTCCGCGGGAAGGGACCCGGACTTCACGGCCTCGACGATGGCGGCGTGGGCCTGTCCGACGTCGGCGGGCATCAGCAGCAGGTCGGCGCCGGCGGCCAGCGCCATCACGCGGCTTTGCCGCCGGGATACTGTTTGGTCACCGCACCCATGTTCAGCGCGTCCGTCACCGCCACACCCTCGAAGCCCAGCCCCCGCAGGGCTGCGTAGGTGGGGGCAGAGAGCGACGCCGGGACGCCCGGTTCCAGCGCCGGCACGGCAATGTGCCCGGTCATCACCATCGGGGTTCCGGCGGCGATGGCAGCCTGGAAGGGCTTCCAGTCCCGCGCGCGGAGCTCCTCCAGGCCGGCGGGCTGGACCGGCAGGCTCAGGTGCGAGTCCGCGGTCACGGATCCGTGCCCGGGGAAGTGCTTCACCGCGGGCAGGACTCCGGCGGCGAGCATGCCCTGCGAGAACGCCGTCCCGTGCACGGCGGCGGCCGCCGGGTCCGCGGACATGGACCTCGCCCCGATGGTGGGGTCCGTCGGCCCCATGGTCACATCCGTGTCCGGCGCGAAGTCAACGTTGAAGCCCAGCCCCGCCAGTTCCCCGGCCAGTCCCTGCCCAGCCTCGCGGGTCAGCCCTTCGCTGCCCGCGGCACCGTAGCTCATGGGTGCGGGCCACTCGGTCAAGGGAGGGCCGAGCCGCGCCACCAGGCCACCTTCCTGGTCTACCCCGATCATCCCGGGCCAGGGGTCGCCGTCGGCCGCTGTGGCCTGGGCCAGCCGCTGGTTGATGGCGCCATGCGGGCCAGGTCCACCTTCCCCTGCGGGTCGCGGGGAACGTTGTCACCCATGATGATGGATCCGCCAGGTGCAGCCGCTCAATGGTGCCGGCATGCGCCTCCGCATTGGTGCCCTGGAAGAACGGCATCAGTACCTGGCCGGCCTTTTCCTCAGGCGTCATGCCCGCCACAGCCGCGGCGGCGGCGTCCTGGTCGCGCTGTTCCGGGCCCCAGCCCAGGGGCCGGGAACCGGGGTCGGGTGCGGGGGACGCCGTGGCGGGCGCCGTCGTCGGACCCGCTGGCGCCGACGGTGACACGGTGGCGGACGGTGCCGAGGTGGAAGGTGCCGACGACGGTAAAGGGCCGGGTGCGGCGGTGCAGGAGGCCAGTGCTACGACAGAAACTGCGGCTAAGAGTGGGAGGATTTTGTGTGGACTGTCACGCAGGCGTTGAAACGGGGACATCATTACTAGGCTACCCCTGAGCTATAGACTTGAAACACCCGTTCGCCTGCCGTGAGCGGCGCCCGCCCGCACCGGACAGTAAGGACACGCGTGAAGATTGACTTCGCTTCATCGAGCAGTCAACCCTCGGTGTCGAATGGGAACTCGCGCTGGTGGACGGCAAAACCGGTGAGCTCGCATCCGTCGCCAATGAGGTGCTGCGCGGTGTGGTGGACCGCCATCCCGAACTGAACGAGGACGACGAGCACCCGCACATCAAGCAGGAACTGCTGCTGAACACTGTGGAACTCGTCACCGGAATCTGCGAGACGGCCGCCGAGGCGAAAGAGGACCTGAGCCGGTCCCTTGCCGCCGTCCGGGAGATCACCGATCCCATGGGCGTGGAACTGTTCTGCGCCGGCAGCCACCCGTTCAGCCCGCCGCAGCTGCAGCCGGTGACGGACAAGGCCCGCTACGCCAAGCTGATCGACCGCACCCAGTGGTGGGGCCGGCAGATGGTGATTTATGGCGTGCATGTGCACGTGGGGCTGGACCGGCGGAGCAAAGTCCTGCCGGTGCTGGACGGGCTGGTCAACTACTTCCCGCACTTCCAGGCACTGTCCGCGTCCAGCCCGTTCTGGGGCGGCGAGGACACCGGGTATGCGTCCCAGCGTGCCCTGATGTTCCAGCAGCTGCCCACGGCCGGCCTGCCGTTCCAGTTCCCGTCCTGGGAGGAATACGAGTCCTACGTCCAGGACATGTTCACCACGGGCGTGATCGACACCCTCTCCGAGATCCGCTGGGATATCCGGCCCGTGCCGAACCTGGGCACCATCGAAATGCGCATCTGCGACGGCCTGGCAACCCTGGAGGAAGTGGGCGCGATCGCCGCGCTCACCCAGTGCCTGGTGGACGAATTTTCCACCATCCTGGACAACGGCGGCAGCATTCCCACCATGCCGCGTGGCACGTCCAGGAGAACAAGTGGCGGGCCGCCCGCTACGGCATGGACGCCATCATCATCCTGGACGCCGCCGGCAAGGAGCAGCTGGTGACCGACCACCTGCTGGAAACCCTGAACCGGCTGGAACCGGTGGCAGCGAAGCTGCGCTGCTCGGATGAACTGGCGGACGTTGAAAAGATCATCCGCCGCGGGGCCGGCTACCAGCGCCAGCGCCGGGTGGCAGCCGAACACGGCGGGGATCTCCAGGCCGTGGTCCTGGACCTGGTCAAGCAGATGCGGAACGGCCCCACCGCCTGACCCGATGCCCCAGGCAAAACCCCTTGCTCTATCAGTTGTGGTCCCTAAAACCCGGGTTTAGGGACCACAACTGATAGAGCAAGTGATGCTGTTAGGCCGGGAGGGACACCGAGGTCACCGGCAGGGACGAGTCCGGGGCGAAGCCGATCCCGCTGGGGGCAACGCCTGCCATCACCAGCTGCGCCCCGAGGGCGGCCACCATGGCCCCGTTGTCCGTGCACAGATCCAGCGGCGGCACGTGGAGCCTGATGCCGGCCGAGGCACAGCGCTGCCCGGTCAGCTCCCGGAGCCGTGAGTTGGCCGCCACCCCGCCGCCCAGCAGGACGTCCTTGATGCCGTGTTCCCGGCAGGCCAGCACGGCCTTGGACGAGATGATGTCCACCACGGCCTCCTGGAAGGCGGCGGCGATGTCCGCCACCGGGATCTCCCCGCCGCGGGCCTCGAACTGCTCGACGCAGCGGGCCACGGCGGTTTTCAGGCCGCTGAAGGACCAGTCGTAGCGGTGCGGGCCCGGCTCGTCCGCGGTGCCCATGTACTTGGGCTGGCTGAGGCCGCGGGGGAAGCGGATCGCCTTGGGGTTGCCGGTGCGGGCCACCTTGTCGATGACCGGGCCGCCGGGGTAGCCCAGGCCCAGGATGCGGGCCACCTTGTCGTAGGCCTCCCCCGCTGCGTCATCGATGGTGGAGCCCAGCAGGACCACGTCGTCGGTGATGCTGTTGATTTTCAGGATCTCGGTGTGGCCGCCGGACACCAGCAGCGCGCCAAGGTTCTCCGGCAGCTGCGGCGCCTTGCCGTCCTTGCCGTCCAGCAGTCCCACGCCCACGTGCGCCACCAGGTGGTTGATGGCGTACAGCGGTTTGCCCGTGGCCACGGCCAGGGCCTTGGCGGCGCAGACCCCCACCATCAGGCGCCGGCGAGGCCGGGCCCGGAGGTGACGGCGATGGCGTCCACCTCGTGCAGGGTGACTCCGGCGTCGGACAGCGCCTGTTCCAGCGTCGGAACGAAAGCGTCCAGGTGCGCCCGGGAGGCGATCTCGGGGATGACGCCGCCGAAGCGGACGTGCTCGTCCATGGACGAGGAGACGGTGTTGGTCAGGAGGGTGGTGCCCCGGACGACGCCGACGCCGGTCTCGTCGCAGGACGACTCGATGCCCAGGACCAGTGGCTGGGTGCGGTTCATGGCTGGTTTCCTTCGTGTGTTTCCTCGTCGCCCATGAGCTGGAGCCGCATGATCAGGGCGTCGACGCCGTCGCGGTAGTAGCGGGGGCGGACGTGGATCTGCTCGAATCCGAAGCGCAGGTACAGGCGCTGCGCCCGCGGATTGTCCGCGCGCACCTCCAGGAGGACGTCCGCCGCGTTGCGGCGGCGTGCCTCGTCGATGAGGCCGGTCAGCAGTGTGCTGCCGATGCCGCGCCCCTCGTAGCCGGGTACGACGGCGATGGTCTGGACGTCCGCGATGGGCTCGATGCACATGAGCCCGGCGTAGCCCACGATGCCCTCTTCGCTTTCGGCCACGAAGTACCGGCGGGTCTCCGGCTGGGCCAGCTCGTCATAGAACATCTGCAGCGGCCACGCATCCACCGGGAAGAGGCGCTGTTCCAGGACGCTGACGGCGATCACGTCGTCTACCGTCATGTCACGCACGACGATGCCGTCCAAGCGGGGATCCGAGGCTGCGCTCACAGGGCCCTCTTCCGGGGTCCGGGGACCTGGGCATCGGATTCCCGGAGGTACAGCGGCGTGGAGTCCAGGAGGCCGTTGCCGGCGGCCAGCCGGGCCAGCGCGAACTGGCCCAGGTACAGGGCGTCCGGCTGTTCCTGCACGAAGTCCGGGTCCGCCTGCAGGGTGTCCGCGTAGAGGCCTGCTCCAGCGCCGAAGGCCGGCAGGTCCGGCAGGTCCGCGGCGAAGCCCACGTGCGGGCCGTCCTCGAGCCGCGGCAGCTGCCCCTCAGCCAGGGTGTAGCGGGCCCAGTAGACCTCCTTGCGGCGGGCGTCCGTCACCACCAGGAATTCGGCCGGGGCCGCGGTGGATTCCGCCACCTCCAGGGCCACGGCGTCCAGGCTCATCAGCCCATGCAGCGGCTTGCCCCAGACGAATGCGAGGGTGCGCGCCGTCGCGATGCCGGACCTGAGGCCGGTGAAGGGACCGGGCCCGACACCCACCACCAGGGCGTCGATGTCCTGTCCGGTGACGCCGGCTGTGGCAAGCATGTCCTCGATCCCCGGCGCCAGCACCTCGGCGTGGCTGCGGGTGTCCTCGGTGGAGAAACTGGCCACCACGCCCTCCAGCGCGTCATCGGAGACGAGCGCGGCGCTGGCCACGGCGGAAGTATCGATCGCAAGGATCAGCATCAGTTGTTCCCTTCGGCGGCGCCCAGCCCGGGCGGGGCCGGCCAGCGCGGGCCGTATCCGCGCATGACGATGGTGCGCGGCTCGTCCGTGTCGTCTGTGTCGAAGTCCAGGCCCTCCGCGGTGGAGGGTCCCGCGGCAGCCAGCCCGATGGCGCGGTGCAGGTCTATTTCCAGCCGGCTTTCGCTCAGGTGCTCCACCCGGTCGTGCCCCCATTCCACCACCGTCACGGACGAATCCATGGTGTTCTCCAGGTCGATGTCGTCGATCTCCGCGGCCGAGCCGAGGCGGTAGGCGTCCACGTGGACCAGGTCCGGGCCGCCGGGCCGGGGGCCTTCGGGCAGGTTGGGGTGGATGCGGACCAGGACGAACGTGGGCGAGATGATGCCGGCGCGGACGCCCAGCCCCTCTCCCAGGCCCTGCGTGAAGGTGGTCTTGCCGGCACCCAGCTCGCCGGAAAGCACCAGCAGGTCCCCGGCCTCCAGCAGCCCGGCAAGGCGGGCGCCTAGCTCATGGGTCTGGTCCGCCGTCGCCGCGATGAAGGTCTGCTCCCAGTTGGCAGAGTGCCCTGTTCGACGGCGGTCACGCGGCTCCCCCGGTCTGCAGGGCGGCCGCGTGCCGGCCCCCGGACGTGTCCTGTTCGTTGATGAAGCGCCGCGGCACCCGGGGGCTGATCCGGGTCACGATCTCGTAGTTGATGGTCCCGGCGGCGCGGGCCCAGTCATCGGCGGTGGGGCCGCCGTCGTCACCGCTGCCGAACAGGACGGCTTCCGCGCCCAGCAGCGCGGCACCGGCGGGACCGGTGTCGCCAAGGTCGATCACCATCTGGTCCATCGCGATCCTGCCCACCACGGGGTAGGTATGGCCTGCCACGCGGACGGGGCCGCCGGTGGCGATGCGGGGAATGCCGTCAGCGTAGCCCACCGGAATCAGGGCCAGGGTGCTCCGGCCGGTGGTGTGGTAGCGGAGGCCGTAGGAGACACCCTGGCCGTCCGGTACCTCCTTGCACTGGGACACGCGGGTCCGGAACGTCATGGCCGGCCGGAGCCCGAGTTCCGCGGAGGTCTGGCCTTCAAAGGGTGAGAGCCCGTAAATGCCCAGGCCGGCGCGGACCAGGTCGAAGTGGGTGTCCGGCCGGGACAGCGTGGCGGGGGTGTTGGCCAGGTGGCGGACCTCGGGGTCCACCCCGGCGTCCTCGGCAACGGCCAGGGCCTCGCGGAAGGCTGCCAGTTGCTGGTCCGTTTCGGGCCGGTCGGGTTCATCGGCCACGGCCAGGTGGGAGAAGATGCCCACCACCCGCAGCAGGCCCTGGTCCTGGTAGTCCATGGCCTCGCCCACCAGCTGGTCCCAGGTGTCGAGCGTGGCGCCGTTGCGGCCCAGGCCCGTATCGACTTTCAGATGCACCCGGGCCGGGCGTTCCTGCTCCCGGGCGGCCGCCACAATGCGGTCCAGTTCCCAGCCGGAGCAGCCGATATCGACGCCGGCGGCCACCGCCGCGCCGAAGTTGCTGTCCACCGTGTGCAGCCAGGCAAGCAGCGGGGCGTCGATGCCGGCGGCCCGCAGCGCCAGGGCCTCGGAGATGTGCGCCACCCCCAGCCAGGAGGCGCCGGCTTCGATGGCTGCGCGGGCCACGGGAACGGCGCCGTGGCCGTACGCGTCGGCTTTGACGACTGCCATGACCTTCGCGGGGGAGGCGGCGGCAGCGAGCCGGCGGACGTTGTGCCGGATGGCGTCCAGATCGATCACGGCGGACCGCTCGTGGTGCGGGTCCGGTCCGGGGGCACCGCTGAATTCACCGGTTGTTGCGGGGTAAGTCACCTTAGTGATTCTAGTGCGGGCGGTTCCGGCCGAATAATCACGCGGACCGCGAGGGTTTCCGGAACGCGTTGGCGCGCCGGGGCACCTGCCGGTGCGCCGCCGTCGGGCGCTAAGCGTCCGAGAGGTGTGCGATGGTGGCCGCGGCCCGGCGCTGGGCGGCGAGCGGGACGTCCTGGACGATCTCCGCCAGGAAGCCGAAGCGGCGCAGCCACTGGCTCATCTGCCGCTCCGGCCGCGCGTTGGCACGCTTCCACCAGTCGGCGATGTCCCCCCAGCCGGGGGCGGCGAGCGAGCCGCCCACTTCCTGCACCGCCAGCGAGGCGCACAGGTTCGCAAACCGTAGCCGGTTCCCCAGCGGCCAGCCGGCGAGGCTGCCCACGATGAACGCGGCGTCAAAGCAGTCACCGGCGCCGGTGGGATCGTAGGCCTTGACCGGGAGGGACGGCACCCACTCCTCCTCCCCCGTTTCCGAGTCCACCGCCATCGCACCCTGCGGGCCGAGCGTCACCACGGCAACCGGGACCCGGTCCGCCAGCGCGTACAGCGCCGTCCACGGGTCGTCCTTGCCGGTGAAAGCCATGGCCTCCCGCTGGTTGGGCAGGAACGCGTGGAAATACTGCAGGTTCTCCAGCCGGACCGGCGCCCATTCCCCGGTGGGGTCCCAGCCGACGTCACCGAAGAGCTTGACGCCCGCCTGGTGCGCGGCCTTGGCCCAGGGCTCCACCTCCACGCCCACCTCCGCGATGCCGGCGAGCGCCGGCGGCGGCGTGCCGATCAGTTCGGAGGACGTTACCGGGGCGGCGTGGCCGTGCGTCACCATGGACCGGTCCTTTTCCACGCACAGCGAGACCGTCACCGGCGAGTGCCAGCCGGGGACGCGCCGGGACAGGCTGAGGTCCACGTGTTCCTGGCTGGAGAGGATCTTCCAGTTGAAGTCCCCGTAGCCGTCGTCGCCGAATGCCGCCGCGAGGCCTGTCCGGAGTCCCAGCCGGGCCGCGGCGATGGCCTGGTTGGCAACGCCCCCGGGGCAGCTGCCCATGCCGTCGCTCCAGATTTCGGTGCCCGGTTCCGGGCCGTGCGGCAGCCCGGTGAAGATGATGTCCTGGAAGACGGTCCCGGCCAGGAGGACGTCGAACCCCGGCTCATCGGGCGACCGGACGGCAGCCAGGGGGTCGAACGGGCGGGCAGGAATGGCGTCCATGCCCGGCACGATACGCCCTGCCGCCGACATCCGGTAGGGGATGCCCGGCTTTCTGCGGTGATGCGGGAGGGCGCAGGCCTAGACTGCTGGGTATGCGGCTCCTCATTGCCGGCGGCGGCGGGTTCCGGGTGCCGCTGGTCTACCGGGCACTGGCTTCCGGCCGTTTCGCCGGGCTGGTCAGCGAACTGGTTCTCTACGACGTCGACCCCTCCCGCCTGGCCGCCGTCACCGCCGTGCTCCGCAGCATGCCCGGACCGGGGGCAGGCCCTCCGGTCCGTGCCACCACCAGCCTGCCGGACGCGCTGGCCGGAACGCAGATGGTGTTCGCGGCGGTCCGGCCGGGCGGCACCGCGGGCCGGGTGGCGGATGAGAAGGTGGCCCAGGACCTCGGGCTGCTAGGCCAGGAGACCACGGGCGCCGGCGGCATTTCCTACGCCCTGCGCACCATTCCGCACATGCTCGGGCTGGCCCGGCAGATGAGGGAACACAGCCCGGAGGCCTGGCTGATCAACTTCACCAACCCGGCCGGCATGGTCACCGAAGCGCTGGTTCCGGTGCTCGGTTCCAGGGTCATCGGAATCTGCGATTCGGCGGGCGGGCTGGTGCAGCGGGCGGCGCGGGCTGCTGGCGTGGCGCTGCCGGATGGCCGGCTCGACGGCGTGGGCTACTACGGGCTGAACCACCTGGGCTGGCTGTACCGGCTGGAGTCCGGCGGCCGCGACGTCCTGCCTGGCCTGCTCGCTGATCCCCGGGCGCTGCAGTCCTTCGAGGAGGGCCGGCTTTTTCCGCAGCCCTTCCTGGCCGGGCTGGGCGCGCTTCCCAATGAGTACCTCTACTACTATTACCGGCTGGACGACGCGCGGCGGGCGATGCGGGCCATGCCCGTCACGCGCGGGGAGTCCATCCACCTGCAGCAGCAGGAGCTGTATCCGCGGCTGGCTGCCGCCGGCACTGATGCGTACCGGCTGTGGGAAGAGGCGCGCCGCTCGCGCGAGGAGGGCTACCTGGCCGAGGCCCGGGCTAATGGCGAACAGCGGGACGAGGATGACCTGGCCGGCGGTGGCTATGAGCGCGTTGCGCTGGCAGCAATGCGCGCCCTGTCCGGCGCCGGGGACACCCAGCTGATCCTGAACACGCGCAACTCCCTGCCCGCCGCTTCCAACGCCGCTACGGCTGAAGCACCCCCCGCTCGGGCCGCCATTCCCGGGCCGCCGGCGGACGCCGTCGTCGAACTTCCCTGCACGGTGACCCCCGACGGCGCGCTGCCGCTGCCCCAGGCGGAACCGGGGAAAGAGCAGATGGAGTTGCTCCGCCGGGTCAAGGAGGTGGAACGGCTCACGGTCCTGGCGGCCACGGAGGGCACCCGGGACGCTGCCCTGGCGGCGTTCGCGCGTCATCCCCTGGTTGATTCGCCGGACCTGGCCTCGGATCTGCTCGCCGGGTACGAACACGCCTTTCCTGCGCTGCGGAAATTGTGGGGCGGGGGCGCCGCCTGACACACAACGGCGGGCGTTAAGGGTAGGGAGTAGTGTTTTATCGAACGCCCAATGATCCGGCGCGCACAGTACGAGCCGGCGGCCGGAAGGAGGTCCCGTGGCATTGATCCGCAGGGTCGCTTTACTCTCCCTCCACACCTCCCCCATGGAGCAGCCGGGGTCCGGTGACGCGGGCGGCATGAACGTCTACATCCGCGAACTCGCCTCCGCCCTCGCCGAGGCAGGCGTTGAGGTGGAGATCTTCACCCGAGCCACCTCCGCAGGCCAGCTCGCCGTCGAGCACCCCGATCCCGGTGTCTGCGTGCACAACGTCCTGGCCGGGCCGCCCCGGAAGATTCCCAAGGAGGAACTTCCCGGACTCCTGCACCAGATGGTGGCCGAGATCGAACAGATCCGCCGCCGGCAGCCGCACGGCCGGTATGACGTCATCCACTCCCACTACTGGGTCTCCGGGATCGCCGGCCTGGAGCTGTCCGAACTGTGGGGCGTTCCGCTGGTCCACACCATGCACACCATGGCCAAGGTGAAGAACCTGCTGCTGGAGTCCGGCGAGCAGCCCGAGCCGCGGCGGCGCGAGCTGGGCGAGCACCGCATTGTGGACGGAGCGGCGCGGCTGATCGCCAACACCAGTTCCGAGGCCGCCGAACTGGTATCCCATTACGGTGCCAGGTACGACCGGATCGATATCGCCCCGCCCGGCGTTGACCTGGGCACCTTCACGCCGGCGTTCCGGGCCCGGTCCCGGGCAAACCGCGGAATCGGTCCCGGCACCTTCCACCTGTTGTTCGCCGGACGCATCCAGCGGTTGAAGGGGCCCCATGTCCTGGTCAAAGCGGCCGCTTTGCTGCGGCAGAGACGCCCGGACATCGACCTGCGGCTCACCATTCTGGGCTCCCTGAGCGGGAACAAGGAGTTCAACCTGCGCCGGTGGATTTCAGAAGCGGCAATGGACGACGTCGTCACGCAGCTTCCGCCGGTCAAGGCACCGGAGCTTGCTGAATGGTTCCGGGCGGCGGACGTTGTGGTGATGCCATCCTTCAGCGAATCCTTCGGCCTGGTGGCGCTGGAAGCCCAGGCCTGCGGCACTCCGGTGGTGGCCACCCGGGTGGGCGGGCTCTCCCGGGCCATCTTCCACGGCCGCACCGGGCTGCTCGTTGACGGGCACCATGCCGCGGACTGGGCCGACGCCTGGAGGCCCTCTACGACGATCCCGCCACCCGGGAGGACATGGGGCGGGCCGCCGCCATCCGCGCCCAGAACTCCGGCTGGTCCCGCACCGCCGCCATCACGCTCGAAAGCTACCACGCCGCCGTCGAGCATCACGTGGGGCACCGGCTGGCGCCGGCCGTCCCGGCGTCGTAAGGGACCCGGCGTCGTAAGGGACCCGGCGCGGCCGGGGCTTGGGCCGGCGTTCCCGGGGTACGTTACCTGTGACGCACAGGAAAGGACGATGATGTCTGGCTTCCCCTCCGACCTTGAGATAGCACGCGCCGCGCGGATCCGGCCGATTCCGGAAATAGCTGCCGCCGCGGGGATCAACGCCGACGCGGTGGAGCTCTACGGCCGGTTCAAAGCGAAGATCGACCCCGCCCGGCTGGACGCCCCGCCGCCGGCCGGGAAGGTGGTGCTGGTTTCGGCCATGTCCCCCACCCCCGCGGGCGAGGGGAAATCCACCACCACTGTCGGCCTCGCCGACTCGTTGGCCCGGGCCGGGCACAAAGTGATGATCGCGCTCCGGGAACCGTCGCTGGGCCCGGTCCTGGGCATGAAGGGCGGTGCCACCGGCGGCGGGCTGTCCCAGGTCCTGCCCATGGATGAGATCAACCTGCACTTCACTGGCGACTTCCACGCGATCACGTCGGCCAACAACGCCCTGATGGCGCTGGTGGACAACCACATCTACCAGGCAACGCCTTGAACATCGATCCCCGGCGGATGACCTTCAAACGGGTCCTGGACATGAACGACCGGGCTTTGCGTGAAGTGGTGATCGGACTCGGCGGGCCCTCCCAGGGGGTTCCCCGGCAGGACGGTTTCGATATCACCGTGGCGTCCGAGATCATGGCCATCTTCTGCCTGGCCTCGGACCTCGCCGACCTCCGCGGGCGCCTGGGCAGGATCACGTTCGGCTATTCCTACGACCGCGCTCCCGTGACCGTGGCCGACCTCGGCGTGCAGGGGGCACTCACACTGCTCCTGAAGGAAGCCATCAAGCCCAACCTGGTGCAGACCATCGCCGGCACGCCGGCCCTGGTCCACGGTGGTCCGTTTGCCAACATTGCGCACGGCTGCAACTCGCTCATCGCCACCCAGACTGCCCGGCGGCTGGCGGACATCGTGGTGACCGAGGCCGGCTTCGGCGCCGACCTGGGCGCCGAGAAGTTCATGGACATCAAGGCGCGGACCGCTGGTTTGGCACCGTCCGCCGTCGTGGTGGTGGCCACAGTGCGGGCGCTGAAGATGCAGGGCGGGATGGCCAAGGACCAGCTGACCCGTTTGGACCTCGCAGCGCTCGAGGCCGGAGTGCCCAACCTGCGCCGGCATCTGCGGAACGTGGAGAAGTTCGGCGTTACTCCCATCGTGGCCATCAACAAATTCGGCCTTGATTCACAGGAGGAGCTGGACTGGCTGCTGGCCTGGTGCGCTGCCGAGGGGGTGCACGCTGCTGTCGCTGATGTGTGGGGGCGCGGCGGTGGCGGGGACGGCGGGGACGAGCTCGCGGCCCTGGTCGCACGCGTGGTGGCGGGGCCGAACAGTTTCCGGCACCTGTACCCGCTGGAGCTGTCTGTGGAGGACAAGATCCGGACCATCGTGCAGGAGATCTACGGGGCGGACGGCGTGGACTTTTCCGTGCCGGCGCTGAAGCGGCTGGCCGACATCGAGCGGAACGGCTGGTCCGGGCTGCCGGTGTGCATGGCGAAGACCCAGTACTCCTTCACCGACGACGCCTCCCGGCTCGGCGCCCCGAAGGGTTTCACCATCCACGTGCGTGACCTGCTGCCCAAGACCGGCGCGGGTTTCATTGTGGCGCTCACGGGTGCGGTGATGACCATGCCCGGCCTCCCGGCCGTCCCCGCGGCCCTGCGCATGGATGTGGACGACGCCGGCAACCCGGTCGGCCTCACCTAACCCCGCCTCCCCCCGTTGCTCTATCAGTTGTGGTCCCTAAAGCAGGGGTTTGGGGACCACACTGATAGAGCAACAGGGGGTGTGGATAAGTTCTGCGAGGGTTGGCCGCCCCGGGTAAGAATGTTTCGCATGCGCCCCGTGCAACCGTTACCCGTTCACCTCAGGTCTGCTCCGTTCACTGTCCTCGAGGCGCGTGCGGCGAGCCTGAGCCCAGGGAGGCTCCGCTCATCGGACCTCGCATCCGGTGGACGTCTGCTGTATATGCCGTCGGGTTGGGAGTTTGAGTTGCCTGCCATGGCGCGGGCCCTGTCGGCTGCGACCCCCGGTGCCTGGATTTCCCACCTCACCGCAGCTGTCCTTTTCGGTTTGTGGCTTCCTGCCTGGTTTCAGGACTGCCGTGAGCTGCACCTGAGCAAGCCCAGAGCACTGCCACCAGTGCGCCGTGAGGGCGTGGTGGGCCATACCGTACTTGCTTTCGCGGACGAGGTGGTGTTCTGGGAGGGCACTTGGATTTCCACTCCAGCGCGAACGTGGCTTGACCTGGCCCGGCTTGTTCCGCTTGAGGACCTTGTTGCTGTCGGTGACCAATTGGTTCGCCAGCCGCGGCCCGGATTGGAAGTACGGGCGGAGCCTTGGTCCAGTCTTCCGGAGCTGCAGCGGATGCTGACCCGGCACCCGAAGCTGCAGGGCATCGTCAAGGCACGCGCCGCCGTCCACCTTATTCGCGCTGGCGCGGACTCTGCCCCTGAGACGTTTTTGCGGCTGGCTCTGACGGAGGCGGGACTGCCGGAGCCCGAATTGCAGATGCGTATCGTGCAGGATGACCCCTATTCACCTGCCGCCGATATGGGTTACCGCCGGCAGCGCGTTGCCATAGAGTACGACGGCGGCCATCACCTGACACGGGAACAGCAGTCACGCGACAATCGGCGGGATGCATATTTTCACTCAGCCGGGTGGAAGTACTTCAAGTTCAATGCCGACGACCTGGCCCAAAACTTCCGCCGTGCCGTAGGG
Organism: Arthrobacter nitrophenolicus; assembly: GCF_000332815.1. Taxonomy (GTDB): domain Bacteria; phylum Actinomycetota; class Actinomycetes; order Actinomycetales; family Micrococcaceae; genus Arthrobacter; species Arthrobacter nitrophenolicus. The sequence continues at coordinate 84,368 of NZ_AOFD01000009.1, forward strand.
CAGGTCCGCGCCGCCCTCCGCGAGCCTTAAACAGCGTTGCTCTATCACTCTTGGTCCCCAAACCGGGGTTTTAGGGACCAAAAGTGATAGAGCAACGGAAGGGGGTTAGCGCTCCAGGTCGCCGCGGATGAAGGCTTCCACCTTTTCGCGGGCGAGGTCGTCGTTGAACTGCTCCGGCGGCGACTTCATGAAGTAGCTCGAGGCGGAGAGCAGCGGGCCGCCGATGCCGCGGTCCAGGCCGATCTTGGCGGCTCGGATGGCGTCGATGATCACGCCGGCGGAGTTGGGCGAGTCCCAGACCTCCAGCTTGTACTCCAGCGAGACGGGGGCGTCACCGAAGTTGCGGCCCTCGAGGCGGACGAACGCCCACTTGCGGTCGTCGAGCCACTGGACGTAGTCGGACGGTCCGATGTGGACGTCCTTCGCTGCCAGCTCGGCCTCGACGTTGGAAGTGACGGCCTGGGTCTTGGAGATCTTCTTGGACTCCAGGCGGTCGCGTTCCAGCATGTTCTTGAAGTCCATGTTGCCGCCAACGTTCAGCTGGTACGTGCGGTCCAGGGTGACGCCGCGGTCCTCGAACAGCTTGGCCATGACGCGGTGCGTGATGGTGGCACCGATCTGGCTCTTGATGTCGTCACCCACGATCGGCACACCGGCAGCGGTGAACTTGTCAGCCCACTCCTTGGTGCCGGCGATGAAGACGGGCAGGGCGTTGACGAAGGCGACGCCGGCGTCGATGGCAGCCTGGGCGTAGAACTCGGCAGCATCCTGGGAACCGACGGGCAGGTAGCAGACCAGGACGTCAACCTTGGCGTCCTTGAGGGCCTGGACCACGTCCACGGGCTCTTCGGTGGACTCCTCGATGGTCTCGAGGTAGTACTTGCCCAGGCCGTCCAGGGTGTGGCCGCGCTGGACGGTAACGCCGGTGGGCGGCACGTCGGCGATCTTGATGGTGTTGTTTTCGCTGGCCAGGATGGCGTCGGCCAGGTCGTGCCCGACCTTCTTGCCGTCGACGTCGAACGCGGCGACGAATTCAACATCACCCACGTGGTACTGGCCGAACTCAACGTGCATCAGGCCCGGGATGGTGGTGTTGGGGTCGGCATCCTTGTAGTACTGGACGCCCTGGACCAGCGAAGCGGCGCAGTTGCCTACGCCGACGATGGCAACACGGATCGGATGTGAAGACACGGAACTCCTTTGAGGACAAAACGTCAGCCGGCCGGGGTGCGTCGGGGAGGATCGCGACGGCGGCCGGCTGGTACGGCGCCGCGCGGCGCCTTTTCATAGTACCCAACAGCGCGGGACGGGGCATTGTTCCCCCGTCCCGCGCTTCAACAATCAGGAAACCGGCTGCTTCCACAGGTTGATGTCCGATTCGACGGCAAATTCGTCGATCGCTGTCAGCTCCTCGGACGTAAAGTCCAGGTTGTTGATGGCGGCCAGTGAGTCCTCCAGCTGGCGGACGCTGGACGCGCCGATGAGCGCAGACGTGACCGGGGAGCCCTTGGGCTGGTCGCGCAGGATCCAGGCGATGGCCATCTGCGCCAGGGACTGTCCCCGGCCTTCGGCGATGGCGTGGAGCCCGCGGATCCGGTCCAGTTTCTCGTCAGTGATGGCATCCTCCGACAGGAAGCGGGCCTTGGCTGCGCGGGAGTCGGCGGGAATGCCGTTGAGGTACCGGTTGGTCAGCATGCCCTGGGCCAGGGGCGAGAAGGCAATGGACCCGGCGCCCACCTGGTCGAGGACCTCGTACAGGTTGGGCGAACCGTCCTCGGTCCAGCGGTTCAGCATGGAGTAGCTGGGCTGATGGATCAGCAGCGGCGTCCCCAGTTCCTTCAGGATCCGTGCGGCCTCGATGGTCTGCTCCGGCGTGTAGGAGGAGATACCGGCGTAGAGGGCCTTTCCGGAGCGGACGGCGTGGTCCAGGGCCCCCATGGTCTCCTCCATCGGGGTTTCCGGATCGGGCCGGTGGCTGTAGAAGATGTCCACGTAGTCCAGGCCCATCCGCTGCAGGGACTGGTCCAGGCTGGAGATGAGGTATTTGCGGGACCCCCATTCGCCGTAGGGCCCGGGCCACATGTAGTACCCGGCCTTGGTGGAGATGACCAGCTCGTCACGGTAGGGCTTGAAGTCGTCCTGCAGGTGCCGGCCGAAGTTGGTCTCGGCGGAGCCGTCCGGCGGGCCGTAGTTGTTGGCAAGGTCGAAGTGGTTGACGCCGAGGTCGAACGCGCGGCGGAGGATGGCGCGCTGTTCGTCAAAGCGCTTGTCGTCACCGAAGTTGTGCCACAGGCCCAGCGAGATGGCTGGAAGCTTCAGGCCGCTGCGGCCGACGCGTCGGTAGGGCATGGAATCGTAGCGGTCCCCCGCTGCAGAAAAAGTCATACATTCCATCCTGCCAGCTGTGACCCCGGTAACAGGACAACGATGGAAAGTTACGCCGCGGGCTGACAACAGCCGGCCCGCGGCGCCACTTCAGTCCATCACTCAGGACTTCAGGATTGCTGCGCTCCACGGCGCCAGGGCCAGAGCCTCGCCCTCCAGGCCGGTCGCCTCATCCGTGGCCAGCAGGACGGACCCGGCGGCGCCGTCCAGCCGGATCTTGGCGTCGGAGAAGTTGATCAGCACCTCGACGCTGCCGCGGCGGAACCGCAGCCAGCGCTCGTCGTCGTCGAACGCCACATCCGTTTCCGTGAACCCCAGCCCGGCCAGCTCGGTATGCTGCGCCGCAGGGCGGTCAGCTGCCGGTACAGGTCCAGCAGCCGCGAGTGGTCGCCGGTGGCGGCCTCGTCCCAGTCCAGCCTGGACCGGCGGAAGGTTTCCGGATCCTGGGGATCGGGCACGACGGCGGGATCCCACCCCATGCGCTCGAACTCCCTGATGCGCCCTTCCGCGGTGGCCTTGCCGAGCTCGGGTTCCGGGTGCGACGTGAAGAACTGCCACGGCGTGGAGGCACCCCATTCCTCCCCCATGAACAGCATGGGGGTGAACGGCGAGGTGAGCGTGAGCACGGCGGCCACAGCCAGCTGCCCGTAGGACAGCGACTGCGAGAGCCTGTCCCCCGTGGCCCGGTTGCCGATCTGGTCGTGGTTCTGGTTGCAGACCACCAGCGCCGCGGGGTGCACCAGTGCGGTGTTGATGGGCCTGCCGTGGTGCCGGCCGCGGAAGCTGGAGTAGCTGCCGTCGTGCAGGAACCCGTCCTTCAGCACCTTGGCGAGCACGGCCAGGGAGTCGAAGTCGGAGTAGTACCCGGTGGTTTCGCCGCTGACGTTCACGTGGACGGCGTGGTGGAAGTCGTCGCTCCACTGCCCCGCCAGCCGTAGCCGTTGGCATCCCGCGGGTAGAGCAGGCGCGGGTTGTTCAGGTCCGATTCGGCGATGAGCGTCTTGGGCAGCCCCGTTTCCGCGGCCACGGCATCGCCCAGGGCGCCGAGTTCCTCGAGGAGGTGCACGGCGCGCTCGTCCCGGAAGGCGTGCACGGCGTCCAGTCGGAGCCCGTCCACGTGGTAGTCCCGCAGCCACAGGGCGGCGTTCTCCAAAATGTATTCGCGCACCACGTCCGAGCCGGCACCGTCCAGGTTCAGGGAATCGCCCCAGGTGTTGGCGTCCCCCTGCTTCAGGTAGGGGCCGAACTTGGGCAGGTAGTTGCCGCTGGGTCCGAGGTGGTTGTAGACCACGTCCTGGATGACGCCCAGCCCGGCCGCGTGGGCGGCGTCCACGAACCGCTGGTACGCGGCCGGCCCGCCGTAGCCCTCGTGGACGGAGTACCACTGCACGCCGTCGTAGCCCCAGTTGTGGGTTCCGTTGAACCCGTTGACGGGCAGCAGTTCCACGAAGTCGATGCCCAGCCCGGCCAGGTAGCCCAGCTTTTCCGCCGCGGCGTCCAGGGTCCCGGCAGGCGTGAAGGTGCCCACGTGGAGCTCGTAGATTACCGAGCCTGTCAGGTCCTTGCCGCGCCAGCCGGAGTCCTGCCAGGCGTAGGAGGCGGGATCGAATGTCCTGGACAGCTCATGGACGCCCGACGGCAGCCGGCGGGACCGGGGGTCGGGCAGGGGCTTGCTGTCCCCGTCCAGCAGGTAGCCGTAGTCCACCTCGCCCTGGGCGGGGGCGCCGGGGGCGGTCCACCACCCTCCGGAGCCGGGCGCCGTCTCCTTTTTCTGCATCGCGTACTCCCGGCCATCGGCCAGCAGGACCACGGACCCGGCCTCCGGCGCCCACACATCGAAGCGTTCGGGACCGTCATTGACGAGGGTCATGCCTTCTCTCCATCCACCGGAACCAGCAAAGCCACGGGGTAGGTACCCAGGACATCCGCCACCAAAACGGGTCCGGGCCCGAAGGCGGTGCCGGTGAGTTCGTCACGCATCGGAGCGCGAAGTTCGACGGCGGTGTCCCGCCAGCCGCCGCCGGCTTCCAGTCCGGCGGGAAGCCGGGTGGCCAGGGTCACCGCTCCGGGCGACGTTTCCGACGTGCCGCGGGAAAACGCCAGCAGATGGCGGGCTGCGGCGCCGGAGGCAGTCACCGGGGTGTAGCCCTGGAACAGTTCCGGCCGGTCCCTGCGCAGGCGGAGTGCCCGCGCGGTGGCCAGGAGCTTGCTGGCTTCCGTCCCGGCGTCCGGCAACGTCCCGCCGTCGATCCTTGCCAGTTCTTCGCGGCGGAGCGCAAAGTCGACGGGCCGCCGGTTGTCCGGGTCCGTCAAGGACCGCTCCCAGAACTCGCTGCCCTGGTAGACGTCCGGCACGCCGGGCATGGTGAGCTGGACGAGTTTTGCCGACAGTGAGTTGGAGGCGGCATAGGCGTCGATCCGCGCCACGAACTCCGCCACGGCCTGGTTGACCCGGGGGTTATCGAACGCCGCGTCCACGGCCGCCTTCACCGCGGACTCAAAGTCCTCGTTGGGCTCCGTCCACGTGGTGGAGTTGCCGGCCTCGCGGGCGGCCTTTTCGGCGTACCCCTGGAGCCGTTCCCGGCTGGCGGGCCAGGCGCCGACGATGGCCTGCCAGAGCAGGTTCTCGTACGGGCCGTCCGGCACCGGCGCCAGCTCGCGCAGGGTGTCCAGCGTGGCGGTCCACTCCTGCGGCAGCTCGGCGATCACGGAGATCCGGGCCCGCGCGTCCTCGCTGCGCTTGGTGTCGTGCGTGGACATGGTGGTCATCGACAGCGGCAGGTCCTGCTGCCGACGGCGCATCCGGTGGTGGAATTCGTCCGGCGTAACCGCGAACTCGGTGGGTTCGGCACCCACCTCGGTCAGGGTTCCCAAACGGGTGTAGCGGTAGAACGCGGTGTCCTCCACGCCCTTGGCCATCACCATGCCGGAGGTCTGCTGGAACCGGACCGCAATCGGGTTTGAGGGGTCCAGCAGCAGCGGCAGGAGGGTTCCCACGGCAACGGCGAGATCCGGCCGGTGTTCGGCCGCGGACTCGCACGCTTCCTTGAGGACCTCGGCGCCGGTGGGCAGGTAGGTGCGGTAGACCGGGAAGGAGGCGATGATCTCCGCGATGGCATCCGCCGCCTGGTCCTGGGGCAGGCCGTAGGATTCCGGCACCAGCCGGGCCAGGCGCAGCACCTCGGAACGCAGGATGCCGTCGGCGATCATGCGCTTGGTTCCGCGGATCATCCGGGCATAGTCTGCCGGTTCCGGTGCCCCGCGCAGGTCCGCGTCCAGCCGGTCCAGCGCAGATTGCCCGGCGGGGTCCACAAACACGCGGTCCACGTCAGCCAGGGCGTCGTAGCCGGTGGTGCCTTCGCAGGCGAAGTCGCCGGGCAGGACCTCGCCCGGCTCAAGGATTTTCTCCACCAGGACATAAGCCCCACCGGTCAGGTCCTTGAGCCAGCGGAGGTACCCGGCCGGATCGGCCAGCCCGTCCGGGTGGTCCACCCGGAGTCCGTCCACCAGTCCCTCACGGAACCAGCGGCCCACCTCGGCATGGGCTTCCTCGAAGACCTTGGGGTCCTCGACCCGGATGCCCGCCAGGGTGGTGACGGCGAAGAAGCGGCGGTAGTTGAGCTCGGCATCCGCGCGGCGCCAGCCCATCAGCTCGTAGTGCTGCCGGCTGTGGACCTCCTGCGGGGAGTCGCCCTCCGTGTAGGTGCCCGGAGCAAGCGGGAAGCGGTGGTCGTAGTAGCGGAGCTCGCCGTCCACCACTTCCAGCTCGTCCAGGTCCTCATCAGAACCGAGCATGGGCAGCCGGATCTTGCCGCCGCCGAGGTCCCAGTCGACGTCGAACGCTTCCGCGTACGGTGAGCCGCGGCCCTCCCGGAGCAGCGACCACCACCAGGGGTTCTGCGGCGGTGAGGCAACCCCCACGTGGTTGGGCACGATGTCCACCAGGACGCCCATGCCGTGCTCGCGGGCCGCCGTGGACAGTGCCAGCAGTCCCTCCGGGCCGCCGCGGGCGGGGTCGACGGCGGACGGGTCGGTCACGTCGTAGCCGTGGTCCGAGCCCTGCTCCGCGGTGAGGATGGGTGAAAGGTACACCCAGTCCACACCCAGCGATTTCAGGTACGGAACCTGCTCGGCGGCATCAAACAGCGTGAAACTGCTGCGGATCTGCAGCCGGTACGTGGATGCGGGGGCCCTCACTTTGTCGCAGCCTTCCGCTCCCCCACCTTGGTGGTCTTTCCGGGTTCCGCCACGGCGGGGGTGCTGATGGTTTCCGTCTCGCTGCTGGACGTCTGGGTCAGCGCGGCCAGGGATGCGGCTACGGAGTGGTCCGGCTCGACTTCCTCAACGGTGTGGGCGCGCAGGACAACCAGGGACTTGGCTTCAACCGGCAGCGGCTGCCCGGCCGGAACCGGTTCAGTGTCGGCGTTCTGCCCGGCAGTGTCAATGATGATGTCCCAGGCCGGCGCGTACTCGTCGGACGGCAGCGTGAACTTAACAGTGTCATCGTGGGCGTTGAAGAACAGCAGGAAGCTCACGTCGGTGATCCTGCGTCCACGGGTGTCCTTGCCCTGGATGCCGTCCCCGTTCAGGAAGACGCCCACGGAGCGGCCGAACCCGCTGTCCCAGGCCTCGGGTTTCATCGTTTCGCCGGAGGGGTCCAGCCATACGATGTCCGGCAGCCGTTCGCCTTCTCCCCGGAGGACGGGCCGTCCGTCGAAGAACCGGCTGCGGCGGAAGGTGGGATGCTTGGCGCGGAGCGCGTTCACTGCGGCAGTGAACTCGATCAGCGGCTGGTCGATGCTGTCCCAGTTGATCCAGGTCAGTTCGGAGTCCTGGCAGTAGCCGTTGTTGTTGCCCTTCTGGGTGCGGCCCAGCTCGTCGCCGTGCAGGAGCATGGGCACGCCCTGGGACAGGAGCAGCGAGGCGATGAAGTTCCGTTGCTGGCGCGCACGCAGCGCCAGCACCTTCGGATCGTCCGTGGGACCTTCGGCACCGCAGTTCCAGGACCGGTTGTGGGACTCGCCGTCGTTGTTGCCCTCGCCGTTGGCCTCATTGTGCTTCTCGTTGTAGGACACCAGGTCCGCGAGCGTGAAGCCGTCGTGGGCCGTGACGAAGTTAATGGAGGCGACAGGGCGGCGGCCGGAGTGCTCGTAGAGATCCGCCGAGCCCGTGATGCGGGAGGCGAACTCGCCAAGAGTGGCGGGCTCACCCCGCCAGAAGTCGCGGACAGTGTCGCGGTACTTCCCGTTCCATTCGGTCCACTGCGGCGGGAAGTTGCCCACCTGGTAGCCACCGGGTCCAACGTCCCACGGCTCGGCAATGAGCTTGACCTGGGAAACTACCGGGTCCTGCTGGATGAGTTCGAAGAAGGTGGACAGCTTGTCCACGTCGTAGAACTCCCGGGCCAGGGTGGATGCGAGGTCGAAGCGGAAGCCGTCCACGTGCATCTCGGTGACCCAGTAGCGCAGCGAGTCCATGATCAACTGCAGGGAGTGCGGGTGCCGGACGTTCAGCGAGTTGCCGGTGCCCGTGTAGTCCATGTAGTGCTTTTCGTCGCCCTCCATCAGCCGGTAGTAGGCGGCGTTGTCGATGCCCTTGAAGGACAGCGTGGGGCCCAGGTGGTTGCCTTCGGCGGTGTGGTTGTAGACCACGTCAAGGATGACCTCGATGCCCGCCTTGTGCAGCGAGCGGACCATGGCCTTGAAGTCCTGGACCTGCATGCCGTTATCGCCGGTGGAGCTGTAGGTGTTCTGGGGCGCGAAGAAGCCGATGGTGTTGTAGCCCCAGTAGTTGTTCAGGCCCTTGTCCTCAAGGGTGCCGTCATTGACGAACTGGTGGACCGGCATGAGCTCGATGGCGGTCACGCCGAGCTTCTGCAGGTGGGAAATGACGGCGGGATGCGCCACGCCGGCGTAGGTTCCGCGCTGTTCCTCGGGCACGTCCGGGTGCAGCTGGGTGAGGCCCTTGACATGGGCCTCGTAGATGACGGACTGGTGGTAGGGGATGCGCAGCTGCTGGTCGCCCTCCCAGTCGAAGAACGGGTTGATGACGACGCCCATCATCATGTGCTTGGCGGAATCCGCGTTATTGATGGAGTCAGGCTCGCCCAGGTTGTAGGTGAACAGCGCCGGGTCCCAGTCGATCTGGCCGTGGATGGCCTTGGCGTAGGGGTCCAGCAGGAGCTTGTTCGGGTTGAACCGGTTGCCCGAGGCGGGGTCGTAGGTTCCGTGCACGCGGTAGCCGTACTTCTGGCCGGGCTGGACCTGCGGGATGTAGCAGTGCCAGACGTAGCCGTCCACTTCGTCCAGCGTGATGCGGGTTTCCTTGCCGTCGTCGTCGAAGAGGCACAGTTCCACTTTTTCTGCTCGTTCGCTGAACAGGGCGAAGTTGGTGCCGGTGCCGTTGTAGGTGGCGCCAAGCGGATAAGCCGATCCAGGCCAGACTTCCATATTGCTCCTCATCGTAGGTCGGCAGCGGTACCAAACCGCCCCCAGCTGCCGGTGCGAACTATGCCTACCGTAGCGGGTGGCTGTGACTTTTACGTTTCGGACCACCCGGATTGCTAAGCATGCTGACTTTACCCCAGGCGCCGGGAATCGCGCTGGCGATTACGCCAGCAGTGATCGGGCCTCCCGAGTTGGCGTCCGACGCCGCCCTCCCGGCTTTGCCGTGCAGGGCGGCTCCCAGCGCGGCAAGGGCAGCCCACCGGCCGTCCCCGTCAACGGCGAGTTCGTTCAAATGTTCGACGCCGGGACCCGCCTGGGCGAGCAGCGCACCGATGACGCCGGCCAGGACGTCGCCGCTGCCGGCGGTGGCGAGCCAGGGTGTGCCGTCCGCCTGGCTGTAGACGTCGCCGGAGGGTGCGGCCACCAGGGTGGAGGCGCCTTTGAGCAGGACGGTGGCGCCGGTGCGGGCGGCTGCGTCCCGGGCGGCTTCCAGTGTCGCCGCTTCGATGGCGGCGCGGTCTTCGGTTCCGCCAAGGCGCTGCAGCAGCGTGGCGAGCTCACCGGCGTGCGGGGTGAGGACCACGTGCGGGGCGAGCCGGTCCGGAAGGGCCGGCAGGGCGCCGGCGTCGGCCACGGTGGGGAGTCCGGAGTCAATGGCATCCCGGGCCCGCGCCAGCTGATCGTGGTCGTCGGGGCCCAGCCCGGAACCGACCAGCCACGCCTGCACCCGGTTCTCGGCCACCGAGCCGGTGCTGCACACCACTTCCGGGCAGGACTGGCGCACCAGGTCCGCCACCTCGGGCGGGCCCAGGTACCGCACCATCCCCACGCCCGCCGCAAGCGCGCCACGGCAGGCCAGCACTGCGGCTCCGGGGTAGGTTGCGGATCCCGCCACGACACCCAGGACGCCGCGCGAGTATTTGTGCGCGCGGCGGGCGGGGCCGGGCAGGAGTCCGGCGATGTCCGCCGATTCCAGCCGGCGCACGGAGGGGCGGGGAAAGTTGTCTTCGATGCCGATGGGCACCACGTGGACCCGGCCGGAATAGTCCGCGCCGGGGTCGGCCAGCAGTCCGCTCTTCGCGGCGCCGAACGTGACGGTCAGGTCCGCCGCCAGCACCGGTTCCACAGCCGCGCCCGTATCGGAGTCCACGCCGCTGGGCAGGTCGCAGGCCACCACGAATCCGTGCCCGGCCTGCCGGCGTGCCTCTACAATGGCCTTTACTAGGCCGGCAGCACTCCCCCGCAGCCCGCCTTTCGCGCCCGTTCCCAGGATGGCGTCAATCACGACGTCGGCGCGTGCGGTTTCCGCCGCAAGCCCGCCGGGTGCCGCGCCGGCGAGGTCATGGGTACGTCCGCCGGCGCGTTCAAAGGCGGCCAGGGCCTGCGGGTGCCCGGCACCTGAGGTGAGGACCGCCGTCGTACGCATCCCGCGGGCGGCGAGGAAGGCGGCCGCGTACAGCCCGTCACCGCCGTTGTTGCCCTTGCCTGCGAGCACCACCACGCGCGCGCCGTAAATGCGGCGGCCGCGGGCACGGAGCTCGGTGATGATGGCGTTGGCCAGCCCGTGGGCGGCGCGCTGCATCAGGACGTCGCCCAGCCCGGCCGCCAGGAGGGGTTCCTCGGCGGCCCGGACCTGCGTTCCGGTGAAGGCGCTGATCATCCGGTTACCTGGGGCCGGGCCCGGTGCAGGATCAGCCCTCGGCCAGGACAGTGGCGGTGGCTATCCCGCCGTCGTGGCTGATGGAGAGGTGCCAGCGCTTGACGCCCTTGGCCTCGGCGACGGCCAGCACGGTGCCCTTGACCTGGACGGTGGGCCCGTTGTGGTCCAGGCCGATCCAGCAGTCCTGCCAGTTCATGCCGGCGGGCGCACCCAGGACCTTGGCCACGGCTTCCTTGGCGGCGAACCGGGCGGCCAGGGACCGGATGTTCAGTTCCCGCTCCGCGGGGACGAACAAACGGTCCCGGAGTCCCGGTGTGCGCTGCAGCTGGCGGCCGAACCGCTCGATGTCAACGACGTCTACCCCAATGCCTACGATCATGGCACTACTCTACGGTGACGCTCTTGGCGAGGTTGCGAGGCTGGTCCACGTCGTAGCCCTTGGCTGCGGCGAGTTCCGCGGCGAAGATCTGCAGCGGAACGGTGGTCAGCAGCGGCATCAGCAGGGTGGGCGTCTCGGGGACGTAGAAGACGTGCTCGGCGTAGGCCTTGACGGCTTCGTCGCCTTCCTCGGCGATGACCAGGGTGCGGGCCCCGCGGGCACGGACTTCCTGGATGTTGGAGACCACCTTGGCGTGCAGCGAGTCGCGGCCGCGCGGGGACGGGACCACCACGAACACCGGCTGGCCCTCGTCGATCAGGGCGATGGGGCCGTGCTTGAGCTCACCGGCGGCGAAGCCCTCGGCGTGGATGTAGGCGATTTCCTTCAGCTTCAACGCACCCTCGAGCGCCACCGGGTAGCCGACGTGCCGGCCCAGGAAGAGCACTGACTTCTCGTTGGCCATGCTGCGGGCAAGTTCGCGCAGCGGTCCGGCGTTGTCCAGGATCTTCTGTATCTTCGCGGGGATCTTGTTCAGGTCCGCGAGGACGTCCTTGATCTGGCCGGAGAAGATGTTGCCGCGCAGCTGGGCCAGGTACAGGCCCAGCAGGTACGCGGCCGTGATCTGGGCCAGGAACGCCTTGGTGGAGGCGACGGCGATCTCCGGACCGGCGTGCGTGTAGAGCACGGCGTCGGACTCGCGCGGGATGGTGGAGCCGTTGGTGTTGCAGATGGAGATGGTCTTCGCGCCCTGTTCCCGGGCGTAGCGGACGGCCATCAGCGTGTCCATGGTCTCGCCGGACTGGCTGATGGAGACCACCAGGGTGTTCTCGTCCAGGATCGGGTCGCGGTAGCGGAACTCATGCGCCAGCTCCACCTCGGTGGGGATCCGGCACCAGTTCTCGATCGCGTACTTCGCCACCGTGCCCGCATACGCGGCGGTGCCGCAGGCCAGCACGATGATCTTGTTCACCTGCTTCAGGCGTTCAACATCGATCCGCAGCTCGTCCAGGGTCAGCTTGCCGTTGATGTCCGAGCGGCCCAGCAGGGTCTGCGCCACGGCGTCGGGCTGGTCATGGATTTCCTTCTCCATGAACGAGGTGAAGCCGCCCTTTTCAGCAGAGGTCGGGTCCCAGTCCACGTGGTATTCCTTGCCCTCGGCCGGGTTGCCGTAAAAGTCCGTGATTTCCACGGTGTCCGCGGTGATGGTGACAATCTGGTCCTGGCCCAGCTCCACCGCGCGGCGGGTGTAGTCGATGAACCCGGACACGTCAGAGCCCAGGAAGTTCTCGCCCTCGCCCAGGCCGACCACCAGCGGCGAGTTGCGGCGCGCGGCCACCACCACGTCGGGCTGGTCAGCGTGCACGGCCAGGAGGGTGAAGGCACCCTCAAGGCGCTGGCAGGCGAGCTCCATGGCCCGGGTCAGGCCGCCGTCGGACGTGTCACCGCCCAGCTTGTTGCGGAAGATGTCCCCCAGCAGCGCGGCCGCCACTTCGGTGTCGGTCTCGGAGAGGAACTCCACACCCTTGTCCAGCAGCTCGAGCTTGAGCTCGGCGAAGTTCTCGATGATGCCGTTGTGGATCACGGCGAGCTTGCCGCCGTCGGCCAGGTGCGGGTGCGCGTTACGGTCGGTCGGGCCGCCGTGCGTGGCCCAGCGGGTATGGCCGATCCCGGTCACGGTCTCCGGCAGCGGCCGGGCCTCCAGCTCGGCCACCAGGTTGCTCAGCTTCCCGGACTTCTTCCGGGACTCGATGCTGCCCTGGGACACCACCGCCACACCGGCGGAGTCGTAGCCCCGGTACTCCAGGCGGCGCAGCCCCTCCAGGACAACATCCAACGCACTGTGACCGGCAATTACGCCGTCAACCCGACGGCCCACATATCCCACGATTCCACACATACGCTAAAGACTATCGGCTGGGAGCCGTAGCTTTAAAACGCGAGGCCAGGCCGCCAAGGACTCCTATGTTGCGGGCGGGCGGCGCTCCGTACAGGCGCCTGCATTTCGCTATGTGCCGGGGGCGGGGCAGAATCACTAGCGTGACTTTGCAACGCAACGAGGCGAATGGAGAGGGTGTCTCCCCGTTCGTGGAGCTGGACCGGCAGACCTGGTCCAGGCTGGCAGCCAGATGGAGCAGCCTCTTAACGAGGAGGATATTCTCCGTCTGCGCGGCCTGGGCGACCCCCTGGACATGACGGAAATCCGGGAGGTCTATCTGCCCCTGTCGCGGCTGCTGCACCTGTACGTTGAGGCAGCGGGCCAGCTGCACGCGGCCACCACCACGTTCCTGGGCGAGCAGACCCAGCGCACCCCGTTCGTGATCGGCGTTGCCGGTTCCGTGGCCGTGGGAAAGTCCACCATCGCCCGCGTGCTCCGCGAGATGCTGCGCCGCTGGCCCGGCACGCCCAACGTGGAGCTGATTACCACTGACGGATTCCTTTATCCCTTGGCTGAGCTCAAGCGCCGCCAGCTGCTGGACCGCAAGGGTTTTCCTGAGTCCTATGACCGGCGTGCGCTCCTGCGTTTCGTGAGCGAGATCAAGGGCGGGGCCGAGGAGGTCCGCGCGCCTGGTACTCGCACGTTACGTACGACATTGTTCCGGGCAAGGAAGTGGTGGTCCGCCGGCCGGACGTCCTGATTGTGGAGGGCCTGAATGTGCTGGCCCCGGCACGGCCCCGGCATGACGGCCGGCAGGGCCTGGCGCTGAGCGACTTCTTTGACTTCTCCATTTATGTGGATGCCAAGACGTCCCACATCGAGGAGTGGTACGTGGACCGGTTCCGGAAGCTGCGGAGCACGGCGTTCGCGCAGCCGGAATCTTACTTCCACCGCTACGCCAGCCTGTCCGACGAGGAAGCGGAGACCACCGCCCGGGAAATCTGGAAGCGCATCAACGAGCCCAACCTGGAGGAGAACGTCCTGCCCACCCGCGGGCGGGCGCAGCTGGTGCTCACCAAAGAGGCCGACCATACGGTCCGCCGCATGCTGCTCCGGAAGGTGTAGCACAGGTGTGCCACGACTGCTCCGGCCCGCCTCTTTCCAGCCGCCGCAGCTTTACCCGTTTCCTGGCGGCGGGGGCAGGGCTGACTGTCCTGACGGCCTGCACGCCGGAGGCACCCGGGGCGGCGGCGGCGTCGTCGGCCCCTTCATCTGCGTCCCCCTCCCCTGTTGCCGCCACCGCCTCGGCAACCACGACGGCGGAGGCCGCCGCAGTGCCTCCCGCAGCGCCGGAGGCCGCCCCTGCGCCGTCGCCCTCCGCCGAGCTGCCGCGGCAGTTCTCCCTGACGGACCCGGCGAGCCCGTGGCTGATCGTCAACAAGCGCCGGCCGCT
>NZ_AOFD01000010.1 GCF_000332815.1 Arthrobacter nitrophenolicus
TGTTCCAGCGCCGCGGCCCAGCCGGCCTCGACGGCGAGGATCGCCGCCAGTACGGCACCGTCACCCGTCAGCGCAGCCACCATGGGCGATGCGGAGGCGGGCCGGAGCAGGCCGGCGTCGACACCGTGGCCGGCGGCCGCGTTCGGGGCAGCGGCGTCCGTCACTGGAAGTCCAGGAAGACGGTCTCGCCCTCACCCTGGAGGCGGATGTCGAACGTCAGGCCGCCGTCGGGATCACGCCGCGCGATAAGGGTCTTGCGCCGTTCCGGGTCCAGGGAGGACAGCAGCGGGTCCTGGGCCAGGGCCTCCTCGTTTTCCGGCAGGTAGGTGCGGGTGAAGAGCCGGTTGGTCAGGCCGCGGGCAAAGACGGCCACCGAGATGAAGGGGGCCGCGCCGGGCTTGGTGGCACCGGGGTTGACGGTGGTGAAGGTGTAGATACCGGTGTTGCCCACGGCGCCGCGGCCCCACCCGGTGAAGGTGTAGCCGTCGCGGTGGAATGAACCGGTCTGCTGGACGATGTTGCCCTCCGCGTCGGGCTGCCAGATTTCCAGGATGGCGTCCGGGATCGTCTCTCCGGCGCGTCGTAGACGGTGCCCTGGAGGCGGATGGAGCCGGGCGATCCCGGGGCAAGGAGCTCGTTGTCCTTCTCGAACGGCAGCGCGTAGCCGTAGAACGGGCCCACGGTCTGGCCGGGGGTGGGGACGAGCTGGCTGGTCTGGTTGCTCATGTGACTGGTCCTCTGCCTATTCCTCGTCGCCTGCGGCACCAAGTGCCTCGTTTTCGGTCCAGGTCCGCTTGGGACCGGTCAGGACAATGTCCCAGTTGTAGCCCAGGGCCCACTCCGGTTCGGTGAGGCTGTGGTCGTAGCTTGCCACCAGCCGGTCGCGGGCGTCCTGGTCCACGATGGTCTGGTAGATGGGGTCCAACGGGAACAGCTGGTCGCCCGGGAAGTACATCTGGGTGATGATGCGCTGGGTGAACTCGGTGCCGAACAGCGAGAAGTGGATGTGCGCCGGACGCCAGGCGTTCAGGTGGTTCTTCCACGGGTACGCGCCCGGCTTGATGGTGGTGAACCGGTAGGAACCGTCCGGACCGGTGATGCAGCGGCCGATGCCCGTGAAGTTCGGGTCGATCGGTGCCGGGTGCTGGTCGCGCTTATGGATGTACCGGCCGGAGGCGTTGGCCTGCCAGATCTCCACGAGCTGCCCCGCCACCGGGCGGCCGTCGCCGTCCAGGACTTTGCCGGCCACGATGATGCGTTCGCCCTGGGGTTCGCCGTTGTGCTGGATGGTCAGGTCTGATTCCAGGGCGTGGACGTCCTGGTGGCCGAAGGCAGGCGAGAACAGTTCGATGGTTTCCGGATCCGCGTGGTGCAGGCTCTTGGTGGGGTGCCGGAGGATGCTGCTGCGGTACGGCGGGTAGTCCAGCCGGGGCTGGGTTTCCGCCGGGGCGCCGTCCTTCAGTGCACGGGCGTAGGCGTCGGCCAGGCCGTTGATCTCTGCGCTGAGGTCCTGCTGGGTTTCCACGGCTGTGTCCAGGGGCGCATGTCCTGCCTTGGGTTCGGCAGCCGGGACAAGCTCGTCCGTGGGGGCGTTCAATTCGTGCGGCACGGCTGGCTCCTTTCTGGTGTTTGGTTGGGTTTGCAGTGGTGCGGGTTCAGGGGCGGTGCAGGGAGTCGTACTGGACCGCATGCCGAACCGGGGCGTTGGGCGCCCCGTAGCCGTCGTAGTTGCCGCGGCGTTCCACCATCTCGAAGAACACGCTGCCCACCGTGGCGGTGTAGAAGTGCAGGAATTCGCCGTCGGCGTCGCGGTCGTACAGGAGGTTCAGTTCCCGGAGCGTGGCCAGGAAACCGGGTTCGAGATCGAACCGGGCGTCCAGGTCCTCGTAGTAGTTGGCAGGGATCTGCAGGAACTCCAGGCCGCGGCGGCGGGCCTCCCGGGCCGTGGCCACGAGGTCCTCCACCGCGAAGGCGATGTGTTCCTGGTAGGTCTGGCGCACCTCGCTCTGTGCCTGCTGCACGGGTGCGAGGTTGAGCACCAGCCGCACGGCGCCGTCGGACGTCTGCATGACCTGCGAGCGGACCAGGCCGCTGGGGCTGGGAACCTCGGCGAACGGCTGCGGTTCCAAAGCCAGCGCACTGGTGTAGAAGAGGACGGCCTCGTCGAAGTGCTGCCAGGGCTGGGCCAGGTTGACGTGGTCGATGACGGCGCTGGCTCCGCTCGAGGGGTGCTCCAGGCCCTCGCCGAACTCGCGCGTCCACGCCGCGGTGCCGTCCGGGCTGCCCTGGCACAGGAAGATTTCCGTGGAGTCCGGGGCCGCGATGCCCTGGAACACCTCCTCGTCAGCCTGGACCTTGCGGGCCACCACCGGCGCCTTGAGCTGCTGGGCGCGGGCGGAGGCAATGACCGGCGAATCGACGTCGAACCCCAGGGCGGCGATGGCCGGTTCGGTGTGCAGGGCTGCCTGCTCGTTGATGATCACGCGCGCCTGGCCCATGGTCCAGAGCTGGACGTCCTTGGTGCGGTGGCGGCCCTGGAAGGCGAAGCCGAGCTGGCCGAGGAGCTTTTCAAGCTGGGCGGTATCGTCTGCCTTGACCTCGGCGAAGTTGAACCCGGCGGGCTCGTTCACCTTGGGCAGGGTGGCCAGTTCCATGGGATAACGACGGCGGAGGGCGGCGCCGCCGGCCCCTTCGGCGTCCGTGGCGGCGAGCCATTTGGCGCTCTGTTCCTCGAGCCAGATGAGCGACCGCATGGCGTCCACGGCAGTGCGCTCGACGTCGGACTGGCGGAAGACGTCATTGAACACTTCGAGGGAGACGGGACCTGTGTAGCCGGCACGGACCACATGCCCCATGAACTTGGCCAGCTCAAACTGGCCTTCACCGGGGAATACCCGGTAGTGGCGGCTCCAGGAGAGCACGTCCATGGACAGCTTGGGGGCGTCGGCCACCTGGACGAAGAAGATCTTGTCCGCGTTGATCTGCTCGATCGGCGCGGTGTCCCAGTCGCGGGAGAGGATGTGGAAGGAGTCCAGGCAGGTTCCGAGGTTGGGGTGGTCCACCATCTCCACGAGCCGGTACGCGTGCTCGTAGTCGTTCACGTGCTTGCCCCAGGCGAGGGCCTCGTACGCCACCTTGATGCCGTGGTCTCCGGCAAGCCCGGCCAGCTGCGCCAGTTGGGAGGCGCGCAGGCCGTCGTCGTCGATCGTGGCCGTGGCAACGTTGGAGCAGACCAGGATGGTGTCCATGCCCAGGCGGGACATGAGCCCGAACTTCGCCTCAGCCCGGCGGAGGTTGGCCTTGAGCAGGTCCGGGGTGACGCCGTCGAAATCCCGGAACGGCTGGTAGAGGTCCAAACCCAGCCCGAGGTCCGCGGCCATCTTCCGGACATCCTCCGGGCTCAGCGGCGAGGTGACCAGGTCCTGCTCGAAGATCTCGATGCCGTCGAAGCCGGCGATGGCGCAGGCCTGCATCTTTTCCTTGAGGGTGCCGGAGAGGCAGACGGTGGCGATTCCCGTACGCATCAGGCGGCCACCTCCTCGGCGGCCACGAGCTCCAGGAAGTGCGAGCGCATGCGGTCCGGGTCGGCGTCCAGGCCGGTGAAGATCCGGAAAGCGTCGGCCGCCTGGCCCACTGCCATCCGGCCGCCGTCCAGGACGTCACAGCCCTTGGCGCGGGCGCCGCGGACCAGTTCGGTGTCGATGGGGCGGTAGACGATGTCCGCCACCCAGTGGCGTGCTTCCAGCAGGTCAAGGTCAAGGGGTACGCCGGGGTGCGCAGCCATGCCGACCGGCGTGCAGTGCACCAGGCCGTCGGCCAGCGGCATCAGCTGCGGCAGCTCCGCCGTCGTCCGGGCCGTAACGGTGGCGTGCGGGAAGAAGCCTGCCAGTTCCGCCGCCCGCTCCGCGGCGCGCGCAGGGTCCATGTCCACCAGGTCCAGCGTCCTGACTCCGGCGGTGAGCAGGGCATAGGCGACGGCGGATCCGGCGCCGCCTGCACCAAGCTGCACCACGCGGTCCAGCCGTGCACCCGGCAGGCCGGAGGCCAGGGCTGCGGCGAAGCCGGAGAAGTCGGTGTTGTGGCCGATGAAGCGGCCGTCCCGGATGACCACCGTGTTCACGGCGCCCAGCCGGCGGGCGTCCGGGGAGATTTCATCCAGGTGCTGCAGGACCAGCTGCTTGCAGGGATGGGTGATGTTGAGCCCGTTGAATCCGAGGGTGCGTGCACTCTGAAGGAGCTCGCCCACAGCTTCGCCGGGCAGGCCCAGCTCCAGGAGGTCGATGGGACGGTACAGGTAGCGCAGGCCTTGCACATCCCCTTCGCGTTCGTGCATGGGCGGGGTGAGTGACGGCGTGACGCCGTCGCCGACCAGTCCCACCAGGTAGGACTCAGTTCGAGAACTCATCCGTGCAGCTCCTTTGGTAACGGCACCGGACCAGCCCTGCGGCGGTTCCGGTGATGGAAAATACAGTACAGCATTTGTTCACTTATCGCACTCCTGTTCGAGATACGAACTTTTAGCGCTGGGGAAGGCGTGCCGCCAGTTCCGCTGCGGCCTCCTGCAGGAGCGGGACATAGGCCTCGAGCGCCTCGAGGCTGAGCCGGAAGACGGGCACCGCGGTGGCCAGGGACGCGAACGCGTGGCCCTGGGCGTTCAGCAGCGGGACGGCGACGGCGCGCATGCCCGCCTCATTCTCTTCATCCATGACGGCGTAGCCCTGGTGGCGCACCTTCTCGACTTCCTCGCGGAAGGCCTGCCTGTCGGTAATGGATTTTTCCGTCAGCGCCTCCAGCGGCAGTTCGTCCAGCAGCCGCTCGCGCTCCGAATCTTCCGCGAAGGCGACCAGGGCCTTCCCCACCGCCGTGGTGGACAGGGAGCCCAGGTGTCCGGGGTCGCTGGTGACGCGAAAGATCTGCGGCCCATCCACCTTGTTCACGGTGAGATGGTGGAGGCCGTCGCGGACGCTGAGGATGGTTGCCTCACCCGTCTGCCCGGTGACGCGGCGCAGGACCGGGAGGGCGGTGCCGGCAAAGCCGTGATAGCTGGAGACCCGCTGGCCCAGCTGGAAGATGCGCAGGCCAAGGTGGTAGCGGCGCCCGTCCGGCTCATAATCCACAAACCCGTCGCGGGCGAGGGAGCCCAGGAGCCTGTATGTGGTGCTGAACGGCAGCTCCGCGCGGCGTGAGATTTCCGCAGCACTGGCCCCCCGGGGCTCATCACCCAGGAGGACCAGCAGGCCAAGGGCCTTGCCCACCATGTCCGTCCGGTCCCCCGCCCGCGTCTTTTTTCCGCCTGCCGGGGCGCCGGCCTCCTCAGCGGGAACGTCATCGGCCACTGTGGTTTGATTCACACTCATAGCTCGATATTGCCACAATGTGAGAGCTATTTCTAGATCGTGATCATTTTCTTGACAGGTGACTGCCCTCACAGCCATCATTGCTGTATCGCACAAGTAGCTCTCATCATGTGGCTACTCGCCCTGGACCTCCACCGGACTCCAGCCGCATCGCGCCCCGCCCGCACCCAGGCACGGCTGCGATCCCCCAAGATTCACCAGCGACAATGTCGTCACACAAAGGAACTCCATGAGCCAGACTCTTCCGTCCGCCGGAGCGGGTACCGCCACCCATGCCGGGACGCCCAAGAAGGCGGCCCTCGCCAGCTTCCTGGGCAGCGCCGTCGAATACTACGACTTCTTCATCTTCGGCTCGGCAGCGGCGCTGATCTTCCCCACTGTCTTCTTCCCCGACGCTGACGCCAACGCCGCCATCATGTCGTTCGCCACCTTCGGCTTCGCCTATGTGGCACGCCCCGTTGGCGCCGTGATCCTGGGGCACTTCGGTGACAGGATCGGCCGGCGGAAGGTGCTGATGTTCACCCTGATCCTGATGGGCGCCTCCACCTTCCTCATCGGCTGCCTGCCCGACTTCAACACCGTGGGCTGGTGGGCTCCGGCACTGCTGGTCCTGGCCCGGCTCTGCCAGGGCCTTTCCGCCGCCGGCGAGCAGGCCGGTGCATCCTCCATGACGCTGGAACACGCCCCGGACAACCGCCGCTCCTTCTTCACCTCGTGGACCCTCACCGGCACCCAGGGCGGCCAGATCCTCGCGGCCCTCGTTTTCATCCCCGTCCTGGCCCTTCCGGACGAGATCAAGTACGGCATCGGGTGGCGCATCCCCTTCTGGCTGAGCGCCGTGGTGGTCGTGGTGGCGTTCTTCATCCGCCGTACGCTGCACGAGCCGCCCGCCTTCGAGGAAGCCCAGAAGTCCGCGCAGATCTCCAAGCTCCCGGTTGCCGACCTGCTCAAGGGCCACTGGCGGGACGTCCTCCGCGTTATCTGCTGCGCCTTCATCGCCGCCGTCTCCACCGTCTTCGGCACCCTGGCCATCAGCTACGCCAAGACCGTTGCCGGGGTGGACGGGACCATCACGCTGTGGCTGGTGGTCGGCGCCAACCTCGTGGCCCTGGGCACCCAGCCGCTGTTCGGCATGCTCGCGGACAAGATCGGCCGCAAGCCCGTGTTCATCTACGGCGCGGTGGCCAGCGCGGTGCTGACGCCCCTGTTCCTGCTCAGCCTTGAGTCCGGCAGCGTGCCCCTGATGTTCCTGGCCGCCATCGGCATGTTCTCCTGCGGCTACGCAGCCTCCAACGCCGTCTGGCCGTCCTTCTACGCGGAGATGTTCAGCACCAAGGTCCGGTTCTCCGGCCTGGCCATCGGCACCCAGCTCGGCTTCCTGATGGCAGGCTTCGCCCCGGCCATCGTCGCAGCCATGGGCGGCATCAAGGCCGGCGGCTGGGTCCAGATCAGCATCTTCACCGCGGTCATCTGCGCCGTGGCAGCCATCTCGGCCCTCACCGCCAAGGAATCCTTCAAGACCCCCACCCAGCAGCTGGGCCTGAAGTAGGCCGCACACCGTACGGTCCCTCCCGGTTGCTCCCCGGACAGCCCGCCATTTCCCCGGAAACGGCGGGCTTTTCGGTGCCCGGGGACCGGCCGGCGGGCAGTAACCGGGCAGGAAGGCACGACGGCGGCCGGCTGGGTCATCCGGCAGGCAGGGACCGACATCAATTCACGGTTTTCAGGAAGGGAAGGCTACCCTAAGTCGTTCCCATCTTTTTATTCCTGCTTCCCCGGCAGCCCTGCAAGGCGGTATTTTCGTGCGCTCGTTCCTCCGGCCCCGCGTCCTCGTGGCAGCCCTCGCCACCCTTACCCTGGCCGGCTGCGGCTTCAGCGGCACCCAGACCCAGGCCGTCCAGGGCACGGCTGCCGCGGACACCAGCCAGCGGATCGTGGTGGACAACTTCCGCGCGCCGGTGGCCAACTGGGCCATCGAATCCGATGCCGCCTACATCCTTTCGCTGTCCGGCTGCCTGGAAACCCTCACCCGGTTCGACCAGGCACAGGGCAAGGTAGTGCCCATGCTTGCGACAGAGTGGAAGCAGACGTCCCCGCTGGACTGGGACTTCACCATCCGCCAGGACGTTTCCTTCCAGGACGGCACCCCGCTCACCGCGGAGTCGGTGGTTGCCTCGCTGAACCACGTCCTGGACGCCAAAGTGCCGGCCCGGGCCTTCAACCGGACCATGGTCAGCAGCGTCAGCGCCGTGGACGAAAACACCGTCCGTGTGAGCACCCCGGCCGAAAACCCGCTGGTCCCGTACCGCCTGGCAAGCGTCAACACCGGCATCCTCGCCCCGGCGGCCTACAAGGACGCAGAGGTGGACCCGTTCGGCCACTGCACCGGCCCCTTCACCCCCGTCTCGGAAAAAGCGAAGCAGTCCCTGACGCTCGACCGCAACGAAAACTATTGGGGCGGCGAGGTCCAGCTGGCAGGAGCGGAAATTCGCTTCATCACCAACGGCGCCACCCGCGCGGCCCAGGTCCAGACCGGCGAGGCGGACATCTCCCTGTCCATCCCGGTGGCGAGTCTCGCCACCCTGAAGGGCACCGCCGGTGTCACCGTGCTGGGCGCCGATTCGCCGCGCACTGCCACCCTGTACATGAACAACGGCCGCGCACCGCTGGACAACATCGATGTCCGCAAGGCGATCCGCGACTCGCTGGACCTGGAAGCCCTGGCCGCCAGCGTCTACGAGGGCGCTGCCCTGCCCGCCACGGGACCGTTCGCGCCGTCCGAGCCCTGGGCCGGCGAGGCGCAGGAGCAGCACAAGCAGGACCTGGAGGGAGCCCGCGCCCTGCTGGAAAAGGCCGGCTACACCGCCGACCGCCCGCTGGAGATCATCGCAATCGTGGAGCGCGCCGAGTTCGCGGACGTGGCCGCGGTCATCCAGGAGAACCTGAAGAACATCGGCATCCCGCTGTCCATCCAGGCAAAGGAATACGCCTCGGCGGAACCGGATGTGCTGGCGGGCAACTACGACATGCTGCTCAGCCAGCGCAACCGACTGATCGACATCGCCGACCCCATCGGCTTCCTGACGGCCGACTACACCTGCAAGGGCACCTACAACCTGAGCCACTTCTGCGATCCGGAGTACGACCGGATCATTGCCGAGGCGGCCAAGACGGTGGACACCAACGAACGGTACAAGCTGTACGCGGAGGCCGGACAGATCCTCCAGGACAAGGCGGTCAACGCCTGGCTGGTTAACGAGCAGGCCACCGACGCCGTCCGCACCAACGTCCTTTCCTACGTCCAGGACCCGCTGTCCCGCTATGTCCTGACGGCAAAGACGGCCAAGGCCGCCTCCTAGCCCCCAAGTCCCTCGAACACCGGACCACCGCATGCTGCAGTTCATCGCCAAACGGACGGCCACCCTGGTGGCCGCCGTCGCTGTGTCCTCTTTCGCGGTGTTCCTCATCCCCTACGTCACCCCCGGCGACCCGGTCCGGAAGATCATCCGGTCCAGGGTCGCCGGCGATGCCATCGAGGACTCCTCCGTCCAGGCCCTCGCCGAGAGCCTGGGACTGAACGATCCCCTCGCCGCCCAGTACTTCCGGTGGCTGGGCGACTTCTTCAGCGGTGACATGGGGCTGTCCTACGTCAGCCGCACCCCCGTCGCAGAGCAGGTCCTGCCCGCGCTTGCCGTCACGCTCAGCCTCGTGGCCATGTCGCTGGGGCTCGCCGCCGCCGTCGCCCTTCCGCTCGGCATCATCTCCGGGCTGCGTCCGGGCAGCATGCCGGACAAGGCCATCACCGCCGTGACCCAGGCGTTCATCGCCATGCCGGAGTACTGGGTGGCACCGGTTCTGGTCCTGGTCTTCGCCCTCAAGCTCTCGGTGCTGCCCACGGCCGGCTGGAACGACATGTCCTCGGCAGTCCTTCCTGCCCTGACCCTGGCACTGCGGCCCATCAGCTTCTTCACCTCCGCGGTCCGCGCCGGCATCATCGACGCAGCAGCAGCGGACCACGTGCCGGCCGCCCGGGCCCGCGGCCTGAGCCAGGCCCAGTCCATCATCCGCCATGTCATTCCCAACGGGCTGGTGCCCCTGTCCACCCTGTTCGCTGTCTGGTTCGCCGGGCTGCTGGGCGGCTCGGTGATCGTGGAGGTGATCTTCGCCGTGCCCGGCATGGGCCGCCTGCTCTTCGATTCCGTGGTCAACAGCGACATCCCCCTGGCACAGGGCGGCGTGGTGGTGGTCGTGGCGCTGGCCGTGGGGGTAACCACCCTGGCCGATTTCGTCCACCGCTTCCTCAACCCCACGGTGGGAGGTTCCCTTGCGTAGCCGGATCAGCGTGACCGCGGTTGCCGGATCAGTCCTTGCCCTGATCGTCCTGGCGGTGCTGCTTGCCCCGTGGATCTCGCCCTACCCGCCCGCGGAGCAGAACCTGGCACTGCGCCTGGCACCGCCGTCGGCAGCGCACTGGCTGGGTACCGACAACCTGGGCCGGGACACGCTGAGCCGGATCCTGGAGGGTGGCCGGTTCTCCATGTCCGTCGCCGCCTTGGCAACGGTGCTGACGTGCATCCTGGGGGTGGGCATCGGCATCCTCAGCGCCCGGCGACGTGGCTGGGTGGATGAGTTCCTCACCCGCACGAACGATGTCCTGCTCGCGCTGCCGGAGATGGTAGTGGCGCTGTTCATCGTCGCGGCCCTCGGCACCGGATTCGGTCCCCTGCTGCTGGCGCTCACCGTCACCGGCTGGACGCCCTTCGCCCGGCTGGCACGGACTTGCCTACGACGTCTCCGCCCGCGGGTTCGTGGATGCCGCCAGGGTGCTGGGCTGCAGTCCGCGCTTCGTTATCTTCCGGCACGTCCTGCCGCACCTTGCCGCCCCGATCCTGGGCCAGGCCACCCTGCGGTTCGGCCACCTGCTGATCAGCGTAGGCGCCCTCTCCTACCTCGGCCTGGGCGTCCAGCCGCCGCAGTCGGACTGGGGCTCCATGCTGGCCGCGGCGCAGCCGTTTGCCGACCGTGCACCGCTGGGCATCCTGGCCCCGGGCCTGGTCATCTTCACGGTTGCCCTCTGTGTCACCCTGCTGGGCCAGCGCGCCGCCCACATGGCCGCCGGGCCCCTGCTGCTTCCGACGGCGGCGGACACGTGAGCGCCCGGCTGGTGCTGGACGGCCTGGAGGTCCGGCACAAAACCGACGACGGCGGACACGGCCGCCGTTTGCTGTCCGGCGTCTCCCTCGCCGTCGAGCCCGGTGAGTTCGTGGCCCTGGTGGGCAGTTCGGGGTCGGGGAAGACGCTCACCGCCATGTCGTGCCTGCGGCTGCTGCCCCCGCAGCTGGAAATCACCGCAGGGTCCATCCGGCTGGGGGACCAGGACCTGGCGCGCGCCCGCGAACCCGAACTCAACGCGGTCCGCGGCGGGCGGCTGGGCATGCTGTTCCAGCAGCCCAAGCGGATGTTCAACCCCAACCGGACCATCGGGAACCACCTCAAAGAGCCGCTGCGCCTGCACGCCGGGCTGCGCGGGTCCAAGGCCCGGGCCAAGGCCCTGGAGCTGCTGGCGGAGGTTGGTTTCGCCGACCCCGGCAATGGCCTTCGCTCTTTCCCGCACCAGCTTTCGGGCGGCATGGCCCAGCGCGCCATGACCGCCCTGGCGCTGGCCGGCCAACCGGACATGCTCCTGGCCGATGAGCCTACGTCAGCCCTGGACAAGATGCTTGAACGCCAGGTGCTGCAGCTGCTGGACCGCGAGCGCCGGGAGCGCGGGCTCGGCATCCTGTACATCACGCACAACCTGGCGTCCGTCGCCGCTTACGCGGACCGCGTCCTGGTCATGAACGCCGGCAGCATCGTGGAGGACGGACCCGCAGGTGAGCTGCTTACCCGCCCCGCAACGGAGTATGCCCGGGACCTGCTGGCCGCGGCGCAGCTGGCACCCGCCTCCCGGCGTCGTCCGTCCCCCGGAGAAGGCGACGTGCTGGTCCTGGACAAGGTGGGCAAGCGCTTCGGGCGCAGGCGCGGCAGTACCGTGCTGGAAGATGTCTCACTCACGCTCCGCCGCGGGGAGATCCTGGGCGTCCTCGGCCAGTCCGGGTCCGGCAAGAGCACCCTGGCCAAGGCCATCGTCGGGCTTGAGGAGGCCAGCACCGGGATTATCAGCCGGCGGTTCGACGGCGGCGCCGCCCGGCCCACGGCGGTGCAGCTGGTGTTCCAGGAGCCGCACGGCGCGTTCGACCCCCGCATGACCCTGCGGGCAAGCCTGCAGGCACCGCTGCCGCCGCGGCGGGACCTCCCGCCCGCCCAGCGGGACGAGCGGATCGCGGCCGCCTTCAAGGAGGTGGAGCTGGATGCCGCCCTCCTGGACAAGCGCCCCGGCCAATGCTCCGGCGGCCAGCTGCAGCGGGCCACCATCGCCCGCGCCCTCCTGCTCGAACCTAAAGTGCTGATCTGCGACGAAGCCACCTCAGCCCTGGACGCGCTCACGCAGCGGACCATCCTGAACCTGCTGCTGCGGCTGCAGCGTGAGCATGACCTGTCCCTGATCGTGATCTCCCACGACATGGACGTGGTGCGGTACATGTGCGACAGGGTGGCGGTCCTGCTCGAGGGTAGGGTTGTGGAGGTGGCCGAAACGCGCGACTTTTTCGCCGCCCCGCGGCACCCGCACAGCCGGGCACTGGTGGACGCGTCCATTCCCTGCCGCGCGGACGGCCTGTGGAGCATGCTGGACGCCAGGAACCCGGCAGTCCGGGGCAACGGCTAGGGCCGGCCGGTCTCCAGGACCGAGGCGAGGTCAAAGTTGACCGGCTCCTCCAGCTGCGCGTAGGTGCACGACTCCGGGTCCCGGTCCGGGCGCCAGCGGTTGAACTGGGCGGTGTGCCGGAACCTGTCCCCCTCCATGTGGTCGTACCGGACCTCCACCACCAGTTCCGGCCGCAGCGGCACGAAGGACAGGTCCTTGCCGGCGCTCCAGCGGCTGCCCTCGGCGTTCCGCGGCGTCCGTTCGCCTTCCTCCTGCTTCGCCCATGCCCAGGGGTGGTTGTCGAAATCGGTCACCAGGGGCTGCAGTTCCTGGAACAGCTCCTTGCGGCGCTTCATCGGGAAGGCGCCGATCACGCCAACGCTCGCCAGGCCGCCGTCGTCCTTGTACAGGCCCAGGAGCAGCGAGCCGATGCTGTCCGGCCCGCTCTTGTGCAGCCGGTAGCCGGCCACCACGCAGTCGGCCGTGCGCTCGTGCTTGATCTTGAACATCACCCGCTTGTCCGGTTCGTACCGGCCATCCAGCCTCTTGGCCACCACGCCGTCCAGGCCGGCGCCCTCGAACTGCTCGAACCATTTGCCGGCGGTGTCCTTGTCCGTGGTGGCGGCCGTGAGGTGGACCGGTGCCTTGCTGGCCGCCAGCGCCTTCTCCAGCGCGGCGCGGCGTTCGGAAAAGGGCCTGCCGGTGTAGTCGTCATCGCCCAGGGCCAGGAGGTCGAAGGCCACGAAGGATGCCGGGGTCTGCTCCGCCAGCAGCTTCACCCGGCTGGCGGCGGGGTGGATGCGCTGCTGCAGGGTGTCGAAGTCCAGCCGGTCGCCCGAGGCGCCCACCAGGATGATTTCCCCGTCCACCACGCACCGCGGCGGCAGGTTCTCCTTCAGCGCCGCCACCAGCTCGGGAAAGTACCGGGTCATCGGCTTTTCGTTGCGGCTGCCGATTTCCAGCTCGTCCCCGTCGCGGAAGATGATGGACCGGAAGCCGTCCCACTTGGGTTCGTAGCTGAGGCTCCCTGTCCCCGGAATACCGTCGATGCCGCTGACGGATTTGGCGAGCATGGGCGGGACAGGCGGCATCACGGGAAGTTCCATGTGCCCATTCTTGCCCGGGGGCGGCCGGCGCGGAACCCCTGCCCTGCCTGCCGGCGCGGCGGATCAGCCTGCGAGCAGCCAGACGATGAGGATCAGCGCCGGCGCCGCAGCGGCCGTGGAGAGCATGATGGTTTCCCTGGCCACGGCCACTCCCCGGCCGTACTTGCTGGCGAACAGGAAGGCGTTCTGGGCGGAGGGGAGCGCAGCCATGAGGACAACGCCCAGGAGCATGGGCTGGTCCAGGTTGAACAGGAAGCGACCGACGACGAACGCCACCGCCGGCATCACCGCGGACTTGAGCACGGTGGCGGTGAGGATCTCCGCCGTATGCCCGCCGCTGCCCAGCATCCGGCTGCCGTGCAGCGACATGCCGAACGCCAGCAGCACCACCGGCACGGCCGCGCCGCCGAGCAAGGCCAGCGGGGCCATCACCGGCTCAGGCAGCTCCACGTTGAACGCCGCCAGCACCACGCCCAGGAGGGTGGCGATGATCATGGGATTCCGGAACGGCTGCGTCAGCATCAGCCGCGGCGAGAACCTGCCGGCGGCCGAAAGGTCCAACAAGGTGAGCACCAGCGGCGCCAGCAGGAGCAGCTGGACCAGGAGCACCGGTGCCACGGGGGTGGCGTCCCCCAGCGCGTACAGGGTGATGGGGATGCCGATGTTGTTGGCGTTGACGTAGGAACTGGCCATGGCGCCGACCGCCGTTTCGGCGAGCGGCCTCGGGAACCACAGCCGGCTGATCACCACGTACAGCAGCGCGGTGACCAGTGCGGTAAGCAGGGCCAGCGGCACGTAGGCAGAGAACACCACGCTGACGTCCGATTCCAGGACCACCGTGAACAGCAGGACCGGGTTGGTGATGAAGAACGCCGTGCGCGTCAATGCCGTGACGGTGGGCTCGCCGCCCAGGCCGCAGCGCGCCGCGATGTACCCCACGGCGATCACGACGCCGATCACCGCCAGCCCGATCAGCACGCCTCCCATTGAGGTACTTCCTTCCCGTTCCGCCGGCCCCCGCATCGTCGGCAGGAACGCAGTACTACAAGTTCCAAACTTATCCGACAAGTGGACGGGTTTGGGCACCGCCGTCCGGGATGCCCTCGACAGGGCACCGTACCGGACGGTAGAGGTTAACGATGGTTACCGTCGGCTTTCACGCCTCCCACGAACAGATCAGTCCCGGCCAGCTGCTCCAGGATGTCCAGCATGCGGAGCGCGCAGGCTTTGACGCCGCCATGTGCTCCGACCACATCGAGCCGTGGTCCGCACGCCAGGGCCATTCCGGGTTCGCCTGGTCCTGGCTGGGGGCCGCCCTGGCCACCACCGGCCTCCGGTTCGGGGTGGTGACGGCACCGGGCCAGCGCTACCACCCGGCAATCATCGCCCACGCGTCCGCGACCCTCGCCGGGATGTTCCCGGGACGGTTCTGGTTCGCCCCCGGCAGCGGCGAAAACATGAACGAGCACATCACCGGCGATGCCTGGCCGGCCAAGGACATCCGGCAGCGCCGGCTGGAAGAGTGCGTTGACGTCATCCGCAGGCTGCACCGCGGTGAGGAAGTCACGCACCGCGGCCTGGTGACGGTGGAGCAGGCGCGGATCTGGGATGTCCCGGATTCTCCGCCGCCGCTGATTGCGCCCGCCATCAGCGTGGAGACAGCACGACGTGCCGCCGCCTGGGCGGACGGGCTGGTCACCGTCAACCAGCCTGCCGACAAGCTGCGGGACATGCTGGCCGCCTACCGGGACAACGGCGGACAAGGCAAGGCCGTGCTGCAGGTCCACCTTTCGTGGGCGTCCCGCGAAGAGCAGGCTGCTGCCATCGCCGTGGACCAGTGGCGGACCAACACGTTCGCCCCGCCTGTGCCCTGGGACCTGCCGACGGCCGGGCATTTCGACGGCGTGGGCGAGCATGTGGGCGAGGAGCAGGTCCGCACAAGCGTCAACGTATCGGCAAGCCTGGAGCAGCACGTGGACTGGCTGGCCGGTTACGCCGAGCTCGGGTTCGACGAGCTCTACCTGCATTTCGTGGGCCAGGAGCAGGCTCCCTTCATCGACGCGTTCGCGGCGGACGTCCTGCCCCACCTGCGGACATCCGGCGGAGCGCCTGAACCGCAGCTTGCCGCAGCGGCTGCCGAACCGTCGTCGGAGGCCCGGGCATGAGGCTCGCCGAGACGTCCGACCTGTGGTGGAAGAACGCGGTCATCTACTGCCTGGACGTGGAGACGTTCTTTGACGACGACGGCGACGGCACCGGAGATTTCGCCGGGCTGACCCAGCGGGTGGACTACCTGGCCGCCCTGGGCGTGACCTGCATCTGGCTCATGCCGTTCTACCCGTCCCCGGACCGGGACGACGGCTATGACGTGACGGACTTCTTCGCCGTGGACTCCCGGCTGGGCACGCTCGGCGACCTGGTGGAGTTCATCCGCGCCGCCAAGGACCGGGGCATGCGCGTGATCGCGGACTTCGTGGTCAACCACACCTCCGACCAGCACCCGTGGTTCGTCGAGGCCAGGAAATCGACGGACAACCCGTTCCGCGACTTCTACGTGTGGCGCCAGGACACTCCCCCGGACACGTCCTCCGAGGTGGTCTTCCCCGGGGAGGAGAATTCGCTGTGGACGCAGGACGACGCCACGGGCGAGTGGTACCTGCACATGTTCGCCAAGCACCAGCCGGACCTCAACGTCACCCATCCCGGCGTCCGGGACCAGATCGCGAAGGCGATGGGACTGTGGCTGGAACTGGGGCTGGACGGTTTTCGGCTGGATGCCGTGCCGTTCTTCCTGGAGACCCGCGGCCAGCCCAAGGATGAGGCCGCCAACCTGGACCCGCACGAGTACCTTGCGGCGCTCCGCAGCTTTGTGAGCCGCCGCAACGGCAGCGCGGTGCTGCTGGGCGAGGTGAACCTGCCCTACAAGGAGCAGCTGGAGTACTTCGGCGGTCCCGAGGGCAACGAGCTGAACATGCAGTTCGACTTTATGTCGATGCAGCACATCTACCTGTCGCTGGCCCGGCAGGATGCCCGCCCGCTCGCGGAGACGCTCAAGAGCCGGCCGGCCATCCATCCGGACAACCAGTGGGCCATGTTCGTCCGCAACCATGACGAACTCACCCTGGACAAGCTCAGCGACGGCGAGCGGCAGGAGGTTTTCGCCGCCTTCGGGCCGGACAAGAACATGCAGATCTACGGCCGGGGCCTGCGCCGCAGGCTGCCGCCGATGCTGGGCGGCGACCAGGAACGGATCCGGATGGTGTACTCGCTGATGTTCTCGCTGCCGGGCACGCCCGTGCTGTTCTACGGCGAGGAGATCGGCATGGGCGAGGACCTTCGGCAGAAGAGCCGCGCCGCCGTGCGCACCCCCATGCAGTGGACCAGCGAAAAGAACGGCGGCTTTTCCAGTGCCAAGGCAGCGGACCTGGTGGCTCCGCTGGCCAGGGGCGACTACGGGCCCGGCCGGGTCAACGCCGCCGCGGCCAAGCGGGACCCGGACTCGCTGTTCAACTTCATGGCCACGCTGATCCGCCGCTACCGCGAGTCCGCGGAGCTGGGCTGGGGTGAATTCAACGTCATTGACCAGCCGGAGCCCGCGGTGTTCGCCCATACCTGCAGTTCCGACGGCGGGACGCTGGTGCTGCTGCACAACTTTGGCGAGGACCCGGTGAAGGTCAGCGGCCTGGTGGGTGGAGAGGACGCCCCGCCGCAGGCCTACAAGGACGCCATGCTGCTGGACCTGTTCGACGGCGACAACGTGGAACTGGAGCCCGGCGGCGGCTTTACGGCCGAGCTGGGGCGCTACGGATACCGTTGGTTCCGGGTGCACCGGAAGGGGGACCGGCTGGCGCCATAAGCGATGCACCGAAATCCAACTGTTCGCTAGACGAACATTTGTACGTTAAGAGAACTGCCATGTAGTCTTCTTGCTTATGCCGCGGGTCACACCCTGCTGACCGGGCGGCGAAGGCATCTTTCTGATATCAACGAGGATTTCATGACAACTTCTTCATCCGGCCTGCCCTCGCGCTGGCCTGTATGGCTGTGCTGGCTGGCAATGGTCCTGGACGGCTTCGACCTTGTGGTTCTCGGCACCGTCATCCCGACACTCATCAAGACCGGCGAGCTGGGCTTTGATGCCGTGGGCGCCACCTTCGTGGCCACGGTTTCCCTGGTGGGCGTGGGCGCGGGTGCGCTTTTCATTGCTCCCCTCTCGGACCGCCTGGGGCGGCGAAACCTGCTCATGGCCTGCGTGCTGTGGTTTTCGGTGTTTACCCTCGCCGTCGTGTGGGCGCCGAACGTTGCCGTGTTCGGCGTTTTCCGGCTTCTGGCCGGTGCCGGGCTCGGAGCCTGCCTGCCCGCTGCCTTGGCGTACATGAACGATTACTCGCCTGCAGGCAATGCCGGCAAGTCGACCACCCGCACCATGACCGGGTACCACGTCGGCGCCGTGGCCACGGCATTCCTGGCCTTGCTGGTCATTCCGGAATGGCGGACCATGTTCGTCGTGGGCGGCGTTGCAGGTTTGCTGCTCCTGCCTTTCTTGTGGTTCAAGCTGCCGGAGACGCTGCCACCGGCCAGGGCAGCCGGGGCGGAGTCCCGCACCGGCTTCCGCGACCTGGTGAAGAAGC
The DNA here is from genome assembly GCF_000332815.1 of Arthrobacter nitrophenolicus. Lineage (GTDB taxonomy): Bacteria > Actinomycetota > Actinomycetes > Actinomycetales > Micrococcaceae > Arthrobacter > Arthrobacter nitrophenolicus. The sequence goes on from NZ_AOFD01000010.1 coordinate 17,840, forward strand.
CGTACCCGGTGGTAGCCGCAGCCATCGCCGCGGCATCATTCATGGGGCTGCTGCTCGTGTACGGCCTGAACACGTGGCTTCCCCAACTGATGGCATCCGCAGGGTATCCGGTCAGCGCGGGCCTCTCGCTGCTGCTGGTACTGAACCTTGGCGCTGTCGCCGGCCTTATTGTCGCCGGCATCCTGGCAGACAAGCACGGCACAAAACCCATCGTGCTGCTGTGGTTCGGCCTCTCGGCACTGTGCCTGGCGCTCCTGAGCATCAAGGTGGAGAACGCAGTCCTGCTCAACGTGCTTGTCTTCGTCACTGGAGTGTTCGTCTTCAGTTCCCAGGTGCTCGTCTACGCCTGGGTGAGCCAGCTTTTCCCGGCCCGGCTGCGTGCCACGGCACTCGGCTTCGCTGCCGGCGTGGGCCGCGTGGGGGCCATCATGGGACCTGCAGTAACGGGCGGACTGGTGGCAGCAGGCATCGCCTATCCCTGGGGATTCTACGTATTCGCAGCGGCCGGAGCTCTTGCCCTGATAGCACTTCTCGCAGTTCCAAACGCCATCGCTGCCGAACGAACCGGCGCTGCAGTTTCCTAGCACCGCCGCCGGCCTCCCCTGCCCTAAGCAGGGGCGGCCGGCGCCGGCTGTGTGAAAAGATCAACCATGCGCGCCATGCAACACTCCAGCAAACTCCGGAATGTCCGCTACGAACTCCGCGGCCCCATCCTCCAGGCGGCCAAGAACATGGAGGCCGAGGGGCACCGCATCCTCAAGATGAACCTTGGGGACACGGCGCCGTTCGGGCTGGAAGCGCCGGAATCCGTCGTCGTTGACATGATCCACCACCTTCGCGGTGCGCAGGGGTACAGCGATTCCAAGGGGATTTTCACCGCGCGCACCGCCATCTCGCAGTACTACCAGACCCGCGGCCTGATGAACATCGGCGTTGAGGACATCGTGGTCGGCAACGGCGTCAGCGAACTCATTTCCATGTGCCTGCAGGCATTCATGGAAAACGGTGACGAGATCCTGGTCCCGGCGCCGGACTACCCGCTCTGGACGGCTGCCGTGACCCTCACCGGCGGCAAACCGGTGCACTACCTCTGCGATGAGGCAGAGAACTGGTGGCCGGACATGGCGGACGTGGAAGCGAAAATCACCAGCCGCACCAAGGGCATCGTGATCATCAACCCGAACAACCCCACGGGCGCGGTGTACCCCCGCCACATCCTGGAACAGTTCGCTGCCCTGGCACGCAAGCACAACCTGGTGCTGTTCTCGGACGAGATCTACGAGAAGGTGCTGTACGACGGCGCCCGCCACATCCACACCGCGTCAGTGGCGGAAGACGTGTGCTGCCTGACCTTCAGCGGGCTGTCCAAGGCCTACCGGATGCCCGGTTACCGCGCGGGGTGGGTGGCCATCACCGGACCCCTCGCCGCCACCGCCGGCTACCGGGAAGCCCTGGAGCTGCTTGCCTCGCTGCGCCTCTGCGCGAACGTTCCCGCCCAGCACGCCATCCAGACCTGCCTGGGCGGCTACCAAAGCATCGAGGCCCTGGTGAATCCGGGCGGACGGCTGCGGGAACAGCGCGACCTCGCCCATAAACTGCTCACTGCCATCCCCGGCGTCACCTGCGTGCCGGCGTCGGGGGCCATGTACCTGTTCCCGCGCCTGGATCCGGAACTGTACCCGATCGCCAATGACGAGCAGTTCGTCCTGGACCTCCTGCAGGAACAGAAAATCCTGGTCTCCCACGGCACCGCGTTCAACTGGCCCGCCCCGGACCACTTCCGGTTCGTGATCCTCCCGTCCGTCCTGGACATCGAGGAAGCCGTGGAAAGGATTTCGGCCTTCCTGGCCGGCTACCGCAGCCGCGGCGCCGCCTGAGCGGAATCCCGGCACCAGGGAAACAACACCGGCTCGAAGAACTAACCGGTCCCTAACCGCGGGGAAACCGGCGCGCAACATTGCCCGGCCACACTTGGTAGTGCAGGCAAGAGCCGGCACCAGCTCCAGCCAGGAGGCCACGCAATGTTGAAGAAAGCGACCACGCATGTAACCAGAGTCCGCGCCCTGGACCAGCTCCACCGCGGTGACGAAATTGAAGCCCGCCTTTCCGTGGGCCCTTCCTACGACGACGTGGTGATCCGCCGCGGCAGCGTCCAGGAAACAGCGCCGGGCATCGGCGTGGTCTGGATCCTGGACCGGATTACAGGGCTGCGGAAAGCCATCAATGCGGACGAATGCACCGTCTGGCGGGTCGCCTGAACTTCAACGCCTTGCTGCCCTTCCCGGGGCAGCGCCGCCGCGGCAAGCGGGTGTAGTCAGTAAGGACTGCCCGCAGCCGCGGCACACACGGGATTCAGCCGCCGGCCACCGACTGGATCACCAGAACCTCCTGGCCCGGCGCCACCTCGGTTTCCAGCCCCTGCAGGCGGCGCACCTCGTCCCCGTCCACATAGACATTCACGAAGCGGCGCAGCGCGCCCGTCTCGTCGCGGAGCCGCCTGCCGAGAACGGCGTAGCCGGAGGTCACCGCATCCAGCAGCTCCCCCACCGTCACAGGCCCGTCGGCGGGCGCAGTCAGCACGGACTGCCCGCCGGCGAGGGGCTGCAGGACGCTCGGCAGGACCACTGCGATGTCAGGCACCGGCCACCACTGCCGCCCGGACACACAGCACATCCGGCAGGTGCGATGCTACTTCGGTAAAGGTGTCACCCTCATCCGCGCTGGCATAGACAGCGCCGCCGCGCGTGCCGAAATACACGCCCGCGGGTTCCGCCGTGTCCACCGAAGCGGCATCGCGCAGCACGCTGTTGTACTCGCCGGTGGGCAGGCCGGACGCCAGCCGCTTCCAGGTGGAGCCTGCATCGTCCGTGCGGTGCACCGCCAGTTCACCATCGGGCGGAATGCGTTCGCCGTCAGCTTTCAGCGGCACCACCCAGGCCGTCCCCGCGCGGCGGGGGTGGGTGAGCATCACGAATCCGAAATCAGCGGGCAGGCCGTCCGCGATGGAGGTCCAGGTCTCGGCATTGTCGTCCGTACGGTAGACGCCGTGATGGTTTTGCGCATAAAGGCGGCCTTCGACGGCGGCATCCGCGGCAATCTTGTGCACGCACTGGCCGAACTCAGGGTTGGGGTCGGGCATAAAGTAGGCCGAGATTCCCTTGTTGCGCGGCTCCCAGGAGGTGCCACCGTCAACCGACCGGTAAACGCCCCCAGTGCTCATAGCCACGTGGACGGTCTTCCCACTGGATGGACCACGATGGAATGCGCCGCTGCGCCACCATATCCTGCACCCCACTCGCTGCGGTGCGGGTGGTCCCACAGCCCCCGGTTCAGTTCGAAGTGTTCGCCGCCGTCCGTGGATTTCCACACGGAAATGGGCTCCGCGCCAGCCCAGACCACCCCCGGCCGGGATTTGGCATCCGGATAGATCTGCCACACCCGCTCGACGGCCGCGCCGGTGTCCTCCGGAAACCTGATGGCCCCCTGCTCGGGCTCGGACCAGGTGGCGCCGAGGTCATCGGAATGGGCAACCGTGGGTCCCCAGTGCTCATTGCGGACGCCCACCATGATCCGGGTGCGCCCGTTCCGGGTATCGATCCCGATGCTGGGGATTTCGCTCATCAGGAAATGGGGGCCGGTGAAGGACCAGGTACTCCTGTCCTGGCTGGTGGCCAGCCACAGTCCCTTTTTAGTCCCGATCGCTAAGACAAAACTCTCTGCGGATGCCATGTCCCCCATGCAACCATCGCTGCGGGCGGCCCGCAACGGTTTTATGGCGGCAGAAGCCTCCGGGTCCTCGGGTCAGTCGACAAACTCCGACTGCGTCTCGATGAAATCCCAGTCGGCATCGCTCAGGACTGCTGCAGGGTTATCGGGGTGCGGTCCGCCCGCTTCCGCAATGCCCTGGAGCACGGGAAGCGGCAACTCCTCGGCACGGAGGTTCTCCCGCAGCCACTCCTTGGTGTCGAGGTCCAGGTCCAGCCACCACATGTAGATTTCCATGTCCACACACCTTTCGTATGCTTCAACGTTAGGCGCGGGGCCAACCGCGGACAAGGGAGGATCAAAAGAGTCGGCCGGTTTCCCACGCTGAACAAGTAGTACTCCCCCATTTCCGCGTAGGAGCAGGTATCGGCCCACGTCAGCGGCCCATAAAGTCGAGTACCTCCTACTCGCGACCCGCCCCTGCCGCCGCTCCTAGCCTGAAACCTCAAGCAAGCTGACCGTGCTGCTGGGGCATACGGCGTCAACGCTGGCACTCCCCGCGCGCATGGACCGCTACGGATAACTGGGGAGAAAAAATGAAACGCACCTTAGCCACTTTGGGGGTGGCAGGGCTGGGCCTGATTGGCCTCACTGCCCCTGCCATGGCCGCACCTGAGAAAGTCACCGTCTGCCACAACAACGGCAGCAGCTGGGAAGCGCTGGAATTCAACGTCAATGGCCTCAGCGGCCACGACCAGCACCCGTTGGACATCATTCCACCCACGTCGCAGTCGGCCGGCAAAAACTGGACCGACGCCGGCAAGCTCCTTTACGTCGACAACTGCGCGCCGCTGCCGCCGGGCGAAACACTGCCGGTCGTCGTTGAACCGCCGGTGGTCACACCCCCCGTGGTGACGCCGCCGGTCGACCCGCCCGTTGTGGTTGAGCCGGTCGTCGAGCAGCCGGTGGTGGTGCCCCCGGCCGAGCAGCCGGTCGTCCACCCGCCGGTGGCCGCCGAGGTGGTGGCTCCTCCGGCCGCGCCGCCTGCTGCCAGTGCACCTGTGGTTCCAGCGCAGCCCGCCGCCGCCACGCCACAGGTGCCGGCACGCACCGGTGCTGCCGCAAGCGCTACCACCAACCTCGGCACCAACAAGGGCTACAACGCACAGACAGCCGTTGGCGGGGCTGAATACTCCCCCGCCTGGGTTGCCGGGTTGGGCGCACTGGTGGCAGCAGGAGCCGCAGTGGCCGTACGCCGCAGGGCCGACGCCTCCGCCGCAGGCTAAGCCCGGGGCTCGAGCCGCGTTCCGCGGCCACTGACAAGGAAGGCGTCCCGCCAGTGCCCGGCGGGGCGCCTTCCTTCCCATCACCCCCTGCCAGCAGAGGAGTAGAGATGTCCCAGGATCGCAGCCGGCACGTTGCCCGGACCGGCCGCCGGTGGCGCCGCTTGAACCGCGGTGACCTCGCGATCCTCCTGTCCGGAATCCTGGCCTTCCTGGCCATTACGTTCGGCGGCCCACTGCTCCACCAGCCGCAGCCGGCCGCCGTCGGAAGCGTTGAAACGGCAACCCTTGCACCGGCAACCGCAGCACCGCTGGTGGGCAGCACGCCGGACATCCAAAGGCCGACGACGGCGCCCGCCGCGGCCGCTCCACCACAACCTGGACCGGTGCTGCCGGCAGCGGCGGCACCGGTCCGGATCCGGTACGGGGCGGCAGGCTTTGACGTGCCGGTGCACCCCCTGGACCTCGACGGCGCCGCGCAGGACAGCCAGACCATCGTGCCGCCGGAAACCAAGGACGGCTACTGGCTGGTTCCGTTCGGAACCCCCGGGGAGGGCTCAGCAAACACGACGTACGTGATCGGCCACAGCTGGGACGGAGCGGAGGCGCCGTTCAACCACTTGAGCTCAGCCTCCCGGGTGGGTGACCGCTTCGAGGTGGACACCGCTTCGGGAACGCTGACCTACCAGGTGGACAGCGTGACGACGTTCGTGAAGTCCAGCTTGAAGGACAGCCCCATCTGGGACATCGTGCCCAACCGCCTGGTCCTCATCTCCTGCTACACCGAAGACCCGTGGGGCAAGAACGTGGTGATAACGGCCTCACCTGCGCTTACGTGACGAGGCAGGACCTGTTCAAGGCAGTTGCCCGGGCGCACAATGAGCTATGACATCGGAACGGTTCAGTGGAACTGCCCCCCTGCTGGTGGGGATCATGCCCAAACAGCATCCGGAAGTCCTGCAGACCGCGGCCACCCTGGCCGCCCGGCTGGGCACGCCCCTGGTGTGCGCGTTTGTGGATGAGGCCAGCTACCTGGTGGAGTGGGACCCTGCCCGCTCGGCCCACCGCCTGTCGCTTCATCCGGACGCCGACGACGAGGACATCCGGACCCTGACAGCGGAACTCAAGTCAGACATCCAGTCAGCCGTGGACCAGGTGCCGCCCGGCAGCGGCACGGTGGACTGGACGCTCCGCACCCTCGCTGGCGATCCCGCCCGTGCGCTGGGCCAGCTGGCCGCCGAAGCCAACGTGCCGATGATCATTGTGGGCACGTCCGAACGTGGATTCTCGCACCGGCTTTCGGAGGCACTGAATGGTTCGGTGGGAGCCTGGCTGACCCACCACCAGAGCAAGCCCGTCCTGGTGGTTCCGTACCGGATGCCGGCTCACGAGGACAGACCGTAACCCCTCCCGGGGCTGCCGGCAGGGCTCGGAAATGGCACGCTGAAAATAAAGTGAAAGTAGTTATTCGCGGTGCTGGCGGACGCTAATACCAGCCAGTAAGCTGATTCAAGCAGGCCGGTCCACGCAGGTGGACACCGGTTTTTGCCCAAGAGCTGCTCCGGAGTGCGTATCCCCCAATAACGCACTCCGGAGCTTTTTTGTGCCCTTCTTCCCGAAAGTTTGCACATACCCCCTGGGGGTACTTGCCCGATACCCCTAAGGGGTATACGGTGGGTTCATGAACTCCATCCAAGAAGCAACCGCCGCGTCCGCAGTGGAGCACTTGCCGGAACACGGCTACACAGGAAACAAGGAGGCATACCTCCGCCGGCTGAAGCGCATCGAGGGGCAGGTTCGCGGCATTGCGCGGATGGTGGATGAGGACAAATACTGCATCGACATCCTCACCCAGGTGTCCGCCGTCACCAAAGCCCTGCATGCCGTCAGCCTGGGGCTGGTGGAGGAGCACATCGGCCACTGCGTGGTCGGGGCCGCCGCCGAACCCGACCCGGAAGCGCGCGCCGAAGCCATTGATGCAAAGGTCAAGGAAGCGGCCGAGGCCATCGGCAGACTGCTTCGCTAAACCCCCAACTGCACCCATCGCCGGCCACCGCCGGCCAGACGATCAGGAGCCAGCCATGAGCACCACCTCCCCCACCATCACAACCGTCAGCGTTTCCGGCATGACCTGCGGCCACTGCGTTTCCGCGGTCAGCGAAGAACTCGAAGCCCTTGCGGGGGTGGAAGCCGTGGACGTTGAACTCAACGCAGGCGGGATCTCCACCGTGACCATCACGTCCACCCAAAAACTGTCACCCTCGGAAATCGGCGAAGCAGTGGCAGAGGCCGGGTACCTGGTCGTTGCCAACGAAGCCTAGAAGGGCCAACGGGGACAAGACATGAGCCACCAGGACCTGCTCCGCCCGCCGGACACCCGCGTAGTGGAGCTCGATATCGAGGGCATGACCTGCGCCTCCTGCGTCAACCGCGTGGAGAAGAAGCTCGGCAAGCTCGAAGGCGTGGAGGCAACCGTCAACCTCCCGCTCGAATCGGCCTACGTCAGGGTTCCGGCCGGGATCACCGACGAACAACTCACAGCCACGGTTGAAGCGGCGGGCTACACGGCAAGAGTCCGCCAGCCGCACCGTCCGAGCCAAGGTACCAGTGAGGTCACCGATGCCCAGATCACAAGCGGGGACACCGGGGAAGCCGCAGCACCCGGGGGCGCCGCCGTCGAAGGTGACCATCTCGCCCACGGCGGCACAGCGGCGCAGCTCCTGCCCCGCCTGCTGGTGGCCGCCGTCCTGACGCTGCCCGTGTTCCTGGTTTCCATGGTCCCGGCGTTCCAGTTCGCCAACTGGGGCTGGGTTGCTGCCGCACTGGCACTGCCGGTGGTGACCTGGGCCGCCTGGCCGTTCCACCGGGCCGCAGCCATCAACGCGCGGCACTTCGCGTCCACCATGGACACCCTGGTATCCCTCGGCGTGGCCGCGGCCTACCTGTTCTCCGCCTGGCAGCTTGCCGCCGACCCCCGCATGACCGAGCACCCCGGCATGGAGGGAATGGAAACCGGCGGCCTGTACTTCGAGGTGGCGGCGGTGGTCACCACCTTCCTGCTCCTGGGCAGGTACCTGGAGGCGAACGCCAAGAAAAAGGCCGGCGACGCCCTGCAGGCCCTCCTCAACCTCGGGGCCAAGGACGCCACCATCCTGCATGACGGCGTGGAGCAGCGCGTCCCCGCGGACCGGCTTCAGGTGGGCAACGTCCTGGTGGTCCGGCCGGGTGAGAAGATCGCCACCGACGGCGTCGTGGTGGACGGCAACTCAGCGGTGGACGCCTCCCTGGTCACCGGCGAGTCCGTCCCCGTGGAAGTGGCACCCGGCTCAGCGGTCACCGGCGCCACCATCAACACCTCCGGAAGGCTGCTGGTCAAGGCAACCAGGGTGGGCTCGGAAACCACCCTGGCGCAGATGGCCCGGCTGGTATCGCAGGCACAGACGGGCAAGGCGCCCATCGCCCGGCTGGCGGACCGTATCAGCGCTGTCTTCGTGCCGGTGGTCCTGGCCATTGCGGCGGCCACTTTCGCGCTGTGGCTCCTGTTCTCCGGCCCGGACGTGACCGGCGGCGAGCTGCGCTCGGCCTTCACGGCCGCCGTCGCGGTCCTGGTCATTGCCTGCCCCTGCGCATTGGGCCTGGCCACGCCGGTTGGCCTGCTGACCGGTACCGGCCGCGGAGCGCAACTGGGCATCCTCATCAAGGGCCCGCAGGTCCTCGAGGATACCCGCACCGTGGACACCATCCTGCTCGACAAGACCGGGACGGTGACCACCGGCGTCCTGGCCGTTGATGCCACCGCTGCCTTCAGCAGCTTCACGGAGGACGAAGTGCTCAGGCTGGCCGGAGCGGTGGAGTCTGCGTCCGAGCACCCCGTGGCGCACGCCATCGCGGCAGCGGCAAAGCAGGCCATGCACGACGACGGCGCCCTGCCCGCCGTCCAGGCCTTCCGTTCAGCACCCGGCGGCGGAGTCCTGGGCACCGTCGAGGGCCGGCTGGTGGTGGCCGGCCGCACCGGGTGGCTTGAGGACAACGGCATTCCCTTTACGGGCGGACAGCAGGAGGTGCTGGCAGCGGCGGAGGCCGGAGGCGCCACCGCAATCTGGGTTGCCGTGGACGGCACCCCGGCCGGCGTGATCAGCCTGCGGGACACCGTCAAGGAAGGATCCGCCGCGGCTGTTGCCCGGCTGAAGCACCTGGGGCTGCGTCCCATCCTGCTGACCGGCGACAATGCCGCCGTAGCCGCCCAGGTGGCTGCCGCCGTCGGCATTGATGCGGCGGACGTGTATGCGGGTGTCCTGCCGGAAGGAAAGGTTGAGGCCGTCCGCCGGCTGCAGGCCGGCGGGGCAACGGTGGCCATGGCCGGCGACGGCGTCAACGACGCTGCGGCCCTGGCGCAGGCGGACCTGGGGATTGCCATGGGTTCCGGCACCGACGTGGCCATCGAGGCCGCGGACCTGACCGTCATGGGCAACGACCTCACCCAAGTGGCCCAGGCCATCGAGCTCTCCAGGAAAACCCTGGCGACGATCAAAACGAACCTGTTCTGGGCCTTTTTCTACAACGCGGTGGGCATTCCCGTGGCCGCGCTGGGGCTGCTCAACCCCATGATCGCCGGTGCCGCGATGGCTGCGAGCTCGGTCCTGGTGGTGGCCAACTCACTGCGGCTGCGCAGCTTCGGCAGGTAGCCCCGCCGCCGGGAAACCGGACCGTTTAGGCGGCGCCGTACCGGACGGCGGCGCGGGCCTTCGCCTTGGCAGCCTCGGCGTCCCGGTCCTTGGGCGGGGCCTGCGTCACCAGCGAATCGAGGAGGTGCTGGGTGATGTGGGCGATCTCGTGGACCGCCTCGTCGAAGGCCTCCTGGTTGGCCTTGGAGGGCTTGGTGCTGCCGCTGATCTTGCGCACGTACTGCAGCGCGGCGGCATGCACTTCCTCGGAGGTGGCGTGCGGCTCGAAGTTGTGGAGGGTTCGGATATTCCGGCACATAAGGCCATGCTAGGCTCTGGAGCGCCTGGGATCGACCCCTTCCGTGCGGGTTGGCAGGCATCCGTCCATGGGGAGTCCGGCATGGGCAGGGGTGCCCATCGACACTGTTTGAGCGGCCGGGATAGGTTTTAGGCAATGGATCTTCCGGATGAGCCGGGAGGCCGCTGGGGATGCCGACCGTATTCGGATCCACTAACCAAGAGGAGAAACTGATGGCTATTTGGGGTGCAGACGTTGAGCAGCTTCGCCAGCTCGGCAGCAAGCTTCAGGCAGGTGCGTCCGAGATCGAGACGCAGAAGTCCACTCTCACCAAGGTTCTGAGCAGCACCAACTGGGAGGGCCCGGACGCGGACAAGTTCCGCAACGAGTGGTCCGGAACCCACACCGCCATGCTGACCAAGGTTGCCGAGGCGCTCAAGGACGCCGGCAGCCAGGCCAAGCGGAACGCTGAAGAGCAGAGCCAGGCCTCCCGCTAACCTTCCGGTCGCGAAGGCTTGCAGCAGGGCCCGGACACCATACGGCGTCCGGGCCCTGCCCTTTAAGCCTCGCGGCTGCCGGCTGCTGCTGCCCGGCCTAGGGGACGGGTTCGACGTCGTTCGCGTGCTCCAGCGGGGACGGCGCCTTCGGTTCGGCTTCCCCGCCAGGCCCCGCCTCTGTTTCCGCGGCCGGGGCGCGCAGTTCATCGAGCCGCACCAGGATGACGCCGCCGACGATCAGCACACCGCCCAGCAGCTGGATGGCACCGGGCAGTTCGCCCAGCAGGAGCCAGGCCCAGACCACGGCGAAGAGCACCTCGGTGAGCGAGACGAAGGACGCCACCTTGGAGCCGAGGGCACGGGCAGCCATGATGCCTGAGACGTAGGCGAGCACTGTCGCCAGGACCACGAGGCCGGCGAGGGAGACCCACCAGGGGGCAACCCATCCCCCGAGCTTCGTGTCTGCCGTGCTGAACGCCATGGGCAGCAGGCCGGTTGCGCCGGCCAGCCACATTACCGCTGCACCCACCATCAGGCCGCCCGAGGCCAGCACGATGGGCGGCAGGGTGTCGTTCTCCTTGGCGGTGATGAAGAAGTACATGGCCAGGCAGACCGCTGCGGCAATCCCCCAGAGGACGCCCACGGGATCCACCTTCACGCGCCGGTGAGGTCCAGGACCAGCACCAGGCCGGCCAGGGAGAGCAGGGTTCCGCCGAGCGTCAGCGCGCGCGGACGCTTCCGGCTGGCAGCCCAGAGCCAGAGGACGATCAGGACGGGCGCCAGATACTCCAGGAGCAGGGCGACTCCCACGGACAGCCGGGCCACCGCATTGAAGTAGAACAGCTGGCAGGCCGCCACCCCGATCAGGCCAAACAGGAGGATGGTCAGCCAGTTGTCCCGCAGCTGGTGCCAGCGTCCACGCAGGGCAAGGACGGCGGGGATGGCAAGGATCAGGGCGGCGCCGGTCAGCCGGAGCGTCACGGCCGCTCCCGTAGACCAGCCGGTTTCCAGCAGGGCTTTAGCGAACGAGCCGGAGGTTCCAAAGACGGCGGAGGAAAACAGCGCGACGCCAAGTCCGGAGGCCAGGAATCCCCGGCCGGCCGCCGGGGCCACGCGGCTGCGGGGTTGGTTGTTGGCGGCAGGCACCGTCGCCTCCTGTCAGGAGTAAAGTGGGGTATTGGTCATGACAGTACCCGTCTGCACTGTAAGGAGTCAAGATGGTTTTTGCCCCTGACACCGAGGTGGCGCTGCGCTCCGTGGTGGGCCTGATTAATTCGGCGGCGAACGGACGGGAAGGGCTGGCTGCCCAGGCGGACCTTGATGCCTTCCTGGAAGCCGAGGGATTTACCGGCTCAAGGACCAGGGATGCCGCGGAACTGGACAGCGTCCGCGCACTGCGGCGCGAGCTCACCCTGCTCTGGACCGCGGATGAGGACACGGCCGTGGAAATCGTGAACCGGCTGCTGCGCGAGGCAAAGGCCCTGCCCCAGCTGGTCAAGCACGATGGCTGGGACTGGCACCTTCATGCGTCGGTGCCCGAAGCGCCGCTGGCCGACCGGATGAGCACCGAAGCGGCCATGGCCCTGGCGGACGTGATCCGCGGCAAGGAGATGGACCGGCTGCGAACGTGCGAGGCGGAGGACTGCGACGCTGTTGTCCTTGACCTCACCCGGAACAGGTCCAAGCGCTACTGCGATACCGGGAACTGCGCCAACCGTGCACATGTGGCCGCCTACCGGGCGCGGCAGGCGGCAGCGGGCTGACCGGGTGGAAAGTCGGCCCGCAGGCGGGTCAGCGCTCCGCTGGTCCTTCAGGGCCGGCGTCGGAGGCGGGCGGGTTGGCGGCGCCCGGCCCGAAGCCATGGGAGGGCTTCTTGGCTGAGCTGAGGTTGATGCCGGAGCCCTTGCCCAGGTGCTCGGCGTTTTCCTTGTAGCTCATGGACAGCATGGCCGCGATGACCAGGGTGACGATGAAGCGATGCCGGCGCCGGTGAGCGCGAGGTCGAAGCGGGGCGTCTTGGCGCTGCCGCCCGAGGCGAAGATGAGTACCGCCATGAAGGTGACGACGGCCCAGAACGCGGAGAACATCAGCGGCCCCTTCACCGAGGTCCGCAGCCTGCGCGGTTTTCCTGGATGCTGGTCTGCCACTGTAAGTCCTCCCTGCAGGCGGCATGCCGGCCGTCCTGGTTTAGGTGATGTGCTGGTGCGCCCGGCCCAATTTTCTACGAGGAGTAGAACCGCGCCCTCCTAGTTTACGGCTTGCGGGCACCGGTCCGGGCATCGTGCCTTAGCGTCAGGCCGGAGAGCACCCACAACACGCCGGAAATAATGGCTCCACCGCCGGCCACTCCCAGCAGGGCGTGGGCGCCGAGGCTGATGAAGAAGGGCAGGACGGCGGCGGTTCCGAGGCCAATGATGCCGGACGCGACCCAGTCCCGGGCCAGGACGTGCCGGCGGCGCTGGCGGAGGCCGCACCACAGCTCAAGGGCCCCGGCGGCGCCCAGGCCAAGGGCCGCCACAACGGCGAACAGCAGGTCGCCGTGCAGCAGCACCAGCGCGAAACCGGCACCGGTCAGCACCGAGCCGGCTGCGGAGAGGAGTTTGCCGGATGCGGACTCCCGCGGGAAACCCGTGGCCGGCGCACCCCAGAGGGTTACGATGCCGGTGCCCAGCAGGTACAGCCCGCCGGCCCAGCCCATGACTTCGATAGAGGCGAGGGCCAGAAGATAGTCACGGCACCGAACACCAGCGCAGCCGCCGAGCGGAGCAGGACCGGCTTCCAGAGGTCGGACTGGGGAGCGGCTTCGGGAGCGGCGCCTGCGGGGGTAAGTGGTTGCGTCACCGGACCAGTTTAGTGGGGAGCGCTTCGCCGCGTATCGAGGGCCGGTCGCAACAGTCAGGCCGAGCCCAGGACCATCCACCGGTCCGACCGGGCCCGGAGGCCCAAAGTCACTGCCCGGGCAGCCATGTAGCCCACCGCGAAAGCGGCCCAGAGCCAGCCCAGGCCTGCTCCACCGGCAGCGCCGGACCAGGCGACGGCGGCCAGCAGGGGCAGATAGACGGCGAGGTTCACCAGTCCCGCCAGCGCCAGGTACCTGGCATCCCCGGCACCAATCAGCACCCCGTCCAGGACGAAGACATACCCGGCGACAGGCTGGCCGGCGGCAACAATCCACAGGGCAACAGCCAGGACGGACTGCACTTCCCGGTCGGACGTGAAGAGTGCCCCCACCCAGGGTGCCACCGCGGCCAGCAGCAGGCCGGTCAGCACGCCGAAGCCGATGCCCCAGCGGATCATCGTCCGCGTGAGCTCGCGCGCCTTGGCGGCATTGCAGGCCCCCAGCTCCTTGCCGATCAACGCCTGGGCGGCAATAGCCAGCGCATCCAGGGCAAAAGCCAGGAACGAAAAGATTGTCATCGCCAGCTGGTGCGCTGCAAGGTTCACGGCGCCCTGCGCGGTCACCACCAGCACCGTCACCAGGATGGCTGCGCGCAGGCTCAAGGTCCGCAGCATGAGCCACGACCCCACTTTGGTCATGCTCCGGATCCCGCGCCAGCTGGGGAGGAGGCTGACCCCGTGCCGGACGGCGTTGCGCCGGACCATCACCACATAGACGCAGGCCATGGCCCACTGCGCGACGCTGGTCCCAACCGCTGAACCGGTGACCGACCAGCCCAGGCCGTAGACCAGCCACAGGTTCAGGACAATGTTGATCCCGAAGCCTGCGGTGGCAACCACCAGCGGCGTCCGCGTATCCTGCAGGCCGCGGAGGACGCCGGTGCCCGCGAAGACCAGGAGCATGGCCACCAGTCCCGGCATGGACCAGCGAAGGTAGTTCACCGCGAAGGTGCGGACCTCCCCTTCCGCGCCCATCAACCCGATCAGCGGCTCAGCCGCCACGAAGCCGGCCACCGCAAGGACCACACCCAGCAGCAATGCCAGCCACACGCCGTCGCGCCCGGCCGCCAGGGCCTTGCCCAGCTGCCCCTCGCCGATGGCACGGGCCACCGCCGGGGTTGTTGAGTAGGCCAGGAACACCATGAGCCCGACGGCGGTGTGCAGCACAGCCGATGCCAGCCCCACGCCGGCCAGCTGCTCCACCCCCAGGTGCCCCACGATGGCGGAGTCAGCGAGCAGGAACAGCGGTTCGGCCACCAGAGCGCCGAAGGCGGGGACGGCGAGGCGGAGGATTTCCCTGCCGTTGCTCCGGCGGGTTGCCGCGGGAAGGGGGGCTGAAAGTTGGGGCACCGTGCCAGCTTAACCGGGAGACTCATTGCCGCGTCTTCGGACGCACCTGCATGACAAAGCCCACACTTCGCGCCACATAGTTGACTCTTCAACTATTCCTCCTGAAGACTGGAAAGCATGAACCAGCCCCGACTTACCACTACTGCCCTCACCACCCTGCGCATCGTCCTCGGCTTTCTCTTCGCAGCCCATGGCTGGCAGAAGTTTTCCGAATGGACTATCGCCGGCACCCAGGCCTCCTTCGCCAAGATGGGCGTGCCCGCAGCAGAGATCGCAGCCCCGGCAGTGGCCGTGCTCGAACTCGCCGGTGGCATTGCCCTGATTCTGGGCATCCTCACCCGGGTGGTTGCCGCCCTCCTGGCCCTCGACATGCTGGGCGCACTCTTCCTGGTGCACGCGTCCGCGGGTGTCTTTGCCGCGAACGGCGGCTTCGAACTGGTGCTGCTGCTGGCAGCGGCCGCCTTCGCACTGGCGCTCACCGGAGCCGGCCGCCTTTCGGTGGACCGGGCCCTCTTCGGCCGCGGCAATTCCAAGCTGGCTGTCCTCGCGTAACAGAAACTCGGAAAGCCAGCGCCCGACGGCGGCCGCGCACTCTGGGCCCGGCCGCCGTCGGGCATTTAACCAAACGGATCTGATGCCATTTACCAACAAATTCGAACAGCAAATATCACTATCGCGCGGGAAAGATCGGGAAAACGCTTGCCCTTCCCCCCGGCAAGCTGATAAACCATGGTGAGTGCAGCGTGCGAGCTGCATCACCCGCACCCAGGTCTCAGCCTCTTCACCGGTTCCCTTTCGGGATCCACCTTCGATTGCAGCAAGCACCCTTCAGCGGACGCGCTGCTTTTGAATCGTTACAACCGACCGGGCTGCGTTGCCACCGCTCATCGAAGGAGATGTCCGTGAACCAACCCCCGCAACCCATCCCTCCCACCCTGGAAGACCCGCCGCGCCGACGACGGCTGGCCGCTTCCGGTGCCAGGGCTGCCACTGCAGCCATCGCCTCGGCGGCGATAGCCTTCACCGGCCTTCCCGCCGTCCAGGCGGACACTGCCCTGCCGCCTGCGGGAAGCGGATTCAAGTTCGACTTTGGTCCCGGTGCTACGGCCGCCGGCTACACGCACGTGGATGCAGGCACGCAGTACTCCGCAGCAGGAAAGTTCGGCTTCACGGACACCTCAGCCACCTCCGGGGCGGACCGCGGCACCGGCGACGCCCTGCGTTCGGACTTTGTCCAGGCCCAGGGCAGCACCTTCCTCGTGGACCTTCCGAACGGCGATTACACCGTCAAGCTGATAGCGGGCGATGCCACGGAAGCAACCAACATCGCCATCACGGCCGAGAAGATGGCCAAGGTCCAGCTCACGGACAAGCCTGCCGGCCAGTACCTGGAAATGGAGTTCCCCATTTCGCTGGTGGACGGCCAGCTGAACCTCGACTTCAGCGGCACGGCCGCCAAGATCAACTCGCTGGTCATCGCTGCGCGGGCCCCCCGCACCGCCACCACCGATCCCGGCGTCTACCTTGCGGGCGACTCCACGGTCCAGACCTACGATCCCGGCTACGTCCCGCAGGCAGGCTGGGGCCAGATGATCGACCGCTACTTTGACGGCGCCGTGACCTTCCGCAACCACGCCATCGGCGGACGGAGCTCCAAGAACTTCATCAGCCAGGGGCGCCTGGACGAAATCCTCCGCGTCATCAATCCCGGCGACTACCTGATGGTCCAGTTCGGCCACAATGACGCCACTATCGGCGTGGATGACCGGTACGCGTCGCCCGCCGACTACAAGGAGTACCTCCGCACTTACGTCCACGGTGCCCGCCAGCGCGGTGCGACCCCCATCCTGGTGACGCCGGTGGGCCGCCGTGACTACGACGAGGCCACAGGCAAGTTCCGCGTCAGCTTCCCCGAATACGTCGCCAAGATGCAGGAGCTTGCCGCAGAGGAAAGCGTGCCACTGGTGGACCTCTCCGCTTCCAGCCGTGCGTACTACGACCAGATCGGCCCCGAGGACACCAAGTCGGTCTTCCTCCACGTCGATGCCGGCGTCTACCCCAACCGGCCCACCGGCACCGTGGACAACACCCACTTCCAGGAGTACGGCGCCATCCAGATCGCCCGCCTGGTCGCAGGCGGGGTGAAGGGCCTGAACCTGCCCCTGGCCACGCGCGTCCGCGAGGTGGCGCCGCCGTCGTCCGTTCCCGCCAAGCCGCAGGGCCTGGTGGCGGGCAGCATCTCCAATGCCGGGGCACTGCTCAAGTGGCAGCCGGTGGAAGGTGCCGACATCTACAAGGTGTACCGCAAGCTGGCGGACGAGCCGGATACCGCCTACAAACTCGCCACTACCGCCACTGTTCCCACCGCCAACCTGGCCGGTCTTGCCGAAGGCACGGCCTACAGCGTGCGGGTGGCCGCCATGAACGGCAAGGGCCTGTCCGAGCCCAGCGACGCCCTGGCCCTGACCACCAAGAAGGCGAAGTACAAGTTCGACTTCGGTCCGGTGGGGGCGCCGGTGGAAGCCGGCTACACCGAGGTGAACCGGACCATGGCGTACACGCCGGAGCGGACGTTCGGCTTCAAGGACACCTCCGTCCTCAGCGACCGCGACCGCGGCGCCGTGACCAGCAACCTCCTCCGGGACTTCGTCCTGAGCGGCAGCAGCTTCGAATTCCGGCTGGACGTCCCCAACGGCACCTACGCACTGAAGACGTACCACAGCGACTGGATCGGCTCCACCCGGACGGACGTTGCTGCCGAAGGCATCCCGTTCGGCCAGGTGTCCTCCGGAAAAGAATCCTCTGCCACCAAGATCATCAACCAGGTCCTGGTCTCCGACGGACAGCTGAACCTGGCCATCAGCGGATCGGGCCAGCGGCTCAACGGCCTGGAGGTCACCCCGCTGCTGGTGGGGCCCACCAACCTGCGCACCACCGCCGTGAACGCCGCAGGCGACCCCGCCACCGTGGATCTGGCCTGGGATCCGGTGGACGACGCCGCGAGCTACAAGGTTTTCCGCCAGGCCTCTTTTGAGGCCGACCCGCAGCTGGTGGCCGATCACGTGACGGCTCCGGCCTTCCAGGACACCACCGCTTTCCCGGGGCTCACGTACAAGTACTTCGTGACGGCGCTGGACAGCACCGGCCTCGAGTCGGTCCGCTCCAACACCGCGGAGACCGCGCTGGTTGACCCCGCGACCCCGGTCCCCGCAGCCACCGGCAAGGTTGACATCAAGGCAGTGGAGAAGACCAGTGTGACCCTCAAATGGCAGAAGGTGGCCGACGCCGCCGCCTACCAGGTCTACCGCTCCACTTCCCTGGACGGTCCGTTCGAGTACGTCGGCCGCGCCACGGAAGTGAACTTCACCGACTACACCGTGCTGACCACCATCAAGTACTACTACCGCGTGATCACCGTCAACAAGGGCGGTGAGTCCGCCCCCTCCCCCGTGATCGGCACGGAGAAGGTCACGGTGGTCAACCGGCAGATGGAGCAGATTGACCGTGCTCCCGTGGCGCTCCTGACCGAGGGCGGTGTACGACTAGGCTGGCGCATGCTGGGCCTGGACCCGGAGCAGATCGGGTTCCATGTGATCCGCGACGGCGTACAGCTCACCGGGGAGCCCATCCGCAACAGCACCACCTTCCTTGACCTGGCGGGGACGGCTGCTTCCCGCTACGCCATCAAGGCCGTTGGTGCCGGTGCCGACCAGCTGACCGCGGAGTTCACGCCGCTGGCGCAGGACTACCTGGCGGTGAAGCTGGACAAGCCGGCTGACGACTACACCAAGGACGGGCAGCCCTACACCTACTCCGCCGGTGACGCGAGCGTCGCGGACCTGGACGGGGACGGCACGTACGAAATCATCCAGATGTGGTCCCCGTCCAATTCCAAGGACAACTCGCAGGCGGGCTACACCGGCACCGTCTACGTGGATGCCTACCGGATGGATGGCACCAGGCTCTGGCGGATCAACATGGGACCGAACATCCGTGCCGGCGCGCACTACACCCAGCTCCTGGCATACGACTTCGACGGCGACGGCAAGGCCGAGGTGGCCATGAAGACCGCGGACGGAACCCGTGACGGCGCCGGAACGGTCATCGGCAACGCCGGCGCCGACTACCGCAACAGCAGCGGCTACGTGCTCACCGGCCCGGAATTCCTCACCGTCTTCCATGGTGCCACCGGCACCGTGATGGACACCGTGGCCTATGACCCGCCCCGCGGGGATGTGGGGGCATGGGGAGATACCTACGGCAACCGCGTGGACCGGTTCCTGGGTGCCGTGGCCTACCTGGACGGGGAGCGCCCGTCCATGATGTTCAGCCGCGGCTACTACACCCGTGCAGTCCTGGCGGCGTACGACCTTGTGGGCGGCAAGATCACCAAACGCTGGATCTTCGACTCTGACGCCAGCGGCACGCAGTACCGCGGGCAGGGCAACCACAACATGTCCGTCGCCGACGTGGACGCGGACGGCAAGGACGAGTTCGTCTTCGGTTCCATGACGATCGACGACAACGGCAAGCCGCTCTACACCACCGGCCTGGGCCACGGCGACGCCATCCACACCAGCGATTTCGACCCGTCCCGCCCGGGGCTGGAGACCTTTGCAGCCCACGAGGACATGGGATCCAGCGGCAACCGGGGCGCCACCTTCCGCGACTCGAAGACCGGTGCGGTCCTGTGGAGCATCCCTGCCGTGAAGGACACCGGCCGGGCGGCGATGGGCGACATCGATCCCCGGCACCCCGGCGCCGAGGGCTGGGCCATCGGCGGGGACGCCGCCTGGAACTCCCCCGTCGGCCAGCTCCGCTCCGCCAAGGGGGAGCTGATCGCCGAGAAGATTCCGGCCGCCAACTTCCTGGCCTGGTGGGACGGGGACCTGCTCCGCGAAATCGTCGACCACGACTGGGACGCCACCACAAGCACCGGCACGCCCAGCATCGCCAAGTGGAACTGGCAGGCCGCAGCAAGCGAACGGCTGCTGACCGCAACCGGCGCAAAGTCGAACAACAGCACCAAGGGAACGCCTGCCATCCAGGCCGATCTGCTGGGTGACTGGCGGGAGGAAATTGCCTGGCCTTCTGCTGACAGCACCGAGCTGCGGATCTACACCACCACGGCGGGCACGGACGTCCGGCTCCGGACCCTGATGCACGATCCGGTGTACCGCCTGTCGGTGGCGCGGGAGAACGTCTCCTACAACCAGCCGCCGCACCCGGGCTTCTTCATGGGTGTTGGAATGGAACTTCCCGCCCAGCCGGATATCGTGTACACCCGGGCCGGCTAGGGGATTCCCGCAATGCTGCCCCGCCCGCCTTTCCGGCGGGCGGGGCAGCGTTGTGTTTCACCCCAACCCGCCGGTAACCCGGGGCGTCAGTATGATCGCACCATGACTGCGACCGGCACTTCGAACTCCGTGACCCTGCGCTTCCTGGCCGCCCCCACGGATGTGGGCCACAGCGGCTCCGTGGACGCGGGGACAGTCCTGGAGTGGGTGGACAAGGCCGCCTATGCAGCGGCGGTGGGCTGGGCCAAGTCCTACTGCGTCACCGCCTACGTCGGAAACATCCATTTCGCGGACCCCGTCAACAGCGGCGACATGGTGGAGGTGGAAGCCACCATCGTCTACACCGGCCGGTCCTCCATGCACATCCGCACGGTGGTTTCCTCCGGCGATCCCAAGGGCGGGCCCGCCACCATGCGCAGCCAGTGCATGGTCATCTTCGTGGCGGTGGGCGAGGACGGCAAACCCATCCCCGTTCAGCAGTTCGAGCCCGCCACGCCTGACGAGATCGAGCAGCGGGACCACGCCCTGGCCCGGATCAAGGTCCGGGAACAGATCGTGGAAGCTATGAACCGGCAGGAATATACCGATGCGGGTACGGCCGAGCGGGTGACCCTGCGGTTCATGGCGGCCCCCACCGACGTGAACTGGGGCGGCAAAGTCCACGGCGGCATTGTGATGAAGTGGATCGACGAGGCCGCCTACGTCTGCGCGTCCCGCTACTGCGGCAGGGACACAGTTGCGGTGTTCTCCGGCGGCGTCCGCTTCTACCGGCCGCTGCTGATCGGGCATGTGGTGGAGGTGGAGGCCCGGTTGGTCTACACCGGGACCAAGGGCATGCACATTGCCGTCCACGTCCGGTCCGGCGACCCCAAGGGCGGTGAGCTGAACCTCACCACCTACTGCCTCACCGTCATGGTCGCCCGCGACGCCGAGGGCAACTCCGTGCCGGTCCCCGCCTGGGTGCCAGTCAGCGATGAGGACAAGAGGCTGCACGCGCATGCGCGCGAGCTGCTGGAGATCCGGGGCACCGCCCCTGGAAACCGGCTGCCGAACCACCTGCTTGGACAGGCCGGGGCACGCCGCGCGGCCGGACAGGACGCCGGGCAGGCTGCTCCGGCCTGACGCCGCAGCTAGAAGCCGCCGCCGCCGGCGTCGGCCGCCATGTTCGCGAACCGCGAGTAGTGGCCCTGGAAGGCGACCACAATGTCCTTCGTGGGGCCGTTACGGTGCTTGGCCACCAGGATGTCCGCTTCGCCGGCGCGCGGTGATTCCTTGTCGTAGACGTCCTCACGGTGGAGCAGGATCACCATGTCGGCGTCCTGCTCAATGGACCCTGACTCTCGAAGATCCGAAACCATGGGGCGCTTGTCCTGCCGCTGTTCAGACCCACGGTTGAGCTGGGACAGGGCAATGACGGGCACTTCGAGTTCCTTGGCGAGCAGCTTGAGCGCACGGGAGAATTCGGACACTTCCTGCTGGCGGGACTCCACTTTCTTGCCGGAGCTCATGAGCTGCAGGTAGTCCAGGATGACGAGCTTGAGATTGTGCTGCTGCTTGAGGCGCCGGCACTTTGCCCGGATTTCCATCAGGGACATGTTGGGGCTGTCGTCGATGAAGAGCGGAGCGTCGTTCATCCGGCCCATCGTGGTGGCGATCTTGGACCATTGCTCGTCCTTGATGGTTCCCTTGCGGAGGTCCTGCAGGCCGATGGTGGCTTCGGCCGAGAGGAGACGCATGGCGATCTCGTTGCGGCCCATTTCGAGAGAGAACATGACGGTTGCCAGATTGTTCTTGATCGCCGCGGAACGGGCGAAGTCCAGGGCGAAGGTGGACTTACCGACGGCGGGGCGGGCAGCGATCACGATCATCTGGCCCGGGTGGAGGCCGTGGGTGAGTTCGTCAAGCTCGTAGAAGCCCGTGGGGACACCGGTCATGCCCTCACCGCGGTGGCCGGACGCCTCAATCTCGTCCACGGTGGACTCCATGACGTCCTTGAGCACCACATAGTCCTCGGCGGTCCGGCGCTCGGCCACCGCGTAGACCTCGGCCTGCGCCTGGTTGACCAGCTCCTCCACCTCGCCGTCGGAGCCATAGCCCAGCTGGACGATCTTGGTGCCGGCATTCACGAGGCGCCGCAGGACGGCGCGTTCGGCCACGATCTCGGCGTAGTACCCGGCATTGGCCGCCGTGGGAACGGTCTGGATCAGTTCATGGAGGTAGGCCGGGCCGCCGATCCTGTTGATCTCGCCACGTTTTGTCAGCTCGTCCGAGACGGTCACTGCGTCCGCGGGCTCACCCCGGCCGTAGAGGTCAATGATGGCTTCGTAGATGGTTTCGTGGGCCGGACGGTAGAAGTCCTGGCCCCGGAGGATCTCAACCACGTCGGCAATGGCATCCTTGGACAGCATCATGCCGCCAAGAACCGACTGCTCGGCGGCGATGTCCTGGGGAGGCTTTCGGCTTGAGTCTGATCCGCGGGTAGTTTCCACCGGGTCCAGTTGCGCGATTGACAAAGCTGCCGTCCTCCATTTGTACCGGGACATGGATTGCCCGGTGGTTACTGTCCTGTCTGAGGCTCACCCGGAAAAGTCCGTGCCCAGCCACCTGTCCAGTTCTACCGGCGGGGTCCGACAATGCTGCCGCCACCCCGAAAGCACATGATCCGGGAGTTATCCCCACTGTCCACAGGTTTTCCACAGAGGCCTCTCCTGAGGACAGTCATGGGCCGCGGCGTGGAGTGTGAACACCCGGCTGCCGGAGCCATTTCCTGCCCTCACAACAGGTACTCCGCTACGCTAGCCCCCCGAGCCCCGGCCGCAAAGCCGGAAGGCCTGGGCGGCTGTGGATAACCTGTGCACTAAGCGGCATAGCTTGTGCACAGCCTGTGTGAAAGCCTGTGGAAAGAAAAAAACTTTTGCCTGCTATCGGGCTCTGACCTGCGGAAACAGCACATTAAGACTGTGGAGTAAATATTTCTTCTGTGGAATTTCATCCACAGGGTCTTTCCCTTCCGCTGGGCCAGGGGGTGGCTAAACGGCTCAAGTGACCCATGCCATGGGCAGGGAGTGGGACTTCTCATATTCCCCCTGCAGCGACTGCGACGAATGCCAGCCACGCTGTATGCGCACGCGTGAATATTGCTGTGGATAACGTGGATCTGGCATAAGCTCTAAGTATGGGCGAACTGCTGCTGGTGCTTCTGCCGGCAATTGTCCTGGTGGCGCTCATCTGGGGTCTCTTCACGGCTCTGAGCCCGCGGGACTCCGGCATCTCCGACGCGGAAAAATACCAGCGCGACCTTGCCGAACGCTCAGCCCGGCATTACGCAGCCCAGGTTGAAGCGGCAACCGCCGCCCGCGCCCGGCTGGAGGCGAAGACGCGCCCCAGCCAAAACGCGCAGCAGCATATCCAGCAGCAGGACGCAGGCAAACAGATCTGGCACCGGCCAGGAAACATATAGAAGGCTAAGAACAATGGAATCGCTTGTGGTCCCGGTCCTCATCCTCCTGGCCGTCGTGGCAGGAGTGATGCTTGCCATGCGCGCCTTGGGTAAGCGCAAGGCAGCACATCCGGCCGCGACTCCGCAGCCCGCGGCGACCTCAGCCGAGCTGGCCCGAGCAGCGGCAGCCAAGCTCTCGGAGGACGAGCACCGCCGGCTCTATGCCCTGATCGCGCAGGGGCAGGCCATGGCAGCCATCAAGCTTTACTACGAGGCCACCGGCGACGGTTTGCGCGCCTCCCGGGATGCGGTGGGTGCACTGGCCGCCCACCCGCAGCCCTACCGGAGCACGGAAGCAGCCGGCCCGGAGCCCGACGAGGACGACGACGAGCCGCAGCGGTTCCCCTACCGCTACCGCGCCATTGCGAGCAAGGGCGACGTCACCCGCGAGGTCAGCAGCAACATGCTTAACGACGAGATCTACGGCAGGATCCGCACCCTGGCACGGAATGGTGACAGGGAGGCGGCCGCGATGGCATTGACCCGCCACTCGGACATCTCCATGAAGCAGGCCCGGGAATTCATCGAGCTGCTGGACGATTAAGGCCCCGGCCTAGAAATCGAACAGCTCCCCCAGCCAGCCTTCCTTCTTCTTGTGCCGGCGGTCGTAATCCCGGTCATAGCCCTGCTTGCCGTACTTCCGGTCATCGTAGCGCGGTTGCTCACGCCCCGGCTGGAAGTTGGGATAGAGCGGGGGCGGCGTAGGACCTGACGCGGAGGGTGCAGGCCGGGCAGGCGCCGTGCCTGGCATCAGCTCCGCGGCCCGGTCCAGGATCTTGTCCAGCTCGCCTCGGTCCAGCCAGACCCCGCGGCACTGCGGACAGTAGTCAATTTCCACCCCGCTGCGCTCGGTCATCAACAGGTCCACGGCATCCACAGGGCATTTCATATCCCGCACAACGACCGGCTGTCCCCGAAAGTTCGCTCCGGTCCGCGTCAGCGGTTCCCGGAGATGCCAGCCAGCAGCTGCTCGAAGGGGAGCGACTGCATCGGGGCAGGCTTGCGGCCGGGCTGGGTGCCGGTCAGCAGCCCGGCGAACTCGCCGGCAGCGCGGTCAATCCGGCCCGCGAGCGAGGAACCGCCGTCGTCCACCGTTCCCCAGTCCTGCGGCCCGGCAAAGACGCCTGTGGCGGTGATCCGCGTGCGCAGGTAGCTGAACAGGGGACGCATGGCGTGGTCCAGGACCATTTGGTGGCGGTCCGTACCGCCCGTGGCACCCAGCAGCACTGCCTTGCCGTCCAGCGACTTGGGGTCCAGAACGTCGATGAATGACTTGAACAGGCCGCTGTAGGACGCGCTGAATACGGGGGTTACGGCGATCAGCCCGTCGGACGCCTCCACGCCGGCAATGACTTCCGCCAGCCGGGGAGCGGCGTAACCGGTCACGAAGTTGTTGGCAATGTCCACCGCGAGGTCGCGGAGCTCCACGACGTCCACCGTCACGTCGTAACCGGCGGACGAGAGCTGCCGCTCCGCGGACGCCGCCAGCTGGTCAGCCAGCAGGCGGCTCGACGACGGGACACCGAGTCCAGCGGAAAGAACTGTGATGCGGCGGGTTTCCATGGCATATCTCCTGTTGATCGTTCATTCACCATACATGCATTTGCATCTACATGGTGAACGGCCGGCCTCCCGTGGGTATTCCCGTTGCCAGGTGCGCCCGAAGCTACAGGAGTACCTCGCCGCGGATGCAGGTGCTGGAGTGCCCGCCGATCCACGTTTCGCCGCCCCCGGCTTTGACGTGGATGCGTCCGGCACGGCCGAGGACTGTCCCCTGTGCGGCCACGTATTCCTGCGGGGCCCTGCCGCTTGCCATCAACCATTGCGCTGCACCCGCATTGAAGCTGCCGGTAACGGGATCCTCCACCATGGCATCCCCGGGAATGAAGGTGCGCACCTCAAAGTCGGCATCCGCACCCGGCCCGTGCGGGGCCACAACACCCACTTTCAAATCCCCCATGAGCGCCAGATCGGGCTCCAGCGCAAGCACCTGCCCTGCAGAGGCAAGCAGCACGCCGATCCATTCCGGCCCGTTTACCAGCCAGGAAGCGTCAAGGATGTCCTCCGGCGCCAGGCGGAGTGCCGCCGCCAACTGCCCCCTGGTGGGTCCATCCACCGGCCCGAAGCGTGTCAGCGGCGGAGCAGCGAAGGCCAGCCGGCCGCCGTCGTGCTTTATGTGGACCAGACCCGCCCCGCACTCCTGCACCACGCTGCCGGGCGTCTTTGGAACTCCACCGGCCTCCAGCCAGGCGTGGGCCGAGCCCAGCGTGGGATGCCCGGCAAACGGAAACTCCTCGCTGCCGGTGAAGATCCGGACCCGGTAGTCGGCGCGGGGATCGGTGGGGGGCAGCAGGAACGTGGTTTCGGACAAATTGGTCCAGTTGGCGAAGTGCTGCATCTGGCCTCCGGTGAGGCCTTCGGCATCAAGGACAACGGCAAGCGGGTTGCCCCGGTACGCCCGTTCCGAAAAGACGTCAACCTGGTGGAACGGGCGCGGCCGGATGGGTTCGATAGTCACCGCTGCATGCTAGCAGCAGTGCTGGCAGGACACAGGCGCGTCTGCGAGACTACGTCCATGGCAGAGAACAAGACGATGCCCACCGGCGTCCCGGTGGAGGAGTTCCTTGCGTCAGTGGAGCATCCCGGCCGGCGGAATGATGGCTACGAGTTGCTGGCCCTCATGCGGGAGGCCACCGGGCAGGAGCCGTGATGTGGGGACCCAGCATCGTGGGCTTCGGCAGGTACCACTACCGGTACGGCAGCGGCCGGGAGGGTGACTCCGCCGCCGTCGGTTTCTCGCCCCGCAAAGCCAGCCTCGCGCTGTACGGCCTGACGTACGGCCCGGAAGCCAAGGCACTGCTGGAGACATTGGGCAAGCACAAGGTGGGCGCTGCCTGCCTGTATATCAACAGGCTGGACGACGTGGGCAGGGACGTTCTCACCCGGCTGGTCCGCAGCGGGTACCGGCACGTCATGGCAGAACTGCACAGCCCCTGAAACCCAATTGAAAGACCCCCGCTGCCGGAATCCGGCAACGGGGGTCTTTCCAGGTGCAGTCAGGGACTACTTGCCTGCTACTACGTCGAGTTCGATCACAGCAGCAACGTCGTCGTGCAGACGGACGTTGGCCTGGTAGGAACCGACCGACTTGATGTGGACGGGCAGTTCAACCTTGCGCTTGTCGATGCTGCCCAGGCCTGCGGCCTCAACAGCGTTGGCGACGTCGGCCTGCTTGACCGTGCCGAACAGGCGTCCGGTTTCGCCGGCCTTGACGACGAGCTGAACCGGCTTGGACTGCAGTGCAGCGGCCTGCTTCTGAGCGTCTTCCAGGGAAGCGTGCTCGCGGGCGGCGCGGGCAGCCTTGATGGACTCAACCTGCTTCTCGCCACCCTTCGACCAGGTCAGGGCGAAGTTGCGGGGCAGCAGGTAGTTACGTGCGTAACCGTCCTTGACCTCGACAACGTCGCCAGCAGCACCGAGACCGGTTACTTCGTGGGTCAGAATGAGCTTTGCCATGTTAGTTAATCCCTTCCTTAGCCGCGGCCAGCGCCGGAGTAAGGCAGCAGAGCAACTTCGCGGGCGTTCTTGATTGCCTGTGCGATCTTGCGCTGTTCCTGGACCGTGACGCCGGTGACGCGACGGGCGCGGATCTTTCCGCGGTCGGAGATGAACTTGCGCAGCAATGCTACGTCCTTGTAGTCGATGACAGTGATGTCAGCGGCCTTCAAGGGGTTGGACTTTGGTTTGGGCTTACGGAGTTCAGCCTTAGCCATCGTGGAGCTCCTATTCTAGGGAGCCCGTGGATGTTGATCCACGGGATGGTGGTGGTCCGGCGGCGGCATCCGCACAGGTGCCGAAGGCACTTTCTGCGGTCCCGGCGTCGGGCCTTTATTGGTTGTTAGAAGGGAGGTTCGGAATCGGGGCCGTTGCCCCAGCCGCCCGCGTTGGAGACGCCGGGCGTGGCCCAGGGGTCATCCTGCGCAGCCTGCTGGTTGCCGCCGCCCCAGCCTCCACCGGAGTTGCCGCCCTGGCTTCCGCCAGAGTTGCCGCCTCCGAAGCCACCGCCGCTGTTGCCGCCACCAAAGCCGCCGCCCTGACCGCCGGAGCGCTGGGTGCGGTTGACCTTGGCATTGGCGTAGCGCAGGCTGGGGCCGATTTCGTCGACCTCGAGCTCGATAACGGTGCGCTTTTCGCCTTCTTTGGTTTCGTAGGAACGGCTCTTCAGACGGCCGGTAACGATGACGCGCATGCCCTTGGTAAGGGACTCGGCCACGTTTTCGGCTGCTTCACGCCAGACGGCGGCGCGGAGGAACAGGGTTTCCCCGTCCTTCCACTCGTTGGACTGGCGATCAAAGGTGCGCGGGGTGGAAGCGATGGTGAAGTTCGCTACTGCCGAACCGGACGGTGTGAACCGCAATTCCGGGTCATTGGTGAGATTACCGATGACCGTAATGGTGGTCTCGCCTGCCATCTACTGCCTCCTTGTTCGATCCTGGGTGAAGAGTTCGTTTCCTGCGGGGTAAAGAATGAAGATCGGTGCTGAATTACTCAGCAATAACCTTCTGCTCTTCGGGGCGGGTGATCTTGGTGCGCATGATGGTCTCGTTAAGAGACAGCTGGCGGTCAAGTTCCTTGGCGGTTTCCGGCTTGGCGGTGAAGTTCACCACGGCGTAGATACCTTCGGACTTCTTCTTGATGTCGTAAGCCAGACGGCGACGGCCCCAGATGTCAACCTTTTCGATGGTTCCACCATCGTTGGTGATGACGTTCAGGAACTTCTGAAGCGACGGCTCAACGGTACGCTCTTCGACCTCGGGGTCGATGATTACCATCAATTCGTAAGGACGCATATGTGAACCCACCTCCTTTGGGCTAAGCGGTTACGGCATTTCCGTAACAGGAGGTTCATTTGCGATGCAGTGCCGTGGCCAGCCACCGGAACGGGGCGGGACGCAGCACAGACTTCACTATCTTAGTGCATTTGGAACGGATAGGCGATTCGCGCTTGACTTCGAGCCTAGCCCCCGTGCGCCACCCGGCGCAGGACGGATGCCCCTATGTGGAAAACCGCCCGCCCGGGAGCCGAGGCGGCTTCCGGGCGGGCGGTCCGTTGGACAGTCGGGGCGGGAATTACGACGCCGGGCCTGCCGTGGCAGGGACTTCGCGGGCTTCGTCGCCGTCCCCGGCCTGGGCGGAGGCCGGGCCGGACCTGCGGTAGCGCCACACGCCCACGGCCACTACAACGGCTGCCAGTGCCACGGACAACAGCAGGGACTCGCGGGTGGATTCCAGGATGACCATGCCCACCACCAGGGCCACGATGCTGGCGATGGCCAGCCAGGTCAGGTACGGGAACAGCCACATCTTCAGCGCCAGGTCCTTGCCGGCAGCGCCCATCCGCTTGCGGAGGATCAGCTGGGAGGATGCGATCACCAGCCACACGAACAGGGCAATGGCACCGGAGGTGTTGACCAGGAACAGGAAGACGGTGTCCGGGGCGATGTAGTTCAGGCCCACCGTCACGAACCCAACCACAGTGGAGGCCAGCACGGCGGAGGCGGGCACGCCACGGCGCGAGATCTTCGTCCAGGACGCGGGGGCGTCACCGCGCTTGGACAGCGAGAAGAGCATGCGGCTGGCGGTATAAAGGCCGGAGTTCAGGCAGGACAGCACTGACGTCAGGACCACAACGTCCATGATGGTGCCGGCGCCGGGAATGCCGAAGAGTTCGATCACGGCAACGTAGGGGCTCTTGGCCACGCTGGCGTCGTTCCAGGGCAGCAGGGTGACCACGATGGCGATCGAGCGATGTAGAAGACCAGGATGCGCCACACTGTGGACTTCACGGCCTTCTTGACCGCATCCACCGGGTTCTCGGATTCGCCGGCAGCGATGGTGGCAATCTCGGCGCCGAAGAAGGAGAAGACCACAACCAGGATGCCGGCCAGGACAGCACCTGCGCCGTTGGGCATGAACCCGCCGTTATCCACGAGGTTGCTCAGGCCGGGGGCGGGGACACCCGGGACCAGCCCAAGGATTGCCGCGGCACCGAAGAGCAGGAACAGCACGATCGCGGCGACCTTGATCGAGGCGAACCAGAACTCGAACTCGCCGTAGGACTTCACGGAGCCAAGGTTGGTCAGCGTCAGCAGGACCATCAGGATCAGCGCCCAGACCCACTGGTCGATACCGGGCACCCAGCGGTGCATGATGGCGGCACCGGCGGTGGCTTCGATGCCGAGCACGATGATCCAGAACCAGGCGTAGAGCCAGCCGATGCTGAACCCCGCCCAGCGGCCGAGCGCCTTGTCCGCATAGGTGGAAAAGGAACCGGTCTCGGGGTTGGCCGCAGCCATTTCACCGAGCATGCGCATCACCAGGACCACCACGATGCCGGCCGCCATGTAGGCAACCAGGATTCCGGGGCCGGCCTGCTGGATGGCGGCACCGGAACCAACGAAGAGGCCTGCGCCGATGACGCCGGCGATCGCGATCATGGAAAGGTGCCGCGGCTTGAGCGACTTGGCTAACTGCTGGTCAGCGGGCATGGTGCGCCGTCCTTTGGGTCATTGCGGAATGGATGGAAGCCGGACGCCGGTGTCAGGGGGCTGGCCGGTGCCGTTCAACGCTGCATCCAGTGTGGTGGGTCACAGGGTTTTTCCAACCCTAAGCGTGGCGCGGGAAGGGACGTCATGTGCAGCCGCACAGATGGCCGGAACCGGATTCAGATCTTCTCACAGGTGGGAGCAGCAGGAGTAATCAAAAGGTACTCCAGGGGAAACGTTGAAACGCAGCGGAAATCACACGGAGTCAATCTTGAGCCAATCCAGCGGATATCTGCATGGTGCCCCGTGACGGGGCGGCGCTATATTCACTTCTACGGCTGGGTACCGTGCTGGAGGCGTTGGGCCTGCAGCATGCCGGACCTCCGGTTGCGGCCCCGTAACCGGCAGTGCGGCGGTCACTGTTGGAACGGATTGAAGCGAAAAGAAAGCGGTCTCCTTTTTCAGGGATGGGGACCCCATGTGCTTAATTGGCCGCAACAAGGAATTGGACCGGATCCGTTCGGCAGTCCGGTGTCCCAAGGAGACCGCCCTCACCATCAGTGGCGGGCACGGCGCGGGCAAGTCTGCCCTGCTTGCAGAAATCCCCACCCTGTCCGACCACCGCACCGTCTTCCTTACCGCCAGCGCAGCAGAGTCGGACTGGCCGTTCTCCGGCCTTACGGTGCTCCTCAACAGCATGGATGACCCGGTACTCAACGCAATCGCGGATGACGTCCTGCATGATGGCACACGGGCGCCCAGCATTCCCACGGTGGGCACCATGCTGCTCAACGGTTTGCACCAGCGGTCCTCCGCCCGGACGGTCATCGTGCTTGATGACGCGGACCAGCTGGATGCCGGCAGCCAGGCGGTCATCGGATTCATCAGCCGCCGGCTTGCCGGAACGGACATAGCGCTGTTCATGAGCGTGCGCGAGGACGTACCGGAAGGCCCCCTCGGCGGGCCGGCCGTCCTCCACCTTGGTCCCTTGAGCTACAGCGACACGGTGCGGGTGCTGGAGGCAATACCCTCGCGCCACAGCACGACGGCGGCGGCCCACGCGGTTGCCGCGGCCAGCAAGGGAAACCCGCTGGCCGCCGTCGAGCTTTACCACCACCTCCTGGACCGCCAGGCGGAGGGAAAGTACGCCCTGCCTGTTCCGCTCCCCTGCAGTGCCAGCTTCGAAGCGGAAGCCGCCTCCGCCGTCGCCACGCTGACGGCTGGTGCACGCCGGGTCCTGGACTTGCTGGCCCTGTCCCGGCGCACTGAGGTCACCTCCTTGGAGGGTGTGGTCCCGGGGATGTGGTCCGGCGTGGATGAACTCCTTGCCGCCGGCCTGGTAACCCGGTCCGGGCCGCACCTGGGAATCCCGGACCAGTTGCTGCGGGGTTACCTGTTCTCGGCCATGACGCCCGCCGTGCGCGCGGCAGGCCACCATGCCCTCGCACAGGCGTCCGGAACGGCGGATCCCCACGTCCGCCGCTGGCACCTGAGCTTCACCGCGATGGAACGGCAAACTCCCTTCGGCCTCCTTCGCAGCGCCGTGGACCTCATCCAGGATGGGGATGTCCCCTTTGCCGTCGAGTGCATCGAACGGGCCCTCACCATCAATCCCTGGGAAGCGGAAACCGCTGCCCGCCTCACCACCGTTGCCGGGCTCATGTTCAACCGGGGCGAATTCGTGTACGCCAGGCGCTGCCTGGAGTGGGCGCAGCGGGTGACGCGGAACCCTGCCCTGGTGCTGCGGCTGACAGGCCTGGCGTTTGAAATCGAGTTCATCCAGGGCGGCTTTGTCCGGCCAAGCATGGTGCTGCGCCTGGTGAAGGAATTCGGCGTCCACGACCCGTGGTATGCGGCTAACCTGCTGGCGCTGGCTGCGCTCTACTTCGCCGAACGGTGGGAGCTCGATGATGCCGCCGTGCTGCTGGAACAGGCCACCGGGTTCCGGGAATCCGCGACTGCTGAGTGCCTCGCAATCATCGAGCGGGCCAGGATGCTCGTCGCCTCCGCCAGCGGGGATACGGGCACCATCAGCCGGAAGCATGAGCCGGCGGGAAGCGTCAGGATGCTCAGCCTGCTGGCGCAGGGGCGGGCCCTCAGTTACGCGGAACGCTACGAACACGCCCGGGAGGCGTTCGCCCTGGTGCGGAGCTCCAGCGACGCCGGCAGCATCAACTGGCGCGAAACCGCAATGTACCTGGCAGCGGACAACGAAATCCGGGCCGGAAACGTCCGGGCCGCCGTCATGCTCATCGACGACCTGGAACGCCACGAGCCGGAGAACAAGTACCACCGCGGAATGCGGCACGTCTTCCGGGTCTGGCGGGCCCATGCCCTGGGCGACGAGGCAGGGGCACAGGCAGCCGCTTCGGAGGCACTCCGCCATGCAGGCTGCGAAAGCCATCCGGCCATCACTGCCCAGCTGGCCGCGTGGCAGGGGCACTTTGCGCTGCTCCGGGGTGACCTGGCCGAGTCCTTCGCGCAGCTGTCCCGGGCGGCCGAGATCGGAAAGGCTTTCGGCAACCCCGCCCTGCTGCGGTGCGAGGCGGACCTGGTGGAGGTCCTCATCCGGCTTGGCCGCCACCGGGAGGCAACGCAGGCATTGGTCCGCCTGGAAAGCCGCTCCGTGGGACTGCGGTCGCCTTGGCTCATCATGGCGGTGGCGCGGAGCCGTGCCATGCTGGCCGACGGCGAGCAGTCGTTGCAGTTGTTCAGCCAGGCGCTGGAGGGCAGGGGCGGGCATGATTCAGTGCTGGAACGGGCACGGACGCTGCTGTGCTACGCGGACCGGCTGAACGCCTTTGGCCGCGTCCGGGCCGCACGCGACGCCCTGGCCCATGCCAAGGTGATGTTCGAGGAGAAAGGGGCTGTGGCCTGGAGCCAGCACGTAGACGCGTTCCTTTTCCACGAGCTTCTGGAGCCCCCACGGCAGCAGGACAATCCTGCCATGCTCATGCTTGCGGACCATGAGCGGGCTTTGGCCAAGATGGTGGCACGGGGGATGCGCAACAAGGACATCGCTGCCACGCTCTATGTGTCGGTGCGGACCGTGGAGGTGCGGCTGACCTCCATCTATCGGAAACTCGGGGTGGAGTCGCGGGCGCAACTGACTGCCCTTGCCGCCGCCAGGGACGACGGCGCCGCAGCACCGTATGTGCTGCCGGTCCTGTAGCGGACTCCCCGGAAAGAAAAAGCTAGGCGGCAGTCCGGAAGAACAGCTCCGTGACGGTGGCCAGCCGGTGCGGGTCCTGCACGCCGCACAGCTCGCGGGCCGAATGCATGGAGAGCAGCGGCACCCCCACGTCCACAGTGCGGATGCCCAGCCGGGTGGCCGTCAGCGGACCGATGGTTGAACCGCACGGAATGGCATTGTTGGATACGAACTCCTGGTACGGCACCCCGGATTCGGAACACAGCCGGGCCCAGAAGGCGGCACCAAAAGCATCGGTGGCATACCGCTGGTTCGCATTGATCTTCAACAGCGGGCCGCCATTGAGCACCGGCAGGTTGGCCGGGTCGTGCCGCTCGGGGTAATTCGGGTGGACGGCGTGGCCGGCATCGGCCGACAGGCAGAACGACGACGCCATCGCCTGCCGCCGCTGGCTCACCGAGGCACCGAGCTGTCGGAGACGCGCACCAGGACGTCCTCAAGGATGGGCCCGCACGCACCGGAGCGTGAGTTGGAGCCGATCTCTTCATGGTCGAACGCTGCAAGGACGGCGACCGGCGCCCCCGGAGCGGCCCCGCCGGAGGCGTGGGCGACCAGCGCGGCAAGCCCCGCGTGCGTGGACGAAAGGTTGTCCAGCCGCCCGGACGCCAAGAACTCCCCCTTGCCCCCGAAAACCGCGGGGGCCTGCGTGTCCGCAATGACGACGTCGTACCCGCCGATCCGTGCCGGGTCCGGGGCCTTCCCGGGCACGGACGACGCCAAAACGGCCAGCAGGTCGAAGTCCGCCGGATTCCCCAGCCCCCACACCGGGTTCATGTGCCGCTGTTTGTCCAGGGTCAGCCCCTCGTTGACGGCGCGGTCCAGGTGAATCGCCAGCTGCGGGAACCGGAGCAGGGGACCGGTGGCGGTCAGGTGCTCGGTGCCGTCCAGCATCACCAGCCGCCCCGCCAGCTGCAGCTCCCGGTCCAGCCAGGAGTTAAGGAGGGGACCGCCGTACACCTCCACGCCGGCCTGGAGCCAGCCGTGGGAGCCGGTGGTGGGCTTGGGCTTGAGCTTGAAGGACGGCGAATCGGTGTGCGCGCCGAGGATATTGAAACCGGTGGTGGGTCCCGCACCCTCCGGCACCACCCAGGCGATCAGGGCACCGTCCCGGATGATGAAGAACCGTCCCGGCCCGCCCTCCCACGGCTCCTGTTCATCCAGGCGCGTGAATCCGGCATCCTCCAGCCGCCGGCCCGCCTCATGCGCTGCGTGGAAGCTCGACGGCGATGCGCTGACGTAGGCGCCAAGGTCCTGGATGTGCTCGGTGGCGGAGGATTCGAAAGGCATGGTTCCGAGTCTAGGGGGTGACGTTGAGCCCCGTCGTGTACCTTCCCTGGATCAGTAGTCCGGGTTGCTGGGGACCACCAGGCCCGTCTCATACGCATAGACGACGGCCTGGACCCGGTCCCGGAGGTGGAGCTTGGTGAGGATCCGCCGCACATGCGTCTTCACGGTGGCCTCGGAGAGGAAATACCGGTGGGCGATCTCCGCATTGGAGAGGCCCTCGGCCATCGCCCCGAGCATCTCCGTTTCCCGCGGCGTCAGCTCAGCCAGCAGGGGATCGGGCGCGGGGGCAGCGGGCACCGGCCGGCCGGCACCCCGCACATACGTTTCCAGCAGCCGCTGCGTCACACGGGGAGCCACTACGGCGTCGCCGCTGGCCACTACCCGGACCGCGTGGATCAGGTCCTGCGGGGCCGCGTCCTTGAGCAGGAATGCGGACGCGCCCGCCTGCAGGCCCGCGAAGGCGTACTCGTCCACGTCGAACGTGGTGAGGATGATGACCCGGGCGCTGGAACCGGCAGCGGTGATCGCCCGGGTGGCCTCGATGCCGTCCAGGACGGGCATCCGCACGTCCATCAGCACCACGTCGGGCTGGAGCTCTTTGGCCAGCTTCACGGCTTCCGCGCCATCGGACGCCTCACCTGCGATCCGGAGGTCCTCCTCGCCCTCCAGGATCAGGCGGAACCCCATCCGCAGCAGGGGCTGGTCATCCACCAGCAGGACGGTGATGGGCGCATTGTCTGTCATGCCTTGCCTTGCAGTTCGTACGGATGGGTTGGTGTTTCGGTGCTGCCGTCCCCCGGCCAGGAGAGGACGGCGAGGACCCGCCAGCCGCGCCCGGTCCGGCCGGCCTCCACCGTGCCGGCGTAGATGCGGGCGCGTTCCGCCATCCCCGCCAGGCCCTGGCCGGTGCCGTAGGAGCCGCCGTGCGGGCCGCCCCCGTCGTCGGGCGCTGCCCCGGAACTCCCGCGCCGTCGTCGAGCACCTCGATGGTGACCATCCCGCCGGACACGGTGATGCTGACGTCCACCCGGGCCAGGGACCGTCCGTAGCGGAGCACATTCGTGAGCGATTCCTGCACGATCCGGTACACGGTGAGCTGGAAGGCGGCGTCATCGGGCAACGCGGGGCCGCTGTGTAAATAGTGCAGCGGCAGGCCGGCCGTCCGGAAGCCCTCCAGCAGCTTGGCCAGGCTGTCGCCGGCGGCCAGCGGCAGGCGGGGTGCAGCCGCACCGGCATCATCGCGGAGGACGCCCAGGACACGCCGCATGTCCGCAAGGGCTGTCCGGCCCGTGCGGGACAGTTCCCCCAGCACCTCACCGGCCCGCTCGGGGCTTTTCCGGACCACGACGGCGGCACCGTCGGACAGGCTGACCATGACGGTCAGGGAGTGGGCGACGACGTCGTGCATTTCGCGGGCGATCCGGTTGCGTTCGTTCACGGAGGCAAGCTGCGCCGTACGGGCCGCCCACGCCGCCACCTCCTGTTCGTGTTCCCGCCGCTGCTTGACGCCGATGCCGATGCCGGTAGCAATGACGTTCGACAGCGCAATGGTGGCTCCGGTGGCAATGCTGGTCAGGAGGTGGAAATCCCCCGGATTGACCCCGTGGTCCTGGACAAACGAGTTCTCCATGGGTCCGACGGCGGCCAGCAGGTACAGGAGGGCAAGCGGTGCCGTGGCCACCGCCATGGTGATCAGCGCGAAGCGGCGCGTGTGCACCACCGCCACGGCATAGAGCGAAAACCACAACCCGGCGGACGCATTGGAACCCCACGGGTGCAGCAGGGTGACCGCAACCTCCACCACCGCCACGAACGCCACCAGCCCCACCGGATGGGAGCGCCGCAGGAACATGGCGCCCGCCACCGCCACCAGCAGGGCTGCCGCGAGCCACGTGCCGGAGAGGACGGCATCAACCACCGTGGGCGCCACCAGCAGTGCATAGCTGGAAGCCACCAGCGCATCCATGATCCGCGGGTGCTGGTAGAGGTAGCGCCGGATGAGCCCGCGCCGCCGGGCCGTGAGCTCTGCGAAGGACGCGTCAGCCTGTCCGGCTGCCGCGTCCTTCCCCGGTCCTTCCTGGTTCATTCGTGAGTGCAGGTCAGACGTCGCGTTTCTTGAGCACAATCAGCGCCGGTACCAGGAATACCAGCACGTAGCCCAGGAAGATCAGGCCGCCCTGCCAGGGATCGATGACACCGTCCGTGTGGCCGATGGAGAGGAAGCGGCCGCCGGCGTCACTGGGAATGTACTGCGGGACGTATTTCCAGAATTCGCCCGGAATGAGCGTCAGGAAACTGGCCGCGATGGACAGCACGAAGAAGATGCCCACCAGGACGGTGATCCCGCCGGCGGAGTTGCGGAGCAGCGTCCCCAGCGAGAGCCCGATCAGTGCCACCCCGGCAACGTAGAGCCCGCCGGTGAAGATGCTGTACAGCACGCCGTCCGTGGACCAGTCGAGGTCGAACCCGATGCCCTGGAAGACCGGCATGGCGATCAGGAACGTGGCCAGGCCCGCGATGGTGGTGATGACGTAGGAGATCACGGCCAGGATGATGGCCTTGGCCACGAATGCCGGGGTGCGGCGCGGTACAGCGTTCATCGTGGAACGGATCATCCCGGTGGCGTACTCCGAAGCATGAACAGGACCGCCAGCGAGCCAAGGACCAGGATGCCGATCTGCAGGCCGGCGTTGGGCAGGTTGTAGAGGTCGAACCCGGATCCCGGCGGGAACGTCTGCTCCATCATTTCCGGCGTCAGGGTCTGGCCCTGGTCCCTGGCGTTGCGGATCATCTCGTCCAGGAACGTGTAGCGGATCAGGACGGCCAGTGCGCCCACGCCAACGATTGCCACCAGGGTGAGGAGCAGCAGGATGCGTGTGGACATCAGGGACCAGAGTTTGATCCATTCGGAGCGCAGGACGCCGCCGAAAGTGACCCCGCGGGTTCCCGCGGAGGAACGGACCGGGGCGGCAGGGGTTGTTGTCTGGATGCTCATCGTCCTTACTTTCCTGCCGTTGCCGGGGCTGCCACTGCGGGGCCCCCGGTCAGGTGCGAATGGTATTCCACTTCGTCCTTGGTGAGGTCGAAGTAGGCGTCCTCCAGGGAGGACAGCTGCGGGGTGAGCTCGTAGACCAGGACGCCGCTGCTCAAAGCGACCTGGGCGATCTCGCGGGGTTCCAGTCCTGTCACCGTCAAGGTTTCCGGCTCGCTCTGGTCCACCGTGACGCCGTTGCCCGCCAGCAGGGACGCCAGCTGCGGGGCCGAGTCCGTGCGGACCAGGGTCCTGGCCTGCCGGGTGCCGGCGATGATCTCCTTGACCGGCGCGTCAGCAATGATGCGGCCACGCCCGATGACAATCAGGTGGTCGGCGGTTTGCGCCATCTCGCTCATGAGATGCGAGGAGAGGAAGACCGTCTTGCCCTGGTTGGCCAGGTAGCGCACCAGGTTGCGGACCCAGAGGACACCTTCCGGGTCCAGGCCGTTCACCGGCTCATCCAGGATGAGCGTCTGCGGGTCGCCCAGCAGGGCAGCGGCGATGCCGAGGCGCTGCCCCATGCCGAGGGAGAATCCGCCCGCCTTCTTGCGTGCCACGGCTTCCAGGCCCGTCATCTCGATGACTTCGTGGACCCGCTTCTTGGGGATGCTGTGGGTGGCGGCCATGGCCAGCAGGTGGTTGTAGGCGCTGCGCCCGGTGTGCACGGCCTTGGCGTCCAGCAGGGCGCCCACCTCGTGCAGCGGCGCTTTGTGCTCCGCGTACGGCAGGCCGTTGACGGTGACGGTTCCGGACGTGGGCCGGTCGAGTCCCATGATCATGCGCATGGTGGTGGACTTGCCGGCACCGTTCGGCCCCAGGAAGCCCGTTACCTGCCCTGCCCGGACGGTAAAACTGACCCCGGCCACGGCGGTCTTCGCGCCATAGACCTTGGCCAGGTCGTGTGCCTCAATCATTGGATATTCCTCCGGTCGGCAGCGCAGGGCTGCGGATGGGTCCAGCTCGGTGGTGTACCCCTTACGCTACTGACGCAGCGGTCCCTTTTCGCCTTCCTCAGGGATGATTCAGGGGCGAACCAGGGTAGTCCCCCTGGATGACCGGCAGCCCGGGGGACTCAGCGGGTCAGGTGTGGGGCGAGTAGTAGGCCAGGGCCCTGGGGAGCACCCTGTACTCCACGCTGCGCACCCCTGCCAGGGCCTCGCCGTCGACAGCCAGGGCCATGGGTGCCCCGCCCGCGTCGATGCGAACTTCCGTGGCTTCCCTCAGGTGCGTGATCCTGGAACCTGCCACCGTCCCCGTCAGGACGGACCACAGCAGCCGCAACCTGGCGAACGACTCATCCGCAGTGATCAGCCGGACGTCCAGCACGCCGTCATCCATGACGGGCCGGAGCAACGGCGCGTGGTCCCGCGGGTAATACCGGCCGCGGCCCACGTAGGCGATCCACACCCGGTGCGGCACACCGTCCACGCTCAGCGTGACGGGGGTTCCGGCGGCGAAGGTCCGGAACATGGCGATAACCCCGGCGAGGGGCTTGCCCAAAGCCGCCTGCAAGTGCTCCCGCCGCCGCACGAAGTTCGGGTACAGGCCAACGCTGGACGTGTTCAGCATGAGCAGTTCCGTCACCTCCGGCTGTCCGGGGAGCCCCCGCTCCGCCCGGACGATGCCGATGTCCGCCAGGGCTGCCTCGCCCCTCGACGCCGCCGCAACTGCTTCCTTGAGGCTGCCGGTGCCGGCATCACGGGCAAAGTGGTTCAGGGTTCCGCCGGGCAGGACCAGGAGGGGAATCGAACGTTCGACGGCGGCGGCGGCCGCTGCTCCAACGGTTCCGTCGCCGCCCCACACTCCCAGCGCACGGGTGCCCGGCCATTCGGCTGCGGC
Source organism: Arthrobacter nitrophenolicus (assembly GCF_000332815.1). GTDB lineage: Bacteria > Actinomycetota > Actinomycetes > Actinomycetales > Micrococcaceae > Arthrobacter > Arthrobacter nitrophenolicus. Next base: position 57,247 of record NZ_AOFD01000010.1, read on the forward strand.
GGTGATGGCCTCGAGGAGATCTTCCCCAGGCGGGACCGTAATGATATGCGCTTTGGGGAATACATCGCGCAGTGCCGCCGCCGTTTCCTCCCGGAAGGATCCTCCAAGGTGTTCACCACAATGCTCAGGCCTTCCCCGCCCGGCAGTTCGGGTGCCTCGGTCCAGGTTCTCGACGTTTGCGGGAAGGGTGGCCGCACCGGCCACCAGTGCCGGGTCACGAAGCTGCTCCCGCCCCGAGCGCTGATCCGAAGAAGACGTCGGACGGCCAGTGTGCGCCCGTGTGCACCCGGGAATAGGCCACTCCAATCGCTGCGGGCGCCAGCGCGGCGCCGATGGCCGGCCGCACGAGGCCTACGCCAACGGCAAAGGCAATGGCGGATGCCGAGTGCCCTGAGGGCATGGAGGAACTGGTGGGCTGTGGATGCACAAAACGGAAGACGGGCAGGTGCTCCGGCAGGGGCCGGGTCCGGGGGAGCAGGGTCTTGAAGATTCCGTTGGTCACCGCCGACGCCACCGCCTGGGCCAGCAGCCCATGCAGTGCTGCGCGGCGGGTCTTGCCCGGAAACGCGGCCATCAGGGCTGCGACGGCCATCCAAAGTTTGCCGTGGTTGGCCGAGGCCGAGAGCCTGCGGAAGAAATCATCATGGTTTCCTCCGGGCAGGTCTGATACATGCCGCACCAGGTATCTATCGAGCCGGCCGATCCACCGGTGGCTGTGACGCATGAGCTCCGCATGCCCCCAGACTACCCCCAGCCGGTGGGCATCCTCCTGCCCGTGCCGGCTAGGTGCCGTCAGCCTTGGCAGGGAGAGGTTTTGCCGCTCCGGCCAGCAGGAGCGCCAGCACAATGGGGGCCATGATGGCCAGAAGAGCGAGGTGGATCCCGGTGAGGTCGCCAAGGTAACCCAGGAGGGGCGGCCCGGCGAGGAACGATATATAGCCGAGAGTGGATACGACGGAGACCCGGGCTGCGGAGTGCTTCGGGTCGTCCGCGGCAGCGGACATACCCATCGGGAAGGCCAGCGCGGCGCCCACGCCCCATAAGGCAGCCCCCGCGGCCGCAAGCCACACATTCCCCGCGAGCACGAACAGGCCCAGGCCGGCTGCCGCCGCCGCCATGCTGGCCCTCAGGACGGCGACCCGCCCGTACTTGTCGATCACCCGTCCCCCCAGGAACCGCATCGCTGTCATAGCAAGGACAAAGAGGGCAAACATGAGGGCACCCGTGGACTCGGAGGTTCCCAGCCCGTCCACGGAGGCCTTGGCAATCCAGTCATTGCCGGCACCCTCCGTGAGGGTGGCCCCGAGGACCACCACGCCAATGAGCAGCGTCCGGCTGTCCCGCCACGCGGACGGGCCCTTCGCCTGCTTTGCTTCCCCTTCGGAAGTGGCTGCGGGGACATGGGGGAGGAAGTGGCGCGGGGCGATCATGGTCACCAGTACCACCACGCCTGCGATCACCAGCAGGTGCAGGGGCAGGTCCACTCCCAGGTTGGAGAGTCCGGCCCCGATCAGCGCACCCACGAAGGCCCCGCCGCTGAACGCGGCGTGGAACTGCGGCATGATGGTGCGCCGGAGTTTGTGCTCTACATCGGCGCCCTCGATGTTCTGCGAAACGTCCCACAGGCCAATGGCGATTCCGAAGAAGAAGAGCGCGATTGCCGTGCCGGGAATGGATTCAAGGGATAGGGAAAGGGCGATGCCCACCCCAGCCGCGGCTGCCAGCAATCCGCCAAACCGGACGGTGTTTGCCGTTCCGATGCGGCCCACCACCAAACCGGCGGTGGGCAGTGCCAGCAGGGAACCGACGGCGGTGCACAGCAGCAGCGTGCCCATTTGCCCCGAGGTGATGTTCAATGTTTCGGTCACCGCCGGAATCCGGGCAGCCCAGCTGGCGAAGACCAGTCCGTTGATGCCGAAGACCAGGAAAGTCGCCACTGCGGCTGCCTTGAGTCCGGCGTCCCGGACCGTGTCCGTATTCGTGCTCATACATTCACTACTTCCACAGAGTATTCATCGAGTTGGGCGCGTTCTTCGGCGCTGAAAACCTTGTCTGTCACCATCACATCCACCCGCTCCAGGCCGGCGACCAGTACCCGGGCGTTGCTGTGCCACTTCGCGGCGGCAGCAGCGAGGATGACGCGCGTTCCCGATTCCAGCCCGGCCCGTTTCACGGCGGAATCTTCCAGGTCATGGGCCAGGAGTCCGTCCCTGGTGCTTACGGCGCAGGGCGTGATGATTGCCGTATCGAACCGCAGGGACCGGATGTTTGCCTCGGCCAGGGGTCCGCGGAAACACAGTTCACCGGGCACCACGTTTCCACCGGGGAGCAGGAGCCCGGGCCGGACGCCTGCCCCGGCGTCCTCACCGGCGGCAGCGTTCAGCGCCTGCAAGGACATGGGCATCAGCGTCAGGTCCCTGCCAGCCAGGGCACGGGCCACCTCCGTGGCCGTGCTCCCGCTGTCCAGCCAGACATGCTCACGGTCCCGCAGCAGGCCCGCAACAGCAGCCGCGATACGTCGCTTGGCGTCCTGGTCCTCCAGTTCGCGCTGCCCGTAACCGGGGTTGTCCCCGGGCCCCAGCAGGCTGCGGGCCCCGCCGTGCACCCGACGGAGCACCCCGTTGGCGGCCAGCACCTCAAGGTCGCGGCGGATGGTTGCTCCGGACGCGTTACAGGCCACAGTGAGCTCTTCGACGCTGACTTCGGCCCGCGCCCGCAGAAGGTCTGCGATTGCGCGGTGCCGCTCGTCCGTCTTCATGCTCAAATGATAGCAATTCTTGAGCAACTGATCATCGTTGTGATCATCGCTTGCCGTCAGCGGGCGCGCTCGACCCGCTTTTCGTCCCAGACGGGCTCGGCCGATTCATACACCTTGCCGTCGGAGCCGAACACGAGGAACCGGTCGAAGGTCCGTGCGAACCAGCGGTCGTGCGTCACGGCCAGGACGGTGCCCTCAAAGTGGTCGATGGCCCGTTCCAGCGCTTCAGCCGAATGCAGGTCAAGGTTGTCCGTGGGCTCGTCAAGCAGCAGCAGGGTGGCACCGCTGAGCTGGAGCAGCAGGATCTGGAACCGTGCCTGCTGCCCGCCGGAGAGCGACTCGTACTTCTGCTCCGACTGTCCGGCCAGGCCGTAGCCGTCCAAGGCACCGGCTGCGGCTTCCCGGCCCAGCCCCGAGCGGTGCTCGTCCCCGCGGTGCAGGATGTCCAGCAGCGTCTTGCCCAGAAGGTCGGGCCGCACATGGGTCTGCGCGAAGAAGCCGGGGCGGATGCGGGCCCCAAGTTTGACGGTCCCTTCATGCGGCACCTCCGCTATGTCCACGTCGGATACGGGCAGGTGCTCCCGCTCCGGGTCCGTGCCGCCGGTGGCAAGCAGCCGCAGGAAGTGCGACTTGCCGGACCCGTTGGAGCCCAGGACCCCAACCCGGTCACCGAACCAGACCTCCGTGGAAAACGGCTTCATCAGCCCGGTCAGTTCCAGCCGTTCCGCAACAATGGCGCGCTTGGCCGTGCGGCCGCCCTTGAGCCGCATCTGCACGTTCTGCTCAATGGGCAGCGCCTCCGGCGGCCCGGCCTCGAGGAACTTGGCCAGCCGGGTCTGGGCTGCGTGGTACCGGTTGGCCATATCGGAGCGGAAGGCTGCCTTGTTCTTGTACATGTTGACGAGTTCCTTGAGCTTGATATGCTCCTCGTCCCAGCGTTTGCGGAGCTCCTCGAACCGTGCGTTCCGGTCTGCCCGCGCTTCCACGTACGAGCCGAATCCGCCGCCGTGGATCCATGCCGCAGCCCCGTTGATGCCGGGCTCCAGCGTCACGATCCGCCCCGCGGCATTGTTCAGCAGTTCACGGTCGTGGCTGATGAAGAAGACCGTTTTCCTGGACTCGTTGAGCTTCTCCTCGAGCCAGCGTTTGCCGGGCACATCGAGGTAGTTGTCGGGTTCGTCCAAAAGCAGCAGCTCATCCGGTCCGGCGAACAGCGCTTCGAGGACCAGCCGCTTCTGCTCACCGCCGGAAAGGCTCGACGCCGGGCGGTGCTGGGCGCGGTCAAAGGGGAGTCCCAGCGCGGCCATGCATACCTCATCCCAGACGGTCTCCACGTCGTATCCGCCGGCGTCGCCCCAATCGACGATGGCCTGGGCGTACCGCATCTGGGTGGGCTCGTCGTCGTGCTCCATCATGGCCAGTTCGGCCTCGTCCACCTCGCGGGCGGCGGCAGCCAGCGCCGGCGGGGCGGCGGAAACCAGCAGGTCGCGCACTGTGGATCCGTCCCGGACCTGTCCCACGAACTGGCGCATGATGCCCATGCTTCCGGACCGTCCGATGACGCCCTCATCAGGGGTGAGGTCTCCGGCGATAATCCGGAACAGCGTGGTCTTGCCCGTCCCGTTGGGTCCGATCAGCGCAGTCTTGGTGCCGTCCGGAACCTTGAAGGTGACCCCATTCAGCAGCTGGGTGCCGTCGGAGAGGAAATAGTCGATGCCGGAAACGTCAATATGGGCCACGCAGTCCATCTTCCCACGCCCCACCCATGAGTTTTTGCCCGGATATGGCGGTCTGACGGGCTTGGAAGCCGCCATACGTGGACAAAATTCTAGCCGGCGGCAGTCAGGAATTCCTTGAGCAGCGGCCCCGAGGTGGTTGCCCCCAGCCCGCCGTCCTCCACAAAGACGGCCACGGCAAGGTCGCCGTGCACGGCCACGATCCATGCGTGGGTCTTCGGCGGTACCTCATTGCCGAACTCGGCGGTGCCTGTCTTGGCACCGACCGGGGCCCCCGGAACCGAGGACAGGAACCCTGCGTGGCCACTGGTGACGACGGCACGCATCATGTCCGCCAGGGACGCCGCCTCCTGCGCGGTAATCGGCTGCCCGGAAGCTGGAGCAGGGGCTTCCGCCGTTGCCGTGGCCGAGGGCTGCGCGGCGGGAGCAGTGGAACCGCTGGTGGTCCCGGCAGCCGCTTCGCCGCCGTCGGGATTCAGGACGAGCTGCGGCGCAACGGGTGCACCCTTGGCCACGGATCCCGCCATCATGGCGGCGGCCAGGGGTGACAGCAGGATCTTGCCCTGGCCGATCATGGACGCGGCATGCTCGGTCCCGGAAGCCTCACCCGGGACAGATCCCAGGAAGGCCTCCGCTCCAAGGGTGGGGGCCTCCACGGCCAGTCCCATGGCCATGGCGGCAGACTCGAGCTGGCCCTGCGGGACTTTGTCCCGGGCGGCAATGAACGCAGTGTTGCAGGAGTGCGCAAAGGCGTCCCGGAGGGTGACCGAGCCCAGGGAACCCTCCGGGTACCCCTCCGCATTCTTGAAGGTCCGGCCATCCACCGTGAGCGTGGGAGTGCACTCAACCTTGGATTCGGGTGTCAGGCCGTTGCGGAACATTGCCAGGGAATCGACCATCTTGAAGATCGACCCCGGCGCGTACTGGCCCAGCATGGCCGTGTTGTAGCCGTTGCTCCCCGGACCGGATGCGACAGCCAGAACGGCACCCGTCGAGGGCCGGAGGGCGACGATGGCGGAGGCAGGTCCCACCTTCGCCAGGGTGTCTTCGGCAAGCGTCTGCAGCCGGGGGTCCAGCGTGGTCTTCAGCGGTGTGCCGGACGTCGGTTCCACCTCGAACAGGACCCGCCGGGGGTCCGTTGCCGAGGACTGGATCTGTTCCCGGGTCAGGTCGGCCCGCTGGGCACGGATGACGACGGCGTCAGACCCGCGGAGCTGTTCGTCGTACTGCTGCTGCAGCCCGCCGATGCCGGTCAGGTCGCCGGCAGCGAGGGCCCCTTCGGATTCTTCGATCTGTTCCGCCGTGGCCTCACCCACGGAACCGAGTACGGCGCGGGCAAAAGACCGGGTGGGGGCCAGGGGCATGGTGGCGGGGATGGCGCGGGCACCGGGAATGGCGGCGATCTGTTCGTTGGTGATGGTGCGGCCCTCTTCCCGCAGCGTGATCGCCGGAACGAAAGCTTCGGCGCCCGAGGCCTTGACCTGTTCCGCATACACCGCGGGATCGACGCCCACCAGGGCGGCGACCTTGCCGGCCGAATCAGCAGGATCGGCGGAACCGAGCTGGGGCTTGTCGATGCCGACGTTGACCACGGGGCGATAGGTGACCAGGGGGACGTCCCCGGCGCCGAGGATATCCGCACGCGGCGGCGACTGGGCGCCCTTGCTCAGGACCTCTGAATCAGCCAGGCCAGGCACCAGCGTGGCGGGGTCCCATACGGTCAGCCATTTGTCGCCGGACTTCTTGAACCTGGCCGAGACCGTATATTTCCATTCCGCCTCGCCGAACGTCCACGTGTAGTTCAGCGGCGCGGAGGCGTTGTCCCCGTCAAGGGTGAGCTCGCCGGCGGCAACGGAAGGCTTTTGGGGATCGAGGGCCGCGAAGACGGACTTGAGCTGGTCGTTGGCGGCAGCAGCATCCTTGCCGTCGAACTCCACCGAGCTGATGTCCAGGCCGGAAACGGCGATGGCAAGCTCCGCAGCTGCGGCTTCCGCTCCGCTGCGGCCGTCATCGCAGGCAACCAGTGACGTTCCCAGGATGAGCGCGGCAACAGCAACAGCAACTATCGATTTTTTCCCCATCGCGCCATTATCCCCTGCTTTTGCCGCCGGTTTTGCCTGCATGACGGACCGCCCCGGCGGGTCAGTTGCCGCCGGCAGTATTCAGTCCCAACGCGGGTACCGGCAGCCGGAAAACGTCCTGCAAGGCATGTGTCGCCGCATGCAGGCCGGGCATTCCCGTGACGCCGGGGCCTGGCGGTGTGGCGGATGAACACAGGTAGACGCCCGGCAGGGGAGTGCGCCACGGAACGCGTGACACCACCGGCCGGCGCAACAGGCCCCGCAGGTCCATCGTGCCCACGCTGAAGTCGCCGCCGATGTAGTTGCGGTTGTAATCGGCGAGCCCGGCGGCGGTAACTGCCTTCGACTGCACCACGAGGTCGCGGAACCCGGGTGCAAAGCGTTCCAGCTGGGCGGTGACGGCTTCCGTCATGTCCCTCGTTGAATTGGCGGGGACATGGCAGTAAGTCCACAGGGTGTGGCGGCCCGCCGGCGCCCTGCCCGGATCGAACCGGGACGGCTGGGCAACCAGGACGTAGGGTTTCTCCGGATGCCTGCCTGCGTTGACGTCATTCTCAGACCGGGCCAGCTCCTCCCGGGTGCCGCCCAGGTGGACGGTGCCGGCGTCGGCCAGTCCGGGCGCCTGCCAGGGGACAGGTCCGGACAGGATGAAGTCCACCTTGCAGGAGCCATTGCCGTACCGGAATGACTCCAGGGAGGAGCGGTAGCGGGCCGGCACGGCATCCCCGGCCATCTTCAGCAGGCCACGCGGAGACACGTTCAGCAGGACGGCGCGTGCCTTGGGCAGGTCCGTCAGCCTGTCCACGGGTGCGCCGGTGTGGATGACACCCCCATGGGCGGTGAGGTCCTCGGCAAGGGCCGCTGCGATGGCGGCGGAACCGCCGATCGGGACGGGCCATCCCTGGGCATGGCCCAGGGCGCTGAGCATGAGGCCAGCGCCGGCTCCGGCCAGGGACGGCTGGTGGGTGATGGCATGGGACGCCACCCCGCTGAGGAGGGCGGGTGCGTACTCCTCCCGGAACCTGGCGTTCCATGCCGGTGTCCCCTGTTCCAGGGTGCGCAGGCCAAACATGACCGCCGCGAGCGGGTCCCGGGGAATCCGGTACAGCTGGTTTTGCGTGAAGTCCATGACGCCGTCGATGTTCCTGACCAAAGGCGCCATCAGCCGGCGGTATGCTGCACCGTCCCTGCCGAGCTCCGCTGCTGTGCGGTCCAGGGACCGGTACGCAAGGGCTGCGCGTCCGCCGTCCAGCGGCGAACCGTAGGAAATGTCCGGGCTGACCAGCTCCACCCGGCGGGCCAGCTCAAAAGAACGGAAGAACGGTGAGGCCAGCGCCATGGGATGCACCGCCGAGCACACATCATGGAAGTGCCCGGGCTGCATCAGTTCGGAGGTCCGCGTCCCGCCGCCAATGGAGGACGCGGCCTCGAAGACCTCCACGGACAGTCCGGCCCGGGCCATGACTGCTGCTGCGGCCAGGCCGTTGGGGCCGGCACCGACTACCACTACGTCAGGCATGCGTGGGGTCCTTTCCGGGAAGAACGGGATGTTCCGCGCGGCGCAGGCTGAGGCGGAAGCGGTCCGGCGCGCCGGAAAACGGCCCGCCATGGGGGTCATCAACGTGGTGGCGCCGGATGGGGTCGTAAGTGGGGTCGTAGATATCCCAGGTGATCCTCACCATCAGGTACGCCACGGCCACCATGTGGGCGGCCACTGCCAGGACGTAATAGGGCATGTCCAGGTTGTGCTGGGAGGAGCCTGCGCTGGTCACCTGACCAAGGTACATCCACACCGCGCCCCAGTGGAGGCCTTCAATGCCCTGCCACACCAGGAAGTCCCGCCACCGTGGCCGGGCAAGCGCGAGCAGCGGGATCAGCCACAGCACAAATTGCGGGGAGTAGGCCTTGTTGGTGAGGATAAACGCTGCCACCAGCAGGAAGGCCAGCTGGGCCAGGCGTGGGCGGCGGGGTGCCGTCAGCGCAACAAAGGCGATCCCGGCGCACAGCAGCGCAAGGAATGTCGGTGCAAGAAGGTCGACAGCCGCCGGACTCAGACCCGGCCAGCGCAGCCTGCCGGCGAGCAGGTTGTAAGCAAACCATGGGGAGCTGTAACCGGCATCGCGGTCAGCACTGAACCGGAAATAGTAGGACCAGCCACTGAAGTTGGCCGCTGCGAACGGCAGGTTCACTGCAGTCCAGGTCACGGCCGCGGCTGCGCCGGTCACCAGCAGGGGACGGTATTGGCCCGTCCGCAGGGCCAGCAGCAGGATGGCAGCAAGGACCAGCAGGGGATAGAGGTTGGTGGCGGTGGCGAGTCCGAAAAGGATGCCGGCAGGCACCAGCCGCTGCGACGCGAAAAAGTACATTCCCACCGCCACCAGGCACACTGTCCAGAGGTCCCAGTTAATGGTTCCCGCGAGGATGATCCCCGGCGCGAGTGCCACCATCGCGGCGTCCCAGGGCCGGCGGGCCGATATCCGCGCTGTTGCCAGGACCGTGACCACAGCCGCCGCGGCCAGCAAAACGGCGTTGATGTCGAAATACGCCAGGACGCGTCCTTCGGAGGCGCCAGTGCCGGGCACCAGCCAGGCGGTTAGCCCCGCCACCAGGGCTATGAGTACCGGATATTCGAACTGCCCGCCCAGGATGGGGAAGGCGCCGTCCGCCAGGCCGCGGCTCCGGAACAGCTCGGGGAAGTCCGAATAGCAGGTGGCATAGAAGTGTGTGGGCGGCTCCCAGCCGTTGGCGCGGCAGTACCCCTTAAGCAGGACTCCTGCCAAGGCTGCGAGAACGGCCAGGAGTACCAGGACCCGCTCCACGGTGAAAGGACCCGGAGAAACCACGCCCGGCTCGGATCTGCGCCCCATGGGACCGCCGGCTACCTCGGTGAAATTCCGCAACAGGACGTCGCTGCGGCTGGGAACCACCAGCCGCGACCGTGCCCGGTTCCCCGCAGGCTGGCTTTCCTCCATGCAATCGAGCTTACCGGTGTGCCTGTGGTCTGGGGCGCCCCACACCACAGGCCCCCGGCGTGCTCAGCGGAGGCCGCCCATTTGCTGGTGCATCAGGACGAAGACGTCTTCCCTCTGCTGTTCCAGCAGGTCCCTGTTGAACTGCTTCCTGCCGGACAGTCGCAGAGGAAACAGCAGTTCACGGATCTTCCGGACCATGGTTTTTCACCTCCTATTGAAGGAATGCCGGTCAAAAGGCAGCCCGAAAAAAGGGCGCAGCAAATCAACCGGTAAGTAATGGGAAAATTGCAGCAACAATTAATGCAGGAAATACCGCGGGTATGGATTGGGTATTCCAGGCGTCAATAAGTGCGGGGAATGCCGCGCGCCGCAGGCAGGACTAGGTCATGCAACGGCCAGCGGGCAGGCATGGGCTGCAGAATACGGGAAGCCTAAGCCGCCACATGGAGCGGGAGCTTCTGGTTTCCCCGGAATGTCCTGCCGGTCAGCCACCGCCGGTAATCAGCAGACGGCGGAGCGGCCAGGCGCTAGCAGCCCGGAAAGCCCCAGGACAGGTGCGCATTATGCGCCGAGGCCGGGGCGGCATTGATGGTGGTCTTCCGTCCGCCAGTCAAAGTCATCATTTCTCCCAACCTCCTTTTCTCCTGTTTGCCGCAATGAAAGCGTGCAGCCGGGGCGCTGACCCCTGGCAGATTGCCTTAGGGACAGGAATAAAAGTACACCACTAATCCGTGGTTGACTACCTAATTCGGGAAAACTGCAAAAAGAAATTTCAACGAGGGATTGTTAGAGGCCCCAGCGCACAATTGCGGGGGTCTTCTTGTCCCAGCCCAAGGTGCAGACTTTGGCCGTTCCAAGAATGAAATGCCGGCCCTCGGTGGGTGGCAATTCGAGCCACCGGGCAGTCAGGATCCGGGAAAAGTGTCCGTGCGCCACAATGAGCACATTGTCCATCCCCGATTCCAGGATCCGCCCAATGATCTTGTCGGCCCTTGCCGCCACTTCGTCGAGCGTCTCGCCGTTGGGAACACCGTGGGTCCAGATGAGGTAGTCGGGGTTGTCCTTGCGGATCAGGTCGGAGCTGATGCCCTCGTAGTCGCCGTAGTTCCATTCCACGGCCAGCGGCTCATGCTGTGCGTCGGGGAAGCCCGCAAGTTCGGCTGTGCGCCGGGCCCGCCGCAGGGGCGAGGTGAGCACCAGGTCGAAGTCCACGGCGTCGAGCACCTTCCGGGCCTCCACGGCCTGCTGTTCACCTTCTACCGTGAGCGGGAGGTCCGTCAGCCCGGTGTACTGGCCGCTCTTGGACCATTCGGTCTCGCCGTGGCGCAGGATCCAGAGCTGGGGGCGTGGGGCAAGGGCGGGATATGTCACTTGGTCTCCTCGGAGGGGGAAGGTTCGACGACGGCGGGAGACCCTGCGGGATCCGCTGCAGCAGGTGCCGATTCCGGCTGCCCGGCCCACCAGCGGAGCAACCGGGCCTCAGCTTCCTCCGCTGGAAGGGGTCCGTGTTCCATCCGCTCGTTGAGCAGGAACTTGTAGGCCCTGCCCACGACGGGCCCGGGCTTGAGGCCGAGCACCGCCATGATCCGGGCCCCGTCCAGGTCCGGCCGCACGGCATCCAGGGACTCCTGTTCCTTCAGGGCGACAATGCGTGCTTCAAGGTCGTCATAGGCGAAGGCGAGCCGCTCGGCCTTGCGCTGGTTCCGGGTGGTCACGTCGGACCGAGTCAGCCGGTGCAGGCGCTCCAGCAGCGGCCCAGCGTCGGTGACGTACCGGCGGACGGCTGAATCGGACCAGCCGGCGTCACCGTAGCCGTAGAAGCGCATGTGCAGTTCCACCAGCCGGGCAACAGCCTTGGTGGTGTCCTTGTCGAAGCGGAGGGTCTTCATGCGCTTGGTGGTGAGCTTGGCACCCACCATGTCGTGATGGCGGAAGCTGACCGCGCCGCCCGGTTCGAAGCGCCGCGTAGCCGGCTTGCCGACGTCGTGCATCAACGCCGCGAAGCGCAGCACGAAGTCGGGGCCGGGGACAGGGCCGTCCGCGTCCGTTTCCAGCTCCGCTGCCTGCTCCAGCACCTGGAGGGAGTGCTGGTACACGTCCTTGTGCCGGTGGTGCTCGTCGGATTCAAGGCGCAGGGCCGAGACTTCCGGGAGCACGTATTCGGCCAGGCCGGTATCCACCAGCAGGTCCACCCCCACGCGGGGGCGGGCGCCGCAGATGAGCTTGACCAGCTCGTCGCGGACCCGCTCGGCCGAAATGATGGTGATGCGCTCGGCCATCCGGGTCATGGCCTCGCGGACGTCGTCGTGCACTGCCACCCCCAGCTGCGCGGCGAACCTGGCGGCCCGCATCATCCGCAGCGGGTCGTCGGAGAAGGACAGCTCGGGCGCACCGGGCGTGGCCAGAACTGAAGCGTGGAGGTCCCGGACGCCCCCGAACGGGTCCACCAGCTCGAGGGAGGGCAATTTCAGGGCCATGGCGTTAATGGTGAAATCCCGGCGGAGCAGGTCATCGGTCAGCGACGACCCGAATGCCACCACGGGCTTGCGGGACTGCGGATCGTAGGCTTCGGCCCGGTAGGTGGTGATCTCGATCTGGAACCCGTCCTTGCGCATGCCGATGGTTCCGAAGGCGCGGCCGATATCCCAGAAGTTGTCCGCCCACTTCTTGATCAGGGCTACCGTCTGGTCCGGCGTGGCGTCCGTGGTGAAATCAAGGTCGGGGGAGGTCCGCCCCAGGAACAGGTCCCGCACCGGGCCGCCCACGAGCGACAGTTCATGCCCGGCGTCCACAAAGCGCTGGCCCAGCTCCAGGACCACCGGGTCCACCTTGAAGTCGACGGTGTGGGATTCAGTCTTGTGATGTGCGTGCGCCATAGTTACTTAAGCTTGGCAGAAACCGGCGGCCCGGCAGGCCAAAATACTGTCAAGATCCGAAGGATTCCACCTGCCGGCATGAAACTGCGTCATATGCCGTCCATGTTGTTGTCATGTTCCGGTCATCACGAACGGGCAACAGTCGTTAGAGTGGACTCCATGGCCCATCCAGTACCGAGCGCTCCAGGCAGGAGGACGAACGCACCATTGCCATCGGCGATCGGTGCGCATGTTGCCCCTGCCCCGCATTCGGCGCCGGCCTCGCTGCCCACGGTGGAGGAAGTCTCGGCCGGCGGCGTGGTGGTGGACACGTCCGACGCCGAGTTGCGGGTTGCGATTATCGCCCGCCTTAACAGGGGCGGACGCCTGGAATGGTGCCTGCCCAAGGGCCATCCGGAGGGCAAGGAAAACAATGAAGAGGCGGCGGTCCGGGAAATCGCCGAAGAGACCGGCATTGAGGGCAGCATCCTGGCACCGCTGGGCAGCATTGACTACTGGTTTACTGTCAGCGGCCACCGGGTCCACAAAACTGTGCACCACTACCTCCTGCGCGCCACGGGCGGCGAACTGACCATCGAAAATGATCCCGACCAGGAGGCCGTGGACGTGGCGTGGGTGCCCATCCAGGAACTGGCCCGGAAACTCTCCTTCCCCAATGAGCGGCGCATTGCCGACCTCGCCCGTGAGGTCCTGCCCGGACACTTATAGGGTGCCCCGGCCTCCCGTCCGCCGCAGTGTGCCTGCCGCGCTGGCGTCCGGGCGTTGCGGCGATAAGCCCCTGCGAGTGAGACGATGAACTCGATGTCAGCTACCAACTCTCCATCCGATAACGCCGGCCGCCGCGGCGATGCGGTTCCCGACGGCGTGCCCCCGGAAGCGGGCGGGCCGGAACTTGCCGGTCCGGATGCCCCGCAGGTTGCGGCAGGTGCCAGCGAAACCCGGTCCAGTGCCATCATGGCCGCCGGGACCCTGGTTTCGCGTTTCCTGGGATTTGGCAAGACCTGGATGCTCGGCACTGCCCTGGGGCTTGGCTCCACGGTCAACGACACGTTCATCAATGCCAACAACCTTCCCAACCTGATCTTCCTGCTGGTGGCCGGCGGCGTGTTCAACGCGGTCCTGGTGCCGCAGATCATCAAGGCCAGCAAAGCGCCGGACAGGGGAGCCGACTACATCAGCAGGCTGCTGACGCTTGCTGTCCTGCTCCTGCTGGGCCTGACCGCCATGGTCACGCTGGCCGCCCCGTGGGTCATCGACCTGACCACCCAGGGCTATTCACCGCAGCAAAAGGCGCTGGCAGTCACGTTCGCTTTCTGGTGCCTGCCGCAGATCTTCTTCTATGGCCTGTATGCCCTCCTCACCCAGGTCCTCAACGCCAACGGCGCGTTCGGGCCGGCCATGTGGCGCCCATCCTCAACAACATCGTGGCCATCGCCGGGCTGGGGATGTTCATCTGGATCTTCGGCACCAACGAGGCCAATCCCCACAGCCTGGACAACTGGGGCGATACGCAGACGCTCTTTGTGGCAGGGTTCTCCACCATCGGCGTCGTCTCCCAGACGGCCATCCTCCTGATCCCGGTCTTCCGGCTCCGGCTCGGCCTGCGGCCGCGCTTCGGCTGGCGGGGCGTCGGACTCGGCCAGGCAGCCAGGCTGAGCGTATGGACGCTCCTGACGGCCGCCGTCGGGCAGCTCGCGTTCCTTTACGTCATGCGTATCGCCACCATTCCCGGTGCCGAACGCCTCCGGCTGCAGGAGGCGGGCGACCCGGCAGCCGCCATGCTGCCCGGAAACGCCGTCCTCGAGGTCGCCAGCCAGCTGTACCTGCTGCCGCACTCCATCATTGCGCTGTCCCTCGCCACGGTGCTGTTCAACAGGATGACCCGCGCGTCCCAGGACGGCAACCGGGACGAACTGCGCGATGCGCTGTCCCACGGGCTTCGCACCATGGCCGTCGCCACCGTGTTCGGCGCGCTGGCACTGTTCGCGCTGGCCGGACCGCTCGGCATGTTCTTCTCCGGAGGCTCGCGCCAGGACGGCGTGATGCTGGCCCAGACGCTCACCATCCTCGCCCTGAGCACTCCCTTCATGAGCGCGAACTTCATGATGTCCCGGGTGTTCTACGCCAACGAGGATGCGCGCACGCCGTTCTACATCCAGCTGCTGCTGGCGGTGGTCTACGTGGCGGGTGCCTTCGCCATCCAGTTCCTGCCGGTAAACCAGATCATCTACGCCATCGCCATCCTGTATATGGTGGGAAACATCCTCTCCGTGGTCATCAGCGCCTACTTCCTGCGCCGGCTCCTGGGACACCTGGACGGACCACGGATCGCCAACTCCTACATCCGGATGGGGTACGCCGCCCTGGGTTCAGCAATCGCCGGTGCCGGGGCCCTCTGGCTGATGGGCAGCTACAGCCCCGATGGCTTCGCCTGGCAGAACCGCCTGACTGCATTGATCACGGTGGTGGTGGTGGGCCCCGTCATGCTGGTGGCCTACTTCTTCCTGCTGAAGCTGTTCCGGGTTGCGGAACTGCGTGACCTGCTCCGGCCGCTGCTTGGCCGCCTGGGCCGTGGGGGCCCCGCTGCTCCTGCCGCGGAAGGCGGGGCGCCGCCGTCGTCCGCCCCGGAAGGGACCCCATCGGTGGAAGGTGCCTCGGCGGAGGCCCGCATGCACCGCCCCGAGCGTGCCACCACCTCCGTGGATACCGGCCTGATCCCCAGGATCTCCGGCGAATTTGACGCGGTGTCCTTCCGTGCCGGCCCGGAGCCGGAGCGGACGGCGGGCGGTGCGAATTCACATGATGGCGGCCCCCAGGAAAAGTCCGACGGCGGGTACCTGCCCGGCGAGGACCAGCCCGGCACCGCACGGGGAGGCCTGCTCCGCGAGCAGATTCCGCTCCCCGGGCGCCGCACCTTCCAGGGGAAGGCCGGCGAGAACCCCTATTTCAAGCAGCGGCGGCGGCGTAAAAAGTAGGCTCCCGGCCGCTCCCGACGGCCATAGTCCGCGGCGTGCCGGACGCAATCCGCTAGGATCGGAAAGGTACAGGGGGAGTTGCATTCGGGGGCAAGCCACTCGGCGGGTCCTTGAACGGGGGTTGCATCATCCATGCCGGCAACCCCGGACAGTCTAGGAGGAACACGTGTCCAACCCGATCGATGTCGGATCAGTACTGGGCGGCCGCTACAAGGTCACAGCCACGGTATTGGCCTCGCACGACCACGATCTGGTGCTGGACGGTGTGGACCAGGTCCTGAACCGGCCGGTCAGCATCCTGGTTGCCGGTCCGCAGAACACGGAGCAGGTTGCGCAAAGCGCCCGCGAAGTGGCCACGGGTGAGCGGCCTGGTACCGTCCAGGTCCTGGACCTCGGCGTGAGCGATGCCGCCACCTACCTTATTACCAACCACACCTCCGCCGCTGACCTGCTGGACCTTGTGGTCGCCTCGAACCCGCCCTACGTGGAGCCTTTCTTCACTGACACGCTGGGCAGCGAGATCTTCGGCCAGCCCCGCTCCCGTGAGCCTGAGCCCTACGACGAGGAAGACCACGTCGACGCCGGATATATCAATTACGGCGACACGCACCAAAGCCAGGTGGACCCCTACCGGACCGCACCTGTTGTGCCGCCCAAGCCTCCCGCGCGTCCCGCTGCGGCACCTGGAAGCGGCCGGAGCGGAGCTTCGGTAATCGGCGGTGCTGCTGCCGCGGGGGCTGCTGGCGGTGCCGCCGCTGCTGCGGGGTCCGCTACCGGCAAAGCAGCAACGAGCCACGCTGATCCGGACGCCACCGCCGCCCAGCCGGTGCAGGATGTATCCAGCGGATCGGCTCCATCTCCCGCCACCGCCCCTGGCAATGCGATCGGGGATACCGGTTCCGGCAAGCCCAAAGTGTCGTTGTGGTCCGACGACGATTACGCCCAGGCGGACGAGCAGGAGCAGTACCACGCTGACTCAGAGCCGTACGATGAACCCCAGCCGGTCAACAAGAAGCCCGCCATCTTCGCCCGGGCCGCGGCACCCGCTGCTGCCGGCGTCTCCTTCGCCGACCCGGGGGATTACGACGGCGACCGCGACGAGCCTGAACGCGAACCGCGCTCCATGCGCTGGCTGGTGGGCGGGCTGCTGGCCGTCGTCCTCATTGCCGGCCTCGTGTGGGCGCTGACCGGTTTGGGCAGCCTCTTCTCCCAGCCGCAGGCAAACAACCCCGCACCGGTGGCCCCCACCAGTGCTCCCGAAGGATCAGCCGCGGCAACCCAGGCACCCAGCTCCGCTCCGCCTGCCGCACCGCCGGCCATCGAAAGCGTTTCGCGCCAGGGCAATTTCGACTTTGCCGCGACCTTCGACGGTGACCTGGTGAAGGCCTACGACGGGAACGCAGCCAGCTACTGGTCAGACATGGAATTCGCCACCGAAAACTGGGGCGGCCTGGCAGCCCAGGGCGTACCGCTCGTGGTCAAGCTCGAGAAGCCCGCTGCGGTCTCCTCCATCACCCTGTCCCAACTCGGTGGCTCCGGGGGCAACATCACGGTCTACACCAACGACCGCCCATCGCTGGACGGGGCGCGTGCAGTGGGGACCAGCAGCTTCACTTCCACGGACCTCAACATGCCGCTGGCAGAACCTGCCCAGGCACAGTACGTCATCGTTTCGATCAACTCCCTTCCCAAGCTGGCCGCGCCAAAGACCCGCTATGGTTACGGTTTGCGCCTGGCGGAGATCAAGGTCCAGTAGCGGCTTATTGGACGTCTGCGGTCCTCAGGTACACGGCCCTTCCCTTCGGGGGAGGGCCGTTCCTCTATCCGCGCCGGTAGTGGTGCCCGGCCGGGGCGACGCATCGCGTCATCCAGGATTCGACGGCGTGCCCTCCCGTCGTCCTTGGCTCTGGCGGGGCGGTAATCTGGAACGAGCGCCTGGAGGGGGCCGCACTTTGCCGTTCGCCGGCTGTCATCCCAAATCCAGCGCCGGAATATTCAGCATCCAGTAGCAGTTGTGCCATGTGGCCGGCCTCCACAGCGGGGCGCGTCAAGTAAGGAAGAGGTTCACCGTTCAGTGACCATCGCAGAAAACACCGCGTCCGAAGTGCGTGATGTCATCATTGTCGGCTCCGGACCGGCCGGCTACACAGCCGCCGTCTACACGGCCCGTGCCAACCTGAAGCCGCTGCTGCTCGCCGGCTCTGTGACCGCAGGCGGTGAACTGATGAACACCACCGACGTTGAGAACTACCCCGGGTTTCCCCGACGGCATCATGGGTCCGGACCTCATGGAGAATTTCGAGAAACAGGCCGCACGCTTCGGCACCGAGATCCAGTTTGAGGATGTCACGGCACTGGATCTCCAGGGCGCCGTGAAGACGGTGACCATTGCGACAGGGGAGACCTTCCAGCCAAGGCAGTCATCCTTTCCACCGGCTCCGCGTACCGCGAGCTGGGCCTTCCCAACGAGAAGCGGCTCTCCGGACACGGTGTCAGCTGGTGTGCAACCTGCGATGGTTTCTTTTTCAAGGACCAGGACATTGCCGTCATCGGTGGCGGCGACTCCGCGATGGAGGAGGCCCTGTTCCTCACCAAGTTCGCAAAATCAGTCACGGTAGTACACCGCCGCGATTCTCTGAAGGCATCCAAGATCATGGCAGACCGCGCGCTGGCCCACGAGAAGATCAACTTCATCTGGAACAGCACCGTGGAGGACGTCCTTGGCGAAGACAAAGTCACCGGCCTGACGTTGAAGAGCACCCTCGATGGCACGGAGTCGCATCTTGCCGTGACCGGTGTGTTCGTGGCCATCGGCAACGACCCCCGGACCGACCTGATCAAGGATGTCCTCGACCTGACGCCCGAAGGAACCATCGCCGTGCAGGGGAGGAGCTCCAAAACCAGCATCCCCGGCGTTTTCGCTGCAGGGGACGTCATCGACCCCACCTACCGCCAGGCCATCACGGCTTCCGGTTCCGGATGTGTGGCTGCCATCGATGTGGAACACTACCTGGCCAACCTGCCCGCATAAGTCAGCAACCTACGAACCGAGGAGAAAGAGAACGCAATGAGCAACGCAAAAGACGTAACTGACGCAAGTTTTGGAACGGACGTCCTGTCCTCTGAAAAGCCGGTAATTGTCGATTTCTGGGCTGAATGGTGCGGCCCCTGCCGCAAGCTCGGTCCGATCCTCGACGAAATCTCCGTTGAGTACAGCGAGAAGGTTGATGTCGTCAAGGTAAATGTCGATGACAACCCCTCCATTGCTGCGGAGTATGGCATCACGTCGATTCCGGCCGTCTACCTGTTCCAGGGTGGAGAAGTGAAGAGCACGGTTATCGGTGCAAAGCCGAAGCAGTTCTTCGAGAAGGAATTCGCGGACGTCCTGTCGTAAACGCTCTTCCGGGCTCTTCATCGAGAACGTCGAAAGTGGTCATCGCCCTCGGGTGGTGGCCACTTTTTTGCCTGGCTTGTAACGCCCGCGCTCGTGCAACAAGCCGCACGGGGAGGGGTGAGTCACGTTTCACGTGAAACCCTACAAGTACTTGCCCCATTACGCGACAATGCAACAGTGCTGATCGGCACGAGGGTCAGGCCATGTTTCACGTGGAACATGCACTTGTGGTTCGCGGAGCCCTTGGGGGTTGCTTGGTTGGCGCCGTAGACCTTCCGATGACAGAGAGTTGTCCACGGTGTTTACCGCCGAGGTACGTAGATGTCTGCTCACCGGCACAATTGGGAAGTAGCTGGGGCAGAGCACAAGCAAGACCACCGATGCCCACGGCGTTGGGCTCCCGACATAGCCCGGCGCTGCTTGATCGGCGTTTCACGTGAAACATCACTGGCCCACGCACCCCAACAAGCTGCGCCATTGCGGCAGAGCCACAGCACCATGGACCCTCACAAATTTGAGTTGAAGTAATCAGACGCCTGCTTCCCTTGGATGAAAGCATAAGTGCTTGGTTACTGGCACAGCTCACCGTGATCACAACCAGACCCACGTACTCGCAGCGATATACCCCAGACAAGCTGCGCGCACTGTACTGATGTGCTCATAGTTCGAATTGGGGTGCTACGTCCACCGAACTCCCAACGGCAATCTGCCACTGGATGCAAGATGTTGTGGCCGGCAGCAAACAGAAGTGCTCATGTACCCGGGTATGGCCCGGGCGAAGAACTAAGCAGCCTACGCCCAAATCTCGCAAGACTGATTCGACTTCCTACACGAAGAGACGCATCCCAGCTCCCAACATAAGACCCGCTGCAGCGACATAGGACTCACTGCAGCAAGGGGAAGTGCGTTGCTAGGTGCAATTCTGTCAGTTCCGCTGCCGTTGCCGAAGCAAGCAGGATCTTGTGCCGCAAAACGTCTAACCAGGGGTGAGTTAGAAGTGGCATAGCGAGGGCCAGATCGCCCGACTGGAACTGGACCGCGGCCTAATCCTGAGCCTGACCGCAAGCCTGTCCTCGACCTGACTTGTAACTCACCCGGACCTCCGAATCCTATATCGCGAATCAGTGAGGCTCCTTGGCGTACCGATACGGCCACCACGTTGCATCGGCTCTTCTTCTGGCGTTACCCGTATGGCGGCGTGTCAATAGCCGCTCATGGGCTGCACAGTCTGAGCCGGCCTGGCAGGTCCGCAGGTCGACCGGTCCTGGCTTCCAATCCGCCGGGACCGTTCCCGTTGCGATCCGAAGCTGCAAAATCACCACGCCCGCTGCCTTGTTTCACGTGAAACAGTAGGAGCGTGAAGCTGTCACGGTCCGCGTGAAAAAAGAGCTGAACGGAAGAGACGGAAAGGAGAACGCAAGGTTCACTAGCTGGCCGCCGGAATCACCGGCAGCCGGAACGCAGTCGTTAAGGTGGCATCCTCCTTTTCCTTTAGGATCCGAGTCGAATGTTCAGGCTCAGGGCATCGCGGTAGCCCCTGGTGCTAGGTCACTACGCTCTTGACGCGTGGCGTCGATGGGATATCGCGGCAACGGCAATCGCGGGCGTACCCAGAGCGGCTATCCAAAACATCGCGGAGGTACGGTGGAAGCATCACGAATCCGGAGACCGACACATCAAAATTCGTCTGCGGGGCGCGTCGCCCAGTGGGAGCCGCTTCGTTCAACACTGGCTTCATCGCAATGGGTGGGAGGGCCAGGCATGATCGGTCCGACGGCAGCTTACCAGGGCACAAGCGGATCTCAGCAGCAGAGGCGCCGGTTGCAGGGGTTGAAGCGTCAGCTCTCGGACCAAATCTGGGCCGCTAGCGCCCACCGCTATTCACAAGTTTTCCACAGGCCGCTAGTGATCTTATGCACACAGTTATCCACAGGCGACTCAACCCCGAAGACAGCTCCTCGTGGGCACTGCTAGGCGGTGTCCTGGCAGGACAAAGGAGCCGGGGAGCGTGCAGGCGTCTTCGGATGGAAGCGGCGACCCGCATTGGTAGTGACCGGAGGCGAAAGCTTAGTTCACTGGGCGAGAAAATCAACCTGCTTCGTGCTTTCCACGACTAAGAAGCCCCCATTACTAGCGATTCATAAGGGTGCTAGGTTTCACGTGAAACAAGCGCTAGCCATGTCCCTTGCCAACGACGGACCGTCGAGCTTGCGAGGCTACGGTCATCTGCCGGTAGGGCTCGCCGTCCTCGGACGGAATGAACAGGATGAACACGAGTTATCCACCACGTTATCCACAGGGATATCCACCGATATCGGAACGCGATCCGCAGGGTGCGGATAGGCTGGAAAGCCTCATTTTGGTCTGGCAGACGCTCCTGTTGTTGGCCCGGCTGCGGCGTCCGGAAGGTCCGCACCCGGCCGCTCGAAGCAGACCTGTTGGTCAGCTACGGGCCTGGGAACATCCCAGCGACAGGTGCGGTATGTCGGTAGCGGTGGTAGCCAGTTACCAGCAGCGCCTGTCGTGCCCCGGCAGGAGCGGAGCGTCTACCGGATGTCAAAGCGGAGCCAGCCGCCTACTTCCCACAGAGGAAAGGGGTCCATACCCCGTCCCGGGGATTGGCCACGAGGAGGCGGGCTGCGCGACCGTGGCACAGAAAGGTCCCATCAAAGGCCGCGGAACCACTCCGTCTGCGCGTCCTGTCCGCTGTATGCCCTCACACTGCATTGCTGCGGATTCCGGTCATATCGGAGTATCGGAGTCGGATGTCGCCCTTGGCGTCCGGCAGAACGTACTGCTCGGCCGGATGGAACAAAGGAAGAACTGAAGGTTGCCGCCTGTATGGTCACAGAACCATGTGGGCCGCGGCGTCCGAGGAAGCGGCGAATTCGAGTGTGGGTACCGCTAGGGGGGTGTCCGTGACGTCAGCGGGCCTACGTTCTGTTTCACGTGAAACAGCTGCCCCGCTTGTTGCGGGTAAACCGCACCATTGGAAATGGCTAGCGACATCAGGCCAAATGGGTCAGAATAGATAGCCCTCCTGCTGCACACTCAATCGGAGTGGAAGGCATTCTACTGACGGCGCCAATGCATTTATCGCGAAGGCACCCCAGTTTCGCCAGCGTCGAAAGATTTGCAAACGCCACGGTTGGGCCTGGATAGCGGTGCTGCCTCATATTGAAAGAGTGAATATCGCCCTTGGGTATGCTGACGCCATGGGTGGCGCTCCGGTGATCGTGCCGTAGGACATCATCCGAAGGGCTAGCGGATCTTGATGTTTCACGTGAAACGCCACCAGAGGACCATGGAATGGGTAGTTTCAGCGTGTGGGTGACATTCCTGGGCTTCTTGTCAGGTAATCTTGCGACAAAAGCCGCATCCAGGGGCGGACCGGCAATCAGCGGGACACGTCTCCTTTCCAGCCACAAACTTGTCGTATTTTTCCGCAGGATCCGTCGCGATTGCCGTTTCTATGGCTTGACCTGTATCGCGCGAGATCAAGCGTAAGGGATGTACAGCACGCAAATGGCCGGGACATTTGTATTTTTCGGAGAAGACCAGCTTGGGATGGGTGCAGGCAATAGTCCCACTGGTCGGATCTAGATTCAGATCGAGAACCAGAACTCTGTTCACTGAACGCCACACACCCGCGCTTCATGGCGGATTGAGGGTCGCATATATCGAATATAGGGGAGTCCGACGCCTTTGCTTCTACAAATCGCCTAGGACGCCCCGACGTTCTGCCGCAAGCTCGTCGAAATTAATCAGGCAGCATGTCGCATTTCTCCGCAGGTGGAGGGGGCCCGATATCCTGACTCTTCTATCGATGGGCACCTTCTACGCTAGGCATAGTAGGCCGACGTGTTTCACGTGAAACGCAAAACTAGATGACGGCATCGAGCTGAGCCGGTCCACGTGTGGTTTCTGCGGAGCTGGTTCACAAATAGATCTGCGGCCATATATAGTGCAGTTTCGGTGCTTCAAAACGTCGATTGCCTCTTCTACGGGAGGGCGAGGGGCAATACAAATTGCTGAATTGTGAAGAATGAGATTTCCGAATAGTGATCTGGACTGTCTCATGACGTTCATTGGCAAGTATAGGGCCCCCAACAGACGCAGAAGAGGCCCGGTTCGCAACGAACCGGGCCTCTTCACAAGAACTTGCTAGTTGGTGGAACCAGGAGCCAATACATCCATGATGCGGTTCAGGTCCTCAACACTCGCAAACTCAATGCTGACCTTCCCCTTCCGGACACCCAGGGAAATCTTCACGTTAGTGTCCAGGCGGTCAGAGAGGGATGAAGCCAGATAGTCGAGCCGTTCATGGCGGGCACCAGGCCGGGGAATGTTGTTCTTTACCGGTTTGGCTGGATCCTGGTAGAGCGTGACCGCCTCTTCGGTGGCGCGCACGGACATGCCCTCGGCAACAATCTTCTGTGCCAGCCGCTCCATGGCCGCGGCATCCGGAAGGGACAGCAGGCGCGGGCATGCCCCGCAGAAAGGACGCCGGCGGCAACGCGGCGCTGGACCAGGGGAGGAAGCTTCAGCAGACGCAGCGTATTGGACACCTGTGGCCGTGAGCGCCCGATCCGGTCGGCCAGCTGCTCGTGGGTGGTACCGAAATCCTCTAGCAGCTGCTGGTACGCCGCAGCCTCTTCCAGCGGGTTCAGCTGGCTCCGGTGGAGGTTCTCGAGCAGAGCATCGCGAAGAAGGTCGTCGTCGGTGGTATCCCGGACGATGGCCGGGATGGTGTCCAGCCCCGCCGCCTGGACTGCGCGCCACCGGCGTTCACCCATAACGAGCTCGAACGGCTCGCTACCGGATTCGGTTGACTTACGGACGACAATTGGCTGAAGGACGCCGATTTCCCGTACAGAGTGCACCAGCTCCGCCATGTCGTCCTCATCGAAGACGTTGCGCGGCTGCTTTCGGTTGGGATGGATATCCATAACCGGTATTTCGGCGAAGCGGACACCCGGAACTTCGACGAGCTCCACCCCGTCGTCAATCAGCGCGGGGGCAGCGACCGGCTCCGCCGTGGACCCATCCGAGGATTCGTCGTCGCGGACTTCGGCCTCAGCCGGCTTCGTGACATCCGCCTTGGCGGGCGAACCCTTGCGCGCCGAACTCTTGGTTGCAGCAGAAGTGGAGGAAGATTCCGTCTTCTTGGCACCTGCAGAATCGGTAGCGGAGGAAGAAGTGCCTGCTGCCTCCGTATCACCATCCTGATTCCTGGACGGCCTGGACGTGGTCCTGGGGGCAGGGGAAGCGATCAGCTTGTCTGCAACTGACTGGGCTGTGCCTGCAGCAGCGTCCGGCGAATCAGTCTTCTTCCGTCCCTCAGGAAAGAAGAGGTCCACCGGGCGGGATACCGCTGCCCCGTTCCCCTGCCCGTTTGATGCGGCGGAACTTGGAATCAGCGCGCCAAGACCGCGGCCTAGGCCCCGTCGCTTCTCGCTCATGGATAAATCCCTCCAGTGGTAGAACCAGGCAGTGCCGGTTCCGGTCGTTGCAGTTTGAAGATTTCTAGCGTTCTGCTATTTCAGCAGCGGCTTCCAGGTAAGACAGTGCGCCACTGGAGGATGGGTCATACGTCATGACAGTCTGCTGGTAACTCGGCGCCTCGGAAATACGGACCGAGCGCGGTACTACGGCAGACAGCACCTGTTGCGGGAAGTGCGTGCGGACTTCGGCAGCGACCTGTGCAGCAAGGTTGGTCCGGCCGTCGTACATGGTGAGCAGAATCGTGGAAACTTCGAGCTCGTCATTGAGGTGCTTCTGGATCATCTCAATGTTCTTCAGGAGCTGGCTGAGTCCCTCGAGCGCATAGTACTCACACTGAATGGGAATCAGGACCTCGTTGGCAGCGCAGAACGCGTTGACTGTGAGAAGTCCGAGGCTCGGCGGGCAATCGATGAAGATGTAGTCCAGCCGCTCCTCTCCGTTCTTTTCACGCGTCTTGGCATATACATCGATGGCCCGGCGCAAACGCTGTTCACGCGCCACCAGCGATACCAGCTCGATCTCCGCGCCTGCGAGGTGGATGGTGGCCGGCGCGCAAATGAGCTTCTCGATATCGGGGCACTGGGCCACCACGTCTGCCATCGGCACATCGTTGATGAGGACGTCGTAGATGCTGTCGACATCCGCGTGGTGCTCGATGCCCAGCGCAGTGGAGGCGTTGCCCTGCGGGTCGATATCGATCACCAGGACATTCAGTCCGGCTGCTGCCAGTGCGGCCGCGATGTTCACGGTGGTGGTGGTCTTTCCCACCCCACCCTTCTGGTTGGACACGGTGAAAATCCGGGTCTTCTCCGGCCGGGGCAGCTTGCGGCCCATGAGGCGCTCCCGGCGCTTGGTTTCGTGCGCGAGCTCGCGGGCGATAGGACTGGAATCATCCATCGCGTCAATGATGTTTGATCTACCGGCAGGGGTTGTTTCACGTGAAACGAGGGCGGCGGATCCGGCATTCGCTACCGATTGCGGATGATTCCCGCCCCGGCCAGGGGCAAGTCCCGGTCCAGTGACGGAACGAGCTGACCCCAATGACACAAACGGCGGTATCCGTTGTGCGGAGGCTTCACTACTGGTCACTGGGGCACACTCACTCTCGTTCAGCCATTTTTTGCTGCCGTTGACTAGCCTAACTGCTTGACCCGGCAGACTACGGCTACCGGGCCAGGACTAGGACTTCTTTTGGGACTTGTTTACAACGATGCGCACTACCGTGGTGGGTTCCTCAAGCAGGTTGTCACCCACGGTCAGGACTGACGTTTCAACGCCGCCCAGTTTGCGGATCACCTTGGCGGCTTTTTCGATTTCTTCGCCGGCGCTCCGTCCCTTGATGGCAACAACTTCGCCCTTGCCGTTCAAGAGGGGGATGGTCAGCCCTGCGAGGTTGCTCAATGCCGAGACTGCCCTCGCCGTCACCACGTCGGCATCAACATGGCCAACGGCCAGTTCGGCACGCGTGCGCATCACCGTCACGTTGTCCAGCCCGAGGTCGTCCACCACCTCCTGGAGCCAGATCACCCTGCGTTCCAGGGGCTCGATCAGGGTCAGTTCCAGGTCGGGCCGGGCGATGGCGAGGCACAGACCAGGCAGGCCGGCCCCGCTGCCGACGTCGGCTACGTGGCTGCCGTGCGGGATCTGCCTCTCGATGACAGCGCAGTTCAGCACATGCCTGCTCCACAACCGGGGGATTTCCCGCGGCCCGATCAGGCCGCGTTCAGTTCCCGAAGTGGCAAGATGCTCAACGTAGCGCTTGGCCAGATCAAGGCGGTCGCCGAAGATTTTTTCGGCGGCCAGAAGCTCAGGTGCCGTGATGTCAACCATGTTCAGCGGGCCAGCAATTCTCTAGTCTGCGGATACAACAATGTGGCGTCCGCTGCCTTCGCCCTCGGACTCACTGACGAGCCCCAGGTCTGCGACGGCGTCGTGGACGATCTTCCGTTCGTAGGCGCTCATCGGTTCCAAGGCCACGGATTTGCCGGTTTCCTTCACTGCGGCTGCGGCGTCCTCCGCGATCTTCTGCAGGTGGCCGGTGCGCTCCTGGCGGTATCCGTTGATGTCAAGGACCAGCCGGGACCGGTTCTCCGTTGCGGACAGCACCGCAAGGCGCGTGAGCTCCTGAAGTGCTTCAAGGACCTCACCGTCCTCGCCAACCAGGCTCTCCAAGCCTTCGGACTCTTCCTCGGCAACGATTGAAATGTAGGTGCGGCCGTTGCGGACCTCGATGTCGATGTCGCCGTCGATATCGGCGATGTCCAGCAGTTCCTCAAGATAGTCCGCCGCGATGTCGCCCTCTTCCTCGAGACGGCTGACAGCGGACATCTTCGGCGCGGAAGTCTCTTCGTTCACGGACTCGTCCTGCTCTTCGATCATGTCTTCAGAAAGGGCGTGTTCGGTGCTCTCGGCTGACATTACTTCTTCTTCCTGTTCTTGCGCTGGGGCTGGACACGCTGGCCCTTGGGTTCGGCAACGGCTGCTGCCGCGGCGGCATCGGCGTCGTCATCCTTCTTGCCGCTGAGGATGGACAGGGCGGGCAGGCCCTTGGCGGCACGGCGCTCGGCAAGGGCCTTGGCGGCGGGGGATCCCGGCGTCGGCATGCGGCGGATGACGAAGAACTGCTGGCCCATGGTCCACAGGTTGGTGGTGGTCCAGTAGATCAGGACACCGATGGGGAAGTTGATGCCGCCCACACCGAAGACGATGGGCAGGATGTACAGCATCATCTTCTGCTGGCGCATGAACGGGCTGGCCATGGCCTCTTCGGACATGTTCTTGGCCATGATCTGCTTCTGCGTGATGAACTGCGAGGCCGTCATGGCCAGGATCATCAGGATCGAGAGGACGGCAACAGTGATCTGGTTCTCGCCGCCGCCGCCATGCAGCAGCGTTGCGTTCAGGGGTGCCCCGAAGATGGTGGAGTCGTCGAACTGCACTACCTGGTCGTGGCTCATGGCGCCGATGCCTTCGCCCTTGTCGCGGGCACCTGAAATGCCGGACAGGACGGTGAACAGCGCGAAGAAGAACGGCATCTGGATCAGCATGGGCAGGCATGCGGAGAACGGGTTGGTGCCGTGCTTCTTGTACATGGCCATCTGTTCCTGCGCCATGGCCTGGCGGGACAGCTGGTCGGTCTTGCCCTTGTACTTGTCCTGGAGCTTCTTCAGGTCCGGCTGCAGGAGCTGCATGCCGCGCTGAGCCTTGATCTGCTTCACGAACACGGGAATCAGGGCGGCACGGATCACCAGCACCAGCCCGATGATGGAAAGAGTCCAGGTCCAGCCCGATGCCTCGGGCAGGCCGATGGCGGTCAGGCCCTCGTGGAAGCCCACCATGATGATGGACACAAGCCACTTGAACGGAAACATGATTGTTTCAAAGAAGTCCATACTTATCCCTATTCGTCAGGCCGCACTGCGGCCTTCTCCATCAGTCCGAGCAGCCAGGTACTTGTCCGGGTTGTTCAGCACAACAATTGTGGGGGCCTGGCTCTCCGGCCAGTCCCGCTTTCCGGCGGGGACGTGGTCCACACCGCCGGCGTTCCATGGATGGCAGCGGCCGAGGCGCCGGACTGCGAGCCAGCTTCCCTTGACGGCGCCATGGACAGTAACCGCTTCAAGGGCATAAGCCGAGCATGAAGGGAAAAAACGGCAGACCTGCCCGTACAAGGGTGAAATCACCTTGCGGTAAGCCTTGAGCAGCACGATGAGGGTGTTCCGGGGCAGGTTCCACAGGAACATTCCGACGGCGGCGGCTACAGGACGGAGACGGGCGACGACGGCGGTGGCGTTACGCACGCGATGTCCCCTCCTGTGTTGTACCAGCCGAACCATTTGCGGCCGCCTGTATGGGGCGTCCGGCCAGCCGGGTCAGCGTCGATTCCAGTGCAGCGTTGTAGTCCTTCAGCAGCTGGTCCCAGCTGGCAGAGGCGGACGCGGGCAGCGCCCGGACCACTATGGCGAAACCGGTGCCGTGCTCGCGCAGCGAGGCGGCACCCGCTTCCCTCAGTCTTCGCTTAACGAGGTTCCTGACCACAGCGTTCCCTACACTCTTGGAAACGATGAACCCGATCCGGCTGGGTTCGTCGGCAGCGATAGCTGCCGCATATAACACTACGTTCCGGCGCCCATTGCGGACACCGGAACGTACAGTTGTTGAAAAATCGGTAGCAGTCCTCAGGCGGTTGCGGGCGGCCAGCACCTTAAACTCGCAAAGGAATGTCTACCGACAAGTCAGGTTATTTAGGCCGACAGCTCGGTGCGGCCCTTGCCACGGCGGGCTGCCAGGATGGCGCGGCCGGCACGGGTACGCATACGAAGGCGGAAGCCGTGCTTCTTGGCTCGACGGCGGTTATTCGGCTGAAAAGTCCGCTTGCTCACGTTAGTTACTCCAGTGGATCAAAGGTGCGCCCACCCGATCAGTATGGGGAAGAACTGGCCGACGCTAAGTTTTGTATATGCACGCTTCCCCCGGCTGCCCAAACGCGGAGCGTCTGGGAGATTCAGATGGGGCCAAAAAGCGGACACAAAGGACTTCACAACGTTAGGGCAATTTGAGCCCCTGCGTCAAACCGGGACGGCCCCCGAGCGCTATCCCCAGCTGTTCCTAACTACCCCTCAAAGCCTGTGGATGAAGTGGCTCACAGCCCCCTTTCGGGAACCACAACCGTGTAATTATCCACAAGCAACTGGCCAGCTATCTTCTAGGCTTTTCATCCCCTAGAGTGGCTCAGTAGCCGATTATCCACGGACTGTGCATAACCCTGTGGATTAAGCTGGGCCAGCACCCTGGTTCCGGACTTTGGGCTGCAGGCATTGCAGGCAAAGCAAGTTTTGAGGGAACCCATTGATGACAGTAGACGAAGCCAACCACGCCAATACTGTCGGAAGTTCCTGGCGCCGGGTGGTCAGTTTGTTGGAGCAGGACCACCGCGTTTCCCCGCGGCAGCGCGGCTTCGTCATCCTCGCCCAGGCCCAGGGCCTGATCGGTTCCACCCTCCTGGTGGCCGTACCCAACGAACTCACCCGCGAGGTGCTCCAGACCCAGGTGAAGGATGCCCTCGACGATGCCCTGCACAGCGTCTTCTCGGAAGACATCCGGTGCGCCATCGACGTCGATACCGATCTGGTGCCCGTCCACGAAGAACCTGAACCCGTCGTCGAACCGTCCTTCGTCTCGGACCAGCTGGTGGAGCAGAAGCCCCAGCCCATGCTGCCGAGCACCTCGCATGAGTTCGGCCGGCTGAATCCCAAGTACGTTTTCGACACCTTCGTGATCGGCTCGTCCAACCGCTTCGCGCACGCTGCGGCCGTGGCAGTTGCCGAAGCCCCCGCCAAGGCCTACAATCCGCTGTTCATCTACGGCGATTCCGGGCTGGGCAAGACGCACCTGCTGCACGCGATCGGCCACTACGCACGGCGCCTCTACAGCGGCATCCGCGTCCGCTACGTCAACTCCGAAGAATTCACCAACGATTTCATCAACTCCATCCGCGACGACGAAGGCGCCAGCTTCAAAACCACGTACCGCAACGTGGACGTGCTGCTCATCGACGACATCCAGTTCCTGGCCGGCAAGGACCGGACGCTGGAGGAGTTCTTCCACACGTTCAATTCGCTGCACAACAACAACAAGCAGGTGGTCATCACCTCGGACCAGCCGCCCAAGCTGCTGGCTGGCTTCGAGGACCGGATGAAATCCCGCTTTGAGTGGGGCCTGCTGACGGACATCCAGCCGCCGGAACTCGAAACCCGCATCGCCATCCTCCGGAAGAAGGCCCTTAGCGAGGGACTTTCGGCACCGGATGACGCCCTTGAGTACATCGCCTCCAAGATCTCCAGCAACATCCGCGAACTCGAAGGCGCCCTGATCCGCGTCACGGCGTTCGCCAGCCTCAACCGGCAGCCGGTGGACGTGGCCCTGGCGGAAATGGTCCTCAAGGACCTCATCACGGACGACGGCGCCCAGGAAATCACATCCAGCCAGATCCTCCAGCAGACGGCCGACTACTTCAAGCTCAGCATGGAAGAGCTGTGCAGCAAGTCGCGCACGCGCACGCTGGTGACGGCGCGGCAGATCGCGATGTACCTGTGCCGGGAGCTCACCGACATGTCCCTGCCCAAGATCGGCCAGGAGCTCGGCGGCCGCGACCACACCACGGTCATCCACGCGGACCGCAAGATCCGTGAACTCATGGCCGAGCGCCGTGTGATTTACAACCAGGTGACAGAGCTGACCAACCGGATTAAGCAACAGCAGCGCGATTCCTGACCCGCCACCTATACCTTATTAACAGGTGCATGTGGATAAGGCTGTGGATAGTTAAGGGGACAACCGCGGTTAATGGGCTTAAAACCCTTAAGCCGCCTGTGGATCGCGAAAACGGCGAAAATTTCTGTCCCCATCCACACCCTGTTTAAAACCTGCTCCACCCACAGTCCATGAACAGGGCTTAACCGCTCGAACGCAGGCTGAAGCACGGTTATCCACAGTTTCCACAGCAGTTATTAACACTACTAATCCCAAAAAATCGAAGTCCCTCAAACAACAAGATCGATCTGCACACCTCTGCCGGGCGGGCCGGGCGGCCCGGACCCCTTGAGGCCGGACTGGGGGATGGGTTAATCGCGGATGTTCCGGCTAAGCTGTCAGCAGCGCTCCCATCCCTGGGTCCGTGCGTGGTCCGCCGAGTGCAAACCATGCGCCAAACAGGGCGGGGACAACACTTTCCAGGGACTCCTACCGCGGGAGTGCCGGAACCCAAACGCAGCAGCAATGAAAGGCGGCACCCTTCCGTGAAGTTCAGAGTCGATCGGGACGTCCTGGCAGAAGCCGTCACCTGGACAGCCCGGTCCTTGTCTCCGCGGCCGCCCGTACCCGTCCTGTCCGGCCTCCTCCTGAAGGCCGAAGCCGGCACCGTCAGCCTCTCGAGCTTTGACTACGAGACCTCCGCGCGGCTCGAAATTGCCGCGGACATCCGGGACGAAGGCACCATCCTGGTGTCAGGCCGGCTGCTGGCGGATATCTGCCGCAGCCTTCCCTCCGCTCCGGTCGACGTCGAAACCGACGGCAACAAAGTGACGCTCACCTGCCGCCGAAGCAGCTTCCACCTGGCCACCATGCCTGAGGCCGAGTACCCGCCCCTGCCCGCGCTTCCCGCGATCAGCGGCACAGTCCCCGGCGATGCCTTTGCCCAGGCTGTTTCCCAGGTGATCATCGCCGCGAGCAAGGACGACACCCTCCCCATCCTCACGGGTGTCCGGATGGAGATCGAAGACGACCTGATCACCCTCCTGGCCACGGACCGGTACCGGCTCGCCATGCGCGAAGTCCCGTGGAAGCCGGTGACGCCGGGTATCTCCACCAGCGCCCTGGTCAAGGCGAAAACCCTCAACGAGGTCGCCAAGACACTCGGCAACAGCGGGGACATCAACCTTGCACTCTCCGACGACGACAGCCGCCTGATCGGCTTCGAAAGCGGCGGGCGAACCACCACCTCGCTGCTGGTGGACGGCGATTACCCGAAGATCCGCTCACTGTTCCCGGAATCAACCCCCATCCATGCCACCGTGCAAACCCAGGAACTGGTTGAGGCAGTCCGCCGTGTTTCGCTCGTGGCCGAGCGGAACACCCCGGTACGGCTGGCCTTCACGGAAGGCCAGCTGAACCTCGACGCCGGCACCGGTGAGGACGCGCAGGCTTCGGAGGAGCTGGAAGCACAGCTTTCCGGGGACGACATCACCGTGGCCTTCAACCCGCACTACCTGGTGGAAGGCCTGAGCGTGATCGAAACCAAGTTCGTCCGGTTCTCCTTCACCTCGGCGCCGAAGCCGGCCATGATCACGGCCCAGGCGGACGCCGACGGCGAGGACCAGGACGACTACCGCTACCTGGTGATGCCGGTCCGCCTCCCTAACTAGTCCCCATCGGCTCGCCGATGGGCCCCAACCACCGCCACCCATTCACCGCGCAGAAAAGAGTTCCTGATGCACATTGGACTGATTGGCCTTGGCAAAATGGGATTCAACATGCGCGAGCGGCTTCGCAAAGGCGGGATCGACGTCACGGGCTACGACCGCAACCCGGACATCAGCGATGTTGCCTCCGTGGACGAGCTGCTCGCCGCAGTCCCCGTCCCCAGGCTGATCTGGGTGATGGTCCCCGCCGGCGCGATTACGGATGCGGTCATCACCGAGCTGGCGGACAAGCTGGACCAGGGCGACCTGGTGATCGACGGCGGCAACTCCCGCTTCACCGAGGACCAGAAGCACGGCGAAATCCTTGCTGCCAAGGGCATCCGCTTCGCCGACTGCGGCGTCTCCGGCGGTGTCTGGGGCCTGCAGAACGGCTACGGCCTGATGGCAGGCGGGGATGCGGCTGACATCGAACGCGCACTGCCCGTGTTCGATGCCCTGCGCCCCGAGGGGGAACGAGCGGACAGCTTTGTCCACGTTGGCGGGGTCGGTGCCGGTCACTACGCAAGATGGTCCACAACGGAATCGAGTATGGCCTGATGCAGGCCTATGCCGAGGGCTACCAGCTCCTTGCATCCAAGGACATCATCAACGACCTGCCCGGCACTTTCCGCGCCTGGCAAAAAGGCACGGTGGTGCGGTCCTGGCTGCTTGACCTGCTGGTCAAGGCGCTGGAGGAGGACCCGGGCCTGCAGAACATTGATGACTACGTGGAGGATTCCGGCGAGGGGCGCTGGACTGTGGAAGAAGCAATCGCCAACGCAATTCCTGCCCCGGCCATCACCGCCGCACTGTTCGCCCGCTTTGAGTCCAGGGAGGACAGTTCACCCGCCATGAAGATGGTGTCCGCCCTCCGCCACCAGTTCGGCGGACACGCAACCCGTCCTGCCAAGTAGCACCCACCGGGGACCGCCGTTGTCCCCAGAATTGTCGAAACCCGCGTGTACCTGGAACACCTCTCCCTGACCGATTTCCGCAGTTACGCCCAGGTGGACCTTGCCCTGGAGCCGGGCGTCACCGTCCTGGTGGGATACAACGGCATCGGCAAGACCAACCTGATGGAAGCCATCGGGTACCTCGCCACGCTCAGTTCCCACCGGGTCAGTTCCGATGCCCCCCTGCTCCGGTTCGGGACCGACCGGGCGCTGGTCCGTGCACGGCTGGTCCGCGGGGACCAGACCACCATCCTGGAGCTTGAGATCAACGCCGGCCGCGCCAACCGCGGGCGGATCAACCGCAGCAATCCCGTCCGGGCCAGGGACCTGCTGGGGATTTGCCAGACAGTCCTGTTCGCTCCCGAGGACCTTGCCCTGGTGAAGGGCGATCCCGCCAACCGCCGGCGGTTCCTGGACGAACTGCTGGCCAGCCTCATTCCACATCATGCCGCCACGCGCAGCGACTACGACCGGGTGCTGAAACAGCGCAACGCCCTGCTCAAGTCGGCACGGTCCGGGAAATTCACCTCCGGACACGAGGCAACCCTGGATGTGTGGGACCAGCACATGGCACGCGCCGGCGCCGAGCTCCTCCACGCACGCCTTGAACTGGTGGAACGCCTCCGGCCGCACCTTGCCCGCGCCTATGCGGAACTGACTGACGCATCCAAGCCAGCCGATGCCACCTATCGATCCACACTCCAGAACCAGATGGACGACGACGGCGCCCCCCTGGCAGGTGCGCCGCGCGGAGTGCCGGGAGACGCCGTCGGGACCGAGGACCTGCGCAGGCTTTCCGTCGAACAGCTCACGGAACGGTATGTCCTCGCCTTCGCTGAGTCACGGAAGAAGGAACTGGAACGGGGCATTTCGCTGGTGGGACCGCACCGCGATGAACTGGAACTTGTCCTGGGGCAGGCCCCGGCCAAGGGCTATGCGTCGCACGGCGAAACCTGGTCCATGTGCCTGTCCCTGCGCCTGGCCTCCTACTACGTGATGCTCGACGACGCCCGCACCGGTGGTTCTGCACCGATCCTGATCCTTGACGACGTTTTTGCCGAACTGGACGTCCAGCGCAGGCGTAAACTGGCGGCAATAGTCTCCGGCGCGGAACAGGTCCTGGTGACCGCCGCCGTCGACGCCGATATCCCGGAAGAGCTGTCCGGCCGGCGGGTGAAAGTCATCCCGGGAGGTATTGATGAGCAGGGACGGTGACCACGGCGGCGGGCTGCAGCCCGGCCGCGATCCCGACAGCATCGATGCGCCGCAGGCAGCGCTGAACAGGATGCGCGAGGCCGCGGCTGCCCGGGGCGAAGTCCGCCGGAAGGCCGTTCGGCCGGGTTCTTCCAAAGCCAGGGGCGGAATCCGGGATACCCGCGGTTTCAGCCAGTTCCATTCCACCGGCCGCGATCCCCTGGGCCTTGGCAAGGTGGTGGGACGCCTCGTGGCTGAACGCGGCTGGACGTCGCCGGTGGCCGTGGGTTCCGTCATGGCGGAATGGCCTGCCCTCGTGGGCCCGGAGATTTCCGCGCACTGCACCCCTGAGAGCTTCACGGACACTACCCTGCACGTCAGGTGTGATTCCACGGCATGGGCCACCCAGCTCCGGCTGCTCAGCACCAGCCTGCTGGAGAAATTCCGCGTGGAACTCGGCGACGGGGTGGTCACCAGCATCCAGGTCCTGGGCCCCTCCGCGCCCAGCTGGCGCAAGGGCGGACGGACCGTCAATGGCCGCGGACCACGGGACACCTACGGATAGCCTCCGGCCGGACTATTGAAAATGCTCCCAACGCCGTGTAGAGCGCTGGAAGGGCCGGTGGGTGTATAGGCCCCCGGGGACGGTCCTTTTGGGGCGCCCTAGGCGCGGCCAGCGGCCGTCCACAGCCATGCAGCTTCCCGTCCACGGCCCCGGAATGCGGGAATATGGGCTGTTTCCCGGTAGAATCGTTGTAGATAACTGGGCGCGGGTGAAACGTTGACTGCGTCCGCACCCGGGTGCGGACCCCCACCGTCAGCAAGCCACCCGCGCCATAAGTTTGTGCCTGTTGGCGGGTGCCTTTTCCGGATGGAGGAGGAATCAGCCGGCCATCATCGAGAACAGAGGAGTCGACAGCGCCTGTGGCTAACGACAATACAGATCTGGCAGTTGAACCCGTAGTCGAGGATGCCCGTACGCCTGATACTCCGGCGGAATCTGCGAAGCCGCGCGAATACGGGGCCAGCGACATCACTGTCCTTGAAGGTCTGGAAGCCGTCCGGAAACGTCCCGGCATGTACATCGGCTCCACCGGCCCGCGGGGGCTCCACCACCTGGTCTACGAAGTGGTGGACAACTCCGTCGACGAAGCCCTCGCCGGCTACTGCACGCACATCGAGGTGGTCCTCCAGGCCGACGGCGGCGTCAAGGTTGTGGATGACGGCCGCGGTATTCCCGTGGACATGCACCCCACCGAGCACAAGCCCACCGTCGAAGTGGTCATGACCATCCTGCACGCCGGCGGCAAGTTCGGTGGCGGCGGTTACGCAGTGTCCGGCGGCCTCCACGGCGTGGGTATCTCCGTTGTCAACGCACTGTCCAGCCGGTGGATACCGAGGTCCGCCGGCAGGGCCACGTCTGGCGCATGTCCTTTGCCAACGGCGGAAAGCCCCAGGGCAGCCTGGTCAAGGGCGAGGAAACGGACCGCACCGGTACCAGCCAGACGTTCTACCCGGACCCGGAAATCTTCGAGACCACCGAGTTCGATTTCGAGACCCTCCGTGCCCGTTTCCAGCAGATGGCGTTCCTCAACAAGGGCCTGCGCATCACGCTGACGGATGAGCGCACGCCTGCCGCTGACGACGCCGACGCCGACCTGGACCTTGATGCCATCGCCACCGAGGGCGAGGTCAGTGCCGAACACCGGACCGTGGTGTACCAGTACGACGACGGCCTGCTGGACTACGTCAAGCACCTGAACTCCGGCAAGAAGGTGGATGTGGTCCACGAGGACGTCATCGCCTTCGAAACCGAGGACACCGAGCGCAAGATCGCCGTGGAAATGGCGATGCAGTGGACCAGCGCCTACTCCGAAAGCGTCCACACCTACGCCAACACCATCAACACCCACGAGGGCGGAACCCACGAAGAGGGTTTCCGCGCTGCGCTGACCTCGCTGATCAACCGCTACGCGCGCGAGAAGAGCATCATCAAGGAAAAGGATGACAACCTCACCGGCGACGACATCCGCGAGGGCCTGACAGCCGTCATTTCGGTCAAACTGTCCGAGCCCCAGTTCGAAGGCCAGACCAAGACCAAACTCGGCAACTCCGAGGTCAAGGGCTTCGTCCAGCGCGTGGTCACCGACGGCCTGGGTGACTGGCTGGAACGCAACCCCGGCCCGGCCCGCGACGTGATCCGGAAAGCCATCTCCGCCGCGCAGGCCCGCATGGCGGCGCGAAAGGCACGCGACAACGCGCGCCGCAAGAGCCCGCTGGAATCGTTCGGCATGCCCGGAAAGCTCTCGGACTGCTCCTCCAAGGATCCGGAGAAGTGCGAGGTCTACATCGTGGAGGGTGACTCGGCAGGCGGTTCCGCCAAGCGCGGGCGCAACCCCGAGACCCAGGCGATCCTGCCGCTGCGCGGAAAGATCCTCAACGTGGAGCGCGCCCGCCTGGACAAAGCCCTGGGCAACGCCGAAGTCCAGTCCATGATCACCGCCTTCGGCACCGGCATCGGCGAGGACTTCGACCTCTCCAAGCTCCGGTACCACAAGATCGTCCTGATGGCCGATGCCGACGTGGACGGCCAGCACATCACCACCCTCCTGATGACGCTGCTGTTCCGCTACATGCGTCCCCTGATCGAGAACGGCTACGTGTACCTGGCACAGCCGCCGCTGTACCGCATCAAGTGGTCCAACGCGGCGCACGACTACGTCTACAGCGACCGTGAACGCGACGCCAAGCTGGTGGCCGGCCAGGCCGCGGGCCGCAGGATCCCCAAGGACAACGGCATCCAGCGCTACAAGGGCCTGGGCGAAATGGACTACACCGAGCTGTGGGACACCACCATGGACCCGGACAACCGGACGCTGCTGCAGGTCACCATGGACGACGCCCTCGCCGCGGACCAGATCTTCTCCGTCCTCATGGGCGAAGACGTGGAGTCCCGCCGGAACTTCATCCAGCAGAACGCCAAGGACGTCAGGTTCCTGGATATCTAGGGCACGGCCCAAGATATTCGGACTTAGACATATACCTGAAACGGAAATAAATAAATGAGCGACGAAACACCCGAGAACCCGGCTCCCGACGCCGGAAACCCGGACACCGTTCTTGAGGGCGACGTGCTGGTTGACCGCGTGGAGCAGGTTGACCTGCAGACGGAAATGCAGCGGTCCTACCTGGACTACGCCATGGCCGTCATCGTGGGCCGTGCCCTTCCCGACGTCCGTGACGGGCTCAAGCCCGTCCACCGCCGCGTGCTCTACGCAATGTTCGACGGCGGCTACCGCCCCGACCGTTCCTTCAACAAATGCGCCCGTGTGGTGGGCGAGGTCATGGGCCAGTACCACCCCCACGGCGACACCGCCATCTACGACGCCCTGGTCCGCCTGATCCAGGACTGGACCATGCGCTACCCGCTGGCGCTGGGCCAGGGAAACTTCGGTTCCCCGGGGAACGACGGCGCGGCCGCCCCGCGTTACACCGAAACCAAGATGGCCCCGCTGGCCATGGAGATGGTCCGGGACATTGACGAGGAAACCGTCGACTTCCAGGACAACTACGACGGCAAGAACCAGGAACCCACCATCCTGCCGGCGCGGTTCCCCAACCTGCTGGTTAACGGCTCGTCCGGCATCGCCGTCGGCATGGCCACCAACATTCCGCCGCACAACCTCCGGGAAGTGGCCGACGGCGTGCAGTGGTACCTGTCCAACCCCGGCGCCAGCCGCGAGGACCTGCTGGAGCAGCTCCTGCTGCGCGTCAAGGGCCCCGATTTCCCCACCGGCGCCACCATCCTGGGCCACAAGGGCATCGAGGACGCCTACCGGACGGGCCGCGGCTCCATCACCATGCGTGCCGTGGTGAACGTCGAGGAACTGCAGGGCCGCACCTGCCTGGTGGTCACCGAACTGCCTTACCAGGCGAACCCGGACAACCTGGCCATCAAGATCGCCGAACTGGTCAAGGACGGCAAGATCCAGGGCATCGCCGACCTCCGGGACGAGACGTCCGGCCGCACCGGCCAGCGCCTGGTGATCGTCCTCAAGCGGGATGCCGTGCCCAAGGTTGTGCTGAACAACCTCTACAAGCACACCGAACTGCAGAGCAACTTCTCCGCCAACATGCTTGCCATCGTTGACGGTGTACCGCGCACCCTGAGCCTGGACGCCTTCATCCGGCACTGGGTCACGCACCAGCTGGATGTCATCGCACGCCGGACCCGCTACCGGCTCCGGAAGGCGGAGGAGGAAGCACACATCCTCCGCGCCCTGCTCAAGGCACTGGACATGCTCGATGAGGTCATCGCCCTCATCCGTGCCTCCAGCACCACCGAGGCGGCACGCGACGGCCTGATGGAACTGCTGGACATCGACGAGCTCCAGGCCCGGGCCATCCTGGACATGCAGCTGCGCCGCCTCGCCGCCCTGGAACGCCAGAAAATCCAGGACCGGCACGCGGAACTCGAAGCACTCATCGCCGAATACAACGAGATCCTGGGCTCCGAGCAGCGCCAGCGGGAAATCATCAGCACAGAACTCGGCGAGATCGTGGACAAGCACGGCGACGACCGGCGCACCAAGATCCTCATGGGCTACGACGGCGACATGTCCATGGAGGACCTCATCCCCGAAGAGGAGATGGTGGTCACCATCACCCGCGGCGGCTACGTCAAGCGCACCCGCAGCGACAACTACCGGTCCCAGCAGCGCGGCGGCAAGGGCATCAAGGGTGCCCAGCTCCGCGGCGACGACGTGGTGGAGCACTTCTTCGTCACCACCACGCACCACTGGCTCCTGTTCTTCACAAACCTGGGCCGGGTGTACCGTGCCAAGGCCTACGAGCTGATGGAAGCCGGACGCGACGCCAAGGGCCAGCACGTGGCCAACCTGATGGCCTTCCAGCCCGATGAACACATCGCCCAGGTGCTTGACCTCAAGGACTACCAGCAGGCCCCCTACCTGGTCCTCGCCACCAAGCGCGGCCTGGTGAAGAAGACCCGGCTGGAAGACTACGACACCAACCGGTCCGCCGGCGTCATCGCCATCAACCTGCGCGACGGCGACGAACTGGTGTCCGCGCAGCTGGTGTCCGAGACGGACGACCTGCTGCTGGTTTCCCGCAAGGCCAGTCCATCCGCTTCACCGCCACCGAGGATGCGCTCCGGCCTATGGGCAGGGCCACCTCCGGCGTCACCGGCATGAAGTTCCGTGAAGACGACGAGCTGCTGGCCGCCAACGTGGTCACCGACGGTTCCTACGTGTTCATCGTGACCGAGGGCGCTACGCCAAGCGGACCGCGGTGGAGGAATACCGCCTGCAGGGCCGCGGCGGCCTGGGCATCAAGGTGGCCAAGCTGGCGGAGGAACGCGGCGACCTGGTAGGAGCACTCATCGTCCAGGAGGAAGATGAGGTGCTGGTGGTCATGGAGGGCGGCAAGG
This sequence comes from Arthrobacter nitrophenolicus, assembly GCF_000332815.1. Classification (GTDB taxonomy): domain Bacteria; phylum Actinomycetota; class Actinomycetes; order Actinomycetales; family Micrococcaceae; genus Arthrobacter; species Arthrobacter nitrophenolicus. The sequence continues at coordinate 97,098 of NZ_AOFD01000010.1, forward strand.
TTGTCCGGTCCTCGGTGGCCGGCGTCCCCGCCAAGGGGCGCGACACCATGGGCGTCATCTTCGCCAAGCCGGACAAGAACGACCGGATCATCGAAGTGGCACGCAACAGTGAACGGGGCCTTGAGGCGAGGAATCGCCGGAGGATGACGTAACGTTGGCTGAAGATGGCGGGGCCCCTGGGGAGTCCGCCGGGCCAGGAATGGCAGACGAATCACCGGCCGTTGAGTCAGAGGACGCCTCGGGCGACGCTGAGCCGAACGAAGACACCACGGAGGTAACGAGTGAGTAATCCCGACTCATTTCCCAAGCCGAGCAGCACTGTTCCCGACGGAAACCGGCCCTCAGCCGCTCCCCGCGTGAACGCCCCGGTTCGTCCGCAGCAGCGGCCGGCAGCGCCTGCCGCCG